>JAJFFH010000049.1 GCA_021776735.1 Planctomycetota bacterium | reverse complement strand
TTCGGGTTCGGGGTCGGGTTCGGGTTCGGGTTCGGGGTCGGGTTCGGGTTCGGGGGCGGGGTCGGGGGCGGGATCCTTGTTCGCGCCCGCGGCGCCAAGGAGGGGCCGGTCGGGGTCGCGCATTCCAGCGCGCGCGACGCTCTCGATCGCCGCGCGCGCGCGCTCCGTGTCGAGTGGCAGCGAACCCGCCAGGGGTGCGTCGGCGGCGAGGTGTCCGAGCACCGCATGGGCGTCGGTCACCGTCGCCGCGCCGCCGCGTCCGTAGCACGCCGGCCCCGGATCGGCGCTCGCACTTTGCGGCCCAACGCGCAGCGCCCCCAGCGCATCGCTCCACACCAGCGACCCGCCGCCCGCGCCGACGGTCTGCACGTCCACTACCGGCACGCGCAACGACAAACCGTTCAACGAAAACTCGGGCACGATCGCCGGCGCGCCGCAAAGATACGCCACGTCGGTCGACGTCCCGCCCATGTCGAAACTGACAACCTCGCGCCGCCGGTGCCGCCGCGCCCACGTTGCCGCCGCCACGACGCCGCCCGCCGGTCCGGACAAGACCGTCCGCACGGGAAACGCCGCGATCTCGTCCGGCGTCGCCGTGCCGCCGTTGCTCTGCAGCACGTCAAACACCGCGCCGCGCTCCCGCAGTGCTTCCGCGATCCGCCGCACGTACGGCGCGACCACGGGAATCAGCGACGCGTTCGCCACCGTCGTCGCCGCCCGCTCAAACTCGCGAAACTCGTTGGCGACTTCATGGGACACAGAGACCTGTAGCGTACGGACGGCGATGTCTTCGGCCAGCCGGCGTTCGTGCGCGGGGCTCTTGTACGCGTGTAGAAGACAGATCGCAACCGCCTCCACGCCCGATGCGCGCAGCTTCGCCGCAAGTTCCGCGATGTCGGTTTCGTCGAGGGGCACGCGCACCGAGCCGTCGGCGTCGATCCGTTCGCGCACTCCAAACCGATCCGGGCGCGCCACGAGCGGATCGTGTTGTTGCGGCTCGAGCGCGTAGAGCGCGCGGCGTTCTTGCCGTCCGATTTCCAAAAGATCCTCGAGGCCCGCGGTCGTCACGAACGCGGTGCGCGCCGCCGTGCCGGTCAGCAGCGCGTTCGTGCCGTGCACGATCCGCGCGGGATCTTCCGTCGACGAAACATCGCCGTCCGTCCCTGCCGTCCCAACTTGCCGCGGAACACGGATGACACGGGCCAACCCCGCAAGAACCGCCCGCGCCGGATCGTCGGGCGTCGAACGGACCTTGAAGACCACGTCCCCGCACACAAAGTCGGTGAACGTGCCTCCGGTGTCGATCCCGATCACCGTCATCACGCGTACTTTATCCTTCGCACGACGTGGCCATGCATAATGCGTGTGGCATGTCCTGGGTCGGCCTGATCGCCGCCGCGTTCCTGGCGGGCGGCATCCCCTTTGCATTTCTCGCGGCGAAACTGCTGCGGGGCGAGGACGTGCGCCAGTTCGGCAGTGGGAACCCCGGAGCGACGAACGCGTCGCGCATGTGGCCGAAGCGCTGGCAGCTTCCGGTTTTTCTGGCGCTGTTCCTGCTGGACGCGGGTAAGGGCCTGTTCGCGGCGTGGTGTCTGCCGCACCTGTTCGGGCTCGGCGGCGTCGCGCCCGCTGCGGCTGCCGCAGCCGCAGTCGCCGGACACACATGGACACCGTTCCTGCGGTTTCGGGGCGGCAAGGGCGTCGCGACAACGCTCGGGGCGCTGCTCGCGCTCGATCCGGTTTCGACGCTCATCGCGGTCGGGGTCTTCTTCGCGATCTTCTTGCGCACCCGGATCGTCGCGCTCGGATCGCTGGGTGTCGCCGTCACGCTGCCGATCGCCGTCGTGATCCGCGGACAACGGCCGTCCATCGTAGCCATCGCCGTCGCACTCGGCATTCTGATCATCGTGCGCCATCGTTCAAACATCCGGAGGCTCCGGAAGGGAATTGAGACATGAACGAGCCGAGTTTCCTCGTTGTGGGCGCGGGTGCGTGGGGCACGACCATCGCGATTCACCTCGCGCATCGCCACGATGTCAGCTTGTGGGTGCGCGAGCCCGAGCGGGCGGCGCGGATGCAGGCCGAGCGCGAAAACAAGCGCTACCTCGCTTCGTTTCGCTTCCCGGATGCGCTGCGGATCGTCTCCGGACCCCACCTGCCGGACGCGGACTGCGTGATCGGCGGCGTGCCGACGCAACACATGCGGGCTGTGTTTGCAGCACTCAAGGACAGCCTGCCTCGCGGTCCGTTCCTTTCGCTCTCGAAGGGCATCGAGATCGGCACCGGCGACCTGCCGTGCGACATCTACCGCCAGGCAATCGGGCACGATGTCCCTGTCGCGGTCCTCACCGGGCCGTGTATCGCGCGCGAGGTCGCGCGGCGTCTGCCGACCGCGGTCGTCGTCGCCGGAGACGAAGCGCCGCTGTTCCAGAAGGCGTTCAACGACGACTGCCTGCGAATCTACACGTCGGCGGACCGGCTGGGTGCCGAACTCTCGGCGGCGCTCAAGAACGTGCTGGCCATCGCCGCCGGCATCGTGGACGGCATGCAACTCGGGGACAACGCCAAGGCAGCGCTGCTGACCCGCGGGATCGTCGAACTCGGCCGGCTCGGCGTCGCGCTCGGCGCCCACGCGATGACGTTCACCGGTCTCGCGGGTTTTGGCGACCTGTTCACAACGTGCGTGAGCCCGTTCGGGCGCAACCGCGGCGTCGGCGAGCGCATCGGCCAGGGCGAAAAGGTCGGCGCGATTCTTGAGAGCATGGAGAGCGTCGCCGAGGGCGTCCCCACCACTCGCGCGGTCGTGGAACTCGCGCGCGCACGCAGCATCGAGATGCCGATTGCCGAAGCGATGCACGCGATCCTGTTCGAGGACATCCCGATCCGCGACGCGCTCGACACCCTCATGCGCCGCGCCACGCGCCCCGAGTCGTAAAAAAAAGCGGGGCTTCAGAACCGCTTTAGAAACCTGCCGGTCAAGAGGGCGAACCCACAACAAGGAGGTGTTCGTCATGAAACGCAGGTTCACTCTCTTCCGTCTTCGCCGGTTGTTTTCTCTCCCTTTTCGCAGGTTGTTTTCTCTCCCTCTTCCCGTGGCCCTTGCCCTTCTCCCTCTCCTTGTTTTCGGTGCATGCTCTTCGGGCTCGGGCACGGAGCCCCTGACCGAAGCTGCCCTTGCCCTCGCGGGTGTCACGCCCGTAACCATCAGCGCGACCGAAGACGTAACGCTGGTCATCGATGGCGAGACAGATCAGGACGGCGATGTCTTCCTGGACGTCGGCGGCGCCGGTCGCTTTCGCTGCGAGCCCGACGACACAGGCGCGCTCACGTGCCGGATTCGCGCGGGCGACGTGCCGCCGGGCGCGCATGACTTGAAGCTCGTCGGCAACGGCGTTCAGAGCGACGTGATCGAGGACGGCCTGATCGTCGAGATCGAATTCCGCACGATCGACGGCTTCGGCAACAACCCCATCGCGCCCGAACTCGGCGGCCCCGGTGCGGCGTATCTGCGCCTTGTCGCGCCCGCCTACGCGGACGGCGATTCCGCCCTCGCCGGTCCCGACCGGCCCAATCCGCGTGTGATCAGCAACGTCGTGAACGACCAGGAGGATTCGATCGAGAGCGCACGCGGCGCGAGCGATTTCGTCTGGCAGTGGGGCCAGTTCATCGATCACGACATCGATCTCACCCCCGAGGCCGACCCGCGCGAGGACGCGTCGATTCCTGTGCCGGATGATGATCCGCTGTTCGGCGGCGTGATCGCGCTCGCACGCTCCGCGTTTGTTGCCGGCACGTCGCCGCGCGATCAGCTCAACGGGATTACGGCGTTCATCGACGCCTCGAACGTGTACGGCTCGGACAGCGTGCGCGCGCAAGCACTGCGGACGCTCGACGGCACCGGTCGTCTTCGGACCAGCGACGGCGATCTCTTGCCGTTCAACGATGCCGGGTTCGATAACGCCGGCGGCCCTTCGGCAGCGCTGTTCCTGGCGGGCGACGTGCGCGCCAACGAACAGGCGGGACTGACCGCGATGCACACGCTGTTTTTGCGCGAGCACAATCGCAGGGCCGGCGAACTGCGCGCACGCCATCCCGATTGGACCGGCGACGACGTGTACGAACACGCGCGCCTCTTCGTCGGGGCGTTGATGCAGGTCATCACCTACCGCGAATTCCTGCCTGCCCTGCTCGGCCCCGGCGCCCTGGCGCCCTACCGCGGATACGACGAGACCGTGGATCCGGGCATCGCCAACGTCTTCGCGACGTCGGCGTACCGCTTCGGCCACACCACCCTGTCGCCGCAGCTTCTCCGCCTCGACGCGGGCGGCGACGAGATCGCCGCGGGCCACGTCGCCCTGCGTGACGCGTTCTTCAACCCCGAGCTGATTCAGGACGACGGTATCGACGCCCTCTTGCGCGGGCTCGCGGGCCAGACGATGCAGGAAGTCGACGTGCAGCTCGTCGATGACGTGCGCAACTTCCTCTTCGGTAGTCCTGGATCCGATGGGGCCCCCGGTTCCGGCGGCCTCGACCTCGCGTCGCTCAACATCCAGCGCGGCCGCGACCACGGCCTCGCGACCTACAACGACACGCGCGCGGCGTTCGGCCTGGCGCGCAAGGCAACGTTCGCCGACATCACGTCCGACGCGGTTGTCCAGGCGCGCCTTGCCGCGGCCTATGCGTCGGTCGAGGAGCTCGACTCCTGGGTGGGCGGCCTCGCCGAGAGCCACGCTCCCGGCGCGCTCGTCGGCGAGTTGGTGTTCACGGTGCTGAAGGACCAGTTCGAGCGGCTGCGCGATGGCGACCGCTTCTGGTACCAGCGCGCCCTCCCGCGCGAACTCGTTCGCGAGCTGGAGCGCACCCGTCTCTCCGACGTGATCCGCCGCAATACCGACATCGGCAGCGAACTGCCGGATGACGTCTTCGCAGTGTCCCACGCGCGTCCCGCGGCCGCGGCTCCCCCCCGCGCCCTGACCGGCACTCGCCGCGACCGTCTGCGTGCCCGCTTCGGCAGGTAGGCGCGCGTCCCTCCTTCCGGGGAGTCGGCACTTCGCCGGCTCCCCTCTTTCGTTTTTTCGGAGTCCCGCCGGAGCACGCTCGCACGAACCGCGTATAGCCCAACAGTCCCGGTGCGAAAGGCCATGACGTGCGTTCTTGGATCCATCTTTCCGGTGTACATCCCCTCCGTGTACATCCCCTCCGTGTCCATTCCCTCGGTGTCCATCTCCTCGGGGTACTTGTCGGTGTTCTGGTCCTCACGGACACGCTCCTGGGCGAGGACCCCGCCTCGACGGAAAAGTCCGCGCCGGCGAAACCCAAGCCCCCGGTCCCCGCAACCGCGCTGACGAAGCTCGCGGCGCAGGCCGAACTACTCGTTTCCGTGGACATCTCAATCGTACGCGCGCAAGGCGGCATGGGCGGCGCGATGATGATCGCCGGCGGCGGCGCGAGTCGCCCCCCGTTTCAGGGAAAGCTCGAAGCGTGGCGCCCGCGCGGCGGCGGACTCCTGTTCGCGACCCCACGCGAGATGGACGGCTTCGGCGTCTACTTCCACGACGATATCGCCTACGTGACGCGAACGGGCGTCGCGGGCGAGGCCCCCGGCCTCAAGGATCTCACCGACGACCTCCCGTACCTCTTGAGCCGCGAGCAGATCCAAAAGTGGGCGGCCAAGGCGAAATGGAAGACCAAGCAGACCTTCCCCGACGGCCGCAAGATCCACACCGCGAAGCTCAAAGCCCGCGATGTCGGCCTCATGACGGGCGGCGGCGGTGGTATAGGGGCGATGATGTCGATGCGCGGCAAGATCCTGCGCGTCGAAGTCGAAGTCGAAACGGACCCGGCGGGCAAGCTGCTGCGCTCCGCCTACGCCGTGGTCCGCAACAGTCCGATGGCGAACCTGGCCGCGATGGGCGGCGTGCAGGTGCAGGGCATGCCGGGCGGCATGCAGATGCCCAAGGCCGACGAGGAAGCGCAGCGCACCGTCTTCACGATTAAGCCTACGGCCGGCAAGCCCGCCAAGCGCACCGCAGCGCTGCACGCCCGTTTCAAGAAACTCGTCGCCGACGAGGACGACGAATGAGGGTGGTTGTCACCGCCCTCGCCTGCTTCCTCGCCCTCGTTTGGCTCACCGCCCCGCTGCTCGCCGAGAAAGACCCGGCAAAGAGTCCGTCGCGGCACCGCCTCGCCGCCCAGAAAACGCTGGCGTGGCTCCTGGCCCAAGACGACCTGCTCAACGTCGATGCCTCCAACGGCTTCGCCGCGGGCAAGGCGCTGTGCGCGGTTGCCATGACCGGATTCCTGCTCGAACAGTTCCCGGAACTCGACGGCTTCGACCGCCACCGCGCACGCATTCACAAACAACTCGCCGGACGCATTCGCACGGGCGCCGCCACGCAGGGAACATGGAGCGACGGCCTGTTCGGCCTGTATCTCGCCGAACGCCACCAACGCGGCAAGAAAGACACGGCTCTGTTCGCCACTCTCGTCCGTCGCATCGAGGACGGACAAAACGCGGACGGAGGCTGGGGCCACGGCGGCTTCTCGATCTCGTTTTACCCCTCGACCCTGATCGCCGCGACCAACCTCTCCGTGCTGTCCCTGGGCCTGGGACAACGCTTGAAACAGCAAACGGACGGCGATGTTTTTAAAAAAGCACGCCGGCTGTACCGCGACGTGCAATCGGCGGCGGGCGCTTGGCCCTACGGCGGACGGCCGTACCGCAAGGGCTTTGAGGCCGGCCGCACGGCAGGCGCCGTCGCCGCGCTGCGCGCTCTCGACAACCCGAACGACGCTGGCCTGATCGCACGCGCACGGCGCTACCTGCTGGCGAACGCCGACCGCGTGCCGCACGGCCACGCCAGCCCTGCGTTGCACGTGTTTTCGGGCGCTCTCGCGTTCGCGGCTCTGGGACGGTCACCTCGCTTTTACGCGACACTAAACGACGTCTGCGAGCACCAGAGGGACGATGGCACGTTTCGCGACATCATTGCGAACAGCCCGGATTCGCTGGCGATCCTCGGCCGCACGAAACAGGATCGCGCCTACCTGAGCGCGCTGTACGCCGCGGCGCTCGTCGTTCACGACAGCCAGGTCGCCAAGCTCCTGCGCAAGGGCGGCGCGGCGACCGACCCCATCCCGGACGCAGGCTCGACCGCGGCGGTCCGTCCGGTCTGGACGCTCGCGCAACACGGAGTCGTCGGCCTTGTGCCGCGAAAAAACGAGCTGCTGATTGCCACACGGGACGGAACGCTACGCCGCATGGCCGCCGAGACGGGCACGCCGGTAGGCAAGGACGTCCAGATCGAGCTCGCACCCGGACACGCCGGTCGGGCAGCATGGATGGCGGGCGATCATCTGCTGTTCGTCGCCTCGAAAACACGGGCGCAACAACGACCGGTCCGGATCGTCAACGGAGTCCCGTCGGCGCCGCCGCCGAGCTTGGTTCTTGTCGCGGTCGATCCCGTCACGGGGCGCACCGCGTGGACGGCGCGCGTGCGCAGCCTGGCGAACGGCGCCACGCAAGCGGGAGACGAGCTGATCCTCACCTCGCGCGTCCAGCCGCCGCGACGCCTGCGCCTGAAAGACGGCACGGATCTGGGTCCGCTGCCCGCGCCGAACGGGATCGTCAACCGCGATCTGGCCATCGCGTCGGACGGACGCATCGCCGTTACCGGCGAGAGCGAGCTGTGGATGCTCTCCCCCACGCGCGAAATGCTCTGGCGCAAGAAAACACGCGCCCGACGGCGTCTGCTCGCCCCGGCGAAAGGCGCGCTCGCCTGGCTCGGCAAAAGGCTGTTGGAAGGAACCACGAGCGGACAGGTGCGCTGCCGCGATAGCGCGACAGGCCGATCGATCTGGAAGTACCAGCACCGCGCCGCGATCGACCGCATCGCCACGACCGCGAAAAGGATCCTCGTGCTCGGTGCCGACGGCACTCTGCTTTGCCTCGACGCCGCGGGCGCGCTCGTATGGCAGCAAGACGCACCGCTGGGTCGCGAGATCGGCCTGCCCCGCGGCGCACTCGAGCTCTCCGCGAGTCACGCCGCCGTCGTCGGACCCCATGGCGGCTTGCGCGTGTACAACCTCAAGACAGGACGGCTGCGCGCCCGGTTGGCGTTTCATCCCGACGACGGTTTCGCGCTGGCCGGCCGCCGGCTCTACGTTGCGCACGGCGGCAACATTGCGGCCTACGAGCTTGGGAAGGATCGTTAGCGGACGCGTCCGTCACTTGCTGTCGGCCCCGGCCGCGAGTTCGACGTCAAGCGTCTCGGTCTTCCCTCCGACGAGCTGAACAAGACGGGTTACGGTCGCGAATCCCGGCCGGTGGATCTTGACGCGGTAGTTTCCGGGGGGCAGGGCGGGATCGACCACGGATCGCCCTGGGCCGACCGTGCCACCGACCGAGACCGTGCCGTGACCCGTGCGTCGGGAGAACACGACGTCGATCGCTGCACCGGTTGCATCCGATACGTTGCAGAACGCGACCAAACGCCGTCCGTCCGGCGCACGGACGGCGATCCGCAACCGGGCGCCCGCGCGCAAGATCCGCGTCCGCTCCGCGACCTGGCCGCGCTCCACCTCGAAGGGCAGGCTGTCCGGAAGCCATGTCTCGAGACCGGCCCGCCAGTGCCCGGCCCGAAGTTCGCACCGGTAGCGGCCCGGTACCAGGCCGTCGATCCGCAGCGTTCCGTCTTGCGTCCGCGCGGTGGCGGAAGCAATCTCGCTCGTCCCCCTCGCACCAGTACGGAACAGGCGGTAGCTGACGGTCGCAGGCCCGACGCCGCCCCCGGGCGGGAGCCATCGAAACGCGAGAGCACCCGTATCGGCTGCCGCCGTCAGCCGCGCGACATGCGCCACGGTATTCCCTGAACCGGGCGATTCGAGGCCCACGGCGTAAGGCCGGTAACCCGCGCGCTCGATCCGCAGCACGTAGCGACTGTCTGGTAGCACACCAACCTCCGCAACGCCTTCGTCGTCCGTCGTGCCGCCGAAGATCGCCCGCAAGAACTGCGGGGAGGCGCCCATCAGCGTGAACTCCTGTTTCGAGACGCGTTTTCCGCCTGCCTCGATAGCGACGCGAAGGACCGCGTGCGGCACCTGGAGAACGGTCTCTTCGTTCGTGGGGAGGACAACCTCTCGTCGTGGCGAGGCGCGGTTTTGCAGATCGGGATGCCCGCCGGGCACCGAAGCCAGCCGCACATCGTACGGGCCCGGGGACAGGCCGCGAACGACGAAGGTGCCATCCGCTGCCACCTCGGCCAGCACGTGCTCGCGAACGAACGCGCCGTTTTCCCAGGTGAGGCCGCGCCAGCTCAACTCGCCGCGCGGCGAGCGCGTCGCGATCACATGCGCCCCACCCAAGTCATCGCGCCCTGCCATCCGCACGCGTCCCGGCAGGCGCACCCCCGACACCAAGCGCAGCGGCGTCGCCTCCGACTCGTTCCCGACGGCGATCGCGTAAACGGCATGCGCCGCGCGCCTGCTCGGCGCCAGCGCGACGATGAGATACCGGTCCGTCCTGCCGGCCCGAAGGCGGTAGCGTCCGGCCGCATTCGTGCGCACCATCTCGATCCGCTTGCCCACGGGCCGGGCGCCACCCCACGGAAGGACCGCCGCCTCGGCACCCGCGATCGGTTGGTTCCGTTCATCGACCACGATCCCCGTGACCGCACCCGCTGGGATCCCCCGCAACTCGACGATCGGCAGGCTGGGCAACACGCCATCCCGTCCACGAACGATGCCGACCTGATCATCGACCGGAAGGTAGAACGGATGGTCGATCGACACGTCCAACGCGCGTACGTTCTCCGACGCGAGAAGCGTGGAAACGTCGAGCGCGAACGAGTTGTCGGCTCCGACCGCGACGGTCAGAAACCGATCACCGGGCAACACGCGGACCGTGACCGTCGCGACGCCGGGAAGACGCGGGCGCTCGACCTTGAACGTGCCGTTGAGCAGCACACTCGCTCGGTCCGCCGCCGGCCCTCGGTTCGACGCGGGCGCGGTCCCCGAATCGTCTCCGATTGTCGGCGGCTCGCCCTGTGCGTCCGCGTGAGTCACAGCCTTGGAGAGCCCTGCCTCCCGAGACGAACGCTCGCGCGGACGGGACGCACCGGTTCGTGGCCAAAACGTCCAGGTCGCGACCAGCGCGCCGACCAAGAGCACAGCAGTTGTGGCAACCTTGGCCTTCATCGCAAGAATTCCTCCGAGTTTGATCGTGGCCAGGGGCGCAGGGCGCGGCGTACGGGGCGTCGTAAGCAACGGCATCAGCGCAAGACTCCAGCGCGTCGTGCCCTCGTCGAAGTGACGCGCCAGGCGAACTCGCAGAAGTGCCAGCGCGCGCCGGATGCGCGTGCGAACCGTCTCGACGGGCAAGCCCATGTGCCGTGCGATCTCGCGAGGCTTCAGGCCCTCAAAAAACCGCTGCATCACGATGTCGCGGTACTGGGGCTCCAGCGCCAGCACCGAATCCACGACGATGCGACGCAGCTCGTCGCGCTCCGCTGTTTCTGCGGGTGTTCGGACCGAGCCTTCCTTCTTGGCGGTGGCCTCGTCGCGGCGTCGCGCGCGCTCCCGGGTCCGCACGCACTGGCGCGCCGCGTTGCGAACAACGGCCGCAAGCCAGGCACGAATGCCGGCCCCGCGCCCATCGGGTGGTTGACGAAGAGCTGCCAGGTAGGCCTCTTGCACGATGTCGTCGATCCGCTGTTCGTCAAACACGAGGGATCGCGCAAGCGCACGCAGAAACGGCCCATGTGTCGCGAGATCGCGACGCAGGGAATCGGTATTCGAACCCATCGCAGGAAGGACATGCCGCCGAGCGGCATATCGGTTCAACTATCTTGCCTTGAAGTCGATGCGGCGGGCGTAGAGCAGGCCTGGATCGCGGCGCTCCCGGTAGTCGTCCAAAAGATCCTGGAGCTCGAAGTGGAAATACGTCGAGGTCGGGACCTTTTGTTTGTTGATGCGGATCCGGAGCGGCTTTTCGGGATCGAACACGTCCGGCGACAGGTAGAGGTGAAAGCCCGCGAGCTTCTTGTATTCGATCTCGACCAGGTTGTCCTTGCCGATCGTCGCCTTGATCGTGCCGGGGCGCTGCATGGCGCGGTACTGCCACCGAGGCTGGATTTTTTCCACGCGCAACGAGCGCGCGCGCGGCGCCATGCTGAGCCACCGCGAACGAATGCGCGTGTTGCGGGTCGCCGCGAGGTAGATCGTCTTGGCGTGCGGCTGACGGACGGCGCGCCGGCGCCATTGCTTGATGTGCGGCACCAATTGCCCGTCCCGCCGTCCGGACGACGGCGCGCGCACGATCATGTGACCGCGGCCTGCCGCGCGCAGGGCCCGATAGAACGGCTCGACGAACGGGTTGGCCTTGCGCGGGCCGATCATCAGGCCCTGGTGCAGGTGGGCGTTGCGAGCGAGCGGCATGCCCTGGCGCCAGAGCCCGCGGGCGAGCACGTAGCCCGCAAACCGGTCGGGATTGTGCAGCACGACGTACCAGCCCAGCGCCGCCCGCGAACCGTCCGCACGCAAGACAACGCGGTCGGGATCGAGCGAGACCTTGTCGAACGCGTAGGCGATGACACTCATGGTCAGCGCTTCGGCGGCCCAGGCGTAGTCGTAGGCCTGCTTGTGCGCGCGCAGATTCAAAACGACGTGCACCGCGTCCGCGGCCGGTGGCATCGCGAAGGGCCCGATGTCCACCACCAACGGATAGCGGCGTTGGGGATCGTAGTCACCCGGCAGTCTCAGCGTTGCGTAGCGCCCCGCGACGCCGTCCAGGGACACGATCCGCGGGCGCAACATCGAAAAGCGCGGCACCGGACCCTTCGTGCCGAACCGCGGCTCGCGGTCGTGGCGGTAGTGGTCACCCCGCCGGATCGCGGCCATGACTTTTTTGGCGGCCCCCGTGGGATCGCGGTGCGCGTTCGTCAGCTTCTCGATCTGGAGCAGGAAATCCTCCCGCCGGTTCACGCTGGTGTCGTCGAGGTACCAGCGGATCAGCGTGCCGAGGGTGTCGTCGGCCGCCGCAGGCGCGACCAGGAAGGCGAAAAACGCGAAAACGCGGAGGGTCACGGGCATGTCCAGTATGGAAACGAAGGTCGCGCCGGATCCGCGCACGGCTTTCTGCCGACAACACCAACGGGTTTCACGCGACGATTGTAAGCTGCGCGGATGATGCGTCCGCCCCCGCCCCCCCATTTGCTACAACTCGTGTTCCTCGCGATCACCCTTTCGGCCCTCACGCGCGCCGAGGGGCCCGTCGCCGCTCCCGGTGTCGTCGATGGCCAACGCGCGCTGGCGACCGTCAAGGTGCTGGCGAGCGACGAATTCCAGGGCCGCAAGACGGGGCTCGACAGCGGGCGCCGGGCCGAGGAGTGGATGGCGAAACAACTCGCCACGATCGGGCTCGAGCGGCCGAACCGGTTCACCTACTTCCACGACTTCAAGGCGAACGTAACAACCGAGGGCGCGCAGCCGAAGTTCATCGTGCGCGGCGGCGGGCGGGACGATCGCAAGGGCGTGTACCTGCAGGACTACGTCACGCTGATCTACGCCGGCGAGGGCGAGGTCACCGCGCCGATCGTGTTTGTCGGGTACGGCATCCACGCGCCGAAGAAGGGTTGGGACGACTACGCGGGCCTGGACGTGAAGGGCAAGATCGTGATGGCGGTCCGGGGCAAGCCGGAGGGCAGCGCGTTTTCCGAGGAGCGCTTCATCGGCTACAAGTCCTCGACCGCGGCGAACCAGGGGGCGGCCGGATTCCTGCTCGTGGAGGGCGACAACGCGGTCCCCGGCACGATCCAGGAGAAGTACTACAAAGAGGCCCTCCCTGCGGTTTGGCTGTCGCGCCGTGCGGCCGACGGCATCCTCGCGCGCGCGGGCCGCAAGGACCTCCAAAACCTCGAAGCGGCCAAGCGCCGTGCGCGCGCCGGCCACGCCTCTGTCGAGCTGAGCGACGTGACCATGACCCTCGCGATCCAGGGCCGACTGCTCCGCGACCGCGCGGTCCGCAACGTCGTCGGCCTGTGGCGCGGCACCGGCGAGAGCGACGAGTACGTCGTCCTGGGCGCGCACCTTGATCACGTCGGCACCGACGCAGCGGGCAACGTCTACAACGGCGCGGACGACAACGGCTCGGGCTCCGCCATGCTGCTTGAGGTCGCGCGCGCCATCACCGCAACGGGCAAGCGCTTTCGGCGCCACATCCTGTTTGTCTGGTTCGCCGGCGAGGAACAGGGCCTCCTCGGAAGCTGGGCGTTCGTCAAAAAGCCCCCGGTTCCGCTGGACAAGATCGCGGTGGTGATCAACACGGACATGGTCGGCCAGGGCAAGCCGGTCCTCGCAATCGGCGGCGCCGAAATCTATCCGCGCGACGCGGCGTGGCTCCCGCGCCCTCCGGCCTTCAAAACCAAGGCGTTCCGCTCCCAACCCAACAGCGACCACTACCCGTTCCAGGCCCGCGGCGTCCCGGCGTTCTTCGTGCACACCCAGGGCCCGCACCCGAACTACCACCAGCCGGACGACGACTGGCAAAACATCAAGCCGAAGCTGCTCGAAATCTCCGGACGCTACGTGCGCGCGCTCGGCGAGCACGTCGCGCAAAGCAACAAGCCCCACTGCCGCCCGCGCCGCCTCGCAGAATACCTCTGGCACGACGCAAAGATCGCGTCGCTTTGGGGCGGCCAAGGCGGCCCCGGCGTCGATCTGTCGATCGAGTGGTTCGAACACGACTTCGAAAACCTCGGGAGGGCGCTCGCCCGGGCAACAGGAACGGACGGCGATGTCTCCATGGTGCGCGGCCACCGCCTCGGCGCGTCGCTGCGCGATCTGAAACCCGGCGTATTCTTCGGCGTGAAAGGCACGGCCGCGGTACGCCACCATCGCGTCGCGCAAGCCGCCGGCGTGACGTTTTTTGGCCCCTGGCTCGGGCCGAACCAACACCCCGAGCCGATCGCGTGGCCGCACCAAAAGGGCGCCGTCCTATGCCTGCACGGCGCCCCGGAGACTCTCGACCTCGACCGGATCAAGGGCCCGATCCTGCTCAGCCCGATCGAAGCGGAACGCTGGCAGGAAAAACTGGCCACGCGCAAGGACGCCTGGCTGGTGACGCTCGCCCTTCGACCGCTCAAGGAAAACAAACCGTTCGTCTGGAAAGAAGTCACGGAGACGATTCTTCTTCAGCGCAAGCGCTACGGCGCCCACCGCGTCGTGCTCACGCCGCTCAACGCCGGCAACGACACCTTCGCCCGCCAAGCCCCGACCCTGATCCCGGGCCTCGTAAACGAACTCATGGAAGCCGGCCTAAAACGCACGCACCTGTACCCGCTGCTGGGCGGCAATCTGGTCCGTTTCCTGGAAACCGCCCTACGCAAGTAGCCCCACCCGAATTCATATCTCTCCTCTTCCTACCTTCGTGCTCTTCGCGCCCTTCGTGGTTCCCATTCCTCTCATCCCTCTCATTCCTCCGTGGCTCTCCGTGGCCCTCCGTGTTTTCTCTTCACGGTCCGCGAGCGGGCGATACCGCCGCGGGATCGGGATCGGGATCGGGATCGGGATCGGGATCGGGTTCGGGATCGGGGTCGGGATCGGGGTCGGGGGGGCAGGGGCGGGAAGGAGTTGTACTCGCGCCAGTCCCGGTCCAACGGCACTCGCGGCTACGTGAACGTCCTTCGTGAACGTGAACGATTCGACAGCGGTCCTGGTTTCTTCCCGGTCGGGTTCGAAGCCCCCGTGTTTTCCCCTCGGGCACATGGACACAGAGGGCCTCACGCCGCGGCAAGCAGACATCGCCGTCCGTCTGCTTCCGCCGCGTCTTCATCCCCCTTCATGCTCTGCCGCTTGGCGTTAGTAGCGGGCACGGCGGGGTCGGGATCGGGATCCGCCGTCGCCCTGCGGGCTCTGGCGGACAAGTCGGGGCGCGCCTGCGCGCCGCTGGCTCGGGGGCGGACTACTCAAACCACTTGAACTGGCCCTGGGTCGCTTGGGCGATTCTTTCGAGTTGGTCGCGGTACCACTTGCGGCCGCTGTAGACGACGGTGTGGATCGTGACCTTGTGGAAACGGTTCAGTTCGCGCAGGTGGCGCGTGACGCGGTTCCAGTGCACGTACAGGCCGATGTCGGGTTCGCCGGACGACAACAGATACGCGGTGTCGATGTCGGGGTCTGACACGACAAGCTCCAGGACCTTCCAGATGTCTTTGGCGTTCTTGTTCTTTTGCTTCCCGACGAATGCGATCGCACGTTTTTGCTGTTTTTCGTCGAGAGCGACCGGCCGTTTCTGAAAGACCACGACCTCGTCCCGGTAGCAGTAGACATTGAAAACGAGCCGGCCGTGCAGCTTGCCGAGCACCTGGTTCAGCTCCTCGGTGGCCGCCTGGAACTTGGGCATTTGCTTTTTGGATTTGAGCGGCGCCTTCATCCGGATCGACTTGTCGATCAGGAACCCGACGTGGTCGGACACGAGCGGAATGTCGTTGAACGACACCGTCTTGCGCTCGCCTTTCGCCTTCTTTTTCTTGGATTCATCGCCGTCCGTTTGCTCCCCTTCCGGAAAGGCAAACTTCTCCCGGTGCGTTTTCCACCAGCCCGTCCATGCGTCGCCGTCGCGGATTTCCTTTTCGGTGAGTTTGCGCAGGTAGCGCATGGCGCGGTCGGCGACAATGGGGCGCCCGTCTTTCGCAGCGACGACGAGGCCATCCACGGCCTTCTTGGTCGGGCGGTTCAGGTTGTCGACGGCCTGCATGCGCGGGCGCCAGTCGGTGTCCTTGAGTGCCGCAGTCGAGAGCGCGACGACCTCGGCGTTGTAGACCCCGGGCACGGCGCCGAGCAGGGCGCAGCGCGCGCCACCGTCGGGTTCTTCGAGCAGTGCCTTGTGAAACAGGATCGAGTGTTTCTTGGCGTCGATCTGCGCGAGCGCCTCGATCGCGTTGGCGCGGACGTACGGACTCTTGTCGGCGGTGAGTTTCAGCAGCGCTTCCTCGGCCTCGGGTGAGGTGTGGCGCAGGAGGCCGAGCGAACGGGCCGCCCACTGCCGCACCCAGCGATGCCGGTCGCGGCACGCCCCCACCGCATAGCCCGCGAACTCGCGGTCGCCCCACAGCCCGATCAGTTCGACCGCCCACTGCCGCACCCATGCGTTCTTGTCCTTGCGCGCCAGCTTCGCGACCTTCTCGCGCGCGTACGGATCGGTGATGCGCAGAAACCCGTCCCAGACGATGTCGCGATAGTGCGCGGCCGCGAGCGCGCGCCGCTTGGTGCGCCGCAACACCTCGATCAGCAGCTTCACCGACTTGACGGAGTTCAGCCGGACACAGATTGCGGTCCCTTCCCTGACGTGCCCTTCCAGGATCCCGTTCAGAAGCTGCCGCGCGCGCCCGAGGTCCTGCGCCTCCCCGGCCCACGCCGCCGCCGGCCCGACGCAGGATCGACCCTCCGGGGAAGAACCGATTCCGGGCAAGAGCCGAAGGACGGCGATGCCCGTGAAAACCAAAACCACGGGCCAACGGACCGAAGCAAAGCGACGCTGCATCAAGGTGTTTTACGAAATCCAGCCAGAAGAATCCGGCCCGTTCCAGAACGCCTTGCAGCCCCCAAAACCCCGGTTACACTCCGATCCCCCAAACCGAAGCCCAATGGCCCGGTTAGAAAACAAAGAGTCCGGGGTGTAGCGCAGCCTGGTTAGCGCGCTTGACTGGGGGTCAAGAGGTCGCTAGTTCGAATCTAGTCACCCCGACCAATTGGAAGCCGCCGGACATCACGGCGGCTTCCCGTCAATCAGCGCTCATCCGCTTCGTCTACTAGATTCGGACTAGCGACCGGGTGCGGGGCGGGCGCAGAGCGCCCGGTTGGGGGCGGAGCCCCCACAAGACGCGGCGCCCGCTGCCGCAGCGTTGCGAAGCGAAGCGCAGCATCGCGAAGGCTAGTTCGAATCTAGTCACCCCGACCAGCGAGGGGGTCCCTTGGGGCGCCCTCTCGTACGGTCTGATTCAACGACTGACGCTGTTGAGACGATTCCCGCGAGCGAGATTCGAGCTAGCGACCGGGTACGGGGGCGGGCGAAGCGCGGCGAAGCAGCGTGTAGCGAGGCCTGGGGGCGAAGCCCCTCAGGGGCAACGTTGTCAATGCGCGCAGTTAGGATTCATGCCGATGCGCACGCGTTGGAGCCACGTCGTTCTGGCTCTCTCGGTCTGTTCGTGCTCCGGCCTGCGGACGGAGAGGGAGCGCGGCCTTGAGGGGTTGCTCCTGGGAATCGACACGAACGCCACGCTGGAGGACGTCGAGAGCAAGCTGGGGCTGGGCAATCCGGTGGACGTGCTCTCGCCCAGCTTCCCGGATCCGTTCTGGTGGTTCCTCTATGACATCGACGGTCGCCTCGTTGAGCTGGGCGTCTCCGAAGACGACCGCATAACGGGCGGTCCCCACCCCGAGCGGCGCAGCGACTTCCTGTGGTGCGGAGTCTGGAAGATCCGCACTGCGAAGTCAGCACCCCATAGGTTCGACCGTGACCGGCATCGAAGAGCGTCACGGCTCATGCCGAGTCAAGCGCGGCTGCCGCCTCGCGGCGTTCCAGCGCGCTACTGGACCTACCTGGCCGAACTCGACCCCTCGTCGGAGGTCTCGGTCGGCAAGATTGAGCGAGATCTTCGGTTGCCGAGGCCCACGTCGTTCAACATAGGCGCAGGGATCTGGCCCATGATGTGGCTGCACTACGACCTGGACGGGTTCTTCGTCGCCGTCGGAGCAATGAGAACGTCAGAGACGCTGTCCGAAGATCCGATCGAAGACAAGGCGTGGCGGAGCACGTTGGTGTTCTCGGGCTACTGGAGAGCCTACGGCGGATCGTGAGCGCGGTGATCGTGAGCGCGCGACGTGCGACATCGACTCTCGTACGCCACCGAACCAGCGATCCAACAACCGCAAGAACAAACGACTTAGGAGCGGTTCTTCGTTTTGACGACCGCTCGTAGCATTGGAGGGCTAGACTGGTCTTGAGGTAATCCCATGCTGCAAAAGCTTCGCGCCAAAGCCCGCGGTTTCTCGGTGGAACTTCTCGACGAAACAAGTGAGCTGCTATCGAACGTCGGTCACCGCCTTCGCGTCGAACATGCCGTTTGGAGCGATGGCGAGTTCCACGTTACCGCCTTCGCGCCCGGCATCGCGAACCAGGTCGATGTCGGAGACTACGTCTATGCCGGTTTCTTTCTCGCCCACGCGCCCGACGCGGTGACCGAGGCAGGTGTCCGGATCTATCGCGTCGCGTGCCGCAACGGCGCACTGGTGGATGAAGTCGAAGGACAGCGCGTCGAGTTCTCGAGTGCGCAGCCACCGCAAGACTGGAAGCAGAAACTCGGCGCCGTTGTCGCCCGAAGCTTCGATGGCGGCTGTCTCGACGATCAGACCCGGCGACTCCGACGGACGGTGGAGGAAATGCTCAGTACACCGTACGAATACCTCCTCCACCTGAGCGCCCAACGCTTGATCACGGACGATGAACACGCTCGGATTCAGCGGGAGTTCGATCGCGCAGGAGACATGACGCTGTATGGTCTCGTCAACGCGGTCACGCAGGTCGCGCATATCCACCGCTCCGGCGCGGATTGGCGTCGTGCGCTCTCGATTGAACGACTCGGCGGTGAGATCGCCGGCGGAGAACACGAGCCGCCGATCGGATCTCCCGTGTTTCGGTAGACCTACCCTCTCCGCTCCTCCTCCTTGAGGCGGCGCTCTTTTTTTAGCGCTCGCCTCAGGAGGAATTCGATGTGGCCGTTCAGGCTGCGGAGTTCGTCTTGCGCCCAGCGTTGCATCGCTTTGTGGACCTTTGGGTCCAGGCGCAACAAGAAGGCCTTCTTCTTTGCCACGTCGTTTGTCGCTACGTCAGGGAACCCGTGTTGATGACCGGGCTTGTGGCCTGCTCGGAACACAGCACGACGAGGAGGTTCGAGACCATCGTCGCCTTGCGCTCTTCGTCCAGGTCGACGATGCCTTCGGCGGAGAGATGGGTCAGCGCGAGCTTGACCATGCCGACCGCTCCTTCCACGATCTTTTGGCGTGCCGCGATGATCGCGCCCGCTTGCTGACGGCGCAGCATCGCCTGCGCGATCTCGGTGGCATAGGCGAGGTGCGTGATGCGCGCCTCGAGCACGTTGACGCCCGCCTTGGTCAGCCGCTTCTGGATTTCCTCCTGGAGCTTCTCGGCCACCGTGTCGGTCGAACCGCGCAGCGAGACTTCGTTGCCTTCATGGGTGTCGCCCCCATGCGTGTCATAGGCGTAGTGCGTCGCGAGGTTGCGCAACGCCGACTCGCTTTGCACGTGCACGTAGTTCACGAAGTCGTCCACCTCGAACAGGGCCTCGACGGTGTCCACCACCTTCCAGACGACGACCGCGGCGACCTCGATCGGGTTGCCGTCGAGGTCGTTGACCTTGAGGCGCTCGGTCTCGAAGTTGCGCACGCGCAGCGAGATCTTTTTCTTGATGTAGAAGGGATTGACCCACCACCAGCCCTCGTCCTTGATCGTGCCGCGATACGCGCCGAACAGCAGCAGCACCTTGGCCTCGTTGGGCATGATCATCATCAGGCCCGGCATCCCCGTGATACCGAGCAGCAGGACCACCAAACCGCTGATGCCCCACGCCGGACTTTCGTGCTGCGCGGCCTGCGCCAAGCAGTAGATCGCGAACCCGATCGCCGCGATCAGGATCAGTAGGATCGGCAGACCCGGCCGCCCGCCGCGAACGTTCTCGGTCGTCGTCATCTCATGTCTCCTCGGGACCTGACCTGGTTCATATCAGGATGATATCATACCGATAGTGTCCCGAAAATCGTCTGACGACGGCGCCGTCGAGGAGTTCGCCGCAGGCCCGACCCGCGTCCGCCGGGGCATCCCCGGGTAAAAGAAATCCTTATGATGAGATGCCCATGCCTCGCTGGAATCTGTCCATCCAAGATCGGACCGACCGATTAGTGCGCTCCTTCCTCTCCCGCTCGGGCCAGACGGAGGCCGATCTGTCGGCATTCGTCGAGCAGGCATGCCGGTCCGAAATCCTCCGTCGCACCGTCGCCGAGATCCGCAAGCAGAACGCCGGCCTCACCGCCGACCAGGCGTTGAAACTGGCGAACGAAGCGGTCGCGGCCGCACGCACCGGTTCTTCTTGACAAAAGCGTTCTCTCGTCGGCCGCCTGCACATGAACCTCACCCGACTCGACTACTGCCTCCTCGACCTCGTGGTCGAGCTTCGGAGCCCCATGGCATTCGTCGTGGAACCCGTCATCGGGCCGATGTTCAACGTCGAAGGCCACGACGCACCCGACACCGAGGTGGCCGCCGCCCTCTCGCGACTACTCGACAATGGGCTCATTGAAGCCCAGAGATACTCCGACGACTTGCAGGACGAGATTCCAATCGAGCGGATGTCCCCGGAGGCCGTTCTCGCGGCTTTCCCGGAAAAGTGCTGGGGGAAACGCATCGCCTACGGCCTCACCGACGCGGGCGCCAGCGCCTGGGAGCACGCGGCCATGCCCGACTGGAGCCGGTACGTCGAGGAGTCCAGCGACCCGGAAGACAAGAGCTACGTGCTTCAAGCCGCCACGGAGAAAGTAGCCGACGAATACCTGTCGTACCTGTGCAGGTACCAGATCGATCTCCTGAGCAAGGTCGAGCAGACACGCCTGCACCCCTGGCAGGCGACCTACTGGAAAAGTCTGCCCGATGGCGTACGGCTGACCTTTCGCGCATGGGACAAGCCGGACAGAATCAGCGGGCCGACCTGCGAGAGCGAGTTCGTCCACCCAGATCCCTGGTGGTACACACGCCCGTGGTAATTCGCCCCCGCGCCCCCTATTTCAAGTACCTCCTCAGCCGTGCCACGGCCAGCTTCGTTTGACTGTCCGACGTACCCGGCACCAACCGCCGGAAGTCCGAATGGTGCGAGTTCTGGAAATCGACGACCACCAGATCACCGCGGCGGTCGAGCACGTACAGGTGCATCGCGAACGGCTCCTTGGCGGCGCCGGTTGTCACGCAGTGCGCGATCAGCGCATAGTCCGCGTCCAGGGACACGGCGCGCAGCCTGGACTGGATCGACCGCGCGCCGCTCCACAACACCTTTTGCTCGTTCATGCTGGGCTCGAAATCGAAGCGCAGCTCCTCTTTGGCCACTCGCGCCGCGAGCAGTCCGTTCTTGTTGATGCGTTTCGCCAAATCCTCGGCGCGGGCGTGCGAATAGTCGTTGCCGACGCGCATCGGGTACACCACCACGTTCGCCTTCGGCGCCGCCGCGCGCAGGCTCTTCTGGCGCGCTGCCATCGCGGCGCGCTCCGTATCGTCCGGGATGCCCGACTCGCGTCTGAACTGTTCGGCCTGCTTGCCGCGCGGGGCGTTCTTGCGAAACGGATCCGCCAGATGCAGCGGCTTGCGCAGGCGCTCGACCAACAGCCTCGTGCACGACATCGGGTTGCTCGGCTTCAGACGATCGAAGTCCCTGTTGCCCGGGCGCTGGCGGTCCGACCAGACAACACGCCCGTGCGCATCGACCAGCACGCCCCGAACCTCGTCCACACCGCGCGTCGGCGAACCCAGGTAGGCGCCGTACAACGCGTAGTCGGTATCCAGCGGCTGCTTGGTCGCGAAGGTCGCGAACGTCCTCGATTGCTGATCGAAGTCAGCACCCGCCTTGGGCACGAACGCCGCCGCGCCGAATTCGATTTGTGTTGCGCCGCCGCGCTCCAGCATCAACGCCACGACCCGCGCGACATCCGCGCTGGGGCGCCCCGCAAGCACGATCGGGTACACCGTCACCGACGCGGGCCCGGGTTGCTGGGGATCGGGTTCGTCCCGGCTTTGGCACGCGGTCGTAAGAAACAACAGCGAACAACAGCCAAGGATGGCGATGTTTCTGGTTTTGTGGGTCATGACTTCATTCCTTTCCTGAGAACTCCTACCGTAAGCATTCACTTACGTTTGAGACAAAAAGAATCAGCGGGGCTCCGAGTCCGTGCCGCCTTCGAGCAGCACGCGTCCCACCTGGCTCCAAAGCTGTTCGCGGTCCTCGGACGTGAGCAGCCCGAGATCACGGCCAATGCTCGTGACCGTTCCCATGCCCACAATCGCCCACGCGGTCAGCGCGGCGCTCGCAGGCACGGAATCGGAGTCCCCTCGGCGCTGCCGGTGCTCGCTGATCCGACGTTCGATGAACGCCTGGTACCGCCCATACATCCGGCGCAGGGCTTCGCGAATCTGCTCATCGTCGGTTTCGGTCAAACCGGCGAAAACGATCCGATATAGCCCGAACTCGCCGTGATGCTTGGATTCGTATGCCAGCACCCGCTCGGCAGCACTTGAGCCGTCCGACCCACCGCTGCCGGCGAGCAACTCCTCCCATTTCCTGGTCGACAGGTCGTACACGTACTCGATGGCGCCGATGAACATCGCGCGCTTGTCCGGCCACAGGCGGTAGAGGATGTTTTCGCGCACCTCGCAGCGGCGCGCCAGCTCCGCCGTCGTCGCACGGCGGTAACCCAACTCGGAAAATGCTCGCGCGAGGAGCGGAGTAAACGCCCGACGGCGTTCGGTGGCACGATCGGTGTTTGACATGATCCGTAAGTATCTACTTACGATTCTAGGACGCGAGCTGACGTTGTCAAGAAGCTGTCCCGTTCGCTTGCCGAATCGTGGCGCTACCGGCCGGCTCCGCCCCGCCGCCTGCCCCCGAGCCCCTGATCCTGTCTCAGAATCAGCACGCGCGTTCCCGCCGAATGTCGTCGAATCGGGCCGCGCGTGTTCCCATGGCAGGTTCCGATGACTGACTCCAACGACGACGTTTCGTTTCACGACCTCGAGCTCTGCCCGCCGCTCGTGCGCGCCCTCGAAGAGCTTGGGTACGAACAGCCCACCGCGATTCAGGCCGGGGCGATTCCGCCGCTGCTTGAAGGGCGCGATCTTGTGGGTCAGGCGCAGACGGGCACGGGCAAGACCGCGGCGTTCGCGCTGCCGCTCCTGCAGCGTCTCGACATCGACGATTCTACCGTGCAGTCGATCGTGCTCACGCCCACGCGCGAGCTCGCGATGCAGGTGGGCGAGGCCGTCCGTTCCTACGGCAAGCATCTCGGCAAGCGCGGCGTCTCGGTGCTGCCGATCTACGGCGGTCAGCCAATTCACATCCAGCGCAACGCGCTGCGCCGCGGTGTCCACGTCGTCATCGGCACGCCGGGGCGCGTGCGCGACCACCTCCAGCGCGGCACGCTCTCGCTCGCCGGCGTGCGGTTCTTCGGGCTCGACGAGGCCGACGAGATGCTCAAGATGGGCTTCATCGACGACGTCGAGTTCATCCTCGAGCACGCGCCCGACGAACGCCAGATCGCGCTCTTCTCCGCCACGATGCCGGCGCCGATTCGCCGCGTTGCCAAGCGCCATCTCAGCGACCCCGTGGACGTGAAGACCGTGCAGCGCGTCCTGACGCTGGCGACCACGGAGCAGTACGCGATGCCCGTCGGCCGCAAGGAGAAGACCGAGGCGCTCGAACGCGTGCTCGAGGCCGAGGACTACGACGCCGTTCTCATCTTCGCCGGCACCCAACTCGCGACCGCCCGGCTCGCCGAGCACCTGCAGGGGCGCGGCTACCCGGCCGAGTGCATCCACGGCGGCATGAACCAGCCGCAGCGCGACGTCGTCGTCAAGCGGCTGCGGGCCAAGCAAACCAAGGTTGTCGTCGCCACCGACGTCGCCGCGCGCGGCCTCGATGTCGATCACATCGGTCTCGTCGTCAACTTCGACGTGCCGCGCGACCCGGAGGTCTACGTCCACCGCATTGGCCGCACGGGCCGAGCGGGCCGCGCCGGCCGCGCGATCACCCTCTGCCAGCCGCGCGACCGCAACATGATGCGCGCGATCGAACGGGCCAGCGGCAAGCGCCTCGAAACCATGCGCATTCCGGGCCGCGCGGAGCTCGTCGATCGACGGCGCGAGCGCCTCAAGGACAAGCTGCGCGCGCTGATCACCGGCGACATCGACGCGTTTCGCAGTCTGGTCCAGGAAATGGCAACCGAAGAGGAGCTCGACGCAACCGACCTTGCGGCTGCGGCCGTACGCATGGCCTGGGGCGAGTCACCGCTCTACGTCGCGCCGGACCCCGAGCCGGAACCGGAGCCGAAACGAAAAAAGAAATTCGGCGGGCATGGCGGGCAATACGAAAAACGGCACGACAAGCACTACCACGACGACGACCTGGTCGAGATCGTCATCCCGGTCGGAAGCTGGAACGATGTTCGGCCCGGCTCGATCGTCGGCGCGATCACCGGCGAGTCCGGACTCCCGAGTGCGGTCATCGGCCGCATCAAGATCCTCGACAAGGTGACGTTCGTCGCGGTGGCCAGCGAACACGTCTCGCGCATCATGGGCTCGCTCAAGGGGGTCCGCATCGGCGGCCGCGTCGTGTACCCGCGCATCGCCCACCCCGACCGGCATTAGTTAGCCTCGGCTAGTCAGACCTCGGAGGCAGGGTCAGGGGGCCCGGGGGCACGGGCGGCGCGCAGCGTTTTTTGAAACCACGTGAACGCCGGCCGCAGGCCGGCGGCGCGCATGAGTGCTCGTTTCGGTTCGTCGTGGCACGCGCAGGTGACGGTGACTTCGCACGCAAGCGAGGTCAGCAGCCGGCGTCCAGCCGTCGCCCACAACTCGGGACGGAGGACCATGAAGTCATCGACGTTCCAGTTCCGGTCGTGAGCGTCGACCAGGCCGGGCGAGGCGATCAGGAATCCCGCGCGCTCGCCCGCCTCGGAGCGGCTGATCAGGATCCGCGCACGCCCGTCCGGCTGTAACGTCAGCAAATGCCGAAACCACAAGCCCTGCCTGGGTCGAGCCTCTGCGCTGGCGCGCCAAAAGACCGGTTGGACCTTGGCGTATTCGTTCCGCCGGTCCTCGGCGAGATCCAGCATGAACTCCAGGTCGTCTTCGGTCGCTACGACCGCGTCTCCGTCGCCGGAAAACGCACCTACCCAAAAGTCCGACATCGGCGCAAAACCGAGCGGGACCAGCACGTCGGGGTCGCCCTTCGGGACAACGATCTGAACGATGCCCGCATCGCGTCCCGCGGCCTCCGCGGCGGCGAAATCGCCGGCCGTGCCCCGGCCCTGCGCCATCCACATCGGGCCGCCCGGGTCATAGACCGGGGGAGGGCTCACGGCGCGTATCGTGGCGCCGCCGAAGCGCAGCTCGGTTGCCATACGCGCGAACCTACTCCCAACCGGTCGATCACGGCAAGAGGGAACGCCGCCCCGCGCCCCCCTTTTGCTTGCTTTAGATCCGGTCCGACCACACTTACGCGGTCGCGGGAACCGGTCGGCCCATTTCGCGCAGCCAGCGGTAGTGCGACTGGATCGCGGACCAGACGTTGGGGAACGCGTGGTAGTGGATGCCGTACCGCTTGCACATCTTCTCGACGATGCGCGCGATCTTCGGGTAGTGCACGTGGCAGATGCGCGGGAAGAGGTGGTGTTCGATCTGGAAGTTGAGGCCGCCCACGAACCAGGACAGGAGTCGGTTGCCGCGCGCGAAGTCCGCGGTCGTCTGTACCTGCTCGACCGCCCACGGCGTGTCGATGTGGCCCGTCTCCGGGTCGGGAACCGGGAAGTGCCGCGACTCGACGACATGCGCAAGCTGGAAGACGACGCTCAGGACGATTCCGGCGACGGCCATCGTGATCACGTAGCAGGTGAGCACGGCCCAGACCGGATGCAGCATGAGCGGAACGACGAAGAAGATGCTGATCCAGGCCAGCTTGCCGGCCACGAACCACACGAGATCCCAGCCCTTGGGCCACATCAGCTTGTGGCTCCCGATGCGGCCGCGGATGAGTTGGGCCCAGTCGTCGTGGAACTGCCACTTCGGAACAATGACCGAATAGAGCGCCCACATGTAGATGTGCTGCAGGCGGTGAAAGCGGAAGCGGCGCTGCTCGGGGGCGAACCTCGCGAGCGGGCCGAGGTCGATGTCGTCGTCGTGCCCGGCCACGTTCGTGTAGGTGTGGTGCAGCACGTTGTGCTTGCGTGACCAGATGTAGCTGCTGACCCCCAACAAATCCATCGTGAGGCCGGTGATGCGGTTGATCCAGCCGACGCGGGAATACGCGCCGTGGTTTCCGTCGTGCTGGACGTTGAAACCGAGGGCAGCCACGCCGACACCCATGCCCACCGAGAGAAGAAGCACCTGCCACCACGCCGCGGCGACAAACACGGTCAGCACGTAGAGCCCGGCCAGCCCGAGAATGACGGTCGCCGTCTTCAGGTACATCCGGACGCTGTCTTTGGGCGACCGGCCCGTCATGCGGAAGTAGCGATCGACGCGAGCGCGGATTGCCTGCTGAAACTCGCTGGAGGGGTTGTAGGTGACCTTCGCCGGTGTCGTCATCGTCTGGTTATCGTTATCGTTTGGGGGAAGTATAGGGTCCCGATCCCGACGGAATCGCGGCCTTTGCGCCACGACATCGTCAGGAGAGGGAAGAGGAAAAATCCGGGCGCTGATCGCGCCCTCGGCGGCGAGCCTAACGTCGCCTTTCCGTAGCCGTATTGACCACGATCGACCGACCATCGAGGTCGGCGCCGTCCATCTCGTCGATCGCCTTTTTGGCGTCGCGCCGGTCCGCCATGGTCACGAACCCGAACCCGCGCGAACGGCCGCTGTCCCGGTCAGTCACGACCGCAGCATCCGCCACGGCCCCGATCCGCTCGAATGCGGCGCGCAGACTGTCATCGGTCGTATCCCAACTCAGTCCGCCCACAAACAGGCGTACCGGAATCGAGCGAGCGCCAGCCTCGGCATTCGCCCGCTGCGCCCGAACATCGCGCTCCGCCGCAAGCAGGTCGCCCGTAACATCCTCGGGCGTCGAGATCGGAATTTCGGCCGGCCCCTGCTCACGCTTGACCGCTCGGCGCTCGGCCTTGCGCCGCTTCTTGCGGGCCTTTTCCTGGTCCCGCTGCCGCTTGCCCATGGAGTAGTGCCCGCGGCTCATGCTGCACCTCGATCACGGGCGGAGCCCGAGAGTGAGAGGGAGGGGGGCTGCGGGGGGAGGGGAAGTGCCCCAAGGACAAGTACCCCAAAGAGAAGTACCCCTGAGAGTCGGAGAGATTTCGTCGAGTTTCGGTACAAGAACTAGCCTTTGCTGCCCGGATATCTAGTCCGGTCGGTCATTGACCCGCCGAACAACACCCCCGCGATGGTCCGATCACGTCGTCCGACCAAGGCGTGGAATGGGGCGCGCCAGCCCCCGAATCGACCGGTAGGCCAGCAACCCTTCGGGATGCCGGGTCACGGACACATCCCGAGGAACTAGACCAGAATTGTACCGCCCATAGCCCGGATTTCACGATCGAGCGAGGTTCTGGGGGGTCCGTACACTGGCGGCGTGCTGGGTTGGCGGATTTCGTCTGCAATGCTGGAGGCGCAGATCGGTCTCGTTCGTGCGGAGCGCGATCGGCTCAAGCGCACGATTCGGTTTCGGTTGGGCGAAGCGGTCTTGCGGTGGCAAGGGGCGCCGTGGCGTCTCTTGCGGCTGTCTCTTGACGTTATGCGGCTCTTGCGCGGCGGTCGGGCGCCCTGGCGACCGATCCTGTTCGATCGTGTCCCGTTTAGCCTCGATTCCGTGGACGCGGAGTCGCCGATGCTCGTCGAGCTGCGGCGCACATGGGACGAAATGGACGCGATCCGGCGCAGTCCCGCGTATCGGCGCGGCGAACATCTCGTCGGGTTGCTGCGTGCGCCGTGGCGCATGTTTCGCAGATCCAAGTCCAACCCGTTGTACGGCGCAGCGTTGCCCGCGCCCGCCGCCGCCCTTCCGTCGCAACCGGTTCACTCGGCCGCGCCTGCAATCGCCTGCGCCGGTCCCGACTGGTTTCTTGCGATGGCGAGCGCTCAGGGACTCCCGCGCGAGGCCGCCACGTTGCTGCTGGCCGTGGAGAGCCGGTCCCCCCCGCCCCCGGGCCCCCTTCCCCCCCATCGGAAACTGGTCTGCTGGGCCATCGATGGCGTACCCGACCCGGAATGGACGGACACGCTCCGCGCCGCGGACGCGTGTTTCGCCGCGGACGAGGATGTCGCCGCTCACCTGCGCGAGACGCTGGGCCGCGAAGTGGCCGTACTCGCGGCGGCGGTGCAACCGCTTCTGCAAAACCCGATCGGCCATTGGGACGCCGGTCCGGGGTCGCCGGCGTCCTGGAAACATGACGGCGATCCGTTGCCGCGCGATTGGCGGCTCCTCGAAAAGGTCGCGCGTACGCAGGACCTCAACGAGTCCGAGTGCGCGCGCGTCGGCTCGATCCTCGGGCGGCCGCTCGCGACACCGGCGGCACCGGCGTGGGCGGACGAGCGGGAAGGCCGGCTGTGGTGTCGCAAGGCCCGGCTGCGGCGTGTCTGGCGCGACGCGTGTTTCGCGCGACGCCTCGCTGTGATTGCCCGTGCAATGGACCTGCCCTTTGACGATGCGCCTCCGCTCGCGTCGCTCCTGCTCTGCACCAATCGGCCGACGTTTTTGCCGCGCATCCTCGAGCTCGTGGCCGCCCAGACGTACCCGCGGATCGAGTTCCTGCTGATGCTGCACGGCGACCGCTTCGACCGCGCCGACGTGGACCGGCGTCTCGCCGAGCTGTCGATACCGACCACGGTCTTCCACACCCCCCAGCGCATGCCGAAGGGCGAGAGCCTGCAGATTGCCTCGAATCACGCGCGCGGCCATCTCGTCATCCGCATCGATGACGACGACTGGTACGGCCCCCACTATGTCGAGGACTTCGTTCTTGACGCCGCCGCGAGCCCCGCGGGCGTGATTGTCAAGGCCTGTCGACCCGTGCTGTTTGAACAGACCGGCCGGATGATCCTGATCAACCTCGACAGCGAATACAGATACGTTCACGGGGGCTGCGGAGGTCCGAACATGGCCTATCGACCCGGGGTGAGCGAACATGTGACGTGGCGGCGAGCCCCCACCGCCGAGGACGCGATGTTTTTCGACGACTGCATCCGCGCGGGGATTCCGATCTTCTCCGCGGACCGGTTCGGCACCGCGATCGTCCGCAGAGACCCGAAGAAACATACCTGGCAGGCGCGTCCGTCGCACTACCGGCGCCACCTGCCGACGCGACCCTTCCCCCGCCATGCCCGGCTCCAGGACTTCGATGTCTGAGACGCGCTTGCCCGGCCGTTGGGGCTGCCGTACGATCGATTCGTGAAGGTCAAGGGCGGACCGCGCACGGCGGTCATCGCGGTCACGCTGAACTGCAACGCGCGTTGCGTCATGTGCGACATCTGGAAGGAGCCCGTCGAGGGCGAGATGGCCCCCGGCGAGTACGCAACCCTGCCCGATTCGCTCCGCGACATCAATGTCTCCGGCGGCGAACCGTTTTTGCGCGACGACCTGCCCGAGATCATCGCCGTCCTGCGCTCGACCTGCCCGCGCGCGCGGCTTGTCATTTCGTCGCACGGCTTCATGACGGACAAGATCGCGCGGCTCCTGCCGCCGATTCTCAAGACGGCGCCCGACATCGGCCTGCGCGTGTCGCTGGACGCCATCGGCGAGGAGCACGACGCCATTCGCGGCGTGCCCGGCGGCTTCGAGCGCGCGCGCGCCACACTCGATCTCGCCCGCTCGCTGGGCGTTCGCGACCTCGGCATCGGCGTCACGATCCTGGAGCAAAACCTGCACGCCCTGCGTCCGCTGTACGAGTTCACGCGCGAACACGGACTCGTATTCAGCACAACGGTCGCGACCGATTCGCCGATCTACTTCGGTCCCGGGAAGTCGCAGCTTCGCCCGACCGACATCGGCCGGCTGCGCGACGCCCTGAACCCGATCATCCGCCGGGAGTTCCGGCGCGCGCGCCCCAAGGCGTGGATCCGCGGCTGGTTCGAGAGCCGTCTCGTGGAATACCTCGCCAGCGGCACGCGACCGCTCCCCTGCGACGCGGGCGAGGGGTTTTTCTACCTCGACTCGCATGCAACCGTACACGCCTGCCACGTCCGTTCGCTGCGCATGGGCAGCCTGCGCGAGCACAACTTCGACGACATCTGGCACGGGCCCGACGCGAGCGCAGCGCGCAAGGAGGCCGGCGCCTGCCACGCCTGCTGGATGGTGTGCACGGCCAAGACCCAGATTCGCCATCGCGCGGGCCGCATCGCGTTGCGTACGCTGGCCGAAAAGGCGCGCGCGCACGTCAGATAGCGGGCCATGCGAATCGCGTTCTTGGGACTGCGCGCGCTGGCTGCGGCGCGCGGCGGAGTCGAAGCGCACGTCGAGTCGATCGCCACCCGTCTCGCGGACCGCGGCCATGACGTGGCGGCGTTCGTGCGCGCCCCCTACGCAGCACGCGGCGCAAAGACGGACCGCGGCGTACGCCTCCTGGTCCGCCATGCACCCGTCGGCAAGCACGCCGAAGCGGGCGTGCATTCGCTGCGCTGCTCGCTGGAGGCGATGTCGCGCCGCTTCGATGTCGTGCACTACCACGCGATCGGCCCTGCGCTGTTTTGCGGGCTTCCGCGGCTCGCGGGACGCCGCGTCGTCACGACGATCCACGCCTCGGACTACGAACGCGAGAAGTGGAGCTTCGTCGCGCGCGGTGCCCTGCGCGCCGGCGAACGCAGCGCCCTTCGTTTCAGCCACGCCGTTCTCGCCGTTTCGCGCAGTCTCGCCTCGCGACACGGCATCGAGTACCTCCCCAACGGCGTCGAGCCGGCCGCACCGCATCCGCCGAACCTGATCCGCAAACGCTACGGGCTGGATGGCGGCGACTACATGCTGTTCTTGGGACGGTGGTCCCCGGCCAAACGCGTGCCCGCGCTGATTGATGCGTTTGCCGACGCAGGGACGGGACTCCGATTGGTCGTGGCAGGGGGGGGTGGGGGCGGACGGGCCCCGCCGGGCTGCGCCGCCGCGAACTGCACCTTCCCGGGTACGGTCACGGGCGTGCTCAAAGACGAGCTGCTGGCGAACGCGTACTCGTTTGTGAATCTCTCCGCGATCGAAGGCCTGCCCATCGCCTGCCTCGAGGCGATGGCCCACGGCCGGGCGTGCCTCGCATCCGATATCTCGGGCCACCGTGAACTGTTCGCCGATGGTCGCGGTCTGCTGCGTCCGGCCGGAACACATGACGAACGCGTCGCGGCCCTCCGCGAGATGGCGGCGCTTTCCCACGCCGAGCGCGACGCACTCGGCGCGGCCGCGTGCACGTACGCGCACCGAGAACACGACTGGGAACGCATCGTGGATCGACTCGAGGCGATCTACGCCGCACCGGGGACGTGAGACCAGGACCATGCGCGTTCTCCTCGTCAACAAGTTCTACTACCCGCGCGGCGGCTCCGAGACGTCGATGCTGCGCATGGCGGCCCTGCTCTCGGCCAAGGACCACGAGGTCATCCCGTTCTCGATGCACGATCCGCGAAACGAGCCGTCGCGTTGGGACCCGTTTTTTTTGACGCCGGTAGGTCACGACCGTCCGTCGCTCCGCGCGGCGACCCGCGCGCTCGGCTATGGCGTGCGGCGTCCCCTGCGCCGGCTGCTGGACGCGGCGCGCCCGGACGTCGCGTTGATCCACAACGCGTACCACCAGCTCGGTCTCCCTGGCCTGCTGGACGAACTTGCGGCACGCCGTATTCCCGTGGTCCTGTTCCTGCACGACATGCGCGTGGTCTGTCCCGCGCACACCCTGCTGCGCAACGGCTCGCTGTGCGAGGCCTGCGCGGACGGACGGTTTCGGAACGCGTTTTTGCACGCGTGCGGCGGCTCGCGTGCCCGCGGCCTTGTGCTCGCGTGGTCGGCGCGGCGCGAGCGGCGCCGTCTTGGCACGGTGAAGACGTTTCTCGCGCCCAGCCGATTCCTGATCGACAAGGTCGCCTCGATGGGCTTTGCTCATCCTGTTCGCCTGCTCCGCAATCCCGTGCCCCTGGTCGCGCCGGGCACTCCGGGGGAAGCGGCGGTCTTCGGTTTCGCCGGCCGGCTGTCCGAGGAAAAGGGCGTTCATGTACTGCGCGATGCCGCCAGCCGCGCCCCCGAACTCTCCTTTCGAATTGCAGGCGACGGTCCGCTCCGTCTTGATTGGCCGTCCAACGTCACGCTTCTGGGACGGCTCGGGCCGGAAGCGCTTGCCGGCGAACGGGTCCACTGGCGCGCGGAAGTCGTGCCTTCGATCGGGTTCGAAAACTGCCCGAACTCGGTGCTGGAGGCGTTCGCCATGGGCCTCCCGGTCGTCGCCGGCAACCTCGGCGGCCTACCCGAACTCATCGGGACGGACGAGCGCGGGCTCCTGTTCCCGGCGGGCGACGCCAACGCGCTCGCCCAGGCACTCCAGTCGCTCGGCGCAGATCGAGCCCGCGAACTGGGTGCGCGAGGGCGCGCCTTCATCGCAGGCGAATGCGATCCGGCGCGCTTCACGAAACAGCTCGTCGCGATCCTCGAGGCAGCCCGTTGTTGAATGCCGGCGCCCGATACGCCTTTCCAGTTGCGCGCGCGGCTCTTCTCGTCTTGCTCGTCTTTCTGCCGTTTCAACGACGCATCGGCCTTCCGTGGGCGGAAGAAATCCTGCTCGTTGCGGCGCTGCCCCTCGCGGCCATCCTTCGGCGGCGCCGGACCGCCTTCGCGGGCGAGCGAGCGTTTGCCGTCGCGGTCGCCGCACTCGGCAGCGCCTGCCTCGTGTCGGGTCTCGCGAACGAAGTCCCGCTTTGGATCACGGCACTCGGCACATTCGACTACCTCAAGGCGTTCTTGTTTTTCTGGATGGCCGCGGTGCTCTGCGGCGACCGGGTCTGGTTTCACCGCGCGTATGGCGTCCTGCGCCTCGTCGCGATGCTCGCCGCCGCCTGCACACTGGGCGAGGAAGTCGTCCGTCTCGTCGCCGGCGCCCCGGGCATGCGCCGTTTCGGTGTGTACCGCGTCTCCGGCCTCATGTCCCATCCCAACGAGATGGGACTCTATGTTATCGCGTTTTTTCTCATGGAGACGGCGCGCACGACACGTCCGCACGCCGGCATCGCGCTGCTCTACGGCGCCGCCCTTTGCTCCGGTTCGCGTATGGTTCACGCCGCTGCGACAGTGCTCGGTGCTTTCTTGTTGTGCCGGCGGCGCTGGATGTGGATACCGGTCCTCGTCTCCGCGACCTTTCTCGCCGCGACGTTCAGCTTCACGTTGCAAGAACAGCAACAAGAACCGCAAAAGGGGGGGGCGGGGGCGCAGATCAAGCCCTCGTTTCGTGCCTATGCCCGCGCGCGCGCCCTGGCGGTTTGGCGCGACCATCGCGCCGTGGGCGCGGGCCCGGGCCGGTTCGGCGGGGTCATCGCGCTGCGCACCGACAGTCCGCTGTATGAGCGTGATCCCTGGGAGCCGCGACGGTTCGCGTTCCACCAGCGGATCCGCAGCCTCGACCAGTTCGCGCCCCGGCTTCTCGCCGAACTCGGCGTGATCGGCGCGCTCCTGTTCATGCTTGTCGCCGCAGCGACCCTGCGCGCCGTCTGGCTCTCCGGCGCCGGTGTCTCCAACGACCGGGCCATGTTCCTCGCCCTGTGGATCATCCCGATCTACTGCCTCGGCTCGGGGCTGAACCTTGCGTCGGTGCTCGTGACCTTGATGGTCCTCGCGGGCGCGCGTGCCGGCTACAGCGACTCGTAGAGTTCCACGAGTTGCGGCAGGACGTGGTCCCAACCGAACTGCTCCACCCGGGCGCGCCCGCGTTCGGCCAACGCCGCGCGCTGCTCCGGCGACGCGGCCAAGTCCAGCAGCGCCTGTGCGAGCGCCGCGGAATCTTCGGCCGGCACGACCACACCGGCGCCGTCAAGATGGCGGGCCGCGCACGGTGTGGCAAGGACCGGGGTTCCGAGCGCGAGCGCTTCGCTTACGACGGTCGCCATGCATTCGGATCGCGACGAGAGCACGAATACGTCGGCATGCGCCAGAGCGGGATAGGGGTTGGTCAAGTAGCCCGGCAAGGCTACGCCGCCGAGCCGTTTCGCTCGCACAGACATCGCCGTCCGTTCCTGTCCCTCGCCCGCGACAAGCAGCGACGCGGTCAACCCGCGCTGGCGTGCGAGCACCAGCGCGTCCAGTAACACGTCAAAGCCCTTGACGGGATGCAGTCGTCCCATCGCCATCAGCCGCAGACCCGGCCCGGGCCACTCCGGCGGCGGAGCGGCACGGGCACGCGCGGTCAGATTGCGGGGGTCGATGCCGTTTTGCAGTCCGAGAGTGGCGCCACCGCCGTAGCGCGACATGATCCACGGCGGACCGACCAAGACGTCCGCGCGCCGGTACAACCGCTCGGTCAAGCGCAGTCCGAGACGCTGGCGGCGCCGCAGGGACGACAGCTCGGCAGCGTGATCGGCGTGCAGCACGCAGACGCGACGCGCGAGACCGCCGGCCAGCAGGCTCAGGAGGTCGGCGTACCAAAGGTGGCTCACGACGATGTCGGGACGCGTCTCGCGCATCAGGCGCCGCAGCCGGCGCACGCGAAACGGCAAGTGCCACGGCCCCCGCCCCCCTCCCAGACCATGGATCGCGACGTCATCCGGCACGTTCGCCAAGTGGCGGCCCGTGCGGCGGCACAGCGCGAGCTCCAGCGAGAAGCGGTCGCGCGGTAGACGACGGAGGTGCTCGACGACCTGGGCTTCCGCCCCCCCCGCCTCGAACGACGGGATCACATAGAGAATCCTGCGCCGCGCGCTCATGAGGCGGCGTAGGTGCGCCAGATGTCGGCGACGGAACCGTCCGCGGTAACCCGGCCGTCTGCAAGGAGCAGCGCGCGGTCGCAGGTCTTTTCGACGAGTTCGCGCTGGTGGGAGACAAACAGGAGTGTCTTGTCGCTCTGCACGAGCGTGCGCATCCGGTCGAAGCAGCGCTCGCGGAATTCGCGGTCGCCCGCGGCCAGCACTTCGTCGATCAAGAGCACGTCCGCATCGACGTGCACGGCGACACTGAAGCCGAGCCGCAAAAACATCCCGCGCGAGTAGCGCTTGACCGGCGTGTCCATGAACCGTTCGAGCCCGGCGAACTCCACGATGGCGTCGATGCGGTCGCGGATCGCGCCGCGCGTGAGCCCCAGGATTGCGCCGTACAGGAACACGTTCTCGCGGCCGGTCAGCTCCCGGTGAAACCCGGCGCCGATCTGAATCAGCGACGCGACGCGACCGCGCACCCAGACGGTACCGCTCGTCGGCACGGTGATGCGTGCGACGAGCTTCAGGGCCGTGGACTTGCCCGCACCGTTCGCGCCGACCAGCGCGACGTTCTCGCCGCACCGTACGGAAAACGACACGCCGGCCAGCGCATCGACGGTCGGGGGTGCCGGATTGCGCCGCAAGAGGCGGCCTAGAAGTCCCCCCGCCTCGTCGCGCAGGTCGCCCGCCCACGCGCCGCCGCGGCCAAGCCGATAGCGCTTGCACACCCCCTCGAACCGGATCGCCTCGTCCTGGCCTAGCGCTTCAGATGACATCGGCGAAGTACGCCTCCACGCGGTGAAAGTACGCCCAGCCCAGGATGAGCGTCAGCAACGAGACCGCCGCGGAGGTCAAGAGCAGCGCGGCGTCCGGCGCATGGCCGTGGAGCAGCACGGCGCGGTAGCCATCGACGAGCCCGGCCATCGGATTCAGGGCGAAGACGCCGCGCAGGCGGTCGGGCACGGACGCCATCGGGTAGATCACCGGACTCATGTACAGCCACGCCTGAAGCATCAGCGGCATGACGTGCTTGACGTCGCGGAACCGCACGTTGAGCGCCGCCGTGAACAGCGCGATGCCGACGGCCAGTACCGCCTGCACCATGATCAGCGGAGCGAGCCAAAGCCAGCTCGCACCGGGCACGCGTCCGTACGCGAGGAACACGAGCAGGAACACGCCGAGGGCGATCAGGAAGTCGACCAATGACGCCGCGAGGCTCGCCAGCGGCAACAACTCGCGCGGAAAGTACACCTTCGTGACGAGATCGACGTGCGCGACGAGGCTGCGCATCGCCAGGGTCGTACCGGTCGCGAGGAACGTCCACGGCAACAGGCCGGCGTATGAAAACAGCGGGTAGGGCTGCCCCTCGCTGCCGACGTGGACGATCTTGCCGAACACGACGGTGAACACCCCCATCAAGACGAGCGGGTGTGCGAGCGCCCAGGCGACGCCCAGGATCGATTGCGTGTAGCGCACCCGAAACTCGCGACCCGCGATCGCGCGCAGCAGCCCCCGCCCCCCCCAAAGTTCACGCAGCGATGCAATCACGCTGCCCCTTCCGGGTCCGATGCGCCGCACGTCGTTCATCGCGCGCCGCGTCCACTCAAAACGGCAGGCACCGTGCGCACGAGAATCTTGACGTCGAGCCACGGGCTCCAGTTGTCGATGTACTTGAGATCGAGCCGCAGGCACTCGTCAAAGCCGAGTTCGGAGCGGCCGGAGACCTGCCACAGTCCGGTGAGGCCCGGGCGCATCGAGAGGCGGCGGCGCTGCCATCGGTCGTAACGCGCGACCTCTTCGGGCAGGGGGGGGCGGGGGCCGACGAGGCTCATGTCGCCGCGCAACACGTTGAGGAGCTGCGGCAACTCGTCGATCGACGAACGGCGGAGGAAGCGGCCGACGCGGGTGACGCGCGGGTCGTCCGGATCCTTCTCGCCGAGCTTTCCGAGCTTTCCGAGCTTGCCGGGAGCCGCCGCCGCGCCGGTTCGCATCGTGCGCAGCTTGTAGAGCTTGAACCGCCGGCCCGCGAGGCCGACGCGCTCCTGCACGAACAGGACCGGGCCGGGCGACGAGAGACGGACGGCGAGGGCGGCGACAGCGAACACGGGGAACGCGAACGGCAGCAGCACGCAGGCGGCGACGATGTCGAACGCGCGCTTGCCGACCATCGCCGCGCGGTATTGCGGCGAGCCGTGCAGGTGCAGGACCGGTGTTCCGAAAACGCGGTCGGGTACGGCGCGGGCGAGGATCGGGCCGGGAAGCGGCGCCGCGATGGAGACGTCGGCGCCGACCTCCAGGCACACTTCGACACACGGTGCGATGTCGTCCCACGCGGTCGCAACGATGACGCGATCGATGACTTCGGTGTCCAGGACCTCGCGAAGCGCGGCACTCGTCGTCCGGCGTGCGCCCGGGATCTCTTGGGCCATTCGCTCGGCATCGGCGCCCTCCCCGACGATCAAGATGGCCTGCTCGCGCGTTCCTGCGTGCAGCCAGCGGAAGGCGGCGAGGCGCACCAGCCACACACCCACCGCCGCCATCACCAGCGTCATTCCAAAGACCGCGCGGCTCGCCAGCGTGGCCTTGGTGCCAAAGAGCACCGCCGCTGCCACGAGCGCCACGAGTATCGCGGCCTGCACGACCTGGCCGGCGAGGCGGCCGCGCGCGCGAAAGCGGGCCGGGTCGTACAGGTCGAACAGGAACAACCCCGGAAGCCACGCGCCGAGAAGCGCCAGGCCCAAGAGCAGGTGCGACACCGTGTGCCGCAAGTCTCCGGGGCCCGGGAACGATCCGAACCGGAGACGGTACGCCAAAGCGAACGCAGCCCCGAGCACCGCCAGATCCGCGATCGGCAACAGTCGCGTGAGGAGTGCACGTCGCGCAGTCACGCTACCCGTCTCCTTTCGGCGGCGGGATCGGGGTCGGGGGCGTCGGGGGCGCTTGAGTGGGCAGCAGATCGACCTCGACCATGCCGCCGCTCTGCACCTGTTGCTCGGTGATCCGGACCGCCGATCGCGCGATCACGCTGCGCTCGGAGACGCGCGCCACGAGAGCCAGCTTGCCGCGCGCCCGAACGCTCCCCGCGCGCGCGTCGGTAGCGTACGGAATGCGCATCGAGAATCGGCCGTCGGCGCCGGCACGGGTCTCTTGCGTGTAGTGTCGTCGGCTGTTCGCCGCGTCGATCAAGTCGAGGCCGGCCGTGACGACCGCACGCGCGCGCGTCCGGCCCTGCACCCGTGCGCCCTCGACGCACTCAAACACCTTGATGGTCTGCTCCACCACGCCACCGTAGACGTAGCCGACATCTTTCACCTCGGTCACGCCGCCGCGTTGGGCGATCATCTCGAGTCGCATCCGCGTGTCGAAACCGTCCGCCGGGATCGCGCAGCGGCGAATCACCGCCCCCGCACCACGGGTCTGCGCGACGTAGCCCACGAACGTCCTCTGGGTCGTGGCATAGACCAGACGAAAGCGCCGCAGTCCATCGCCGTCCCGAAAGTACAGGCGAGCTGCCACCGTGTTGTCCAGGCGCTCGCCGAACGTCGCCTGACCGACGGGCCGATCGACGAGGCCGCGACCCAGCGCCGCGATGTCATGGCCGGCGGCCGTCAGATGCGCGAGATAGTTGTCGCCCATGGTGTTCGCGTCGAGCATGACGTAGCGAACGCGCTCCGGCCCCCGGCACGACTGCTGAAGCAGCGAGAGGGCTTCGTTCTCGTCGCGCTCCAACATCCATTGCACCGGATGGCGCGCCGCCCCCTGACTCCAGACTACGGGCCGGCGGCCGAACGCGTTGACGAGATTCGCATAGTCCCAGGCCGACCACACGCCGTAGGTTCCCGTCGGATACGCAAAGTCCCCAAACGGCGCGACGGGCTTGTCGGCATCGATCGTAGGCGGTGGCGTCTTGGTGCGCAGCCAGGAAACAGCCTCGGCCCAGGCATCCGTGCAGACCACGATCCGATCCACGTAGGACCGCGACGGCCACGGGCGCGGCGACAGGCCCAAGGGCCAGATCGGTCCGGCGAGCAACGCAAGCGTAACGACGCCCGCGACGGTTGCCCTCCGCGGGCGCTGCAGGAGCCGCAGGGTCGGCAACCAGGCGAACCCGGCCAGGAGCGCGAGGAACGGTCCGGCCATGTACGCAAAATCACGCGTCTTCCACCACAGCGCGACGACCAACAGGGCGTACGTCGTGCCGAACACGCGTCGCCCGCGGTCCCGGCGCACGCACACTCCAGCAGCCGCAAGTCCCCCGACGGCGAGCACGAGCATGGTGCCGTAGTCCACAAAAACCGAAGCGGGCGTGATGGTCAGGTGCTCGGAGACGAGCCGCGTCCGGGTCCTCAAGAGCAGCGCCCCGGCGCTGGTGTTGGCGCCGGCCACAAGGACCGCCGCCATCGCAATCATCAACAGCGCGGCGGCAAGGCGGGGACGGCCGTAACGGCGGACGGCCCATAGCACGGGTGCCGCGGCGCACGCGAACGCGGCACACCCGGCGAGCACGGCGGCGAACAGGTCGGGCCGCATCACGAGCCAGGGAGCGATCCAGGCCGGAATCGCCACGAGGGGGACGAGCCCGAAACCAAAGCGTGCGCACGCCTCGGGCAGCCATCCGGAGTCGCCGTGGATCGCCAGCCGCACGATGGCGAGGACCGCGACACTCAGGGCCAGGAGCAGCAGGTGGACGGGCGCTCCCGACCAGGTGAACAAAAAGACCGCCATGGGTAGCGCTTCGAGGAAAGCGGGGCGCCACCACTTCGGCGGCGCGTCGGACTCTGCGCGATCGAGGCAACGCAAGAATCCGAGCACCGAGAGCAGGGAGAGCAGAACCTCCGCGGCGTGATGATCCAAAAAACCGAGCAGCGACCGCGAGAGAAACTGCCCCGGGTAAAGAGCGAGGCAGGCCACGCCAAGCAGCGCGGCTCCCGATCCGGCGAGGCGGCGCAACAAGACAAAAAGAGCCAGCAACGCGAGGGCCCCCAGCGCGGGGGGAACAAAGGGGAGGGCCGCGTTGGGTAGCGCGGCGACGGCCACGGCAAAGAGTCCGGGGGTCGTGGCACGCTGGCCGGTCGGATAGTGCGTCCAGACGTCGTCGCGCCGCAGGGCACCGTCGGTCCGCATGTGTCCGGCGTGGCGCAGGTGATAGTACGCGTCCGACCCGAGGAGCCGGATGCCACGCTCACCGACGAAAACGTGGTCCCACGCCGGCAGCGTCCTGGCAAGCGACGCGGCGAGCACAACCAGAAGTAGTCCAGCCCACGCCCTCACGCCCCCATCATGGAATGCGACTTCCGGCAACGCAAGGCCGCTCCGTTGACCTCAGTGCACGGTCCCGGCTAGACTGCCCGGCAGGCCTCATCCACAACGATCCGCAGCGAGCGCGCCGGGCTGGCAGCCTAGGGACGGGAGCAATCGATGATCCAAGAAACGTGCCGGATAACGGCGTTGCGGACGGCCGGGTGGACGCGGTGGTGCTGGATGACCGGGATCGTCGCCCTTGCGGTGCTCGGGGGATGCGACGGGAAAAACCGGTTCTTCTTCGGCGACGGCTCGGCCGAACCGCTCAGCCGCTTTCCGGCCGCGCCTTCGCGGGACAACGTGCCCGACGACAGCGCCGACGGCATCGCGTACTCGCCGCCGGGGACGTCGGTGGCCGATGTGCGGGCCTTCATCGACCGCGAAGACAACGACGCTGTCATGCTGTTCACGACCGGCACGCCGACGGACGACGACGATGATCCGATCCCCGTCAACCTGTGGGCCAGCTACTACGCCAACGGCGTCTTCGGTACCCCGGTCGAGATCGTCGGCGAGCAGCAGGACGACACCTCGCCGGTAACGCTGGCCACCTCCTCGGTACTGTTCTTGAACGGGGTCCAGAACCGGGACGGCGACGCGCTCATTCTCTACAAGCGCCGCTCGTCCGGGACGGCCATCGACCGGGACGGCGATGGCGACCCGGAAGACGAGGGCAACACGCGTCTGTACAGCTTCTACTTCGACCACTCGGAAGCCGGGCGCCCGGCATCGACGGCCACCGACGGCGCCCCGTTGACGTACGGATTCACGGCTCTGGCGACATTCGTCGATGCGGATGTCAACGGCGACTCGGAAGACGAGGACCAGGACGTGGAAGCGTTCGGCTTCGTTTCGGACGGCCTGGTCTATTCCGCCGAATTCAACGACAACGAGTCCAAGTCCGAGTCGGGAGACGATACGACGTTCGCGTTCGCCGCCTTTGAGATCGAGGGGCAGCTCTTCTACAACGGGTTCGACCTGCAGGGCACCACGACGCAGTTCAATCCGGACGGGTCGATCGACCTCCTGGCAACCGCAGTCCGCAACGATCTCCCCGGGCCACTGCAGAGCGCGAGCGGCACCGCCGGAAACGAGTTCCTCACCCACAACGGCGTGCTCCTCTGGTCGTTCATGACGAGCGACCTCGACAGCCTGGAGGAGACCTTTCTCTACACGAATACGTTCGGCCCGGGCGGCGTCGGGCCCACCCAGCTCGTGTCCCGTAACGACACCGACGTCGGCCAGGTCGTCGATCCCACGTTCCCCGACGCCAAGAACTTCTATGGGGATGATCACGGGCTCCCCCATTACTGGTTTTTCTATCAAGAGGGCGGGTTCGACGAAGGCAATACATCGACGGCAGTTGATGTCATGGTGACGCGATTCGACCTCTCGGGCCGTAACCCCGAAGTGGAAGAGATCGACGAGTTCCCGGCGGACGAAGACGAGACCCCGGTCGTGCCCGGCTCCTTGACCACGACGCTGACCTGCGGCACGCCGCAGATTTTCGCGGCATGGACCCAGGCCGCCGATACCAACGGATCCTCGTCGGTGTTCGTGCGTGCGATCTTTCCCGACATCACCACCTCGGTGAACGACGCGACTTCCGGCGACATCACGCAAAACAACACCGCCACGAGGATCAACACGGACATCCTCGACCAACCGGAGGAAAGCGCCCGGAACGTGATCGATTTCAAGTTCCAGACGCTCGGCAACGGCTGCTGCAGCACCGACGGGGTGTTCCAGTCGGATCCCTCCCGCGTGTCCGTTCTCTACACGCAAGAACTGTTCGACTTTGGCTCCGGCGCGAACGTCAGCGACAACCGCGTCGGCCTCTTCCTGGGCGGCCTGGAATCCGGGCAGGCCAAGACGCCCATGGTCCAGGTCATGTCCGATCGGCGCGTCGATACGATCGATATCGCCTGGCAGTCGCTGTGCCCGAATCTGCTGAACCTCGACCACGCCGAGGCGGTCGATATCGGCGGGGGCAACGTTGGCGTGTACTACCTCAACCAGGGCAACCACAAGAATCTCGCGTCCGCGGTGGGCGACAACGGAAGCGGCAACACGGTCACCGCGACGGATGCGCTTCTGCTCGAGATCCCACTGACGATCGCCGGCGGCCCGAACTTCTCGCCCGGCACCATCATCGCTCTCGACCGGCTCAACAACCACAACGTGGTCGGCGACGAGCCCGGCTGCTCCTTCTTCCATGTACACGCGAGCGGCCCTTTCGAGGGCACGCGCGGCATCGACATCGATGGCATCGGCCCGTACCTCGAACCGGTCTCGCGCCACCCGGCGTGCGGCTACGGCCCGCTGACGACGATCCAGATCACGGTTCCCGGCGACGGCCCCTTCGAGCCCGGCAATCCGTTCGCGGCGTTCAAGGAAGTCCGCCTCTTCTTCTGGCACGCCGATCTGCCGGACGGCGGAGGCATGGAAATCTCGCGCGACGGCGACAGCGTGAACAGCCCCGACTTTTTCCAGGTCAAGAACTTCAAGGTCGTGCCGACTCCGGTCCGCCAAAACAGCGTCGCCGGCAGCACGCCGTCGTTCCACAACGTTTTCATGTGCCGCCACAACTCGAACGCAGGCTCCCCCATCGTCCTGGACTACCGCCGCCTCGGCACCGGCACGCTGAACTTCGATCCGTCGAAAGACCAGGTTCCCGACCGCGCTGACCACGGCCTGCCGGTGAACGTGGACCACATCCACGCGGCAACCGGCGGCGACGCCGTCGATCTCTATCTGCAGAGCGGCGGCCACGTCTACTTCAACTCGATGGCCGCGGGCGCCAACAGTTTCGCGGGCGCCACCATCGTCGATGACGACACGCCCGACCCCATCCGATCGAGCTGGCTCGTGGACCTCCAGGGCGGCTGCAACCGGGACGGCACCGACGCCAACGCGGGTCGCGGCAACCTGATCACGATCTGGGTCAAGAATATCGGCGGCGTCCACCGTGCCAACGTCCGCGTAAGAACCCCGATCACGCTGGAATAGGCGAGAGATCGCATCGAACGAACTCCGAACGAAAGCAAACGGACGGCGATGTCTGGGAGCCGTGGCAGCACCGGAGTGCTGCGCCACTATTCCAACTCGGACTCGTCTCGCAGCGCCTCGAGTTCGGCGAGGGCCTCGAGATCCTTGGGCCGGCCCGCGGCGCGCTTGACCTTGATCAAGGTCACGAGGTCGATACAACGCACCTTGAAACCGAACACGTCGATCTCCACGGTCTGCGGCAGGAGCGCCTCGTACGCGCCACCCCCGGCGATCTCGCCGAACAAGTCCAGATCTCCGAGCGTCGTCGTCAGCGTGAAGTTGAGACCGGCCCGGATCGTGGCCTCATCCAAGACAAACGGCAGCCCCGCCGGCGCACCGCGCAGATACGCGCGGTAGGGTGACAGTGCCTGCACAATCCTGGCGATGTTGTCCGGCGACCGGGCATAGACGACATCCACGTCTTGCGTCAGGCGAGCCGACCCGTGCAGCGTTGCGGCGACGCCGCCGACGAGGATGAACTCGACCCCACCGCGATGGAGGATCTCCAGCAGCGTGCGGTATTCGGTCACTGTACTTGGCGTTCTTGGCGGAGCCGGCGGCCCGCGCGGCGGAGTTCTTCGGCAAAACGCTGAAGCTCCATGAGTTTTTCAAGCCGCTGTTCCGGCGTCAGCTTCAGGTTCTCGCGCAGGAGCGTGCGATCCACGTCCTTCTTGTATGCGTCGATAACGGCTCGCATGCCCGCCCAGTCTACCCTCCGGTCCCGAGGAGACATCGCCGTCCGTCCGCTTCTTTCGGGTGGATCTTCGGTCTCAGCTCAGTCGCGCATGCCCTCGGGCCACTTGGCGACCTTGAGGCACGGAGACTCGTTGCCGCGGCTCGGAATGTTCACGACCTTGTCCGTGGTCTTGAACCATGTGGGTACACGCGGCCACTGCTTGGCTTGGGCAATGCCACCGGTGAACACGTCCGCACCGGTGTTGATGATTTCGCGACGGGTCTCGCCGATGCGGCCCTGCGGGTCGACGTGATAGTCGATCCACCAGACAACGCCCTGGCGCTTGCGGTTGTAACCGTGGAGTTCCTGAAGCAGCACGTAGACGCGCCAGCCCGCGCCGGGAATCTTGTGGACTCTCACGCCGTAGGTCGGCGGGGGCGTCTTCGACTTGATGGCGCTCTGCCAGCCTTTGTCGCGCAGGTACTTCTGGCAGGTGTCGTACGCTTCGCGGGTCGGGATGACCAGCGCGCCGGAGTGCGCCAGTAGCGCGAGTTCACGGGCCTGCTCTTTCGTCGTGATCGGCACGAAGAAGTGGCCGCGGGAGAGATCCTCGAGTTCGCCCTGCTCGTGCGAAGTGCCGACGTTGCGGTGAAGGTGAAGGATGTCGTAGACGTTGTGCTTTTCGCCCACCGAACGATAGGCACCCGTCTTCGGCTTCAACTTGAGATGCTGGATGCCGAATCGGCAGACCACGGCCTCCTTTTTGTCGCCCCACTTCGTCGGGACCAGCGGTGTCGGCTGCACCGAGAAGCACTCGTAGGTCGCGATCTTGCCGTCGGCGCCCACCTTGACCCACAGGGACGCGGCGACGGCGTGGCCCGCTGCCAGGTATTTCTTCTGAAGCGGATCCCAGATGTCGCACACGATCTTCAGCAGTGACACGCCCTTGGGCAGGTTCGTCGCGGCTTCCAGCCAGGCGAGCGGAATATCGAGTCGGCATTGCGACCACGACACGGCATGCCCCGAGTCAGGGACGAGCACGTCGCCCCATTTCTGCAGCAGAGGCTTCTTGTCCGCCCCAACGAGCGCCTTGGCGTCCGGGCCCCGCACCTGGAAATAGACGTCGAGCCGGCGATGCGCGTGTCCCTTGACACGGAACGCCGCGCGGACCGAGACGGCGCGCTTGTCCTTGCGCTTGAGTTCGGTAGCGGTGATCGAGACCTCGGCCAGCGCCAGGCCGGCGAGCAGGAGGAGAATGGTGAGATTCCGCATGGCACTTGAGAACACGGAAATCCCCCGCCGCCGCCCTCACGATTCGCGGGGGCCGGTCGCGCGGCGGCGGCGAAACCAACGCAGACCCAGGGCCGCGAGCCCGGTCAGTCCGACGGACGCGATCAGGGCCGGCCACGGATTGCCCCACGAGCTGACGCTGCCCGACCACGCCCCGACGACGGCGAACGGGATGTTGCCCAGGCCGAAGTACAGAAAGAATCGCCGCGCGGGCAGTCCGCCGAGCCCTGCCATGGCGCTCAGGGTCTCGGGCAACACCGGGACGGCGCGCGCGAACAGGAGCGGCACCGGTCCGGCGGCGCCCACGTCGCGTCGCACGCTTTCAAGCGCCTCGTCGGACGCGAACATCCGGGCCCCGAAACGGGCGCCGTAGTAGCAGATCGCGCCCGCGGCGTTCATGCCGATCCAGCCGCACAACGCACCCCAAAACGGTCCAAGCAGGTGTCCGCCGACCACCAGCGTCGCGAGGGTCGGTACCGCCAGCACGCTATCCACGGCCAGCAACCCGACCATGATCGCCCCGGCCCGCACCGGCCGCGCCTGCCATCCCGCCAGCGAGGCCCGCACGTCGTCGGGCGCGAACCACCCGAACGCGAAGTTGAGCGCGAGCGCGCTCGCGAACGAAACGAGCATCACGAGCGACAGTTTCAGAGTGGAGTTCATGTGGAGCCGGGTCCGAGACCTTAGCCCGAGAGACCCGTGACTCCGTTATCTGCGATCGGCGATATGGACCGGCCAGAACCCGCGTGGTCGTGAATAATGCGGGGTTAGCCCATCAGCGTGCAAACTCGATCCGATGAATCGCTCCGGCGTCGGCATCGACCAGCAGCAGGGCGCGGCACGAAAACGCATGGGCATACTCGAAGAGCTGGCGCCGCGTCGCCCGGTGCGCCACCGTCGCATGCGCCCCCGCCTTGACCTCGACGACGTAGCGGGAAAACCACCGGCGCACGATCGCGTCGGCGCGCACGGTGAACTCCCGCGCGACACCGTCCACCCGCACGCGCACCAAGGCCTCGACCTCGGTCGCGACGATCCGGTATCCGCGCCGCCGCAAGAGTCGCCACGCCCGCCGTTCGCCTCGACGCCCCCGCCGCCGGGCACGCGCAAAGCGGCGCCCCACCCGCCAACGGGAAGCACCTCGAGCCCAGGCAGCACCGAGCAGGAACGGAATCAGAAACGCAAGCAGGTACAGCACGCGGTCTGCGTGCAGCGGTTCAAGTGCAGCATACGCAGGGATCCGACAGTCCCCAGGCGCACGGGCAGACAAGACACCAAAAAAGAAAACGGACGGCGATGTCCTTGCCCCCCGACCCCCTAAACCCACTCTCGCGTCCCTGCCGTCCCCTACAAGACCGCGCATGCATCATCGCTTCGTTTTGTTGCTGCTCGCCGCGCCGCTGTGGGCCGGCGAGGAGGACTTCACCGGCCGCATTGTTTTCGAGCAGTCGGCCGAGGGGGCGCAGGCCAAGGCGTTTCGCGGCTTGGCGGCGCAAAAAATCACGATCCACTTCGGGCGCGCGGCGTATCGGCAAGACGACGCCGGCGGACTCAGCGACGGGAGCGCGATCGTTCGCTACGGCCTGCGCAAGGCGCTGCGGCTCGACTACGGGGCCAAGACGAGCGAATGGGGCATGGTGTCGGATCTGGACACCATGGACAAGGACGTCCGCGCGCTCAGGGCGCGTCACTTCAGGACCGAGCTCGAAGCGACCGACGCCACTGCAACGATTGCCGGCTATGAAACGCGCCGCTACAGGGTCAAGGACTCGGAGAGGCGACGAGCCGAAATCGACCGTCGGGTTCCGCGTCGTCTGCGAAGCAACGACCAACGCCAGGAAGTGACCCGCGAAGAGCGGACGGACGGCGATTGACGCTTCCGGAACCGCAAAACAGCTTGGGGGCGCTCTTCTCGGCTATCCTTCCGCGATGGACGAGACCTCAGCGATAGCCCAACCCGAGGACGGGGGGCTTGCGAGCCTTCCCGGCGACGAACGAGCCGAGTCCGAGAAGCATGAGGTTCTCGACAGCGTTCCGACACCGGTGGGCACCCTGGAGCTGCGGCGGCGGATCGAAGACGGTGGCCTGACGGTCATCGAAATCACGCTGGCCGGGGGCATGCTGATGAGCACCCTCTGTTCGGTGTCCGAGCGCGCCCTGGCTTCGGTTGGTCTTGATCTTCATCCCGGACGCGACCTCCGCGTGTTGGTCGGCGGGCTCGGCCTCGGCTACACCGCGGCGGCCGTGCTGGCCGATCCGCGCGTGGCGCAACTCACGGTCGTGGATCGCCTCCCGACCGTCATTCGCTGGATGCGCGAGGGGCTCCTGCCGCTTTCCGAAAAGCTCAACGGCGATCCACGGCTCGCGATTGTCGAGGGCGACGTGTACACCCAGGTTCTCGGCACGGCCCCGGCGGACGGGGATTGCTGGGACCTCATTCTGATCGACGTGGACCACGCGCCGAGCGACCCGCTCGACCACGCAAGCCTTCCCTTTTATCGCTGGCACGGGCAGCGCCAGGTCATGGATCATCTTGCGCCGGGCGGCATCGTCGGCATCTGGTCCAGCGAGGACGACGACGACTTCGCCGATGTCGTCGACGAGGTTTACCCGGATTCGCTACGCGAGTACGTGCGCTTTCGGCACGAGATGATCGAGGAAGGCGACGAGATCGCCGAGGTGATCTTTTTCGGCCGCTGCGAAGGCGGCGAACCCGGCCCTTTTTGTCGCGGGCGGAAGAATCGAGCAACGCCACCAACCATCCGCTGACGGAGTGTTGGGCGGACGATGAGAACTTCTTGCCACAGAGATCACAGAGGTCTCAGAGAAGGAGAGATCCGCTCACCGAGCGGATCATCGTCGGGGCGATCGAGGTGCGTCGCCACATGGGTCCCGGTCCCTTGGAGTCGGACTACGAGGAGGCCCTCGGCAGTCCGCGATTGGTGGATGGCATTCAGCGAGTCTCTCTGTGATCTCGGTGTCCTCTGTGGCTGAAAACCGGTTCCCGGGCGCGACCGCCTAACAAGCCGGTGCAGCGCACGGCCCTTCGCGCCGCCGCTGATCGGCAAGGCGTTCGCTAGATTGGGACTCTGTCGATTCCGGCACCCCGGTCACGGCGCACATAGAGACATCGCCGTCCGTGTGCTTTTTTCCGGGTCGGTCCGAACGATCTACTCGGGCTGGGGCTCTGCGGAGGTCTTCGGCACCAGCCGGCGCAAAGCGCACGCGGTACCGACGCCGCCGGCGGCGCACATCGCGAAACTCACGGCCGTTGCCTGACCGTAACCCAGCATCCAGTAGCCGATGCCGAGCATGCCGCCCCACACCAGCGCGAGACCGCTCAGGGCGCCGCCGATCACGAGACCGACGTTGCCGATCGGCGTGACGTCTCGGGCCAGCGCGCGCACCGGGCCCCATGCGCCGATCGGGCGAACACGTTTGTAGAACGGCACGAGCGAGGCGGGATCGGGACGGCGCGCGAGCACCATGGCGATGAGCGCACAGGCGACCGAGACGACCGCCACGACGCAGAGCGTGCCGGGATGACCGAGCTTGCCGTCCGGTGAGAGCGGGCCGAGATCGAGACCGATCCGGCCCTCCTTGAGCTGGATCGTGATCGCCGTGATCGCCGACGCGACCATCGCGGTGATCTCGGTCGAAGCGCGCACGCGCCACCAAAACCAGCGCATCAGGTAGACCGGTCCGACGCCGCCCAAGAAGGCGAGGAAAAACTCGAACAGCCTGGCAATTGAGTCCGCCTGCCAGGCGACGAGGCCGCCGGCGAGGAGCACGACAACGCTGACGATGCGCGCGATCCCGACGTAGTGGCGGTCCGACGCTTCGCGCTTCCACCATCGCCGGTACAGGTCGTTCACGAAGTACGACGACGCCAGGTTCACATGGGTATCGACGGTCGACATGAACGCCGCCAGCAACGAAGCGACCACGAGGCCGAGCAGCCCGATGGGCAGGTAACGCTTCATCATGACGACATACGCGCGTTCGCTGTCGGTCTTCGCGATGACGTCGCCCTGCTTGACGTCGTCCCCCACCTGGACGGTCGGAATGGGCTTCCAGTCGCGCGCCGGATCCGTCGAGAGCGCCATCGACCCGCCGGCCTTGCGCTTGATGACGACCCGCCCCTCCTCCGCGGCCGTAACCTGTCCCGTCGTCGGGGCTTTCCATTCGATCTGCGGCAAGACGAGCAGCGACGCCAGCCCGACCGCAATCCAGCACCACGGCCGCAGTGCATAGTGTCCGACGTGAAACCAAAGGCTCGCCAGCATGCCGTGACGCTCGTTGCGACTCGCGGCGATACGCTGCACCGCCACGGTCGGGCCGTCGGCGTTCTCGGCAACCCACCACGCAACCCCGAGGTAGACGAGGAAGCCGGCGAACGCGGCGGACATTCCGTTCGCGCCGAATTCCGGGATGATGTCCAGCGTACCGCTACTGATCGTTCCGTCCGCGACGGCGTCGTGGATCGCATCGGTGCCGCCGACCGCGCGCCACGCGAGCATCGCCAGCACGATCGCGCCGACCATCGCCATCAGGAACTGCACGAGGTCCGTGATCACGACGCCCCAGAAACCGGCCATGAGCGAGTACGACAACGCCAGGCCGCAAGCGAGCGACAGCCCGACGATCTTGTCGATCCCGAAGAGTCCGCCGAGGATTTTCGCCGCGGCAAGCAGCACCCAGCTCAGGATCAGCGGATTGATCATGAACGCGTGCATCGCGCCCAGTCCACCGCGCAACGCGCGCGCCGCAGCGCCCGGATAGCGCAATTCCACGAGCTCCGCCTTGGTCATGATGCGGCCCGCGCGCCAATACCGCGCGAACAAAAACACCATGAACATGCCGGAGACGGCGTAGCACCACCACACCCAGTTTTTCCAGATGCCGAAGTCGCGCACCCAGCCGCTGATCAGGAGCGGCGTGTCCGACGCGAAGCTCGTCGCGATCATCGACGTGCCGGTGATCCACCACGGCAGCGTGCGCCCCGACAAGAAGAATTCGTCGACGTTCTTGCCCGCCCGGCGCGCGTAGAACACCCCCACGGCGAGGGCGAAGAGCACGTACGCGACAACGGCAGCCCAATCGAGCGCAGCCATCCGCGAAGCGTAGCGCACGCACCGGACGGCTTTTGATAGCCTGCAACGATGCGCTCTGTCATCGCGGTCCTCTTCCTGACCACCGTCGTTGCCGCCCAAGACCCGCCGGGCGTGTACCCGCGCGGCGATCACATCCTTCCGACCAAAAAGGAGCTCGCTGCCGACCGCCTGCCGTGGTTCCCCAGCTTCGCGGAGGGCCTGAAGACGGCGCACGCACGGCAGCAACCGTTGTTTTTGTGGGTCATGAACGGCCACCCACTCGGCTGCACGTGAAACAACGGCGTGACGGGCCGGCGGTCCGTCTTTCGCGACCCGCTTGTGCGCGGGCTCTTGAAAAAACACTTCACCCTCGCCGCCGACGAAACCTGGCGGCTGCAGAACGGCACCGGGCCGGAGTGCCGCTTCTTCCAGAGCTTCGCCGTCCTCGGCCACTACAAGGGCAAGGGCGGCACCAAGCAGGGCTACTACGTCATCGCACCGAGTGGCAAGCTGCTCGCCTCGGCGAACACCGGCAATGTGGAAAAGATCGTGGCGATGCTCGATCTCGCGAAGAAAAAATGGAAGGCGTTGGAACCCGCCGACAGGAGACTCCCGCCCGGGTCCAAGTTCACGCCCAAACATCGCTGGGAGCAGAGCTACCCGAAAGGCGGCCTGATACTCGAGCGGTTCGTGCGCGACATCAAGGGGGGCGACCGCCGCTGGAACCGCGACTTCGTCTGGTTCACGAAAGACGAGGCGAATTCGTTGCTCCCCGGCAAGACCGACAAGACAAAGAAAATGCCGCGCAGCCTGGCGCTGCGCCTGGCGCGGTTTCACCTGATCGACAACGTACGCGGCCAGACACTTCCGTTCGCCGCGAGCGAGATCGTGCACGCGGAGATAACCCTCGAAAAAAAGCGTACGGACGGCGATCTCTTGAGGCTGACCGTTTCGGGGACAACGAGGGCTGTCGCCAAAGGCCCGTGGCTCCTAGGAAAGACGGATTGGACGCCGGACCGCGACTGGCCGCGCACGATGAACGCGACGCTGCGAGGCACGGTTTCATACGACCTGAAGCGGCAGCGTTTTGTCGCCTTCAAGGTGATCGCGGTCGGCAAGCGTACGGGCCGCACGGGTAACGACGGACGCGGCAAGGACCCCAAACCGGGCAAGGTCGGGTTCTACTTCAGGCTCGCGTCACCGGGTGTGAGAATTCCGCCGACGCTGCTCGAGTTCTACGAGGCGGATTGGGTCATCCGTCCTTCCGGCGCCGGTTACGGTGACCACAAATGATCCGCACCCTGATCCTCTTCCTCGCCCTGCTCGCCGGATGCGGCGGCGGCACCAGTAGCACGCTCTTGATCTTCGGCTCCCAGGGCCTCGTCGCTACCGTGACGATCGTGACCGACGAGATCCTGCCGGGCACCATGATCCACGGCCAGGGTCTCGGTCCGGGCGGGACGCTCTGCGCGCGCATCGACGCGTTTTATGCCTACCGCACCGCGGACCGCATCGTGTTCGTCGCCGAAGAGGGCCTCGGTTTTTGCTTCAACAGCGATCTGTACCAGGTCATTTTGGACAACGTCGTGTGGCAGGGCGCGGAGGGCAGTCTCGTGTTTCTCAACAACGGCGACCCGCGCGCGGGCCGCCCGAGCGGCCTCGCATTCTTCCAGCCGACCGGCGGCACGGGCTTTTTCGTGGACGAGATCAGCGTCGAACAGTTCTTTGAAGACGGCGTCGACAACTTGTTGTTCTTGTCGGTACGCACAAGTCAGTTCTCGTTCTTCGGCGACACCGAAGACAACGTGAGCGTGTTCCCGGTCCGCCTCCAGATCGAACGCCTGTTCCCGGACGGCTCCTCCCCGGTCGTAGACCAAACCGAAACGGTCAACGTGGACCTCGTGGACCCGGACACAACGGGCTAGCAACCCGGCGTGATTCGTAGACGGATTTCGCTGACGGCGGGGACGCCTTCGGGGGCCTCGGTCTGATCGGCAAACGAGTTGTCCGGGGCGATCGGCAAGGTGGCCGCTCCTGGTAGCGCGAACGTGTTCTTCAGGGCGTCGGGATCGCCCACATTTGCAAGGTCGAACACGATACGGACACGCCAAAAACGTGCGGGATCGGCGTCGCTCGGCACGATTGCGAACGCCTCGAACTGCGCGGCCGATGTCGCGGCTCCATCGGGTGTGCGTACATGCAAATCGATCTCGATGGTGCGGATCTCGTCGAGATCAGGACTGCCGTCGGGGCGAGCGTCCGTGCTATCGACGAAAACGCGGATCGTGCGCTGCGCGGCGTCGGCGATGTCGTACGGAAAACGCGGCGCGTTCGACAACACCCGGACGCTGTCCAGCGTCGACGCGTCGGCGAACATGTCGAGGAACTCCGAAACGATCTGGCTGCGGCCGAAGCCGGGCTCGCGCGGCTCGTCGCCGTACACCTCAATGCCACCGGTGCCGGGCGCATCGGCCAGGTAAATGCGCCCACCGGATCCGACGTCCAGCGTCGCACCGCCGCGGGTCAACGTGCCTCCACTGACGAGCACGATTCCGCCGTCGCCGCCGGACTGCGCGCCCCCGATCGCGGCGCCACCGTTTGCGTGCACCGACGCCGCGTGACCGTCCGCGGCCAGAACGAGATCGCCCGCGCTGGCCAGACAGACGAGGCCGCCGCCCCCGCCCCCCCCATTTGCGAACGCCCCTTGTCCGCCTGCACCTCCACACGCGAGCACGTCGGGATCGGTAAAGTCGCCGCTCGGGTCGAGAGCCGCCGCGCCCTGACCGCTGGTTGCGCCGGCAATCGCGCCGTGCACGTTGTGCGGAGACGCACCTCTCTCGTTCGCGTCCCCGCCGGGTCCACCACCCGGTCCCGCGGCTCCGCCCGCCTCGCCGGAGGCTTGCACGCCGCGCACGTCGATGTCGCCGGTGATCACGGCGTCCTCCTCGGCGAAGAGCACGAGCGGGAAGAGCCCGTGGCCCTTCAAGACCGGGCGTCCTGCATCCGTGGCGGTGATGCGAATGCGGCGGAAGTGGTGCGCGATCGGTCCCGTCGTCGCGTCGCCGGTGAACAGGTCGCGCGTCTCCGTCCCGGTCAGGAGGAGGTCGCCGTTGGCGCCGGTCCCCGCGAGCGGAGACAAGACAGGAGTCGCCGCACCGACCGTACCGCCGCGCAGACGCAACGACGCCGCGATCGAGGTCGCGTTGTTGTAACGCATCTCGCGGCCGGTCCAGTACGCGACGCCGCCCCAGTTGGCCGTCGTCTCGACGGCGAGCGGCGAAGCCGGATCGACCCCCGGCTGGCGCGTCAGCAATCCGCCCAGGAACGGTCCGACGTGACTGGGGAGCTCATTGGTATCGTTGATCGCCGTAGCCAGCCCGCCTACATCGACACCACCGTCCGCGTCATCGTCGGCGAACGAGAATCGCACGTCGGTCGGCAGGGACACCTGGGCCACAGTGGAAAACGAGAACGTGAAGGACAGGGCCGCACCGCCCAGATCGGTCAAGCCATCGATCACCACCTCGTACCGTCCGAGCAGTACACCATTCTCGAACGGCGTGTCTACTCCCTCCACCGCAAGCTCGATCCGCGGCGCCCCCGCCCCCCCCTGCAGCAGCTTCGTCATGACCTGCAGACGAAAGTCGGGTTCGGTGAGGTTTCTGACGGTCACGCTGCCGGCCACACTCGGAGGCGCAACCGGCTGGTCGAACTCGATCACGATCGGGTCGAGGCGAACAAAGACCGCGCATGGACCCGGCCCGATCCCAACGATGGTGCCCACACCGCTCTCGCCCTGAGCCGGCGTCGTGGAGGCCACCGCCAGCGCGCCCTCGACCGGATCCGAAAAGCCCGGACCGGTCGCGATTGTCGCGGCGAAGGTGCCACCCATGCCGCTGCCGTCGAGTCCGCGCACGTCGGCTGACACCGTGACTTCGTACGCGCGGTCGGGTTCGAGTCCGGCGTCGCTCGTATCGGCAAGCACCGGCAGCCGCGGCTCAAAGCGCACCTCGTTGCCGACGACCGACAGAGCCCCGACGGCATCCGGAATCGACACGTTCGCCGCGTTCACCGTCGCCGGATCGACCGGCCGGTCAAAGCGGATGACGACGATCCCGTTGCGGGATCCGTCGTGCTCCACGGCGATCAGGGCAAGACGCGACGAAGAGGAGCAGGCGGAGGCCAACAGGGCAAGGGCGAGTATGTATCTCATGCAGCGATATCCCGGTCTCGTCCATCAACGGAAGCCCTACCAAGTGTAGTGCCCAAGAGTCCGCTTCGCGGACGCCTATTCGCGATGGCGCGCGTCAGCGCGGGCCCGGGTCTACGCGGCGAAACACCTTGTCGTCGAACGTGTCGCCCGCTTCGAGCCGGCCGGTGCGAAAACCGTGGCGAAACCAGGCGACGCGCTGTCTCGCCGAGCCGTGGGTGAACGACTCGATCGCGGCGCGACCGCGCGATAGCGTGTCGTCGCCCACCGCCGTTGCCGCGCGCAGCGCCTCCTCGATGTCGCCCTCTTCGAGGAACCGGTGTTTCTTCTGCATGTGGTGCGCCCACACTCCGGCCAAAAAGTCTGCCTGCAGTTCGAGACGCACCGACAGTCGGTTGTACGCGATCTTGCTCACGCGACGCCGGGCCGCATGCACGCGGCCCGACGCACCGAGCAGGTTCTGGACGTGATGCCCGATCTCGTGCGCGATGACGTAGGCCTGCGCGAAGTCTCCCGGCGCCCCGAGTTTGCGCGCGAGTTCCTCGAAAAACGTCGGATCCAGGAACACGGTCTTGTCGGTCGGACTGTAAAACGGCCCCATGCCCTTGTCGGCCGTGCCGCCGGCCCATTTCACCTTGTCGCGATAGAGCACGACCTTGGGCTCCTCGTAGCGCCGCCCGGCGTGCGAAAACAGCTTCTGCCAGACCTCCTCGGTATCGGCCACCACAACACTGATGAACGCGCCGACTTTCTTCTCTTCCGCGGTCAGCGGCCGGCCGGACGACGTGGCGCCCCCGAGCCCCCCACTCGTAAACTGGTTCAGCAGCTTCCCGACATCCCCCCCCATGAACGCGGCGATCAGCGCGATGACGATGGCGCCGACGCCCCCCTTCATCGCCATGCTGCGCCCTCCGCGCGTACGGCGGTCTTCCACGTTGCTGCTCTGGCGACGGCCTCTCCATTTCATGCGCGCGAGTTTACCGGACCCGAACCCGATGCGACAATGCCGCCGTGATCGTCAACTTCTACGCAACGCTGCGCGAGATCGCGGGCCAAAAGCGCACCGAGTTCGAACCGGGCACGGTCGCCGAAGTCATCGACACGATCGCGGAGCGCTTTCCGGGCATGCGCGCGGAGTTGCTGAACGACCGCGGCGAGTTGTGGCCGCACGTCCATGTGTTTGTCAACGGCCGCGATGCTCCCTACCTGGAGCAAGCCCTTGAGACAAAGCTGGCGGACGGCGATGTTCTCGATGTCTTTCCCGCGGTGGCGGGCGGATAGGCCATGGCTGACTTTACCCGCGACGTCACGGGCATCCCGCTCTGGCTCCTGCGCGAGTACCTCGTCGAGGAAGGCGGCACCGCGAAGGACGATCGCACGGTTGCGGGCGAGGGTTGGACGGTGCATCTGACGCCGCTCGCCGATCACCGCGTCGGGTCGCTCACGGTCGGCCGCGTGCGCGTGCAGCTGACCGGCGAACCCGCCGCGCTCGCGCACATGCACGAGGTCCTCGAAAAAAAACTGCTGCGCGCAGGCGGCTGAGGAACCCAGGCCCGACCATTACGCTTGACGTATTACGCGAGACATAATACCATCCGACTGGAATGATTCGGACGTTCCGTTGCAAGGACACCTACGAAGTGGAGACTATCGACGATCACTAGGGAGTTCACCATGGCCCAGAAACGTAAGCGTTCCCACCCGAAGAGAGCCGGCCCGACTCAACTTGATCCGATTCATCCGGGCGAAATCCTCTTGGAAGAGTTCATGAAGCCTTTGGGCATCAGCATCAACCGGCTCGCCCGTGAACTCTGCGTGCCGCCCGGACGAATCAGCGCAATCGTCAACGGCAAGCGCGCAATCACGGCCGACACGGCACTGCGGCTCGGCACCTACTTCGCGGTGTCCGCAGACATCTGGATCGGCCTACAGGCAGACTACGAATTGCGTTTGGCCCGACAAACCGTTGGAGCAGAAATCGCCCAGCGCATCCGGCCGCTGGCGGCGGGGACCAACTAGCGGTCCGCGGAACCTCCGCCCGGCCCGCGCGCCGAGCCCCCAATGCAGATTCCGACTTCCTCCGGCTGGCTCATGAGCTAACGGAAATCGCCGCAGGCGATTCCGCCGTGTCCGTTGACCACGACTAGACTAGCTGGCGTTAGGTCACCCCAAGCTCGGCCAGCTTCTCGTCCGGCACAACGCCGCCGTCGGTCCAGCCGCGCGCGGTGTAGTACTCCTTGAGCATGTCGTTCAGCTCGCAGACGTGGCCTTCCGAGCCCTTCATCGTGGACGCTTCACTCGTGTAGCGCTTCGGCAGGGTGTCGGCGCCCTCGCCGAAACCCGCGAGGTTGTTGTAGCGGCGCTCCAGGTTGTAGATGCGTTCGCCGGTCTGCAACACGTCGTCGACCGTGAACGGCACCCCGACAATTGCCGAGTACTGTTGGGCGTACTCTTCCGCCCCCTCGGCGAACGCGCTGAACTTGCACAGGTCGAGGCTGTCGGAAAACGCGTGCAGGTCCTGCATCAGTTTTACGAGATCGCCCTTGCCCTTCCAGGCGAGCGGGTCGGTCTTCATCGGGATCAGGCCGAGTTCGCTGGCCGGCGTATACGCGCGCAGGTGACACGCGCCGCGGTTCGAGGTGGCGTACGCCAGGCCCATGCCCTTCATGCCACGCGGATCGTAGGCCGGCAGGCCCTGGTTTTTGACGTGCATGCCGGTCTCGGGCGCGCCGAAATGCGTGGCGGTCGGCTCGATGCCGTTCGCCAGCACGTCGCCGATGCCCTCACGACGCACGGTTTGTTCGATGGTGGCAATCATGCCGGGCACGTCGCCCCAGGCGAGCCCGTTGTCGCCCGCAAGGCCGCGTTCGGTCGCTTCCATGTACGCCGACAGGATGCCGCCGATCTCGATTGCATCGAAGCCGTGGTCGTTGGCCAGATCGATCATCTTCGCGATCGAGTTCGCGTCGTCATTGCCGCAGTTCGCGCCGAGCGACCACGCCGGCTCGTACTCGAAGCTCTCCATGCGCACGCCCTTGAACGGGCCGTCCTTGACCTCGACCATCTTCTTGCAGGCGACCGGGCACGCGTGGCACGTCGGCTCCTCGACGAGCATGTGCTCGCGGACGTACTCGCCGCTGATTTTCTCGCCGCCTTCGCCGAACGAGGTCGTCTGGGAGTTGTTCGTCGGCAGCGCCCCCATCGTGTTGGTGATGTTCATCAGCACGTTGGTGCCGTAGACCGACAGACCGCCCTTGTTTGGCGCGGTCACGTTGCCGGGATCCATGATCGTTTTGAGCGCGCGCTGGTGCGCCGGTTTCCACGCGTCCTTGTCCGCGGGCTGCGGCAGCACCTTCTTCGCCTTCACGACGATCGCCTTCAGGTTCTTGCTGCCGCCGACACAGCCGGTGCCGCCGCGCCCGGCCGCGCGATCGTTCTCGTTGATCCACGCCGAAAAACGGACCTGGTTCTCGCCCGCCGGCCCGATGGCGATGACGGTCAGATCCTTCTCGCCGTACTTCGCGCGAAAGTGCGCCACGGTGTCGTGAACCCCTTGGCCCCACACGTCGGAGGCGTCGCGAATCTCAACGGTGTCGTCCGACACGTAGAGGTACGCCGGCTTGTCCGCCCGGCCGCGAATCACGAGCCCGTCAAAGCCCGCCCAACGCAACCGCGCCGCCGACCAGCCGCCCTGATGGCTGTCCGTCGCGGTGCCGGTCAACGGCGACTTCGTGACAACAGCGAGCCGACCGCTCATCGTCGCCGCCGTGCCGGTCAACGGCCCGTTCATGAAGCACAGGAGGTTGTCGGGCGAGAGCGGATCGACATCGGGCCCGTTTTGGAGCAGGTAGCGCACGCCCAGGCCGCGCGCCCCGATGTATTTTCGAGCCCACTCCTCGCGGATGGGCTTGTTTTCGACCGTCCAAGCCGTCAGATCGACATGTCCGATGCGATTCGCGTAACCACCGAGCTTCATAAGAAAAACCTCCGGACCGGGATTGTAGGTGATCCCGGTCCGGAGGTGTGAGTCGGTGGAGCTCGGTCCTACTCGCCCACAGGCGCGTTCGAGTCGGCAGGTGTCTTGCGCACGAACAGCCAGACCCATCCGGTCGGGTCGTTTTTGGCCTCGAAGGGGCGCAGCTCGTTGAAGATCGCGGTGAACCGCGCGGTGATCGGCTTCATCGCCGCTTCACGTTTGGCCCTGTCCTCCAAGGTTTTGTACTTCTTGAACACGTCGTTGAGCCGCGTCTGCAGTTCGGACCGCTCCGCACGCAACGCGTCGCGCTTTTGGGTCTGCGTCTCGCTCAGCCTGGGCTCGGCCTGCTTGAGCATGTTGAAATCGCCCACCAGCAGATCGAGGCGCCCGTCGCCGTCGTAATCGACCGCATGAACCTTGGTGCGCGAACCGTGTTCCTTCGGCTCGTCCGTCCACGGCACCGGTCCGCCGCCCCGTGCCGGCGCGTCAATAAGCCTCACACCGGCGGCGAACTCGGGCGCCCCGTTGCGTCCGACATTGCGATACCACCAGACCGATCCATCACCGGCGCCGACCAGCAGATCCCACTTTCCGTCGCCGTCCCAATCCACCGTCGTCGGACCGGCATCTCCTCCGGGCACGCGGATATCCTTGCCGCCCGCCTGCAGCCGCACGCGCGTACGCGCAAACTTCGGCGCCTTCTTCGACCCCAGGTTGTCGATCAAGATGACGCGCCCCGCGATGTTGCCGATCAGGAGATCGAGATCGCCGTCGGCATCGAAGTCGATGAGCCACGGCGCCGCAGCGAGGCTGTCCATGTTGGGAGTCTTCTCGTCCGGCCACGGCGTCGCCCCGTGCAGCTTTTGACCCGATTCATCGACGAGCGCCCGGCGCTTGGCAAACATCGCTTTGCCTTCGCCGTCAAAGACAAAGATGTTCCCGGGCCAGTACGACCCGCTCAGGACGTCGTCGTGCCCATCGCCATTGAGGTCCGCCAACTGCGGACCAAAACCGACGCATCACCCCGCGGGAACGGTCGCCAGCGCACCGCCCGCCTGAAACCACACGCCCTCCTCGTAGCGCGGCGCCTTGTTCGTGCCCGCATTGCGAAAGATGCGCAGCTTGCCCTGGCCGAACTGCCCGACCAACAGATCACGCACGCCGTCGCCGTCCCAATCGTACACATACGGCGCGGAGTGGCCGACCTCGGTCGTAATGACCTTCCCGGCAGCCTTGAGCCGCACCGGCTTTTCGAAGCGATTGCTCTGGGCCATCACGAGGCCGCCGAGCAAGAGGAGGATGACGCCCGTTTTCATGTCTGCCAGCATATACGCGACAGCGGCCACGGTCGGGCAAACATCGCCGTCCGTTTGCTTACGGTCCGATGTCGGTCAAACAGCAAACGGACGGCGATTCTTACAGGGCCGGGAACACGACGGCCATGAAGAAATAGAACAGCGCCGCCCAGACGGCGGTGATGTAGATCGCGACCGGCAGTGTTTTCTTGGCGTTCTTCGCGGCGTTGTAGAACAGAAGCGGAAAAAAGAAGAGCCAGGTGATCGGTGCGGTACCGCAGCCGTGCCGAACGATGCCCTTCGACAGATTCTCGACCTCGCCCTTGGCGACGAGCGTCGCGGCGGCTTCGAGGGCGAGGCCGGTGCCGCCGAAGACGAACATCAGGAACCAGACTCCGGAGTAGTTGACGAGTTGCGTTTCCGAGAGCTCGTCGAACTTCACGAAGTACAGATAGATCGCGATGCCCGCGCCGACCAGGAACGCGAACAGGTACACGGGTCGCGAAGACCCATCGAATCCGTTGTCTTCCGCCATACGTGCATCGTAGCGGAATCCCGGGAACGCTACGCGAACAAACGTTCGGCTTCGCGGGCGGCGTGGGTCCTTTTCAGCCAGTCGTCCGGAACCCCGAAACAGAGCGCGAGCACCGCGCCGAGCAGGATGCCGCGACCCGAGGAATCCCCGCCGAGCAGGATGTTTTGGCGGATCGTGCTTTTGAAGTCCGCGGCGTCGCGCAAGAGCACGGTCATCAGCGGCACGGCGGCGTCAAGGTTGCAGGCGGTCCCGTGTTTCTGGACGGCCTCGGCGGCCGTGGCGTACTCCTCGAACGCCGGCTGGTCCGCCGCCTCGGCGACTTCCCGGCATGTCGCGCCCGCGTGCGCCGCGCGCAGCATCGCGGCACAGGTCTCGGCCCAGCGCACCGCCTCGTCGTTGTGATGTGTGATCCGAACGGCGGACTCCACACGGGCGGCGTCGAGGGCCGCGCCCAGGGCCGGCAGACTACTCACTGCCGGCAACTGCACGTCGTCCGAACCATGGGGTCCGGCTCGCGCCTTCACCACCGAGTGCGCCATCGCCTGCGCCGTCCTCACGAGCGCGGCGTTGCCGGGGTGGGTGATGTGGACCGCGCGTTCCATCGCCCGGTCGAGTTCCGGGCCCTGCCAACGGCCCGCGTTGGCCATGACTTTCGCTTGGATCAGCGCGCGTTCGTTCTCGTGCTCGCCGAGATCGAAGTCACGCGCGGCCTCGAGTGCGGCGCGTCCGGCGGCGTCGATCGCGTGCAGCGTCTCGCGGGTCGCATAGTCGATGTAACCGACCCACGTTCCGCCGGGCCCGAAGGCCGCGACGTAGCGCCGGTCGTAGTCCGCGATGTCGAGTGCTCCGTCGCAAGCACATAGCGATCGCAGGGCGACCATCGCCTGCGCGCCGTAATGCGACGAGTCGCCGACGCGCTTGCCTGCATGCGCAAAGTACGCCTGGGTCTTGCGATAGTTGTCGATGTCGGGCGTGACGAATTCCGGAGCCCCGGAGCCGACGACATCGCGAATGCGCGCCGTGTCATAGATCCAATGCAGCCCGAGTGCGGCGGCATCGGCCGTGAGCGCTCCGAGGACGGCGTCTTGCTCTCGTTGGTTCACGCCCAGAGACTATCAGTCGTCGCTACGATGACTCCCGTGCAGAAGTGGGAACCGCAACGCACCCTCGACGCCGACGGCGCACGGACGCTCTTGCACGCCCGCCTGCCCGAAGTGCGAGCCGACACCGTTGTGCTGCTCGGGGCCGGTTGGGACAACACCTGTTTCCTGGTCGATGACAAATACGTCTTCCGGTTTCCGCGGCGTCCGTTCGGGGCCGAGGTCGTTGCACTCGAGCGCCGTGTGCTCAATGCCCTGGCGGCGACGCTGCCCGTCCGCATACCCGAGCCGCGCTATCTCGCGCCGCCCGCCGGCGACGACCCGTGGCCGTTCGCCGGTTACTCGCTCGTGCCGGGCGAGACCGCCTGCCGCGTCCCGTTCGACGAGTCGGCACGGGCTGCCCTGGCGGCGCCGCTCGGACATTTTTTAGGGGTGCTGCATGGCCTCGACTTCGACGCCGGTCTGCCCGGTGACGTGATCGGGCGCATGGACTTGGCCAAAAGAACGGCCCGGATTCCGGATCAGCTCGCCGAGCTCACTCGTGTGGGACTGATCGACAACGAAGACGAGTATCGTCCGCTGGCCAAGGGGCTCATGCCCTTTGACGGTCCGGGCGTTCTCTGCCACGGCGACCTGTACGCACGCCACATCATCCTCGACGAGAACGCGGCCCTGTCCGGCGTCATCGACTGGGGCGACGTCCATCGGGGCGACCCGGCCGTCGATCTGATGATCGCGTATGTGTTGCTGCCCGCGACCGCGCGGGACAGACTGTTCGACGCGTACGGCTCAGTCGACGACAACACGCGTCGGCGCGCACGGTTTCGGGCGCTGAGTCACACCGCGACCGTCGGCCCGTATGCGGCGGAGACCCAAGACGAGCCGCTGCTCGAGGCCTGCCGTTTCGCGCTACGCCACTTGAGCAGGTAGAAAGCGCCGGCGCCGCAGGGCGGGTCACCGGCCACGGCGGGCGCGCTCCGCCATCCGAACCGCGTTTTGATCCACCTGCAACGCGACCGTCACCGAATTCGTCCCGGCACCGGCGGTCGTTTTGCCTGCCCACGCGAAGCCCCACATGCCGGGGCCAAACGGAATGCGGCGGGCGGACGCGGAAAACTCGTAGGTCGCCCGACTCCGGCCATGGAATCGGAACCGCCCATCGCCGTCCGTGGTCAGCCGCGCGCCGCTGCTGGTCGCGACATCTGTGATCGAGACCCATACGCCAGCGACAGGCGCCCCCTTCGGATCCAGCACGCGACCGGTGATCGTCCGTTCGGTCCGCACCCGAATCTCGATGTCGCGCTGTCCCGGCTCCACGCGCAGATCCTGCTGCATGTAGGTCTCCGCGCGTGAGCCGCGATTCGTGTCAACTGCGATCGTGGCGTGGGTACCGTGGAGCCCCTTGACGTGAAAGCGGCCGTCACCGTCCGTTACCGCGCTGACACGATCACGTCGCAGTCGGTGCCGCCGCAAGTCCGCGTCGGTGACGCGCACGACGATCCCGACGCCCGGCCACGGCCGGCCATCCGGATCGAACACGCGGCCGCTCAGTGCTCGAGACGCGGCAAAACGCAGCTCCAGGTCGACCGTGTCCGCAGCTACGTCATGAGCCCGGTCGTGGCCGGCCGCCGAGCTCGGGCCGGCGGCAATGACCGCGAACTGTCCATGGGGCAGATCGTCCACGTGAAAGCCGCCGTCCACACCGGTCGTCGCGCGCCAGTTTCGTGCCTTGCCAGCGTCGCGGGGACCAGAAACGATCACGGTCGCTCCCGCGACGGCGGCGCCCCCTGCGTCCACGACGCGACCGGCAATCGACGAGCCCGATCGCACGATGATCTCCAGGAGCTCGGCCCGCGGCACATCGACATCCTCGCGCCGCCACGGAGCGTAGCCGTCGCGTTCGACCACGACGGTCCAGGCACCCGCCGCGAGGCCGAGCTCGAAACGGCCGCGGCCGTCGGTTATGGCAGCCTCGTGCCTCCCTTCGGATCGCCAGGTCACGTCCGCTTCTCCGATCGGCTCTCCCTTCGTGTCCAGAACCCGCCCCCGGACGAAGACACGGACCGGGGCCGGCGAGAGCACGACTGTCGCTTCGTCCGAAAGCTCCACGCTCCGATACTCGTAGGATTCGTGGACGAACGGGACGCTGGTCGTTTCCGGGCTTCGGAAGAAACGAAACCGACCATCGCGATCGGTGAAGACCGTGTTGCGCACGGGTCCGACCTTCACGCCGAGAATAGGCCGCCCGGCGGCGGATACAACGCGGCCGTCGATCGAAGACACTCGCGCCAACCGAAAGTCGATCGCTCCGGCCGACGAGACGCCTCGCTGCACGCGCGTGAATCCGTCTTTGAACACGTCGAGACGCACGGCCCGTTTCGCCCCCGGAACAAGGGACAATTCATACTGTCCCTTGGCGTTGGTGATGTTGCGATAACCCTCGCCGCCGGGACGCAAGACGACCGCGCCGGCGACCGGACGACCAGCTTCGTCGCGAACGGTCCCGTGCACCCGGCCCGCACGCGCCGCCTGCACGTCGCCGCCGGCAAGCCGCTTCACAACGTAGAACGGCGGCGCAAGGCTGAGTTGCGTGGCCCGGTGCGAAAGTCCGGCGAATGCAAAACGACCGTCGGCGTCCGTGACGGCTCGCCGCGATAGAGACCCGAAACGAATGACGCGAACACCGAACGTGCCGCGGTTCGTCACATGAAAAAACTCGGCGCCGGAAACCCGTACCGGGATTCCCACCAGCGGCCGCCGCGCGCTCTTCTCGCCCATCCACACGCGCCCCTCGAGCCCGACGGGCGGATCCAGCGCGAATCGTTGCCGCTCCCCCACGCTCCGGCCCGCCGGCCGCGCACAGACGTGATACGCCTGCCCTGTCGCACCGGCCTCCACGAAAAACGCGATCCTCCCAGCCGGTAGCGCGGGAACCAAGAACCGCCCCCCGGCGTCGGTGCGCTGCTCACCGCCCAGGGCGTGTTCATGCGCCGAGACCCAACGCACACGAGCGTCTTGTACCGGCACGGCGCCGGCATCGCAGACAATGCCAAAGAATGGACGGCCCCGACGCAGACGAACGACGACGTCATTCCCGGGCAATCGCACGGCACGCCGCACCGCCGTCACATACCCAGCGGCACGAACGACGACCGACGCGAACCCGGGCTGCACTCCTGCGATCCGCACGCGACCGCTCGAATCCGTCGCCCCGTCGTGCACGTCGCCGGCGAAGGGACCGAGCAGAGTTGGCGCCACGCGAACCTGGGCGCCGGTGACGGGTCGATCGCGATTTTCAATCACCCTGATCACGACCGAAACAGGTGTACGCAGGTGCAGCACCAGGCCAGCGCCGGGATCGCCGGTTCCGACCTCCCAGTCCGGAGAGACATCGCCGTCCTTGACTGCGGACAGGGATCCGGCACGACGATCTACCGAGAGCCGAAATCGCCCGGCGTCGTCACACGTCGCCGAGCCGCTGTGCAAAGCGGAATGCCGAAAGGGCTGCCAACCGAGGTCGGGCTGCCGCAGCCGCCAGCGGACGACGGCCCCGGACGCGGGTCGGCCGGACGTCTCGAGAACGACGCCGCTCAGGATGCGACGCGACCGATGCGACACCGTGTCGCCGGCGCTGTCTGCCAACGTCAATCCGGATGATGTCGAGGCGGCCCGGCGCCCCTCCGAGGAACGTCCGCGGGTCCGCTCCGGGTCCGCCCGCACCCGCCACACGGTCAACGCAATCACAGCCAGAACGGCGGCAACAACAGCCGCTCCCTTGAGTTTCGCCATCACGCCTCCTCCCACGACCAGTAGTGCGGGCCACGCGCGCCGGCCATACCGTTCGTCCAGCGCCTTGCGCAACATCGCCAGGCCGCGCCGGACACGCGTGCGCACGGTCGCGCCCGGCACGCCGACCCGCCGCGCAATCTCTCGGGGCGCGAGGTCTTCGAAGTACCGCATCAGGATCGTCGATCGATACGGCTCGGGAAGATCCAGAACGGCGTCGGCGGTGCGTTTTTGCACCTCGAACCGTGCGGCCACATCCGGCGGCGGCACAGACATCGCCGTCCGTCCCTGACGCACGGCTGCCCGGCCCACGGCTACTTCCCGCTGGCGCCTCGCCTGTTCCGCGCGGACCCGATCGAGCGCCAGATTGCGCACGATGCGCGCGAGCCATGCCCGCATCGCTCCGGCCTTGCGCGGCGCTCGATTCCTGGCGCGTAACCACGCCTCCTGCACGACGTCCTCCGCCTGATGCGCGTCGCGCAGAATGTCGCGCGCAAGAGCACGAAGAAAGCGGCCATGGGCCAGCAGAGCTTCCACCTCGGGCGCGTCGTCCATGAGTGCAGGGTAGACGGAGCAACATCCCCCCGCGTTTCAAGATTCGGCATCCGCCGCGGCAACGGCGTTGACGGCGTCGCTACCATGGTCCGCGGAAGGACGCCGCATGACCACTCGCTGCCTGCTGATTCTTGGGCTTCTCGCCCGGCTCGCACCCGGCCAGAGCCCCGCACGCGGAGTACCCGTCGTGGTTGCCGTCGCCGAAAGTCGACCGGTCGCGGCGCGGCGTGCATTCGTCGGCACGGTACGCCCGACACGGATCGCCGTGCTCGGAAGCGAGGTCGAGGGACAGGTCATCGAGTTTTCGGCACGCGCGGGGCGCCGCGTCACCCCCGAAGACACGCTCGCGAAGCTCCGGACCGCAACCATCGACAGCCGCCTCGCCGCGGCGCGCGCCGTCGCCCGCCTGCGCGAGCACGAACTCGCCGAAGCAAAGAACGGAACGCGCGAGGAGGAGCTGGCGGTCGGCCGAGCGCAGGTCGGCCAGGCCCAGGCCGAAGTCAAGACCCGCGAGTGGAAGCGCGACACGGCGGAGCGGCTCTTTGCCGACAAGACGGTCACCGAAGATGAAGTGCAGGATGCGCGCCTCCTCGCTCGCGTCGCCGCCCAGCGCCTGAAACAACAAGAGGCGTCCCTCGCGCTCCTGCTCGCCGGCACGCGCAAAGAGCGCATCGAACAGGCCAGCGCCCGTCTCGACGCCCAGGCCGCCGAAGTCGCCCGCCTCGAAAGCGACAAACGCCGTCACACGATCAAGCCGCCCTTCGCCGGCTGGATCATCGAGGAACGCACCGAAGTCGGCCACTGGCTCGGCACCGGCGAATCCGTGGCTGTTCTGGCCGCTCTCGACGAGGTGGACATCGTCGTCCACGTCATCGAAGACTTCGTCGGCGACCTGAAACCGGGCCTCGTCGTTCCCGTCACGATCGACGCACTGCCGAGTCGACCGTTCCAGGCCAAGCTCATTGCCATCGTGCCGCAGGGCGATGAACGCGCGCGCACGTTCCCCGTCAAGCTGCGCCTCCGCAACTCGGTGAGAGACAACCAGCCGCTGCTCAAGGCGGGCATGTTGGCGCGAGTACACATCGACCGGGGAAGCAAACGGACGGCGATATTGGTGCCCAAGGATGCGCTCTCGCTCGGCGGGCCTCGGCCCCTTGTGTGGGTCGTGGACGAAAAGACCATGACCGCACGGCCGACGCCCGTCGTTCTCGGACTTGCGGTCGGCAACATGGTCGAGATCGCAGGCGGCCTCACGGCCGGGGCCAAGGTGGTTGTCCGCGGCAACGAACGGCTGCGCGGAACCCCGATGGTCCGTTTCGTGGATCGCTAGCGGGCGCACCCGATGCAACAAGACGCCGCTCGCGAGACACCCGTATCCACCGGACTGGTCGGCGCCATCGTGCGCAACCCGGTCAAGGTCGCCGTCGGTGTCTTGCTCGCTTGCCTGTTCGGGCTGATTGCGCTCGACCGGATGCCGATGCAGCTCACGCCCGAGGTGCAGACGCCGACGATCACCATCGAGACGCGGTGGCCCGGGGCGAGCCCGCAGGAGATCGAGCGCGAGATCGTCCAGGAGCAGGAGGAGCAGCTCAAGGGCGTCGAAGGCGTGCGCAAGATGACCGGCGAATGCATGGATTCGACCGGCCGCGTGGTCATGGAGTTCGCGGTCGGCACGGACATGGGTGCGGCCCTGCTCAAGGTCAACGCACGGCTCCAGCAGGTGCGCGAGTATCCGGCGGAAGCCGACGAACCTGTGCTCACGACGGCGAATTCCGGTGATCGGCCGATCGCGTGGTTCATCCTGCGCCCCCGCATGACCGACAAGGCGGCTCTCGGTGCGTTTCTCAAGGAGCACCCGGACAAAAAGGACGCGCTCGCGCCCGTCTTGCGCGCGCACAACACCGGTCTCGCCTACCGCCGCCTGCTGGGCGCCATCGAGAAAGACGCGGAGCTCGCCCCACTCCAACCGCCCGATGTTTCGGTCCAAAAACTGCGCAAGTTCGCCGAGGACGTGATCGAGGCGCGGCTGGAACGGGTCAAGGGGGTGGCCAACAGCAACGTGCTCGGCGGTCGCGAGCGCGAACTGCAGGTCGTTGTCGATCCCCAGCGCCTCGCGGGCCGCGGACTGACAATCGAGGACGTTCGAAGCGCACTCCAAGGTCGCAACCGCGACACTTCGGGCGGCGACTACTGGGAAGGCAAGCGCCGCTACGTCGTGCGCACTCTCGGGCGCTTTCGCTCTCCGGAGGAGGTCGAGGGTGTCGTCGTCCGTCGCGGCGAGGCCGGCACGGTGTACCTGCGCAATGTCGCGACCGTACGCGTCGGCTTCAAGAAAGCGGACGGCACCGTGCGCAACTTCGGGGCGACGTGTATCGCGATCAACGCCCAGCGCGAGACGGGCGCGAACGTGATGGATGTGATGGAAGGGCTGCGCACGGCCCTGCGCGAACTCGACGAGGGAGTCCTGAAGAGTCGCGGTCTCCAGCTTGAACAGGTGTACGACGAGACCGACTACATCCACTCCGCGGTCGGGCTGGTGCAGCGCAACATCCTGCTCGGTGGTTCGCTCACGATTCTCGTCTTGCTGCTGTTTTTGCGCAGCGGCCGCTCGACGCTCATCATCGCCCTCGCGATCCCGACGAGCATCATCGGCACGTTCCTGCTGCTGCACCTGATGGGCCGCTCGCTCAACGTCATCAGCCTCGCCGGCCTCGCGTTCGCAGTCGGCATGCTGGTCGACAACGCCATCGTGGTCCTCGAAAACATCTATCGCCACTATCAGGGAGGCAAGCGGCGTGTCGCCGCGGCCATCGATGGCACGCGCGAGGTCTGGGGCGCCGTCGTCGCTTCCACACTGACGACCCTGGCCGTGTTCTTGCCGGTCCTGTTCGTGCAAGAAGAAGCCGGACAACTCTTTCGCGACATCGCCCTGGCGATCTCGTTCTCTGTCGGCCTCTCGCTGATCGTCTCCGTCACGCTGATTCCGACAACCGCCGCGCGGGTTCTGCCGCGCTCGGAACACCGCGATCGTCCCGCGCCTCGGTGGCTGTCGGTGCTGACCTGGCCCGCCCGCGCTTTTGGCAACGTGATCCACCAATTCATCGTCCGCGGCAACGCCTGGCTGCAGGCCGGCCGAATCCGCCAGGTCGTATCGGTCGCGCTCCTTGCGGCCGCCGCCGTTTGGGGCACTTTCCGGCTCTTTCCCAAGGTGGAGTACCTGCCGACAGGCAACCGCAACCTGGTGTTCGGCATCATCTTGCCGCCGCCGGGCTACAACCTCGACGAGCTGGTCGCGCTCGGCGAGCGGATCGAGACGGCGATGAAGCCGTACTGGGACATCGATCCCGACGACCCGAAACTCGACGACCTCGACTATCCCGCGATCCGGGACTTCTTTTTTGTCGCCCGTGGCCGCTCGGTGTTTTTGGGCGTGCGCGCCATCGACCCACTGCGCTGCGGCGAACTGGTGCCGCTCATCCAACGGATCGGGTTCGGCCTACCCGGCACGTTTGCGGTCGCCAAACAATCGAGCCTGTTCGAGCAGGGACTGACCGCCGGCCGCACGATCGACATCGAGATCACAGGCGCTGAACTGCCGCAACTCGTCGGCCTCGGCGGGCGCGTCATGGGCATGGTCGCGGGCAGTATTCCGGGCGCGCAGCAGCGGCCGGTGCCAAGCCTCGACCTGTCGAGTCCCGAGGTGCATGTCTTGCCGCGCTGGGACCGCGCCGCCGCGCTGGGCGTGAATGCCGCTGATCTCGGGTACGCCGTGGACTCGCTCGTGGACGGAGCGTACGCGGGCGACTACTTCGAGGGAGCGAACAAGATCGACATCACGCTGGTGGGCGCGAAGCGTTTCGCCGCGCACCTGCAAGACCTCGAGGATCTTCCGATCGCGACACCCGAGGGCCCGGTCGTACCGCTGCGCGCGATCGCCAACGTGGTCCTCAATAGCGGCCCCGAACAGATCAACCACCGCGAACGACAGCGCGCGGTCACGATCGAAGTCTCCCCACCGCCGGCGATGCCGCTCGAAGACGCGATGGACCGCATCCGGCGAGACATCGTCGGCCCGCTCCAGGAGCAAGGCGCATTGACCGGCGGCTACCGCATCGCACTCTCGGGCACCGCGGACAAACTCGACGCCACGTGGGAAGCGCTGCGCTTCAACGTCGCGCTCGCCCTCCTGATCACCTACCTGCTCATGGCCGCGTTGTTCGAATCGTGGCTGTACCCGGTCGTGATTCTGCTGACGGTCCCCCTCGGCGCCGTCGGTGGATTCCTGGGCCTATGGACCCTGAACCGCTTCGTGAACCAGCCCCTCGATGTCCTGACGATGCTCGGCTTCGTCATCCTGATCGGCACGGTCGTCAACAACGCGATCCTGATCGTGCACCAGGCACTCCAATACATCCGCCAGGAAAACCTGAGCCCACAAGACGCCATCCCCAAAGCCGTCGGCACGCGCATCCGCCCGATTTTCATGACGATGTGCACGACGGTGTTCGGCCTCCTACCCCTCGTACTGTTTCCCGGCGCCGGCAGCGAACTGTACCGCGGCCTCGGCAGCGTCTTGCTCGGCGGCCTCGTCGTATCCACGGTCTTCACGCTGTTCGTCATCCCGACCTTCTTCCGTCTGGTCATGGATCTCCGCGCCCTGATTACGCGCAACCCGTCGTCGTAATCACGAGAGGCCCAGCAAAACAGCAAACGGACGGCGATGTCCGTGTCACGCCCAACCCCGTACCCGACGCCGACGCCGCCTGGTCCGCCATAGCCCGCAGGACGGCGGCGGACTCCGAACCCGAACCGTTCTCGTTCACGATCGACGTTCACGTTCACGTCGCGCTTGCTGAAGCCTACGACCGCGGGGCGGATCAACGCGCCCCTGGTCAGCGCTTGAATGTTCGTGGGTCTCCAGGCGGGAGGGCGCCTGGAGGAATCCCAGATAAACAATTCTCGTACGTCGTTCGCTCACGAAAGAGTCGACGTCTATCGTGTCGCGCTGCGGCTGTTTTTTGGTGTTGAGGAGATCGTCGGCGAGGCACCGGCAGGGCACGTTGATCTTCTCAAACAGCTTCGACGCTGCGCTGCATCCACGGTCCTTAACATTGGCGAGGGTGCGAATCGCCGGCACCACAAGGACAAGGCATCTCGGTTCGTGATCGCCCGTGGAGAATGCGGGGAGTGTGCGTGCGCGTTGGATCTCTTGTGCTTCTGCGGGTTGGCATCCGCCGCGGGCGTCAAGTCGCTCAAGGGTACCGCCGGGCGAGTCGCGGCGATGCTCACGGTACTCATCCGCCGCGAGCAGCGACTGGCGGATTCGGGTTGATCCCGACTCCGAACCCGAACCCCGATCCCGCCGTTCGCGTTCGCGAATGAGGTTCACGTTGACGTAGCGCTTGCTGAATACGCGGAGAATTGCCCATTCGAGAAACCATGACACAACCGCAGCCCGAACCCGAACCCGCGGATGCCCACGAAAAAAGGGCGGCACCGCGTGAAGCGGCACCGCCCGTGCGGGACGAACGGAACAGGTCGAATCGGAGTCTGGGTTAGCCCGAGACCTTGTTCCAGTGGGTGCTTGCCTTCTTCATGAGTTCGCGCTCGGAGCCCTTGTTCCAGAGCATTCTGGCGTCAACGGACGTGTTCTTCAAGAACATGTACAGCTTGTCATCGACGACCTTGAATGATGTCGGATCGACCGGGAACTTGTCTCGGACCGCCATGCCGAACGCACACCAGCCGCCGTACTGCGGCACGTAGCGGTCCGGGTTCTTCTTGAACAGCTTGGCCTGGCCCTTTGACGCCACGTAGTAGGTCACGCCCTGATGCTCGACGGCGTAGCGCGCATCGCCCTTTTCGGCGCGACCGCGCGTGAAGTACGACACGGGACTGTATCCGTCCAGCGCGACGCCGCTCGCCGGCAAATAGCGCGCACCGAGATACGCCCGGCTGACGCCCTGCGTCGCCCAGTACCGATCGGCCCTGGCGGTCAACTCGGACTCGCTGCCCTTGTTCCACAGCTCAAGCGTGTCCACCTTGGCGTTCTTGAAAAACAGGTGCGTACGCCCGTTGACGATCTTGAAGTTCCGCGGATCCACGACGACCTTGGCCTTGACCGCGCACCCGTACGCGCAGTAGCCGCCGTACGCCGGAAGATACCGCTCGGGGTTGTCGCGAAACGCACGCCGCTGACGCGCCGAGGTGAAGAAGTACGTCAGGCCGTCGTGCTTGGCCGCAAAGCGCGGCGAACCGGGCTCGGCCTTGTTCTGGTCGAGATAAGAGACCGGGCTGTAGCCGCTCATCGCAACGGTGAGCGTGTAGGGACGCGCGCGATCCGCGCCCACGTAGGTATCGCCGGCATCAACGACGGCGGCGACCAGCACGACCGCGAGAAGAGAGTTTCGGGTGAAGCGACTCATGGAAAGACTCCTTACAATTGGGTTGAGGGGGTTCGGGGCCAGTTGAGGGGGTTCGGGGGCAGGGGAGAATCAGCCCTCGGCAGCGACGCCGACGACCTCGGGTGTGATGTCGTGGGTCAGGCCGGTGGCCTTGTTAAAGGTGTTGCTCGCGCTGATCACGGCCGCGACCTCGATCGCTCCCGTGATCTCCTCCTCCGAGCATCCGGCCTTCAGGGCCAGCGAGCGATGCGCGTGGACGCAGTAGCCGCAACCGTTCGCCGCGCTGACCGCGATCGCGATCAGTTCGCGCGCCTTCCGGTCAAGGTTGGCGCCGGCGGCGTTTTCGAGGCGCAGGAAAGGCTCGAGAAAACGGCCGCTACGTCCCATCGCCTGGTACGTCCCGGGCAAGAACCCAAGCGCTTTCCGCAGGCCCTGTTGCAGGACGCGCGCTCGCTCGTCGCCGTCTTCTTCAAACAGCCGGATGTGGGCCATGGTGTCTCCTGATTGCGATCCATGCAGGCTGACTCGTGCCTGCCGCCCCCTTGACGCGTCTTGCGTGCCGCCTCTTACCTCGCCGTCCGTTTGCTTTTTTCGGTTTTCTTGTCGGCACACCGGGCCAGCGCCTACGATCACGACGTGGCGCCGCTTGGGCACGAACCCGATTGGATCGCGGACCTTGCATCCGGCGACAACGCCGCGGTCACGGAGCTGCACCGGCTCGTCCGCCGAAAACTCGGCGTGGTACTCGGGCCACGAGGCAACGTGTCCGCTGCCGATCTCGACGATTTCACGCAGGACGCGTGCCTGCGCATCCTCGCGTCACTCGATTCGTTTCGCGGGGACGCGCGTTTCTCGACATGGGCCACCGCCGTGGCAATTCGCGTCGCGCTCACCGAGCTGCGCAAGCGCCGCTGGTCCGTCGAACGCACGAGCGCGCAACTCGCCCAATTCGATGGACCCCTGGTGGACGCCGCGCTGGTGGAACCGGACAAGGCCGGTCAAGGCGTCGAACGCAACGAACTGTTCGCCGCATTGCGTCATGCGATCGACACGGAACTGACCGAGCGTCAGCGCCACGTCGTCCTGGGCGAGCTGGCGGGTATTCCGCTGACACGCCTGGCCGAGCGCCTCGATACGAAACCCAACGCGGTCTACAAAGTCGGCCACGACGCGCGCAAGAAACTCCGCACCGCACTGGAGCGCAGCGGTTTTGACGCGACGGGTGTGGGCACGCTCCTGGACACGGCTTCAACGCCGATGCGAGGAGACCGGAAACGATGATGCTGACCGACGAACAACTCGCCGAACTGGCGCGGCTCGTCGCCGACACCGCCGCGCACGAAATCGACTGCGACGAGATGCTCGCCCGCGCGGCCGCGTTCGTCGAGGCGGTCGCCGCCGGGCCGGACGACCTGCCCGAAACGCTCTGCGTGGTCGCCCAGCACCTGCGGGTGTGTTCGGAGTGCCGCGAAGAGATCGATCTTCTGCTTGAGGCGCACGCCCCCGAGAACGGCCCCGACGCAAGCTGAAGGGTCCAGCGAATGCGGGTGGACGCGGGCGCGCGCGTGATGTTGACAAGAAGTTGGACGCGGATCCCGGCGAGTCCCTACAATTGACGCCATGCAATGGGGAATTCGTGCCCTCCGGGCGGGCGTGCTCCTGGGGATCGTTGCGGTCGCCGGTTATGCGGGCGAGCTCGGTCCGAAGGCCAAAAAACTCACCGACAAGGGCGTCGCGCTGTGCCGGGAGGGGCATCAGCTCTGGAAGAAGCTGATTCTCGACGAACCCGAGGGCGACGAACGCCTGGCGCTGGTCAAGACGATCGTCGCCAAGTACGACGCGGGCCTCGCGCAGTTTGAAAAGGCACTTGAGATCGAGGAACACGCCGGGATTCGCGCGCGGCTCTCGCTCGCATCCCGCCACGCGTTCAAGATGCGCGCCCACCTGTTCTGGCTCAAACAGCACAAGAAAGTGCAGGCGCGAAAAAACTCCGGCGGCCAACCGGAGCCCGCAAAGCCCGACCCGAAACAAGAGCCGAAGCCCGAACCCGGCCCGAAGAAAGAGCCGCGCGAGGACAAGTCCGACCACGCTGCGAATCCGCCGGATCCGGACGACGTCGCGAACGAGATTGTGGCCGCGGTTTCGTTTGACGCGGGCAAGCCGCCCGCGGTACCCGTCGCCCTGGACCTGGACGCGCCGGAGCCGCCGGACGACGAGGACACCGCGCGCACGCAAAAGCGCGACGGTCGCCGAATCCGCGCCCGCATCAAGAGCTGGCTGGGAGCGCGCAAAAAGATCGCCGCCCGCCACGCCCTGTGTCGCGGCGAAGGCAAGTTCTCGGACGGCACGGAGTGCGAGGAGTGCTGCGGCACCGGGCGCCTGATCAACCTGCACGAGTTTCGCAAGGCGTTTTGGGCGTCGTACTCGCCGATCCTGCGCGGAACCGGCGGCGCCTACGAGGCGCTCACGAGCTTTCGCGAGGCCGCCCAAAAGGACGCGACCCTCGTCGGACCGCTCGTCAAGTCGTTCTCGGTCAAGGAAATCGACCACCACGGACTGTGGGCCAAGGCCACGGTGCACCTGAAGACCACCGACGGAAAGACGGCGATCAAGGTCACGCTGATCAGCACCGGCAGTGCGTGGTACCTGTACTGCCCACGCACCGACCACGTTCTGCTTCCGGGAGGATCATCGTGAAGCGCATCCGCCTCGCCGCCCCCGCCCCCCTCCTTGTCTTTTGGATTCTGCTCCTCTGGACCCCCATCGCCACGGCCGGCCCGGCCGACACCCGCCAGGCATGGGGGGCGATCGTCGAATTCCGCCGGCATGTGCTCGGCATGTCGAGCGGCAGCATGAGCAGCATCGAGGAGCGCATCAAGAAGCACCTGCCCAAGGCGAGCAGGAAGGCCCAGATACGGATCGTGTTCGAACTCGATCGCGCGTACAGCAAGAAGTACGACCTGGACACCGCGTTCCTGAATGCAACGGCCCGCATGCTCGCGGCGGGCGGCAAGACGGGCCGCACGAAACTGATGACGCGCTTCAAGGCCAAGCGCCCCGCCGCGCAGAAGGTCGGCATCATCGACGCGCTCGCCAAGTGCGGCTCGAACCACGCAGCCCCGGTCCTCCTGAAGATGACCGGCATCTCCAAGGATCCGGACGTGGCCGCCGCCGCGATCCGCGCGTGCGGCCAATTCCCGACCCTCTCCCTGAAATGGCGCAAGATCATCGCGAAAGGTCTCGCCAAGCAGTTCAAGCGCGTGGAGCTCGCCGCCGGCGGCAAGGCCGCGGATTCCGCGCAGATGAAGCGCTACAAGATCTGCAAGCCCGCGTTCGGCGAGACCCTGACCGCGTTGACCGGCGAAAAGCTGAACAGCTCCGCGGCGTGGGAGGCTTGGCTCAAGGACAACGGGACCAAGGACTGGGACAAGAAGGGCAAGGGTTAGGCCGCTGCGAAAATCGCCATGGGCGATTTTCGTTAAGGCTTGCGGGCTTGGGCCCGCAAAGGACAGCAAACCGACGGCGATGCTTTTTTGCGAGACCCGCTCTGTCAAAAACTGCGTCAACCGGGAGGCGGACTCCCTCGTTCGCGTAGTGCTTGTGGAGGTCTGATCCATGCGTCGTTTTTCTTTGTTTTTGATTGTTGGGTGCATCGCCGTCGTGCAGCTTCTTGTTGCGGCTGATGTTCCCGAGGCCCAAAAACCGAAGGCCGACACGACCAGCGACACGTCGTCGATTCGGTGGTTCCTGCCGGGGCAATTCGACAAGGCGCGCGCGGCGGCGAAGGCGCGAAACCGGTTGTTGGTGCTCAAGGGAATCTCGTTCGGGATCGATGCCAAGGGGGCTACATGCGCCACCGCGGGAAGTTGGTGACCTGGCGCGGAACCGATGAGGGCAGGTGCCTTCGCTGAAAAACGTGTCATTGATCTGATCAACCGCCGGTTTGTGCCGGTCTTTTTCGCCACGGGTTCGCATGGCCAGGGACAGGACCAGGCGGCGAAGGACTTCGTGCGCGGGAAGGTACCCAACAAGTGGGCGTTCTTCGCGGCGTTTACGCCGGACGGCAAGTACCTGTCGAGCACCGGCATCTACGCCGACAAAAACGACGTGTTCGTTTGGCTGCAGGAACTGCTCGCGAAGTATCCGCAGTACGCCGCGCCCACGGCCGACGAGAGACAGGCCCTGGTGAAGGGCGACGCCGCGACGGCGCGACTGCTGGACGAGCTCGGCCGCTACGACGACGCGGACAAGTTGTACGCCAAGAACGGCAACGCGATCGCGCGGGCGCGTCTGGCGCGCTATCGCCAGGACTGGAAAACGCAACAGGCGCTGCTCGCGCCGCTCCGCGCCGGCAAGAAACACGCCGCGCCCGTCGCGGTCGAGGACGGCTACCGCTTGACGGACCAAAAGAAGTGGGCCGCCGCGCGCAAGATGCTCGAGCCGGCGGCCAAGGCGCACGAGGCGACTCGTTTCTCGGCGGAGCTGCACTTTTTGGCGGGCAAGGCGTGCTACCACCTCGACGCCATGTCTTGGGCGAACTTCCACTTCGGCTGGATCTTGAAGAACCGGCCGAACGACCGCCTTGTGCGGCGCGCCTGGACCGCGGCGTCCGACACCGGCTCGCCGTATCCGAACGCCGAGCTCCAAAAGAAGAGCGCGGACCGCCGCAACATGTGCTCGCCGCAGATGCTGGCATCGGCCGTCCAGCGCGCGATGCGCGACTACGACCGCCACGCCCCCGAATGGAAAGAACGTTCGACCGGCACCGAATAGACCGGGTAGCGGCGCCAAATATTGAGTTTCGGGCCGCGTGCGCGCACTCTTTCGGGGTGAGCACCTACGTCGAAGACGTGCGCGCGCGGCTTCCCGGGTGGGAGGTGCACGAGTGGCGCCATGCGCTTGCGATCCTGACCGGCGCGTTTCCGCGGGAATGGGCGGAGATCGAGGGCGTGCTTTCGGCCTTTCGGCTCGCGGAAAGAGACATCGCCGCGGGCGGCGGGAACAAGAGCGCGATCGCGCATTCGCTGGACGGCGCGCTCGAGGCGTTGGGCTGGGAGGAACGCGGATTCGACACCAGCATCGTCGTGGACGGCAAACGCCACGAGTCCCCCACGCACAAGATCGACTGTTTCAAGGGCCGCATCGCGCTCGAAATCGAATGGAACAACAAGGATCCGTTCTACGACCGCGACCTAAACAACTTCCGGCTGCTGTTTGACCTGCACGTCGTCAGCGTCGGGGTCATCGTCACACGTTCCGACGACCTCGACGACGTGTTTCGCCGGCTGGGCAAGTACAGCAGCTATGGCGCCGCGACCACCCACATGGGCCGGCTCCTCCCCCGCCTGCGCGGCGGCGCGGGCGGCGGCTGCCCGATCGCGGTCTTCGGCATCACGGCAGCGCTCGTCGACGGGGAAACGACCACCGGCGCGGCGACGCTACTCTGAAACACTGCTCTGGCGCGCCCCCTTGGGGGTGCGGCATGCTCCACTAGCGCCTTCCCATGATCTCGCGCCGGAAAAACGCCCCCGCCCGGACCCTGCTCGCCCTCGGCGAGCACGGGTTTCAGACGATTCTTGCGGATCCGCCGTGGCAGTTCGAAAACCGGACCGGCAAAGTGGCGCCCGAACACAAGCGGCTGCGGCGCTACGGCACGATGACCCACAAGGAAATCCTGGCGCTGCCCGTGCCCGAGGTCGCCGCCCAAAAAAGCCACCTCTACCTGTGGTGCCCCAACGCGCTGATCCGCGAGGGGCTCGAGGTGCTCGACGCCTGGGGATTCAAGTACAAGTCGAACCTGGTCTGGTTCAAGGTCCGCAAAGACGGCGGTCCGGACGGGCGCGGAGTCGGCTTTTACTTCCGCAACGTCACGGAGATGATCCTGTTCGGCGTGCGCGGCTCGATGCGCACGCTGGCCCCCGGCCGCCGGCAGGTGAACCTGCTCGCCACCCGCAAGCGCGAGCACAGCCGCAAGCCCGACGAGTTCTACGACATCGTGGAGTCCTGCAGCCCCGGCCCCTACCTGGAGATGTTCGCCCGCCACCCGCGCGAAGGCTGGACCCAGTGGGGCGACGAGGCCCCGACCCAAAAAAAACGCCGCCGCCGCCCGGCCTCGAAGTAGCCCCAAAACGGGCGTGGCACGCCCGACAACGCGGGTTTAGGCTTCATCGCATGCGAAACATCGCCGTCCGTGTGCTTACGGCCTCTTTGCTTCTCGCCCAAGTCGCCTTCGCCCAGGGCCATCACCGCTCACAAAACGACGCGTTGCTCGGCATCGTCTCGGCGGAGACGAAAAAGGGTGTCGTGATCGGGCACGTGCTCAAGGATTCGCCCGCCCAAAAGGCAAAGCTGACGGACGGCGATGTCTTGCTCGAGATCAACGGCAAGACGATCAGGCGCGCGCCCGATGTCGATGCGGCGCTGCGGTCCGCCGGGGCCGGCGACAAGGTGGACGTGGTCTACACGCGCAAAGGCAAGAAGGCCACGGTGAAGGCGACGCTCGTTGCGCGCCGGGCGTATCGCGGCGCGCTCGCGCAACAGCGGCGCGGCACGCGCGCGGGCGGCCCCACGGGCCACGCGATGCTGCCGTGGTACGCGTACAAGTGGGCCAACGTGGCGGACGGCGAAGAGCCGCCGACGCCGGAGAACACCAAGGGCAAGGTCCTGGTCCTGCACACGTTCCAGAGTTGGTGACCGGGGTGCCACAGCGTGGGGTTCCCGCGCCACCGTGAGATGGAACAGAAGTTCGCCAAGGCCAAGGACGTCGTGTTCATGCATCTCCAGACCGTCTGGGAGGGCACGCAAACCAACACGCCCGAACGCGGCCCGCCCGCGGCCAAGCGTCACGGCGTGACGGTGCCGGTCGGCTTCGACGGTCACATCGACGGCGCCCGACTCAGCACGACGATGGCCACGAACGGCACCGGCGGCACGCCGTGGACCGTCGTCCGCGACGCGAAGGGCGTCGTCCGCTTCAACAACTTCACCGGCCGCATCACGACCGAGGCCTTCACCAAGCTGATCGAGAAGCTGCGCAAAGAAGCCAAGGTGATGAAGCCGGCCAAGAACGCCAACAAGAAGGGTAAGAAATAGGGGGCGCGGGGGCAGAGGTCGGGCCTACGCGCTGCGGGCGGCGCGGCGGCGGGCGACGAGGAATCCGGCTCTCGGGTGAACTTCGCGCAGGCCGGCTGCGCGCAGGGCTTGGAGTTTCACCGCACGGTCGCGCAGCAGCAGGACGCCGCCGAGGCGCAGGGCTTCGTGGATGCGGGAGAGGGCTTCGGCGTGGTCCGGGCCCAGTGCGGTCGCAACCACGACGAGGTCGAAACGCGCGGTATCGACCAGGTGCGCGGGTCCGCGCCGGGCCCAGCGCAGATTCACCCGGCGAGCCAAGAGAATCGCCGTCCGTTCCGGCCTCGGCCTTGTACCCGCTGAACCGGTCGAGCCGGAGAAGCCCACGAAGTTCGATCGCTGAAATCTGGTGGCCAGGTCGGTGAGATCACCGGCTCCGGAACTCGCGGCAGCGCCGACTGCGGCGAATACGTTGGCGCCTGCGGTCAGCCGATCCTTCAGACCGGGAACCTGGGCAAGGATGCCGTCGAGCCACATTGATCTAAAAAACACGGTCCGGAGCCGGAACCCGCAAGCCGGGTTGGGTAAACTTGGGGGATGGCTAACCCGGCTAAGGCGGACGCGCTGTTTGGGGCGCTCTACGACGAGTTGCACGCGCACGCGCGGCGGCTGTTCAGCAGCCAGAACGTCGGGCACACCCTGCAGCCGACAGCGGTCGTGCACGAGGCGTATCTGAAGATGGGGTCCGGGGGGTGGAACGACCGGGCGCACTTTTTTCGGACGGCGGCGCAGGCCATGCGGCAGATTCTGGTCAATCATGCGCGGGATCGGTCCGCGCTCAAGCGGGGTGGCGGCACGGCGCAGCGGGTCACGCTGGCCGACGCGGCGGTGCCGGGGCGTGACCTCGACGTCTTGGCGATCCATGAGGCGCTCGAGGAGCTGGCGGCGGTGAATGAACGGCATGCGCGTCTCGCGGAGCTCAAGTTCTTCGCCGGGCTGACCAACGAGGAGGCCGGGGAGGCGCTCGGGACCGCGCTGCGCACGGTCGAACTCGACTGGAAAATGGCCAAGACCTGGATGGCCGAACGGCTCAGTGGATAGGTTGAGCGGGAACAGAGTGGGCAGGGCCTAAGCTTTGGACGCCGAGCGATACCAGCGGCTTCACGAGCTTGTCGAGGAGGCCAGCGCTCTGCCGACCGGCGAGCGCGACGCCTTTTTGCAAGGCGCGTGCCCGGACGCCGGCCTGCGCGACAAGGCCCGCCGTCTGCTCGAGGAGACCATCTCGACGCGCGACCTCCTCGGGACGCCGGGAGCGCAGGGGGGGCCGCCGGACCCGTTGCCGCCGCTCTCGGGGCGGTTGGGTGCCTATGAGCTGCGCCGCGAACTCGGACGGGGCGGCATGGGCGCGGTCTATCACGCCCTCGATACGCGCACGAACCAACCGGTCGCGATCAAGGTGCTGCATCCGTTCTTGCTGCTCGCGCCGCGCCATGTCGAGCGCTTTCGCCGTGAGGCGGCGGCGGGCCGGCGGGTCGATCACGAAAACGTGGTGCGCACTTTCGGCGGCGAGGAAACCGAGAAGGACGGGTTGCTGCGCCACTTCCTCGTCATGGAATACGTCGAGGGACGCACGCTGCAGGAAATGCTCGACGCGCTCGGCCGCGTGCCGGAAGGGCTCCTGCGCGAGATCGCGCGCCAGGCCGCCGCGGGCCTGCAGGCGATCCACGACCTCGGCATCGTGCACCGCGACCTGAAGCCGAGCAACCTCCTCATCAGTGGGGACGGCCCGGGCAGCGGCGACGAACGCGTGCGGATCATGGATCTCGGTGTGGCGCGGATCGAGGACGCTTCGTTCGCGCTCACGCGCGAGGGGCAGTTCGTCGGATCACTCGAGTACGCCGCTCCCGAGCAAGGCAGCGGACGACCGCCGACCCGCGCGACCGACCTGTACTCGCTCGGCGTGGTGCTCTACGAACTCGCGACCGGCAAGAACCCGTTTCGCCGCGACACCGTCAGCGCGACCCTGCGCGCCCACCAGGACGACGCCCCCGCCCCCCCCTCTGATTTACGCCCGGAGCTCTCCCCGTTTTTCTCTCGCCTCGTTCTCACGCTGCTGGCCAAGGAACCCGCCGCCCGATTCGAATCCGCCACGAAATTCTCTGCGGTGCTCGGCGCCGGTGAAACCGGGCCGTGGTGGACGCAGCGCGTGCAGGACGAGCGCCCGCGGCCGCAGTTGCCGGTCCGGCGGGACACCGTTTTGGTTGGGCGTCAGCAGGAGCTTGCAGTGTTGCGCGAGAGCTGGAAGGCGGCGCGCGCGGGAGACGGGCAGTCGGTATTGCTGGAGGGCGAGGCCGGGCTCGGCAAGAGCCGGCTCGTGGATGCGTTCTTGTTGGAGGTGACCGACAGCGTTCACGTGCTGTACGGTTCGTTTCCGCCGACGGGCGGGCGGCGCGGGCTGCTCGATGCGGTGCGCGGCCTTGTCGACTCGCGCGACGCGGCGGCGGCGTTGCGCCCCTATCTCGCGCCGTCGCCCACGTTGGTCCATGCGTTCGCTGCGCTCGCCACCGGACTCCCCGCGCCGGTCGAGGCGCCGCATCTTGGCCCGGACGCCGTGCAGACCTCGTTCGTGCACCTTGCGCGTGGGCTGGCGGCGGAGCGGCCGACGATCTGGATCGTGGAGGACCTTCACTTTGCGGGAGACGACACGCGCGCGCTGGTCTTCGCATTGGCGCGTGCGGTGGCGGGACACCGGCTGTTGTTGCTCGCGACCTCGCGCCCCACGGTGCCTCCGAACGAGCGGAACGTGTTCCACACCCGGGTCCCGCTGGGCCGGCTTTCGCCGTACGAGATCACGGAGCTGCTGGAGGATCGACTCGGGGACCGCGACCGCGCGGGCCGGCTCGCGGGATCGCTCGCGCGCAAGTCCGACGGCATTCCGTTCTTCCTGCTGGAGCTGGCGCGCACGCTCGACGACGACACGGACGACGATCCCGGCGAGGTGGCCGTGCCGGAAGCCGTACGCGACCTCGTCTCCGCCCGGCTCGACGCGCTGGATTCCGACGAACGTGCGCTGCTCGACGCCGCCGCGGTCCTCGGCTACGAATTCGACGCCGATGTGTGTGCCGCGATTCTCGAGCGCCCGCTCGTCCGCATCCTGCAACGCCTCGCCGCACTCGAACGGCGCCACGGACTCGTGCGGTCGGCGGGCCGGCGCTACCGTTTCGATCACCACCTCGTCCAGGAGGTGCTGGTGGCGGATCTTCCCGAGATGCTGCGGCTGGAGCTGCACACGCTCGCTGCCGGTGTGCTTCGCGATCGGCTCGAAGGCGAAGCAAGCGGACTCGACGCGCTGCGGATCGTGGACCATGAGCTGGCGGGCGCACGGCCCGAGAAGGCCGCCGCGCTGGTCGAAACGGCACTCGCCTATCTGGTGTCGCAGTACCGCCACACCCACGCGATTGCGCTCGCCCAGCGCGCGATGGACACTGACGGACTGCTCGATGACGCGGCGTACGTGCGCGTGCTGACCTACCAGGTGAATGCGTACGACATGCTCGGCCGCCGCGACGAACAGTTCGCCGGGACCAAGCGCGCCCACGAGGTCGCACAGCGCTGCGGCGATCCGTTTCTGATCGCGCGGACGCGCGGCAACCTCGGCCAGTACCACTGGGGCGTCGGCAAGCCCGACGAGGCCATCCCCCATTTCGACGCCGCTATCGAAACGATGCGCGCGCACAACGTCGACAATCCGGAGCTGTTTTGGAAGCTGCGGATCAACCGCGGGATCGCGCTGTCGCACGCGGACCGCGACAAGGAGAGCCTCAAGGCCCTGGCGCATGTGCGGGACCACGCCCACAACCATGCCGGCATGCGCGCACTCGCCGCGAGCAACCACGGCGCAATCCTGACCCAGATCGGCGCATTCGAAGAAGCGCTGCGTGTCCTGCCCGAGGCGATCGAACTCGCCCGCGCCGCCGGCAAGAAACGCGCCGAGGCGATCTCCGAAGGCTCCATGGGCCTGGCGCTCTGGAGCCTCGGAACGTTCGAACAGGCCCGTCCGCACTACACGCGCCAGGGCGAAGTCGCCCGCGAGATCGGCGACCGCCGCGTCGAAACCCTCTCCGAACTCCATGTGGCCATCCTGGCACAGGCGCGGGGCCGGCTCGCCGACGCACTCACCGGATACAGGAGCGCGCAACAACTCGCCGACGAAATCGGTGAGCCCCGTAGCGGCGCAGTGGCGACGATGTCACTCGGCCAGTTGGACCTTCTCCTCGGCTACACCGACACCGCACGCGAATTCCTGGACGATGCCGGCGATCGCGCCACACGTTGTCACCCCGTTCTCCTGGGCTATGTCGACTTCGCGCACGCCGAAGCCGCCGTGATCGACGGCAACCCCGAAGACGCCCGCCACTGGCTGGAGAAGGCCCGCGAACGATTCACCGAGCGCGACAACCACGCCGGCCTCGTGAAGGTCGAGCGCCTCGCCGCAGAAATCGCCCCCGACAAAGAAACGGCCGCACAGCACGCGGACACAATGGTCCAGGCCGCGCGCGAGCACGGCCGCCCCGCAGTTCTCTATGGGGCCCTCGCGCTCCACGGGACTCTGGCGGTTGACGGGGCACGGGCCCAACGGTCGTCAGGCCAGGACGGCGATGTTTCCGAGGCGCTCGCGCTGCTGCCGGAAACCGACGCGCGCACCGAGCACGTCGATCGCATGCGCGCCCGCTATTGGCTATGGCGGGCGACGGACGATGCGGCCCACCTGCGCGCCGCACGCGAACTCCTGCAACACCTGATCGAAAACGCCCCGGAAGACGCCCGCGAGGGTATGGCCGCCCGGGTACCCTTGTACCGCCGCATCAAGACGGCGACGTAACAGCGCCGGCGCGCTCAAGCGCCTCGCGATACGCGCGCACCGCCGCATCGAGCGGTTCCTCGAACCCGGCACACGCCCACACGACCGACAGGGTGCGAACCGTCGCGTCGCTGGTCTTGGTGCGCTGCGAGTCCTTGACGCCATTCGCGCAAGGCCCGTCGGCATCGAACACGCAGAGCAAGCCGGATACATCGATTTCCTGACCGCCCTGGTTGAACACGTACCGCGCCCCCGCCTCCCCGACATCGATCCGCAGCGGCGCCGTTGCGCAATCCAAGTCGATCACGCTGATCGGAAACCCGCTGGCCAGCGACGTCGCATTGCAGGCATCGACGGCGAGATTGATGGTGCCGAGCTTGCATGCTCCCGCAGCACGAACGAGATACTCCGAAGCGGGCTTGCCCCGCCCGGTCGGCTTGTAGCCGTGATGGCGCAGCATGTCGCGAATCGCCTTGCGCAACACGTCGTCAATCGGCTCGACCGGATCAGGTGAGAGCAGCGCCACAAGCCAGTCCGGCGAGTCCAAGCCCCCCAGCGCCGAAGAGAACGCGGTCTCAAACGCAACAAAGCGCAGCGAAGGATGATCGGGACCGGGCAGCGTCATGCCGGTAGCATACGCGGGTGCGCTTGTTCACGATCGGAGTCTACGGCAGCACGAAGCAGTCGTTTTTTGCGGCCCTGCAAGCCGCCAAGGTCGACCTGTTCGTAGACGTCCGCCGCCGCCGCGGCCTGAGAGGAAAGACGTACGCCTACGCGAACGCCACCGCCCTCAAGAAGTACCTGAAGGAACTCGGCATCGAGTACCTCCATCTGCCCGACCTCGCCCCCACCCAAGAGGCCATCGCCAGCCAAGGCGAAGCCGACAAGCGCGCAGGAGTAGCCCGAAGAGCCCGCCAGGAACTCGATCCGGGATTCGTCAAATCGTACGAGCACGACTGCCTCGCGAACCTCGATCCCGCGGGAGTCCGCGAGCAACTCGGCCACGCAAAGCGCCCGGTGCTGTTCTGCGTCGAAGAAACGCCGGGAGCATGCCACCGCTCGCTATTGGCGGACCGTCTGGCGCCCGCATGGCGCGGTCAAGTGCAGCATCTCGTGTGCGCGCCGTAGCGGCGAATATGCCGGAGCACATCCGCTACGACAACGGGCCGGAGCTGTCGGGCCACGAGCTGGAACGCTGGCTCCATCGCCGCGACGTGGCCCCGCTGTACATCCCACGGGCAAGTCCTTGGGAGAACGGGTATGGCGAGTCCTTCATCGGAAAGTTCCGAGACCAACACCTTGACCGCGGACTCTTCACGAGCCTCTTGGAATCCCAAGCGGTGACCAAGGACTGGCACATCGGTTACAACCAGCACCGACCGCACGGCGCGCTCGGCTACCTCACCCCCGTGGAGTTTGCGACCGCGCGCGCGCCGGCCGTTCTCGCTCCGCTCGAAACAATCCGGCACGCACGGGACAAACAAACAACCGATCTCATGTAATCCGGTACCCGCTATTGGGGATAGGTCAGGGACACCGAGCCAGAAGAGATGATTGGCCACGAGCCGATTCGTCTCGCCACCGATCCTCGATCAAAACCCGCTTAGACATGGCACGGTATCCGACGTAATCAAGAGAGCCTCGCCCTTCGAGGCCCACTCGGCGGATCCCGATCCCATGTGAAACGAAGCTCCAGCGCCGCTCCGCCTTGCCGGAAGTCCAGAGTGCCGATTGTGGATAAGTTTCTTGTCGGACGTGCCACTTGCTCTTTAGGAATTCGACGGACATAGGCAGCCCTCGCGACGAAGTCCGTCTCCACGCCGGCTGTCCTTCCGAGCGCAATCAGAGCGCCCTCATCGATCGAAATCACCTCTACACCCGTCAAGATTTCATTCTGGTCGAAATCGATCACCAGATGACACTCAACCTGCAGCGGCTGGGGCTGGCCGACATGCTGGATCTTGTCGGCGAAGGTGATAACGGCCGTACGCTCTTCAATCTTCCATATCATACCAACACTCTAGTACCAGCTTGGAGGGCCTGAGCTTCCCCCGAATTGGTGGACACCTGGGATCAGTAGGATACTGGTCAAGGAGTACCAATGGGACAGCGAAAGAAACGGACGTTTACAGCTGAGCAGAAATCGGAAGCGGTCCGGCTGTATCACGCGGTGGGAAACTAC
>JAJFFH010000048.1 GCA_021776735.1 Planctomycetota bacterium | reverse complement strand
GCCCCCGCCCCCCCTGTTTGCTTTCCCGGGTTCCTGCCCGCCCGGCGGACACACGATAAGATCAGGTCATGCGATGCATCGCCGTCCTGGGGCTGTTGTTGTCCTTTGCTTCCGCGCAAGGCATGGGGCCTGCGAAAGCCGTTGACACCTGGCGCTCGAAGCTCAATCAAAAGCGCCTGCGGGTCGATTGGGAAGTGCTGCCGAAGTACAAGCCCACAAAGCTTCCGGACGGCACGATGGAGCCGCCCAAGGCGCCATGGCCGTTCTTGATCTATGTTTTTCAAAACCAGTCGAAGGGCAGCGCGAAGCTCAACAAGAACGTGTTTTTGGACACGCGCTACGTGCTGGCGACGCACGCGGTCAAGCCGATCAAGATCAAGCCGGGCAAGGCGATCGACCTGCCGTACCTCGCTTCCGTGCGCGGCATCAAGGATCCGACGCTGATCGTTTTGGGGCGCGATTTTCGGGTGATCGGCGTGATCAAGTCGCACAAGGATTTCACGGCCAAGAAGGTGCTGCCGCTGATGGCGAAGGCGGCGAACGCGGAATACTCGACCAAGCTCGGCCGGTATGTGGGCGGCACGATCAAGCTGCTGCTGCGGGGCGAGAAGCTGTGGAAGATTGAGATGAAGGTCGAGAAGCTGCGCGAGAAGGCCGGGGTGTCGGACAAGGGCAAGGCGGCGAAGTACGACGCCGAGGCCGACAAGCTCGAGGGGCAGCTCGAGGACGACAAGCAGGATTGGATCGGCGCGTTCGACAAGTTGCGTGACTCGCTCGCGCTTAAGGCCGGCGCGGTCGAGGCGTTGCCCGATTCGATCGGGTCCGGCAAGGGCAAGCGCAAGCTGACGCCGGCCGAGCTCGAGGCGATCAAGGTCTATCGCCAGTACCGGCGCAACAAGAATCCGATCGTGCGCGCCGCCGCGGTCGAGGATCTCGGGTCGATCGACAGCGCGGCGATGGTGGCGCAGATCCTGATCGCGGCCAAGGACACCGACCAGCGCGTCGTCGAGGCGGCCGGTCGCGCGCTCGGCCGCATGAAGTCCGACGAGTCGCTCCGGGCGATGGCCGCGGGACTCTCGTCGGGTGGCGCGACGGCCAAGCTCGCGTGCGTGCTCGGGTTCGCGTCGGTGGCGCGGCCGTACAAGCCGGCGGTGCCGGGGCTGATCAGCCAGGCCAAGAGCAGCGACGACGAGATGCGCCGCGGTGCGATCAAGGCGCTGCACAACATGAAGGACGCGGCGGCGGGTCCGGTTCTGATTGCGGCCCTCGCCGACCGCGTGCCGGGCCTGCGCGTGATGGCGGCGACCGCGCTCGGGGATCTCGAGGTTCGCGCCGCCGTGGGGCCCCTCTGCGAGCGACTCACGGCGCCGGACTGGTCGTTGAAGAAGGCCGCGGCCGAAGCGCTGGGCAAGATCCGTCTCAAGGAGTCGATCGAGCCGTTGATGAAGCGCTTCGAGGTCGAGGAAGGTCTCATGCTCGAGATCCTCCACAAGACCCTCGTCGCGATCACGGCCCAGGACTTCCTCTACAACATCAAGAACTGGCGCAAGTGGTGGGATCGCTACAAGCCGGGCTTCAAGGTGCCGAGCAAGGCCGCGGTCCGCAAGATGAAGGCGAAGGCGGCGCGCGCGCTGGAGGGCTATCACGACCCGCGCAAGAAGCGCTACCACAAGATCGAAACGCTCTCGCGCAAGATCGTTTTTGTGCTCGATATCTCCACGAGCATGCGCGACAAGATCGTGATCCCGCCCTACGCGCCGCAGCGCGTACACGAAGAGTTCCCGGAAGACCTGCGCGTCAAGTGGGACATCGCGGAAAAGGAGCTGACCGAACTGCTCGCGTCGCTCGAGCGCGACACGTGGTTCAACATCATCACCTTCGCGGGCAAGGTGAAGTCGTGGCGCGACGCCCTGACGCGCGGTCAAAAAACCGGCGCGATCAAGTACGTCGCCGACCTGGAACCGATCGTCCCCTCACGCGGCGGCGGCCGCCGCGGCAAGTCCGCCGGCGCCAACAACGCCAGCAAGACCAACACCTACGCCGCGCTGATGGCCGCCTTCGGTCAGCAGGACAAGGCGGTCCCGGACTGGAAAGCCCGCACCAAGGCGGACACCATCTTCGTCGTCACCGACGGCGTCCCCACTCTGGGCGAGATCACGGACGTCTCGAAACTGATCGATTTTTTCACCGATCTGAACCGCACCAGAGGCGTGGTCATCCACGTAATCACCTTCGACAAGGAAGCCGCCAGAAAGCTCGGCCCGCTAGCGACGCGCAACGGCGGCCAATGCATCATCCGCGGCTGGGACGGCTCGAAGAAGTAGCGTGCATACGCCGGAACTCTGTTCTACTCGTCCCGAGGGGCCACGGTTCCACCGTAACCGCTCATTTCCGGACAAACATCCTCCCGGCCTCGCGCAGTCAACATGCCACTTGTCAACCCCGTATACTACCATGCACGCCAATTGTCTTGGTCCGGCGACCAGCCCTCATGAGCCGACGATTCCCTCTCGGAACTAGAGATATCGGACTTCGTCCCGGATCCACTCGGAGAACGTCTGGCTAATCGGCGTGAATTCCCAAACTTCTGTTGAGAGCATCCCGAACGTCCAATCCGGACGGTAGCCGAACATCCCGTCTGAGTATGCCACGACGAGAGCCGCATAAGGGACGACCCGCCGGGCCTCGGGACTGTCTCCGATAATCGAGGCTGGATCTGTTGGGAACATCACCTTCAAATCCGGCGATGACCCGATACCGACGCTCGTGAGAAATTCGACGTAGTCTTGAGGCAGTCCGGCAAATCGGGAGCGCAGATCCATCGCCTGATCGGCGCCGATCGGCCTGAATTCCGCTCCAGCGCGCCGGAGTTCCTCAGCGACCTGCACATAGTCAATCATCTCTTTGCCCCCAATACTCAATCGAACCGTGAATCGCTGCCTGGTGCTGAGAACCCGCGACTGCAGGATGCCACCAGTTGTTCGGTCCGCCGCGTGAAGCGGAGTGATGTGGTGGCCATCATAGTTCTGCCTAAGCGTGTGGCGCATCCCCGGCTCCGCCCGGTACGCTGCGCCCACTCGCGGCGTAGTTCGCCCTTGACCGTCTTGTACTCGGCTCTCAATCGACCGGCCTAGTTGGGGGTCTGCGGCAAGGTGACGTTGAGGCGCAACGGCCTGCCTCGCGACCAAAATGACCGGCGCGATCAAGTACGTCGCCGACCTGGAACCGGTCGTTCCCTCACGCGGCGGAGGGCCGTGGTCATCCACGTAATCACCTTTGACAAGGAAGCCGCCAAGAAACTGGGCCCGCTCGCGACCCGCAACGGCGGCCAATGCATCATCCGCGGCTGGGACGGCTCGAAGAAGCCATCGCCGACGCCAAGCGCAAGATGGGCAAGTTGACGGGCCTGTTCAAGCGCAAGACGAAGGATGCATGGAAGGTGCTTCGGGCGGGTCTGCTCCGCCTGCTCGCAGGCTGCAAGCACTTCGAAATCGGCCTGAGAACCGACCGCCACGATCTCCCGCGACATCCGCGACCACCTTGCCCTGCTCAAGGCACGGCCCGACTACGCCCAACTCGCCGCGCGGGTCGCGCATGCGGCCCTGGCCGCTCCGTAGCTCGACGAGTCGAGCGAGGCACCAACGCTTACCGTGACCTCCGACCGCAGACGAACTCTGCAGGCACCGCAAGCTGGACACGATTCCGCCGCGTTTCACGGCGCGAAAGCGCAGATCCGGAACGCTTGCTCTGCACGCGCCAGCCGAGACCTAGCGCCGCAGCATCAACCCGCGCGCCCGCGCCAACAACAGCAGGGTTCCCTGGCTCCGTACTTTCTCTTGGAATCGATCGTCCGCCCCGAGGCCAGGAGACGAAAATGAAAAAAGCACACGAAGCAAGAGATTCTCCCGCGATCGACTCACAGGTGCTGGACTAGATGCCGTATCCATTTTGAAAACGTCCGCTCGAACGGGACAAACGTCGAATCCTCGGTCGATAGCATCCCGAAACGCCACGCATCCGCACGATAGCCAAACATACCGTCCGAATATGCAACGACTACGGCTCTATACGGAACGAGCTGGCGCGCCGCCTCATCCCCAATCACCGATCCTGCGGCCGTCGGCAGCATGACCCGTAAATCCGGCGAGGATCCAACACCTACATCCATCAAGAAACCGACGTAGTCTTCCGGAATTCCCGGAAACTCTGTACGTAACTCGGCCGCCCGCTTCGGGGTAACCGGTTGGAATTTGCCACCGACGATCCGGAGCCTCTCGGCAACTCCTGCGTAGTCTTTCATGCCCATACTCGTCGCACCCTACCTTAGGAAGCCAAAAACTCTCGCGTACTCAATCGATCCGTGAATGGCGCCTTGGTGCTGGGCGCCCGTGACTGCAGGGTGAATGTTCCACCAAGCGTTCGGCCCACCCGCGGAGAGCGGAATGATGTGATGAGCATCGTGATTTGCTCCTCCACGCGTCGGCCACGACCTCTTGTTCATTTTCTTTATCCATTCGCCTCGCAATTGCTCCCGCAGCCCACCAGCGTACGGGTAGGTACGGAGCCAGGGAATCCTGCTTCCCGGTACGGAGGCCCGGCACGGTGCGCGGTAACTCTGCGGTTATTGCGCGCCAAATCGCGCCAGCCAGGACGACCCCGTGCCCACCTCAGATTGTTTCTTGCTGCGGTAACACCTTGCCGTCGCGTCGGTTGCACCGGCCCCGCCGGCCAACCAACGACCCGTTTTGCGTCTATGGGATGGAGAACCCCATGCCCCGCCGCCCCCGAGAAGACGCCCCCGACACATGGCATCACGTCATGAACCGCGGCATCGCCCGCCGCACGCTGTTCGAAACCGACAAGGACCGCCGGTTCTTTCTCGCCGCGATCGCCCGCGAGGTCCGCGCCGGACGGATCGAAGTCCACGCCTTCAGCCTGATGCTCACCCACTTCCACCTGCTGGTCCGCAGCGTCACCGGCGAACTCTCAAAGTCGATGCGTATTGTGCAAAACCGCTACTCACGCTACTTCAACCGCACCCGCCGCCGCGACGGAACGCTTTACCGGGGCCGCTTTCTCTCGCGCCCCATCGGCGATCTCCGCTACCGCCGCCGCGTTGCTACCTACATCCACGACAACCCCGTCGCTGCCGCTGTCGTCAGCGACCCCGCGGATGACGAATGGTGCAGCGCCCACCACTTCGCGCTGGAAAACCGACCGAGGTGGCTGGCAACAGGGTGGATCGACGAAGAAGTCGCGGCGAGAGGAAAAGGGGGCGCGGGGGCAGGGGCCCTCGCTGAGGCGTTCCCGTCCTCGGTCGACGACGAGTTCCGCGAGTGGATCGAGCGCCAACTCAGCCAGCGCTTCGCCAAGGACGCCGACGAACTCGAGGATGTCACGCTCAAGCACGCTGGGTCCCCGCGCGTCGTCCGCTGTGCCATGCGCAAGGCAAAACTGGCCGACGGTAAGCACCCGTTTCGCCCGGTCACCCCGCCGCGCGGCGTTGAGAGCGCCATCGCCGACGCCAAGCGCAAGATGGGAAAGTTGACGGGCCTGTTCAAGCGCAAGACGAAGGGATGCATGGAAGGTGCTTCGGGCGGGTCTGCTCCGCCTGCTCGCGGGCTGCAAGCACTTCGAAATCGGCGTGAGAACCGACCGCCACGAGGCCACGATCTCCCGCGACATCCGCGACCACCTTGCCCTGCTCAAGGCACGGCCCGACTACGCCCAACTCGCCGCGCGGGTCGCACATGCGGCCCTGGCCGCTCCGTAGCTCGACGAGCCGAGCGAGGCACCAACGCTCACCGGGACACCCGACCGCAGACGAACTCTGCAGCCACCGCAAACCGGACACGATTCCGCGCCGTTTCACGGCGCGAAAGCCGCAGATCCGGCACGCTTGCTCTGCACGCGCCATCCGAGACCTCACGCCGCAGCATCAACCCGCGCGCCCGTGCCAATAACAGCAGGGTTCCCTGGCTCCGTACTCTCCCCGCCGTACTCTCCCGGGGCCCCCTAGCCACGCACAACGGCGGTCAATGCATCATCCGCGCCTGGGACGGCTCGAAGACGTGACGCCGCAGCGTGTCCGATCATGTGAGCCCTCGCAGCTCGTTCTGCTAGTCGCGACGGTCGCGATGGCCCAGCATGCCGTCAGCCGAGTCCCCCGGCTCAAGTACGCGGCCCATCGGCGCAGGACACGGTTCATACGGAGCCTGCCCCCCCACCAAGGCCCCACGATCCCACGACGCAGCACCTCGCGGTCCGTCCCCTTGAGTATTCGAGGCGGAAGCCGAAAAAGCCAGAAGGATGGACCCGACGGCGCTTCTGACGGGCCAATGAAACAGCAACGAGAAGAGCGGATGCATGGGCAACCTCCGGCTAGAATGCACTCACATGCGGTGGTTGTTGATTTGCGGCGTGTGCGTTGGACTCGCCTTGCTTGCGGTCGTTTCACTGAAGATGTGGCGCGGAAGCCAGCCGGCACGACAGACAGGACCACGGCAGGCCAAACGTCCGCCAACAGCACTACCCCGGCGAAGCATCCAGAAGAAGCCCGGCGGTGCCGACACGGACGCGCGCGAGAGCAGGGAAACACGCGCGACGACGGTAAGCGCGGTGGATGGCCAAGGTCGCGCCGTTCACTCCTTGGTGGTGGGATGGGCGAATGGAAATGAGTGGCAAGAAGAGCGGCTCCGCTCGCCTTGGCATGTTCCACCGGACATCGACAGGCTGGCCATCAGTGCGCCGGGTTTCGTCGAACGCGACGTTCGCGTCGATCGCACAGCAGGCGGGGCGCATGTTTTCTTGCTCGAACCCGAAGGGCGTGTCGAGCTCGATTTCGTTGATCCACCAATTGGGGATGTCGTGGCGAAGTCGAGCCAAGGGCGCGTGCGACGCTATGTCTACGACGAGGCAACGTCCCCCAGGCGGTGGATATCCGGGAGATGGATCTTCTCCGGGCTCTCTCCGGGCCGATGGCGCATCGACGCAGCATGGGCCACGCCCGCGTTCGTCGACGTTCGGACCGGCGAAACGGCTCGGGCGATGCTCCGCTTCCATCCGCCAGCTCTGAATCCGATACGGGTTCGAGTCGAGATCCGAGCTCCGGCTGCATGGGGCGACCCTGAGCTGCTGTTCTACTGGAGGCACATCGGTTGGAAGTACATCCGTCGGACCGTTCCTGGTGCCTTCGACGTTCTCCGGGTCCACGGACCGCGGTTCGAAATCGGACCCGTCCCCCCCGGCCTCTTGTGGTTCAGAATCGACCCCTTCAGCATGTTCGAACAGCGATTGATCCGTCCGGACGGAATGCCGATCGTGTTCGAAATCCCCGAGCCTGCGGAAGTCACGGTCGAAGCCGTAGAAGGAAAAACCAATCGCCCCATCGAAATGGAGCACATCAACTGGTATCGCGCCGGCAATGGTGGCGGATCGACTCGAATCCCAAAGCTTCGTGTCGCGGCCGGCAAGATCACGATCGAGGGGACGGGACCGGGCTTCTACGGAAACCGCGAACTCACGCTGCGGCCTGGTCAACAAACAGTGCGACTGGCCGTCTATCGCCGGTCGCGAGTACTGATCCACCTTCGTGAAGGCGACCGAACGTGGATTCTGCCAGCATGGCTCAAAGTATCGCTACACGGCCCTGGAGAATCTCGCCGAGACGGCACCGGTTTTCTCGTATCGAAACCGGGCCAATACGAACTCAGCATCACTCGCCATCCGGCGTTCAAGACGTTTCCGAGACGCACCGTGTACATTGACGAGGGAAAAACAACAGATATCATACTGGACGTAGAGCGGTTTCGCTAAGCCAGATCGGGTTTCCCATGACGTCTGGCACCGCGTTCCGATCCCGATCGGAGCGAAGCGGCAAGCGCCGCGGGCCGTACAACTTCGTACACAAGTGGATCTCCAAGGGGAGTTCTGAGTCGCAACGCTTCCCCTACCCGGCGTAGCGCGCATCGCACATCCACCCTCGCCAGTAGGTACGGAGCCAGGGAATCCTGCTTCCCGGTACGGAAACCCGGTGCGGTGCGCGGTAACTCTGCGGTTATTGCGCGCCAAATCGCGCCAGCCAGGACGACCCCGTGCCCACCTCAGATTGTTTCTTGCTGCGGTAACACCTTACCGTCGCGTCGGTTGCACCGGCCCCGCCGGCCAACCAACGACCCGTTTTGCGTCTATGGGATGGAGAACCCCATGCCCCGACGCCCCCGAGAAGACGCCCCCGACACATGGCATCACGTCATGAACCGCGGCATCGCCCGCCGCACGCTGTTCGAAACCGACAAGGACCGCCGGTTCTTTCTCGCCGCGATCGCCCGCGAAGTCCGCGCCGGACGGATCGAACTCCACGCCTTCAGCCTGATGCTCACGCACTTCCACCTGCTGGTCCGCAGCGTCACCGGCGAACTCTCAAAGTCGATGCGTATTGTGCAAAACCGCTACTCGCGCTACTTCAACCGAACCCGCCGCCGCGACGGAACACTTTACCGGGGCCGCTTTCTCTCGCGCCCCATCGGCGATCTCCGCTACCGCCGCCGCGTTGCCACGTACATCCACGACAACCCCGTCGCTGCCGCCGTCGTCAGCGATCCCGCGGATGACGAATGGTGCAGCGCCCACCACTTCGCGCTGGAAAACCGACCGAGGTGGCTGGCAACAGGGTGGATCGACGAAGAAGTCGCGGCGAGAGGAAAAGGGGGCGCGGGGGTCAGCGGCCCTCGCGGAGGCGTTCCCGTCCTCGATCGAAGACGAGTTCCGCAATTGGGTCGAGCGGCAACTCAGCCAGCGCCTTCCCGACGAAGTCGAGGATGTCACTCTCAAGCACGCCGGCTCTCCGCAAGTCGTCCGCTGGGCCATGCGCAAGGCGAAACTCGCCGACGGTACACGCCCGTTTCGCCCGGTTTCGCCGCCGCGCAGCGTCGAGAGCGCCGTCGACGACGCCAAACGCAAGATGGGCAAGTTGACGGGACTGTTCAAGCGCAAGACAAAGGACGCCTGGAAAGTGCTCCGCGCGGGCCTGCTCCGCCTGCTCGCCGGCTGCAAACACTTCGAAATCGGCCAACGCGTCGACCGCCACCCAGCCACGATCTCCCGCGACATCCGCGACCACCTCCGCCTGCTCAAAGCGCGCCCTGACTACGCCGGCCTCGCCGTACAGATCGCACATGCGGCCTTGGCCGCTCCGTAGCCAGCGAGCTGAGCCGGGGCACCAACCCTGACGCATGCAGACGAACTCTGCAGGCACCGCAAGCCGGACACGATTCCGCCGCGGTTCACGGCGCGAAAGCCGCAGATCCGGCACGCTTGCTCCGCACGCGCCAGCCGAGACCTCACGCCGCAGCATTCAACCCGCGCGCCTGCGCCAACAACAGCAGGGTTCCCTGGCTCCGTACTCCTATCCGTACTCCTACAAATGCTGGACAAGAGCCGCTATCCACTGCGAAAAGGTCTCGTCCCAGGGAACAAACTCGATCGACTCCGTTGACAGCAACCCGAAGCTCCAGTCCGAACGATAGCCGTACATTGCGTCAGTGTATGCCACTACAACAGCTCGGTATGGAACAAGCTGGCGTGCCGCGTCGTGACCAATGACGGACCCTGGCTCCGCAGGCAGCATCACGTCCAAGTCCGGAGATGATCCAATCCCGACGCGCGTCAAGAACGCAACATAGTCCTCGGGCAATCCGGGAAAACGTCTGCGCAGTCCATGCACTTGCGCCTCGGAAATCCGCTGAAACTTCCCTCCGGCATCCCGAAGCGCCTTAGCGACTACATTGTACTCGATCATCCTCTTGCCTTTCCAGTCACCTCAGGAAACCAAAGATCCTCGCGTACTCGATCGATCCGTGAATGGCGCCTTGGTGCTGGACGCCCGTAGTCGCAGGGTGAAGATTCCACCAGACATTCGGACCGCCGGCTTGGAGCGGAATGATGTGATGACCATCGTGGTGCCTTTTTCCGCGCGTCGGCCATCTCCTTCTTTTGCCCATGTTCTTCGCCCATTCGGGCCGCAGTGTCTTCCTCAGCCCCTCGTACTCAACCCTCACGTGCTTTAACCGTTTGGCGCTCACCCTCTTGAACCGACGCTCTTTCAGTGCCTTCCGTAGCAGCTTTCGCTGATGCGGCGGGATCTTGCGACCCGTGGCCTTCTCGATCCTCCTGAGATAATCCTCAAACGCCTTATCGTACTTGATCTCTCCCCATCTGTTCCGAGCCGCGCGAGGCGGGGATCCGGCACCTCGACTTGGCGGTCGCCCTCCGGCTGCCGCCATCTCAACTGTCAATACTCCAACGCCAGCGACGACAATCGGCTTCGAGACGGCGATCAGGCGCTCACTGGCACTGGCGATGCTCACGACGCGCCCCGTCGTGAATCGGAGGGCCGCGGCACCTCCGACTTCGGCCGCAGCTAGCCCGCCGCCGATGAGCGCGGGGAGCGTGGTAGCAATAGACAGCCATGCGACCGCCTCCATCCCGACTGTGAGCCCGATCCGGCGCGCCTCGGCCCAATAAAGAGAATCGCGAATCTTCTCTTCGACCTCGGATGTGCCGAAACTTGCCGACAGCCGGCCGCGCTCATAATCCTTCAGGCCCTCGTTCAACCTGTGCTGTATGTCCTTTGACAGCTTTCTCATCGCGTCGTCGGTCCGAAAGTCGGCCAGTGCCGCCAGACGGCCAGGTGCCCACGCTCCAATCTTCAGTACCCGAACCCACTGCCCGATGAGTTCCGACGCGTCTGCAATATAGTGATAGCGTCCGGCAAGCGCGCCGATCTGCTCAAATAGCACCTCTCGCTCGGACGCCCCCGCCGGCGGGTGGATCACTGCGTGCCACCGACGTCCTACATCGGCGGAGGCTTCGACCATGTCCAAGCCAGTGGTCTCGTTGAATATCTTGACGAATTCGAAGTAGGCCTCTGGACTGACAAATCTCACATGGCCCTGGGCGTCTTCCTCGACGGGTGAGCGACCGTTCTTCCAGAGCCGCCGCATGTTCTGCACACTGCGAACTGCAAATTTGAATTGCTCCTTGTACTTCGGACCAATCTTCACAGGGACAGGAGGTCCTACGTCCTTGATTCTCCCAATCGCTTTCCAGAGTTCTCCGATTTCCCGTTCCAGATCCGCGAGAAGCTTGTCGTAGGAATCGATGACATGAATCGCGAACTCGATGTCCTCGCCAAAGATCTTCAGATCGTCTCTCTGGACAGGGAACAGATCAATCCCACCGAGGTTGACTGTCTCGGACCAGGGGCGGTTGAGCTCTCGCAAGACACCGACGACCTTCCGGAGTTGTGCCCGGAGAAACTGGACGCTAATCAGCAATACAACCAGTTCCCTCCGCAGCTTTTCCTCGCGAAGTTCGTGCGGCGTAGGACGCTTCGGCCGCAGGCCGAGCTTGACTTCTAGGACGATCCCTTCAGGGCTCTCGGCGTTCTTCGGCGGGCGCAAAGCCGCAGCTTCGCCGAGCTTGACTTCTCGAACGGTCTCCTCTGCTGCGGGTCCGACGATCTGCCGGCCACGAGTGGGCTGCTCGTTGAACAGTGTGCTGGATCCCTCCACCGCCTCCGGTGACCGCGGTTCACCGATCTCCACGGCCTGACCTGCAGGCCCTTTGGCACCGCCCTCAGGTGCCCCGCCCTGCGGGGGCTGCTTGATTTTCTCCGCGCTTACGCCGAATCGACCCTTGACCAAGTCCTCGGTCTCAGGGGGCGCGATCCCGGAAAGTTGGCGTTTTGGAGGCCGTAGGCGGGGTTTGAGTATCTGACGTAAGCCGTTTTGTGCAAAGAGGTTCCCGCGCCCAGCCGACGGCTTTGGTATGAACAACAATGCCACGACGGACGCGGGAA
>JAJFFH010000047.1 GCA_021776735.1 Planctomycetota bacterium | reverse complement strand
AGTCGCGATGGCCGCCGTCTCATTCGAGTTCAGGCGAGCCGAAAGAAGGTTCGGAATCGCGATCGCCGCGATAATGGCGATAATCGCAATCACGATCATCAGCTCGATGAGCGTAAAACCAGATTCCTTGCGCATTGTCCTATTGCTCCAAAAAAAACCTAAAACCAACCCGTTGTCCGAGTTCTTGCGTTCGTATTGATGGGCGGGCGGGCTCGGAGTCGGAGCGGGGGTTCCCTATCGTCCCACCGTCCCGGCGCCCTTTTTCGCCGTTCCGCAGTGATTTATCACTGTCTGGGACCGCGTCAAACGCCCAGACCGATAAATCGGCCTCGGACTACCGGTTCGTGTCTCGATCGGAGACACCGGCAGCCGATTCGTCGGCGTCGGTGTCGGCGGAATCACCGTCGCCGGCGTCCGAGTTTCCCGATTCCTCGCTGGTCCAGAGCCCGATCACGCGCGCTTGGCGGCGCAGCGGACTCCACGCCGGGGTCTTGTCGAACAAGGTCCGCGTGCCGGCGCGGTCGGCGCGGATCGCCAGCGCCAGCGCCTCCACTGCCGCGTCGGTCTTGTCTCTCTCGAGCAGTGTGGTCGCTGCGCGGAACGCGAGCGGAGCCAGACCGGGCGTCTTGGGAGCCACCGTCCCCAGCACCGCCAAAGCGGGACCGGGTTCGTCCAGGGCGAGGCGGACCTCGGCGGCCTTGAGGTGGGCCTTGAACGCGGTTTCGAACAGCGGACACGCACGGTCGTACGAGAGTCGGGCGGTCTCGAAGTCGCGCTTCGCGACCGCCGCGTCCCCCTGTTCCATGAGAGCGTGCCACAGTCGGGCCCTTAGCTGCTCACCTAGCTGCTCATCGTCCGGCTTGTTCGACACGGCCAGCGAGTAGGCCTCGACCGCGCCATCCAGGTCGCCGGCGCGCTTCGCGGCGAGGCCGTCGAGAACATGGACTCGATAGTCCTCGCCGGCAGCCGCAAGTGTTTGGCGCGCCGACCGAAACTCGTCGAGGCGGCCGAGCGACAGCAGGACGCCCGCCCGATCCTGGATCAGGTTGCGTCGCATCGATTCGTCGTCCACGACATGGTCCAGGGCGTCGTCGTAGGCCGCCAGAGCCTGCCCGAGCCGCTTGTCCGCGGCCAGAAACGTCGCCTTGTAGATGCGGGCCTCGAGGTTGTCCGAGTGCTCCTCGATGACCTGATCACAGATCGCGATCGCCTGCTCGTATTGGCCCATGCCACCGAGCATCGCCGCGCCATTCAGGCGCACCGACGGATCCGGGGCCGGCTTGTAGCCGTAGCCGAGGTACAGCGCGACCGCCACGATCGCGCTGCCGAGGCTGTACAGAAGAACTCGCCGCGTGGTCGAAGACATCGCCGTCCGTTCCTAACTCGCGCCGAGTTTCTTCTGCAACTCGAAGATGGGCAGGAAAACGGCGAGCACAATGCCACCGACCATGAAGCCCATGATGCCGATCATGATCGGCTCGATCATCGATGTAAGGGTCTTCACGGCCGCGCTGACCTGGTCGTCGTAGAAGTCCGAGATCTTTTCCAGGAGCTGTTCGAGCGAACCCGACTTCTCGCCGATCTGCACCATGCGCGTGACCATCGGGGGAAACACCGAGCTCTCCATGAGCGGCTCCGCCAACGTGTGGCCCTGCCGCACGTTCTCCTTCGCGTTCTCGATGACATCGCTGATGATGCGGTTGCCCGCCGTCTCCGACACGATCTCAAGCGCGCCGAGAATCGGTACACCCGACTTGATCAGCGTGGAGAACGTGCGGGAGAAACGGCTCAGCGCGACCTTCTGGAACAGCGGACCGAAGACGGGCACGCGCAGCATGATCCAGTCCCACTGGCGGCCGCCCCACCGCGTCCGCTTCCAGATGTGGAACAGCGCGACCATGCCGGCCATGCCGGCCATCACCAGCATGAAGTGCGACTGGAGTGCGTCACTGACCCCCAGCACGCCCTTCGTCAGGCTCGGCAGGTCGATTTCCAGGGAGTCGAAGATCTCCTTGAACTTCGGCACGATGCCCACCATCAGGAACAACGTGATGCCGAGGACCATGACGAGGCTGATGACGGGATAGGTCATCGCCGCCTTGATGTCGCGCTTCAGCTTCTCCGACGCCTCCTGGTACTCCGCGAGCCGGACCAGGATGTCGTCGAGCTGCCCGGAAACCTCGCCGGCGCGGACCATCGAGACGTAGATGCTCGGAAAGACCTTGGCGTACTTGTCGAGCGCCGTGGAAAGATCCGAGCCGCCGCGGACCGACTCGATCACGCCGTCGAGGCAGACCCGGAAGCCAGGCGTGTCCGCCTGCTCCTGAAGAACCTCGAGGGACTCAAGCAGCGGCACGCCGGCGGAGATCATCGTCGCGAGCTGCCGCGTGAAAACGACGATCTGGTCCTTGGTGCCGGACGGCCGGGGCTTGAACAGTCCGGCGAGCAGGCCGCCCTGCTTGCCCTTCTTGGCGCTGCCGGTCTGCTTGATGTTTAGGACCATCAGGCTGCGCTTGCGCAGATCGGCAACGGCGTCGCCCTGCGACTTTGCGGTCACGATTCCGCTGACGTTCTTTCCTTCGCGATCGCGTGCGGTGTATTTCCAGGCAGGCATCGAAGTTCTCCAGTCGGCTAGTGGCCGCCGCCGCCTTCGGGCGCCGGGGCGAGCTTGCGGCCATCGGCCGATATCTCGTCGGGCATGGTGACGCGCAGGACCTCCTCGATCGAAGTGATCCCGCGCATTGCGTTGCGGATCGCGCACATGCGCAGGGTGACCATCTTGTGATCGACGACCGCGGTGTTCTTCAGGACCTGGGCGGACTCGCCGGCGACGATCAACCGCTTGAGGTCCTCCGTCATCGGCATCGTCTCGAGCAACGCGAACCGACCGCTGTAGCCGTTCTTGCAGCGAGGGCATCCCATCGGCTTGAACAGCTCCGCGGTCTCGATCTGCTCCTCGGTGAAGCCGACGGCTTCGAGTCGTTTCTTCGGCGGATTGTCCAGCGGCGCCTTGCAGTACTTGCAGAGCCGGCGAGCCAGGCGCTGCGCGGATACCATCAGCGTCGCGGAGGAGACCATGAACGGATCGACGCCCATGTCGATCATGCGCGTGATCGTCGAGGCCGCGTCATTGGTATGAAGCGTCGATAGGACCAGGTGGCCCGTGAGCGCGGCCTTGATCGCGATGTTGATCGTCTCCGTGTCGCGGATTTCGCCGATCATCACGATGTCGGGGTCCTGGCGCAGGATCGAGCGCAACGCAGCCGCGAAGGTAAGACCGCGCTTTTCGTTCACATGGACCTGGTTGACACCATAGAGCTGGTACTCGACCGGGTCCTCGACCGTGACGAAGTTGAGCTCGTCGTTGAGCAGCGCCTTGACCGCGCTGTACAGGGTCGTGGACTTGCCCGAACCGGTCGGCCCGGTCACGAGCACCATGCCGTAACTCGACTTGATGGCCTCGTTGAAGTCCGCGAGGGCCCTGTCCTCGAAACCGAGCGAGTCCAGCGACAGCGCGAGGTTGCCGCCGTCCAGGATCCGGAGCACGACCTTCTCGCCATGCACCGTCGGAAGCACAGAAACACGAAAGTCGACCTGGCGGCCCTCGACCTTGATCTGGAACTTTCCGTCTTGCGGAATACGACGTTCGGCGATGTCGAGCCCGCACATGATCTTGATGCGGGAGACGATCGAGTTGTGCAGCGCCTTGGGCGGCGTGAACGCTTCGTGGCAGACGCCATCCTGGCGGAACCGAACGCGCACGACCTTCTCGAAGGGCTCGATGTGGATATCGGAGGCCTTCTCCTTGATGCCCTGGTAGACGGCCAGGTTGACGAACTTGATGACCGGCGAGTCGTCCTCGTTGTTCGAGATCGCCTCAAGATCGAGTTCCTCGGGCCCGTCCTCCGCCTTCACCTCGATATCGACGCCGTCCATCTCGCCGAGGACCGTCTCAAGCGTCGCCGCACCGGGGTTGTAGACCCGATTGAGCGCGCGCGCGATGGTGTCTTCGAGAGAGAACACCAGGCGCAGCTCGCAACCCGTTGTGTTCCGCAGCTGGTCCAGCGTGACCACGTCGAACGGGTTCGAGACCGCTACCGTGAGGATGTCCTCGATCTTGGAGACCGGCACGATGTGGTTGTCGGTCGCGAGACTCTCCGGAATGGACCGCACGACCTCGGGGTCGAGCGTGCAGTCGTGCAGGTTGATGGGGGTCACGCGCAAGCGTCCGGCAAGCACGCCCAGCAGGTCGTTCTCGTCGATCAGCCCCCGCTTGACGAGGACCGTCGTAACCGACGAGTTCTCGTCGATCGCGGCCTGCACGGCCGCATCAAGCTCCTCCGACTTCACGGTTTCGGAAGACTTGAGCACGCGTACGACGCGCTTGTCGAACGAGCGGCTACCCATTGCGCGACCTCGTCCCACCGCGGCGTCGGCCGCCGCCGGTTGATCCGGCCCCCGGAGCAGCGCGCTGGAATGTGCGCTTCAGGTCCTCGGGGTCGGTCGTGCGTGCCATGGCCTCGTCGTACGTGATGTTGTTTTGCTCGTAGAGCTCGAACAACGCCTGGTTCATCGTTTTCATTCCGTACTTGCCGCCCGTCTGCACGAGCGAATACACCTGGTGTGCCTTGTTCTCACGGATGCAGGAGCGGATCGCCTGGGTCGCGACCATGACCTCCATCGCGAGCGCGCGACCGCGGCCGTTGGCCTGTGGTACCAGCGTCTGGCAGAGCACGGCCTGGAGCACGAAACTGAGCTGCGTGCGGACCTGCTGCTGCTGGTGGCTCGGGAAGACATCGACGATGCGGTTGATCGACTGCACGACGTCCGACGTGTGCAGCGTCGCGAACGTCAGGTGGCCGGTCTCGGCCAGCGTCAACGCCAGCTCGATCGTCTCCAGATCGCGCATCTCGCCGATCAGGACGATGTCGGGGTCCTCGCGAAGAACCGACCGCAGCGCCCGCGCAAACGAGTGCGTATCGGAACCGACCTCACGCTGGTTGAAGAGGCAGTTCTTGTTGCGGTGCAGGTACTCGATCGGATCCTCGATCGTGATCACATGCTCGCAGCGGTGCTGGTTGATGAAGTCGATCATCGCCGCCAGCGTCGTCGATTTGCCGGAACCGGTCGAACCGGTCACGAGCACGAGCCCCTTCGGAAGCTGGCAGAGGCTCTCGCAGATCCCGCGCTGGAGGCCGAGTTCCTCGAAGCTCTGAATGGCGTACGGGATCACGCGAAACACGGCCCCGACGGCGCCGCGCTGCATGAACACGTTGGTGCGAAAGCGGCCCAGCCCGTCGATCCCGAACGAGATGTCGAGTTCGAGTTCCTTCTCGAACTTCGCGATCTGCTCCTGGGTCAGGACCGAGTACACGACTTTCTTGGTCATGTCCGGCGCGAGGGTCTCGTGCTCGCTCGAAACCAGCACGCCGTCGATGCGAATCTTCGGCGGGGAGCCGGCTGTCACGTGGAGGTCCGACCCACCACGCTGGACCATGATCTGAAGGAGTTCTTCAATGCCTACCATCTCGGTGCCGTCCAATCACAGGAGGAATCACGCCTCCGGACCCAATAGACCGAGTCCCCTATCGGCCGGTCGCAGGGCCACGGTTGAGCCGCGATTCAGCCCGCGGCACGCCTTCCGCTTCCGGGTCGGCTCACCCGAACAATCGATCGTCTCGCTTTGAGACAGTCGGAAGGCTCTCCCTGGCAAGGCACCATGCCGTAAGCACACGGACGGCGATGCCTTTTTGGCGTCAACGGCTCACGCCGATTGAGAGCCTCGCTTGCGGGTGGCCTACCCGCTTCGCGGGGGAACCGCGAAGCGGTGAACCGGGGCGGACGGGGCACAGTGTCTTTTGGCCTCAACGGCTGACGCCGTTGAGAGCCCCGCGGGCGGGCGGCCTACCCGCTTCGCGGGGGAACCGCGAACCGGTGAACTACGCGTGCGGTTGTCGCTACCCTTATTCGTCCGACTACTGAATCTCCGTCATGCGGCGATTCAGTAGGGGCCCGGCGGCGCGAACGCCGCCGGGCAGGGACGGTAGTACCGGCACGCCCTTTCGGAGGCGTGCGGGACTCAGCTTGCACTATTGTGGTCCTACGACCGAGAGCCACCAACGCGGGGCGGCTCATCTGATTGGACTTCGAGCGTCTCGACGACTAGTCGTCGAGTACGACGATCTCGACGCGGCGGTTTTTTGCCTTGCCTGCCGCCGTGGTGTTGCTCTCGACCGGACGCCCAGCCCCGTAGCCCTGTACGGACAACGTGGACTTGGTCATGCCGTGCTTCAGGAGGTATCGCTGCACGCTCTTGGCGCGCGCGAGCGACAGTTCCTCGTTGCTTCGCCAACCGGACTTCCGAATGGGATCAGAGTCGGTGTGGCCCTCGACGCGAAGGGTTGTGATGCCCTCGGTTTCCTGGAGGGCCCGCAAGACCCTACCGAGTGTCTTTTCGGCGCTGCGGTTCAGGTCGGCTTGGCCGGGGCGGAAGGTGATGTCGGAAGCGAGAATGATCGAGGTCCCGCCATCGGCGCGGTCGACAACGTCTACACCCTTCGGCATGCGTCGGCGCAGGCCTTCGGTATCGACCGTTGCAGTCGGCTCGGGAGTCGATGTCGGCGGCTGGCGATTACGCCAGAGTTCCGCTTCGCGCTCGGCCGCAAGGCGCCGGGCTTCCTCGGCTTCGGCCTTCGATTGCGCGTCCATGAGATGCGACCGGTTCTCCGCGATCTCGCCGCGCATTCCGGTGTTCCGCCGCTCAAGGTCCGCCTTCTCGGCCTCCAGCACTCGAATGCGATCCGTCGTCGCCCGGCACCCGCCGAGAACAACAAGAATCCCAAAACCAAGGACCATCGCGGTCCGTCCGAAGGTATTTCGCATGGCTCGTCTGTCCCTCCTGTCCGATGCGCACTCGCACGGTAGGTCGCTGTTTTCGGCGCCACTGCACCCGTTTTCGGCGCCCGATGGCCTATTGTGGCGGATTTCGCAGGGCTGTCAACGACATGCAGCGGGTTTTTGTCGAAAAGTCTACTAGATGTTGTGGTCGAGGACCCGCAGGTCCCTAGCTTCGTCGTGCTCGGCTCATCCGAGAATCAGGCGCTCGAGGGCTTCTCCCCAGAGGGCGGCCACCCAAAAACCGGCGGCGAGAAACGGCGCGAGAGAACGCTCGCGGCGCCGGGTCAGCAGACACAGAATCGCGCCAACGAGGACCGCTGTGAGAAAGCCCACCACAAGACCGGTCACGACAAGACGCGGTCCCAGCCATGCCCCGGCCGCAGCGCCCAGGCCCACGCACCCCGACCCGATCGCCGCGCTGCGGAAGACTCGATACAGGGTCCGCAGCCCGACCAGGGCCAGCGCCGCCAGACCGCTTCCTGCAGCCGCGGCGAGCAGCGACACGAGTGCGGGCTGGATGTTTGCCTGCATGTCGTAGCCGAGTTCGGACAATGGGAAATCGTCTAGGCCCACGGCGGGAACGATCGCGAGCAGGCCGCCGGTGAGCAGCAGGCCGCCCGGAATCCGGTTGTGCTGGATCGCGATCGCGGCGGTCGACACGAGGATCGCGGTGAACACCGCGGCGGCAACGAGCGCCCCCAGAAGCGGCGACCATCCGAGGACCACCGCTCGGCCGGCCGTAACGGCGAACAGAGTGGCGGTGAGCCCTTCGACCAGAGGATAGCGAAGCGGGATTCCCCACCCACACGCCCGGCAGCGGCCGCGCAGCACGAACCACGACACGAGTGGAATGTTGTCGTACCAAAGAATCTGCGCGTCGCAGGACGGACAACCGGAGCGAGACTTCCGGACCAATCCCAAGGGCTCGCCGCGCGGGAGCCGGTAGATAACGACGTTCAGAAACGACCCGACGATCGCGCCGAAGCCGCCTGCAAACGCCATGATGATGGCTGCCATACGACGTGATTATGCCGCGAGCAACCCGCGAAAGCGGCGACCCCGCACGAGGTTCCCGAACTTCTTGGGCATGCGCTGTCAGCCGTTTGTGGTGAGAACCCCGTCCCGCGCGAGATAGACGCTGTCGCACTCGGAACAGACCCAGCGGGTTGCCCCCCCCGGATCCTGCGTCCCCCCCGGATCCTGCATCACCGCGTGCTCCTGCGCCGCGCCTGCATGCCGTGCGTCCTGCACGAGCACAGCTCCACAGCGACACGCCCAGCCCTGCACGCGCGCGGGAACGCCCCAAACGACACGATGCGGCGCGACATCGCCCGTCACGACCGCCCCGGCACCCACCAGCGCGAAGGCGCCGATCCGCGCTCCGCAGACGATCGTGGCGTTGGCGCCAATGGTGGCGTCGTCGGCCACGATCGTCGTCACAAAGGCCTGTCTTCGATCGACACCGGCACGCGGGGTCCGCACGTTGGTGAACACCGCGGAGGGGCCGACAAAGCAGCGCGCGCCCAACTCGACGCCCTCGTAAACCGAGACGTTGTTTTGGATCTTTGTTCCGGCGCCGATCCGGACACCGTTTCCGACGAAGACGTTTTGACCCAAGACGCACCCGTCACCGATCACGGCCCCGTCCATGACGTGGCAGAAATGCCAGACCCGTGCGCCGGAGCCGATCCGCGCCCCGTCGTCGATCACGGCCGTCGGATGTACGAACGCCGCGTCGGTCATGGGGACATCAGAGCAGAGGCGGTCAGATCAGAACGGGATGTCGTCGAAGTCGTACTGCTCGCCGCTCGACGGAGCCGGCGACGATGCCGGAGCATGCGGTTCCGAAACGCGGCCCGCACCACCCGCCTGCCCCTGATGTCCGCCAGCCTGATGTCCGCCAGTCTGATGTCCGGCCTGAACCGGTGCACCCTCCGCCGAACGTCCCCCCTCCACCGGACGACCCTCCTCGGCCGGACGTCCTGTACGGGCGCTCCCGCCACCTTCCCGACCGCCGACGAACTGGAAGTTCTCCATGACGACGAGCATCTTGCTGCGGTTGTTGCCGTCTTGGTCCTTCCAGCGGTCCAGCCGAAGACGCCCCTCGATGAACACGGGCCGACCCTTGGTCATGTAGCGGCTGAACGTCTCGGCCTGCTTGCCCCACGCCTCGACATCGACGAAGGTGACTTCTTCTTCGAGTTCATCAGTGTTGCGGTTCTTGAACTTGCGGTTCACGGCCATCCCGATCTTGGCGACCGCGGTGCCGTTGGGGATGTAACGCAGTTCGGGATCCCGAGTCAGGTTCCCCATCAGGATGACTTTGTTGTAGCTCGACATCGGTTCTGATTCTCCGGTTACTGGTCTTCTCTCTGCGCTAGGGCACTGTAACCCACCTCTCCCCCGAAATTGCCGACCGCCGGGAGCACCGTCCAAGCCGGCTTTGCAGATTTTGACCGATCCAACCGATGGGAGGGGACATGAGGAAGACCCAGCCGAATCCGGTAAAAAAGACCCTGCAGACCCCGCCGGAACAGGGCGAGCGACGCAGAAAGCCGCGCGTCCGCGTGGATCTGCCGCTTCGGCTGACCGTGCGAGACCGCACAGTTGAGACCCACATCCGCGACCTGAGCGTCACGGGCATCCGGTTTCGGGCGCCGGAGGCGCTACCGCTCATGAGCCGGGTCCAAATCGGGCTCGAGCTCCCGGAAATCAAGGCCCAAGGCGCGAGTTCCATCGCTATCACCGGCGTTGTCGTGCGCTGCAACGAAGAGACGCTGGGCCGCCTCCCCTTTGACGTCGCCATCTACTTCGAGGATCTCTCCGAGCGATCCCGCGCTCGACTCGGCCACTTCGTGGACAGCCGCCTCGCCGAGGACTGAGAGCTTCAGCCGCGCAGGCCGTTGCCTTCGCCCAACAGCTCCGCGATCCGGCGATCCGCGTCGCCGGCGGGATCGCTCAGGAGTCGTTGGGTCGCGATCTTGGCCGCCTCGACGCCGGGCTGCCCGTAGGGATCGACGTCCAGGAGCCGCCCCGCAAGTGCGGTCGCCGCCATGAAGACCATCAGGAGCCGGGCCACGTTCTCCTCGGTCCAGGCGTCCAGCTTGATGGTAGCGACCGGGCAGCCCGCCCGGACCATCTCGGCGGTCGTGGCCCGCCGCATTGCGGCGAGAATGTCCGCCAGCGCGTGGCCGGTCCCGGCTCCGGCGGTGCCGGCCGGCGCGACGGTGGGCGCGGTCGGCGGCCCCGCCAGGACCACCGCTGCCTTGTCGCGCGGCCCCTCGACCATGAGTTGCTGAATGCTGTGCTGGTCCGTCGATCCAACGCAGTGAACCGGCGTTTGGCCGATGCGCTGCCCGTCGTTGCGGCGCTTGCCCAACGACTCGGCCCAGAGCTGTCGGAACCACTCCCCCACGATCTCCAGGCGCTCGGCGTACGACCAGACCGTCACGACGTTGCGACCGGAACGGAGCGCGGCCACGAGCAGTGCCGCGAGTTGCGCCGCGACGCTGCCGGGACGACCACATCGCGCTGCGGCGTCCTTCGCACCGGCGAGCAGGCCCGGCACGTCGTGGCCCGCCAGAGCCAAGGGCACGGTACCCGCCGGCGTAAAGACCGAGAATCGGCCACCAACCGGCTCCGGAACCGTCGCCACGGGAATCCCCTCCGCGGTCGCGAAATCGCGCAGCGCTCCCTGCGGTCCCGTCACCGCGAACAAGCGCGCCTTGGGGCACCGTTCGCGAATCACAAAGAGCTGCGCGAGCGTTTCCGTGGTGCCGCCTGACTTCGAGACCGGAACCCACAACGTCCGTGCCGGATCACCGAGCGCCAATGCGCCCTCGATCGCCGCCGGATCGATGTTGTCGACGACGTGAATCGGCACGACCCCGTCCGCGACACAGCTCTCATGTACGCAGCGCGTTCCCAGGGCGGATCCCCCGATCCCGAGCACCACGATCCGATCCGCATCGGTCCGCGGCGGCAGATCGACGGGGGTCTCGAGGTCGCGCACGAACGCCGCCGCCGTCACGGCGTCGAGCGCGCGGTCGGCCTCTTCGCCCAACGCCGCGACTGCGGCCGGATCGAGCCCGGTGTGTTCCAGAGAGGCGGTTTCGTACGTGATTCCCATGCGAACGCATTATTCCATTCGCATCCGTTCCCCGGAAATCCGTAGCGGCGGGTGTCAAAAAATCCGGACGGAACCGACGGACGCCCGTCTAATGGGGACCATGGGTTGCCAAAGCAGTAAGGGGAAGGCGCGCCTCGTCGGCTCTCTCGTCTTGGCCGGCTTCCTGGCCGGGCTCGCCTGGGGACAGGACGGCGACGCCAAGCCCGACAAGAAACGGACGCGGATGTCGGAAGAGACCCGCGCAAAGCTCGCCGAGGTTCGCCGCGAAGTCAAGCAGATCGACCTGAGCGACGCTCTCAAGCTCGTACCGGGCATCTTCAAGCGCGAGAACCGCCACTTCGAGCTGGTGGGCGAGATGAAAAAGTCCCAGGACGCCGGCGGCGACATCACCGAGCTGCTCAAGCAGGGCCGCGATCTCAAGCGGGCCGCGCTCAAGGACTACAACCGTGTTCTCAAAAAACACAAGAGCAAGTACGTCGGCATCAGCGAGGCCGAGGTTTACAAGCGGCTGCGCGCGGCGCGGTTTGAAGACGTGTCGTACGAGGACGAATGGCTGGTCAACATCCTCGACGATCTCGAGGACTCGTGCCGGATCAACATCGAGTTGGACGCCCGGATCTACAAGTTCAACACCGCAACGTTCGAGTTCGAGAAAACGACGGCACGCGCGATGCTGCAGATGATGGCCGACGCGCTTCTCTTCAAGTGGGTCATCCGCGGCGACACGCTCTACGTCTACAAGGAGCGCAACGAAATCCTGTTCGGCGCGGCGTGGCGCAAACAGCAGCGGGCGATCAAGAAGGCACGTCGCGCGGCGCTCAAACAGGCCAAGAAGGAGGCCGAAAAAGAGGCGCGCGAAGGCAAGGGCGCGTCCGACGCCGAGAGGGGGGCCGGACGATGAGGAGCGCACTCGCCGTTCTCGCCATCGTCGCCGCGTTTGTGTGCGGCGCACGCAGCGCATCGAGCGAACCCAAGCCGAAGTATGCCGGCGTGCCCGAGGAGTTCCTGCGGCGCCACAAGCTGCTCGCCGGCGACCTGAAGAAAATCCGCCGCGCCGCGCGGGACCTAAACGACATCCGCGCCCAGATCAAGGCCGGCTTCACGTACCTCAACGAGACCGAGCGTGAAATGCAGCGCGACGGCCGCAAGGACTTCCACATCTTCATGGAGCGCGCGCGCAACGACACGCTCGAAGTCCTTGCGCTCTACGAACGGGCGCTCAAGCTCCGGACATACGTCGATCCGCTGGAGGAACTCTTCGGCAAGTCGTTCAGCAAGGTCGTCGAGGTCGCCTGGGAAGACATCGAGCTGGACGACATCCTGGACGAGCTGTCCGAAGCGTACGGCGTCACGATGTTGGCGAAGGGCGAGTTCGAGGACAACGTCTCGGTAAGCCTGACCGGCGAAATGACGCTGCAGGCGATTATCTACTACGTCGAGTCGCAGTGGGACGTGCGCGCGGTCGTGAAGGGCAAGGAAATCTGGTTCGAACGCCTCGCCGACGAAGAGACCACCGAAGGCGACGACAAGGGCGGCGAAGACAAGGAAAAGGAAACAAAGGACGGCGGCTAACCCGCGGCGAAAGCGGACGGACGGCGATGTCCGCTACCGCTTGGCCCGAAAAAACGTCGCCATGTCGGAAAAGCCGTAGAGGCTCGCGCCCTCAAACAGCTGAACCGCTCCCCGCATGGCGTCCGCCACCGCAGCGCCCAGCGCGTTCAGGTGGCGCGACGCCTCGCGCGCCCCGTCCGCGTTCGCAAAGTATCCGAGCGAAACATGCGGCATCCAGTTCGGTCCCGCCGTGACGCCGACCTCGGCGCGCAGCGTGCCCGCGAGTGACATTCTTGCTTCGCGCATGCGGTCGAACGCGGGGCGGCACGCGGACTCCGGCGTGAGACAGGCCACCAGGGCCAGTCCGGGCGAAACGACGAGCTCGTCGAACTTCAACAAAACCGGCGGCAGCGCCGGTGCGATCCATGACTGAAGAGCGGCCGGCGGCCGGGGAAGTTCCGTTTCGATCGCGGCCACGAACGACTTGAGGTTCTCGTGCTGCACCGACAGGACGGTCGTCAGGTTGTCGCGGCTGACACCATCCAGAAACGTGACGTGATACGAATCCGACGGCAGGGGGCAAAAGCCAAAACGTCCGGCAAGTTCCGAACCGCCGAGGTCGGCAAGCACGTCGCGAAGCCCTTCATACACGGGACACGCGCCGGCCGCCGCCCGGCCGCAGTCGATGTGCTCCAGGTCTCCGTCTTCGCGCACGCAACCGGCCGGATTGTCGAGCAGGAGCGAGAAGCCGCGAAACTCGGCCCACGTCGGCGCGAGGCTCGCGATCTTGCCGTTGGTGATCTCGATCACGCTTTGAGGAGTCCCTTGATCGTGACACGGGCTCCTTCGCGAATCCCGGTGGAGCGCCGGTCCAATCGGTCGTACTCGTTGTGGAATTCGCGGTAGTCGTCTTCCGTGGCCCCGCCGTCGTGAAGAATCTGCTCGCGCTGTTCGCGCCAGAGCAGACGCAGCATGCGCTCGGTTCGCTCGATCTGGTCCAAGGCGCCCCGGTAGTCGCGAAACGAGCGGTCGTCTTCGACCACGCCGAGTCCGACGACGAGCGGCGCTGTGGGGCTCCAGCTTTGTTGCCCGTGATCCCATGAACGGATCAGCATGTTGAGGGTCTGCTCGTACGCGAACTTGCGAAAGCCCAGCAGGCGCCGCAACTCTCCCGCGTCGACGCTGAGGAATTCGGATCGCGGTCGCAAGAGCCCGAGTTGCTGAACCGCGGCAGCCACGACCGGAAACCAGTTGGTGAGCAAGGCGTAGGTACCGTAGGTGTCGATCAGCTCCTTCGAGCTGAAGCGGTCCGTCGTCTTGAAATCGCCGATGACGAAGGCAGGCGACTGCAGGACCAGAAGCGCGCGCAGGGCGTTGTAGAAGGCCGGGGGATCGGCGACTTCCTGGATGTCGCCCGGCAACAGAACAATGCGCTCGACATTCGGATGCTGATCGAGAATCAGCCCCCAGCCGGCCAGCCACATCTGGCATGTGTCCACGGACCAGACCTGAATCGACGTAAGACGCCCGCGCCGCGGGCTGGCCAACGGCGCCTGGTTGATCCCATCCCAGTACGGTCCTACGTGCTGCGGTTGCGTGTCCTTGTTGATTACCACAAGCACGCGCCGGTCTTGCTCCAGGGCCAGGTCGACGATCTCCCAAAACCGCGCGATCGCCTTTCCGGAGCGCAGCCCCCCGAATGGAAAAATGACGACGACATGAGTCACGACGTTCCTCCTTGCTTGCCGTCCAACCTAGCACGTTGAAACGGCGGGCCGTCAGCTCGAGTTGAGGCGCTTGCGGATGCCGAGCACGCTCAGGATCACCGAACCGCAGACCGTCTGCACGCCGAGGGCGAGAAACATCAGCGCCGCGGCCACGCGCGCCGGGTCCACGTCGAGCCCATCGCGCCAGGCGAGAAGCAGCGGCACCGCGACGATGAGCCCGATCAAAAACAGCCCCGCTCCAACAAGCAGCCCGGTCTCGAGACCGATCCACCGAAACAGCCGCGTCAAGTACGGCCGCTCCAGGAAGCCCTCGACGTGATACCAGGTCTTCACGATCAGGCCCGTCTGGATGAGTTGCGCGCCCAGCAGGACGAGACCCGCGCCACCGAACGCCGCCGCACCACCGAAATGTGACGCGCCCAGGAACGCGGGACCGCCGAGGAAAACGCCGACCGCCGCCAAGGCGAGACCCGGCGCCACCAGGACCGCGTTCGGCGCGAACAGCAGGATGAACCGGAGATGTCGCCAGCCATCGCGCCAGCGGCGCAGATGCGGCGCGCGGTCGCGCGTGTCCTTGCGCAGATCGACGGGCACCTCCACGATCCGCAGCTTGGCCAGCGCGGCCTTGATGATCATCTCCGAGGCGAATTCCATTCCCCCCGCGCGCAAGTCCAGGACGGCGATGCTTTTTTTTCGCAGGGCGCGCTGGCCGCAGTTGACGTCCGTGATGCGCGTGCGAAAGAACCGGTTGACCAAGAACGTGAGCACCGGCGTGCCCAGGTGGCGGTTCAGAAACGGCATCGCGCCGGGCTCGATGTTGCCGCGCAGGCGAGAACCCATCACGAGGTCGGCGTCCTGGCAGGCATCGATGAGCGGTCCGGGCTGGTCGAACCGGTAGGAACCGTCGGCGTCGCCCATCAAGACGATCTCACCCTTGGCCTCGCGGATCCCGCGCCACAGCGCGCTGCCGTAGCCGCGGCGCCGTTCCCGAACCACTCGCGCACCGGCCGCCTCCGCTACTTCGATCGAGCGATCCGTGGATCCGTTGTCGACGACCACGATCTCGGACTCGTGTCCGGCAGTGGTGATCCCCGCCTGCGCCTCCTTGATGCAGGCAACGACGGACGACTCCTCGTTCAGGCAGGGAAGAACAACGGAAACCAGCAAGGCGCGCAGGTTAACCGACGGAGCGCCCCCGCGTCCCCCGCGAGTTCACCGCAGAAACGCAGAATGGGACGGAGGGGGAGGGCGCGCCCACAGCGTACGGACGGCGATATCGCTCGGCCGCGTTTGGCGCGCTTGGCCAGGCTAGCCGGAAGTTAGTAGCCGTTCTTGCCGCTGGCGGTGGAGGCCAGGCAGGAACGGCTCTCGCAACGGGCGCGCTCGATCATCTTGTCGAGGTGCTCGAGTACTTCGCCGCAGTCCGCCATGTGTCCATCGCGAAGCCCGAGGACGAGCCCGGACACTTCCTCCAACGCCTTGCGATACCCATCGAGAAACGTCGCTTCATCAGACATGTCTACTTACGGGTATCGGCCAAACGGGGGCCCAGCGAATAGCCGAAAGGCACCCCGAATAGCAAAAAGCCCGGCGGCGCGGCTTCTGTGCGAAAGGAGCATTGCTCCCCGCCGGGCGGGCCGGGAGAAGGAAATCAAATGGTGGGGAGGGGCAGACTTGAACTGCCGACACCAGCATTTTCAGTGCTGTGCTCTACCACCTGAGCTACCCCCCCATGGGGAAGGCGCAGGTATAGCATTAGATGTCGCCGCTTGCCAAAGCTTGGGCGAGAGCATCCAGGTCGGCGGCGATCTGCGCCTTGAGGGCGTTCGCGCTCTCAAACCTGCGTTCGGGTCGGAGCTGGCGAACGAGGCGCACCTCGAGATTCTCGCCGTAGAGATCTTCGTTCCAGCCCGGAACGTGGACCTCCAGCCGCCGCTCATTGCCGGTCCCGAACGTCGGCTGCACCCCCAGGTTGGCGACCGCTCCCGCCGTCTTGTCGCGCCAAAACACGCGGACGAGATAGACCCCGTCCGGCGGCAGGGCGCGCCCCGCGACCGGAAGGTTGGCGGTAGCGGTCCCGAGTTTCGTGCCGCGGCCCGCCCCACGCTCGACCACGCCGCGAATCGCGTACGGACGTCCGAGCAGGTTCGCCGCCCGCTCGAGATCTCCAGCCCGCAACGCCGCCCGGATCGCGCTCGACCCGATTTTTTGGCCCTCGCGATCCAGCACCGGGCTGGCGATGCGCACCTCGACCCCCCGCGCCGAAGCGATCTCCGGCAATGCACGCGCGTCGGCCCGGTCGCAGCCGAGCCGGCTGTCAAAGCCGAGGAGAAAGCGACCGCACGCGAGCCGCGCGCGCAGCACGTCATTCAAGAACGCGGCCGCGTCGAGGCTCCGAATCTCTTCAAAGCCAAGGACGGCGGTATTTTGGACCCCGTGTCGGCCCAACTCTTCCAGGCGCTCGGGGAGCGGGAGAATGAGCGGCACCGTCTCGCCGCGCAGCACCTCGATGGGGTGGCGATCGAAGGTGACGGCGAAAGGAGTGCCTCCCACGGACCGGGCCCAGACGGTCAGCTCATAGAGAAGCTGTCGATGTCCCCGATGGACCCCGTCAAATACGCCTACCGTACCGACGCCGCGATCGAGCGGTTCGAGCGCCGCCAAGCCGTGGGTGACCTTCATCCGCCCCGATACTGCCTTCAACCGCCTCGGTATTGGTCGGCGAGCCCCTCGAGGTCCGGCCGAATCCGAAGCCGGTCCGTCTCCAGCATGCGTTCGAAGAAGAGCACCCCGTCCAGATGGTCGTACTCGTGCTGCACGATCCGCGACAAGAGTCCGTCGAATTCCGCTTCGTGCTCCCCGCCCCCGGGGTCGATCCACCAGGCGCGTACGAACTCGGGCCGCGCGATTTCGGCGCGGATTCCGGGCAGGCTCAGGCAGCCCTCTTCGGTCGTCACAATGGGTCCGAACGGCTCGATTTTCGGATTTATGAAAACATCGCCGTCCTTGGCTTCCGCCGATTCCGCCGCGACAAAGAGCCTGAGTGCACGCCCGACCTGCGGGCCAGCGAGGCCGACTCCCTGGGCCGCCTCCATCGTTTCCAGCATAGAGGCGCAAAAATCGGCCAATCCGTCCCACGCGAGATCGACGGCATCCGCCCGGCGCTGGAGCACGGGGTCCGGGTAATAGACGATACGCACGGGGGGCTTAGTCTACACATCGTTTGACGCATCCCATTGCCCGCGATACAAGGGGTTTTCGCCGCCATGAGCATGAACAGCCAAGCCCAAAAACTCACCGAGCGGGGCGAAGACGCCCTGAAGAAAAAGAACTACGACTTCGCCGTCGAAGCCTTCACCCAGGCCACCGCGCTGGCGCCCGACGCGCGCCGGGCCCGGGAGGGACTGCGCAAGGCGGCGTTGAAGAAACACGAGCAAGGGGGCTACCCGGGCGGTCTGGCGATCGCACTGTTCGGGTTTCCGGCCAAGCTGGGGATGTTTTTTGCCGGCCTGGGCAAGAAGGGCAACCCCGACGGGTACTTGAACGCGTGCGAGAAGTTCCTCCGGATCGATCCCAAGAGCAAGTCGGTGAACACGAAGCTGGGCGACTGCGCCGCGGCGGCCGGCTACAACGAGACGGCATGCTTCGCGTACGAGATGGCGGCCGAGGCCGATCCGAACGACGTCAGCGCCCTCAAGAAACTGGCCAATCTGCTCGGTCGCACCGGCAACATCCCGAAGGCGCTCGAGACGCTCAATCGGGTCGTCCAACTCAGTCCGCAGGACCAGGACGCGCTCAAGGCGCGCAAGAACCTCGCGGCGCGGGCCTCGCTCGAGGACACCGGATTCGCCACGGCCGGATCGTCCCGCGATCTGGTTCGGGACAAGAATCTGGCGGGCGAACTCGAAAAGAAGGATCGTCTGTTCCAGAGCGCGGACGATCTCGCGGCGCAGGTCGCGGATGTCGAAAAGGCGCTGGCCGGGGAGCCGGCCAACACCGACCTGTGGGTCAAACTCGCCGAGGTCAAGCAAAAGCAAAAGGACTACGACGGAGCCATCGCCGCGATGGAAGACGCCGTCAAAAAGGCGCCCGACGATCTCATGCTGCAGTTCCAGCGGGACGACATGCGCATCGCGAAGCTGGAATCCACCCATCTGGACGCACTCCAGGCCGGCAAGAACGACGAGGCCCAAAAGATCGACCGGGAGCTTCTGGACGTCAGAACGGTCGCCTATCGCGAGCGGGTCAAGGCGTATCCGACCGACCTGAACCTCCGGTTCAAGCTGGGCGAACTCCTGCTCCAGCGCCAGGATCTGGACGAGGCGATCGGTCAGTTCCAGCACACGGTCAAGGACCCGAAATTCCGCAGCGACTCGCAGCTCTGGCTGGGCAAGGCGTTTGCGGCCAAGGGCCAGTTCGATTTGGCCATTCGCCAGCTCGAGCAGGCGCTCGAAGGCCAGACGGGGATGAGCGAGCGGATCAAGGAGATCCGCTACACCCTGGGCGATGTCTTCGAGACCCATGGGCAGCCCCAAAAGGCCAAGGAGCAGTTCGGGATGATCTACGAGTCCGATATCTCGTTCAAGGACGTCGGTGACCGCCTCGGCAAACTGGAATCCGCGGACGGGCCCGGTAAACTCTCGCTTGACTGACCATGGCACACTCCCGCACAGCCCGAAAAGCAATCCGCCAGAACGAGAAGCGCCGCGAACTCAACCGCGCGCTCAACTCGTCGATGCGCACCCAGTTCAAGAAGGTCATGACGGCCGTCGCCGAAGGCGATGCCACCACGGCCAATACCGAGCTGCCCCACGCACAAAAACTCGTGGACAAGGCGGCCAAGACCAACCGCGTCCACAAGAACAAGGCGGCGCGGTTGAAGTCGCAGCTCGCCCGCGCTGTCCAGAGCCTCGCGAGCGGTAGCTGACGGACGGCGATACCCACGAAAATCGCCCGAGCGCGATTTTCGTGGGCCCGGTCGCGTGCCGCCTTGCGGCAAGGCGACCCACCATGAAGGACGGACGCAACCCGCGAGATCGCCAACGGTTTTCGCGAAACTGCGTGTGCGCCCAGGGGGTTTCGACCCCATGAGACATTGCTTCGTCCTCTGGTGCCTCATCCTGTTCGCTCCCGCCTGTAGCAGCCATCGGCACGGTCGCCGGCATCGGCACGTCGCCCCTACAACGGCGGGCGTCCATGTCCGGCACGCTCCCCCGCCGGCTCCGAAACGCGTCGTCGTCAAAACCCGCCGACCGGGCCACAATCATGTGTGGGTCGGCGGCCACTACGTCGTGCGCCGTGGCCGCTACGCGTGGGTCGGAGGCCACTGGACCCGCCCGCCGCGCTCCCGTGCGGTCTGGGTCGCCGGCCGCTGGCGGTAACGGCCGCCCGTCGTCGTAGACGTTCACGAACTACGTTCAGGTGGGGTGGAGCCCTGCCAAACGCGGAGCATCTCCCGCTTCCTGCGAAGGATCTCGACAGTCGTGGCCAGCTCAAGGCCGCGGCACACTCGAGACACTCCGCCTGCGCAATGGTGTAGCGATAAGCCTTGTCGGCGGGCTTCCACCGTCCCGCGCCTTCGGCGATATTGAGAACCGTTGCAGAGAAGAACTCCGGGGAGCGGCGGAGAAGTTTCGGTTGTCGGTCATGGACGACTCCTTTCGACGGGCGTCCCCCGACAACCGATCCACGCGCGATTTCATCCCCGAACCCGAACCCGAACCCGAACCCGAACCCGAACCCGACACACGTCGCAAGCGAACTCAGAGCAAAACCGCGCCCCGTGGGAGGCGCGCCCGAAGAGCCGCGCCGCGTCCAGCCGTCCGCAGTCGCAGAGACGGATCAACGGCCCGCGGTCTACGCCGCAGTGGCTCGCCCGCCCGCTTTCGAAATCGCCGGCGATTCTCGCTACTTGATCCGAAAGCCGCGAAAGCCCGGTTCGTTGGCGAACACCCACGCGACGACCTCACCGACGCGGAAGTCGTCGCGGCCGTAAGTGGCCGGGCTCATGGAATCGGACCCGCCGGCGGAGCCGCCGCGGCGCGAGGCCACGACGCGGTCGAGGCGGTCCGCCCACGCGTGCAGGCTGTCGAGTCGCAGATCGACCCAGCCCTTTTGGGCCCACGCGTCGATCTCGTCCGGCTCCGGAGGGCGCGGGCCAACGCTCGGGTCGTAACCGGGAATCTTGATCTCCGGGCCGCGCAAGATCGTGTGGCCGTCGGACTTGAGAATCGGGATGCCGACCGAAACGATGGCGTCGCGCAAATCCGGCCGGGCCTTCAGGGTCTCTTCCAGGTGCTGTCCTGCGTCCGCACTGCGTAGTCCGATGGCGGTGGCCTCAAGGGTTTCGTAGGCCGCGCGCATCAGGTAGAGCTCGAACAGGTACTTCGAAAGCTGGGGCGGACCGAGGTCGCCGAGTGCGACCGACGGTACGCTGCCTTCGCCCTCGAGTAGCGCGATCCGGTCGAGGGCTACCTGGCGCAGGAGGCCGCCCTTGTAGGTCGGGCCGAGGATGGACGAATCGAGAGCGGCGACGACGTCGCGGCCGGTCGAACGCCCGGTCAGCTCCTGAACCGAGGCGAGGGCGATCTCCTCCGGGGTGATGATTTCCATTTGCGAGTGCGCCGTGATGGCCTCGAACTCGCCGTGGGTAAACCAGCCGTTCTCGCCCGTGTTCACGCAGGCGAGACGCACGGTCCGGGCCTCGCCGCTGTCGTCCTCACGTGTCGAGTACCGCGACGGGTCCGGGGTCGTGTCGAGCGGCTCGGTCAGCGACGCGGTCTGCGCCTGAAACAGCGGTCGCGCCTGCGCCCGGCGCTTCACGAAACGCGTCCCCTGTTTCTCCCAGACGTAGCCCGGCACCTCGCGCACGGCCACCTCGCGGTAGCCGATCATGGCTGCGGGCTTCAGCTCCTTGTACGTCGGACCGCCTTCCGTCCGCGCCGCCAAAAACAAGAGCCCGGTATGCGCGAACGCGACCGCGGTCTTCGCCATCAGGGTCGGACTCGGCTTGTCCTCGCCGTGCGTGTACGGAATATTCAACCCCATCCCGCCCGTGCCGGTCGTACCGACCTTCAGGTATGCCCGGGCCCCGACCTCGGTCAGGGCGTCGTGCAACAAGCGCACATGCAGGATGAGCTGCGGAATCTCGATCGAGACGAGCATGGTCTCCACGTCGGCGCGAAGCTGCTCGTCCGTCGCCTGGACGTCGCCGCGCATGCCCAGCGCCGCCATGAGTTGCTTGGCCGTCGAGGGCACGTCCTGGTACGAAATGGCCGTCGCGGTGTTGATGCAATCGACGACCGCCGCGGGTCTGGTTTCCCGCACGAGTCGGCAAAGGGCGGACTCTGCACGAGCCACGTCGAAGTCCTCGTAGATGTCGGCCAGCAACGCCCGCCGCCGCTTCGGATCCGTACGGTCCCGCACGGGTTCGCGCTCCTCGCCGTCGATATCCGCCAGCGTCCCGCGAGCAAACACGTTCCCGTACCGCCCCACGATCGTGGCCGAGGGGTACTCCTCGCGCAGACGCGCGACCGCCCGCTCGACCTCGCCAAGTCGCAGCGACACGACGGCCACCTCGTTCGTCACCCCTTGGCGCAGGAGCTCGCGACAAACCTGGTAACCCACCAGCCCGGCACCACCGAGCACACAGACGGAATCAAAGCGTTCCATGAGGGCGCCATGATATCAACCGCAAAGGATCAACGGGCCAAAGGGCTTCAAACGCCCGCCACCCGAGGAGAGCATACGGACGGCGATGGACGACGATCCCGCCGAGTAAAATGGAGACGTGGATGTCGTGACACACGCCATGTCCGGCTTGGTTCTGGCCAGTCCTTTTGCCATGACCCATCCGCTTGCGGCCTCGACGTTTGTCCTCGCGTCGGTCGCCCCCGACCTGGACGCCTTGAGCCGCGTGTTCGGCAAGCGCGCGTTCTTGACCGTGCACCAGACGTGGTCCCACGCGCTCCCGATGATCGCGCTCCTGGGCGCGCTGGTCTTGCCGTTCACACCGGCCGAATTCGCCGTGGCGCTGGTCGCCGGCATGTCGCTACACGCGGTGCTGGACTGGACCAATACATACGGCATCACGTTATGGGCGCCGTTCACCGGGCGCCGCCTCTGCGCCGAATGGGTCTTCTTTGTCGATGCGATCGTCTTGCTGCTGAGCGCCGCGGCCCTGATCGCCGTTGTCGTTTCGTGGCCTCCCGGCCCCGGACCGGCGATCGCCTACGCGACGGCGCTGTTGATCTACATCGTCATCAAGGGCCGCCTCCGGGCCCGGGCGCTTCGATGCTGCCCACCGGAAACGCTCGCGCTGTTGCCCAGCGCGTTGCTCCCGTGGCGCTGGTTCGGCTGCGCCCGCGACGGCGACGCCGTGCGCCTGTTTCGCGTCGAGGGCGGCGTGCACGACGAAGGGACCGTACCGATCCTCGACTCCGCGGACGTCGAGGAGATCCCGGAGTTCCGCAGCATGCGCCGGCTCTCGAACGCGTACCACGTCGTCGAGCGAACCGGCGACCTCATCGTGTGCCGCGATCTTCGCACGCGCAACTTCGGCGCACGCTTCGGAACCCTGAGTCTACGGAATACGGACGGCCGGCTCTCCGTCGAACGGTTCGATGTCTAAGCCGCGCGGCCTTCGTTTCTCAGCGACAGACGCGGTCGTCCTGGCGCTCGGAGCCGTCGCGACATGGTGGCTGCACAGCCGCGTGGGAACCTACGCCTGGCTCATCGCCGTCGCTCTCGGACACTTCTTCTTGTTTTGCAACGTCTTTCGGATTCGCCGGAGCTACGAACTGATCTGGGCCGGCATCTTCGCGATCAACTTCGCGGCGTGGCTGGCGAGCGGCTCGTTCGGATGGCTCGGCGTCCTCGCGGTCCAGGCACCGGTGACCATCGCTGTAATCGTGGCCGAGATCCGCAGCGACCGCTACCACGGCATCTGGTCATAGCCGCGTCGGTCTCATGCCTCATGCAGGCATCGCCGTCCGTACGCTCCCTCGCTACAGCGCTTCACGCAGGATTTTCAGCCCCCGTTCCAACACGTCCTCGGCAACGGCGTAGCTCATGCGGAAGCGACCGGGGCAGCCGAACGCGGTGCCGGGAACGAGGACAAGGCCCTTGTCGAGCATGCGGCGGCAAAACTCCATGTCGTCGGGAATCGGAGTTTTGGGGAAGGCGTAGAACGCGCCCTCCAGCGGCGGGAAGTCGAGGCCCGCGGCGTCCAGCGCGTCGAACACGCGGTCGCGGCGGAGCCGGTAGTACGCGCGCGTGTCCTCTCGCGGGTGGTCGATCAGGCGCGCGGCGACGCGTTGCATCGTGGCGGGTGCGTTCACCTGGCCCAGCACGCGCAGGGCGAACGGAAGCGCGCGGTGCAGGTCGGCGCGATCGGCGGCGCCGGGGTGGACGGCGACATAGCCGATGCGTTCGCCGGCGAGGCCGAGGTCTTTCGAGAAGCTCGTGACGTACAGGACCTGGTCGTAAGAACGTGCCGGCTCGGGCGGCGGGGCGTCGGTGTACCAGAGGTGGTGATACGGATCGTCGAAGATCACGTAGATCGGCCGCGCAAGCCCCGCCGACACGCTGGCCAGCGCGCGACCGAGGTCACGCCAAGTCCTCTCCGGGTAGATGCGGCCGGTCGGATTGTTGGGCGCATTCAAGATGACCGCGCGCGTGTTGGCGGTGCACGCATCGGCGATGCGCTGGACGTCCGGCAAGAAATCGGGCCGCGGCGGCACGACGCATGTCTGTCCCTGGAAGTTGTCGACATAGAACGGGTATTCGACGAACGCGGGGCTCTGCAGAACGACCTCATCGCCGGGATCGAGCAGCACGCGCAGGATCGCGTTGAGGGCTCCGGCAGCCCCCACGGTCATGCACACGTCGTCGGCCGTGTACGGCACCGTAGTGCGCGTCGCCAAGTGACTGGCGATCGCCTCGCGCACCTCGGGGTAGCCGGGGTTGGTCATGTAGCGGTGTGGCCGCGCCTCGCCGGCATCCGCCTCCTCCCGCAACGACTCGTAAAACACCGAGGGCGGCTCGTTGGACGGATTGCCAAGGCTCAGATCGGCGACCGCATCGGCCCCCCGCTCCGCACGCAGGATGTTCGCCGCCTCAAACATCTTGCGAATCCAGGAGGCGCGTTCGAGAGCATCGTGGATGCGATGAGCGATCGGCATATGCGGGCGAAGTATACCCACGCGAGAGCGTGGCGGACCCTTTCACGTGGAACACCTGACGGTGTTGGGGCAGAGGAACAGCTAAGCGTGAACGGGTGGCGCACGCCGCCAGTGTCTTCCCCCCGAGCCCCCCACTCCCCTTACCGCGCACCAAACACGCGGTCGTACCGGTAGTAGATTTCGAGGCACATGACCATGGTCGCCGTCGAGTAGATACGGCCGCCGTCGTCGCCCCAGCAACCGATCGGATCCCAACTGCCCTCGCGCGTGCCGCTGCCCTGCGCGTGCTGGTTGTCTACGATCGCCGTTTTCATGGCTTCGTTCCACGTTTTCCACGACTTGCCGCCGACCTGATAGAGCGCCAGCGTCGCGTAGTACCAGTAGTACATGTCGATCGATCCGTCGTCCGGGTTCCAGGTCGGCGTCAGACCCAGGCACAGCTTCGCGCCCTTCTTGATCATCTCGCTCTTGCGGGGATCCTCGCCCAGGAAGATGCGCGTCAGGATGCCGGCCGCGGTCATCGACTGCGACTTTTCCGCCGGGAAACGGTCCTGCTTGCCTTCCGGCCGCGAGGACGAACCGCCGGGGAAGTTGTAGCCGACCTGGCCGAAGTTCGGATCGGTCATCTTGTCGATCCATTGGCGCGCCCCGTCAAACGCGCTCGGATCGACCTCGAGGTTCGCGAACTTGCCGGACTTCAGCGCCATCACGCACCAGGCCGTCACCGAGGTGTCGTTCTCGCCACCGCGCGGCTCGTAGCGCCACGCCATGTACGGGTTGCGCGCCATGGCGAGGAAGTTCAGCCCCTCCTGCGCCGGCTTCTTGTAGCGCGGGTTTCCGGTCATCCAGAACGCCTCGCACATCGCCAGCGTCGCGATCGCGTGGTTGTACATGAAGCTGTGCGTCGCACGCGTGCCGAAGACTCCGTCCTCGGCCTGGCTCTGCATCAGGTACCGCAGGCCCTTGCGCACGTTCTTGGCGTACTTGTTCTCTCTCTTCGAGCCGCGGTCCGTGTAACCGGCGCCCAGGAACGCAAGGAGCGAGAGTCCGGTGAGTCCCACGTCGTAGAGCTGTCCGCCCGAACCGTCGCACTTGTCCTCCGGCGGATCGTGCTTCATGAAGTCGTCGGCGTCCCACTTGCCGTCGGAACCGACGTCCTGGTGGTCCGCCAGCCACTTCAAGCCCCAATCGACCGCGATTTGCTCTTTCCTGCTGCCTCGGACCGACCCGCGTTGCGTGCGACGGCCGCCCTTGCCACGGCCACCGCCGGCCGGTCCTCCCAGCCCGATCGCGGTCCCGTCGCTCGGTCCGCTGAACGGCCCGGACGCGTCGCCCACGTCGCCAAAGGTCTCGTCGGAGATATCATCGGTGTCCTCGGTCGGCGTGATCTCCTGAACGTCCGCCACGTCGGTCGGCTCTTCAATGGGGAGCTTGTCGACGGCCGGCGGTTCCTCGTCGTCGATCGGTTCGATGGCGTCGGGTGCCGTGGCCTCGAGCGCCACCATCGGCTCGGCTCGCGCCGTCGAAAACGGAATCGCGGCAAGAATCACGGCGGCCACCGCGTGGATCACCAGCGACGTCATCCACCACGGCGCGTTGCGAACGAGTCCACGAATACGTTCGTCGAACCCGGTCTCCAGATTGTGTTGTCTCATGGGCCTGCTCCGAGTCGCAAGCGGGCCGGTTCACGCACAGTCGTAAACGAAGAAACAGGTGCGCGGTTCGCAAAACAATTGCGACGCGACGTAGGCAAACGGACGGCGATATCTTCAGCGAACCTGCCGCTCGCGCGGGGAACTCCTGGTGCGCGCGCGCCGACGGGCAAGAATGCGACGGATCGGCGTCGCGCTTTGGCTGACCGCCACGAGCCGGCCATCACGACCGACAAGGAAGTACATCGACGCGATGCGCACTCCTTCTTCAGGCGCAGCCGGAGCGCCAGTCCTTGTTCCAGAGGACTTGGGCCAAGAAGTGGCCGTGATCGCGTCTCCCTTCTTTGACCTCTGTGATCTCTGTGATCTCTGTGGCCAGAACTTCTCATCGGCCGGGAACTGGGTCTAAGCCACCGCGGGCACCGGGATCACAGAGACCGCAACTTGCGCACTCCTTTTTTCGCCCGGCCGGAGCGCCAGTCCTTGTTCCGAGGACTTGGGCCTGGAAGTGGTCGTGATCGAGTCTCCCCTCTCTGACCTCTGTGATCTCTGTGATCTCTGTGATCTCTGTGGCCAGACCTTCTCATCGCCCGAAACTGGTTCAGTCACAAAGGACACAGGGGATCGTTCGATGTCGCGCTCCGCAAGCGCATCCTCGAACGCGACCGATCCAGAGGCATCAACGGGGTGAGCCGCTGAGCCAGCCAGCGCCTGACCACGGGGCGCGCCTCGTGGTCAGGCATTGTCCTTGGCCCGACCGAGCCAGAGGCATCAACGGCGTGAGCCGTTGAGCCAAGAAACGCGGGGCGGCTCCGCAAGCCGCCCCGCCGTTCTATCGGCCCGAGCCGAAGACCTTGTCGTAGCGGTAGTAGATTTCCAGGCACATGACCATCGTGGCTGTGGCGTACACGCGACCGCCGTCATCGCCCCAGCAACCGATCGGATCCCAGCTCCCGGTGCGGGAGCCGCTGCCCCGCTGGTGCTGGTTGTCCACGATCGCTTTCTTCATCGCCTCGTTCCAGGTCTTCCACGTGGCGCCGCCGACCTGATAGATCGCCAGCGTCGCGTAGTACCAGTAGTACATGTCGATCGAGCCGTCGTCCGGGTTCCAGGTCGGCACCAAGCCCAGACAAAGCTTGGCGCCCTTCTTGATCATCTCGCTGTTGCGAGGATCCTCGCCCAGGAAGATACGCGTCAAGATGCCCGCCGCCGTCATCGACTGGGACTTCTCGGCCGGGAAGCGGTCCTGCTTGCCTTCCGGCCGCGCGGGCGAACCGCCGGGGAAGTTGTAGCCGACCTGGCCGAAGTTCGGATCGGTCATCTTGTCCACCCACTGGCGCGCTCCGTCGAACGCGTCCGGATCGACCTCGAGGTTCGCAAACTTGCCGGACTTCAGCGCCATCACGCACCAGCCCGTCACCGACGTGTCGTTCTCGCCGCCGCGCGGCTCGTAACGCCAGGCCATGTACGGGTTGCGCGACATCGCGAGGAAGTTCAGCCCTTCCTGCGCCGGCTTCTTGTAGCGTGGGTTTCCGGTCATCCAGAAAGCCTCGCACATCGCCAGCGTCGCGATCGAGTGGTTGTACATGAAGCTGTGCGTCGCACGCGTACCGAAGACTCCGTCCTCGGCCTGGCTCTGCATCAGGTACCGCAGGCCCTTGCGCACGTTCTTGGCGTACTTGTTCTCTTTCTTCGAGCCGCGGTCCGTGTAACCGGCGCCCAGGAACGCAAGGAGCGAGAGTCCGGTGAGCCCCACGTCGTAGAGCTGTCCGCCCGAACCGTCGCACTTGTCCTCCGGCGGATCGTGCTTCATGAAGTCGTCGGCGTCCCACTTGCCGTCGGAACCGACGTCCTGGTGGTCCGCCAGCCACTTCAAGCCCAGGTCGACGGCGTTCTCCGTCTTCTTGCTGCCACCGCCGGCCCGCAGGTTACGCCGACCGCCGCGACCGCGCTTGCCGCCGCCCGCGCCGCCGCCCAGACCGATCGCCGGGTTGTCGCTGGGACCAGTGAAGGGCGCGTCGGACATCCCGTCGTCACCCGCGGTCTCTTCGAAATCCGAATCGGTATCGACCTCGTTGTGGTCGGAGATTTCTTCGGTCTCGATCGGCTCCTCGGTGACGTCTTCCTCGATCTCTTCTTCCTCGAGCTCTTCTTCTTCCTCGAGATCCTCGTCCTTGTCGCTCTTGTCGGACTGGAGCGCGACGAGCGGTTCCTTCTTGAGAACCTCGAAGGGAATCTGGGTCAGGATCGCGAATGCGACAGCGTGGATGACCAGCGAGATCATCCACCACGGCGCATTCTTGACGATGCCTTGGATGGATTCGTTAAAGCCGCCGTCTTCGAAGCGATGGTCGGTAATCCTTCGCATAGGTATCTCTCTCTATCTCCCAGAAAAATCTAACTCCGGGGAACCAAGTCGTCTTGCGTGAGCTGAGGATCCAGCGGCATTCAGCCACCGACGTCGCTCATTCTAGAAAAAACAAACGAGCGGGCCCGGAAAGGGTTCGCGGATTTCTTCGGAATCCACAACCTCTTGTCCAGAAACAACTTACGCCACAAAGAGCCGACGGACGGCGATATCCTCGCCGCGACCGCAGCCGGGTAAGGCCCGCATTATTCACGACCAAGCGGGTTTTGGCCGGTCCAGATCGCCGATCTCTTCGTCGTTCCTCGACCTCGACGATCTGTCCTCGACCAGAACGGACGGCCGGAAATGGGCGGACGGCGACGGTGCCAATCAAAAAACCGGCTTCTGAACAAGGCAGCTGGTCCGATGCGTCACGTGGCCACGAATATCCGGGCTAGTGAATTCCCAAGGCGCGCAGTGTCTTTTCGGCCGCTTTCAGCTCCGTCACGAGTTGGGTACGGAGGCCGGTCCGGACCCTCTCGGGCCTGACCGTCGATTTGTCGAGCGCCCGGAGACGGGCCACGGCACGCCATTTCCGCGCCCGAAGCTCCCGAATGCGAAGGGTATAGGCCTGCGAGTCCTTGATGCCCGGGGTGTCGCCCTGGACCGGGTGCTTGCGCTCCATCACCTGCAGGAACCGGACGGACGCGCCGTCTGACTGCAGGAAAGGCTGGCTCCAGGCTCCCACCTTGCCCTGTCGGAGGAACTCGACGTCGGGCCGGCGGCTTTTTTCGCGTTCGATCTCGACCCAGGCCTTTTGGACCTTGGTCCCGGGAAGCTTGGACGCCCCGGAAACATCGCCGTCCTTGACCAGCTTCATGGCCTTTTCGATCCGCGGCTTAAGTTTTTGGCCCGCCTCTTTCTTGATGTCTTCGGGCGAAGTCCCATCCATGCTCAGGATCGCGAGCCGACGGCGCTCGTCTTTGGTCAGACCGACGGTCAAATCGACGCGCTGGACCCTGATCTTGGCCTGCAGACGCGCGGGGTCGTTGCGAAAGGCCACCGCGATTTCCCTGGGCGTGGGTCGTACGCGCCACGGCAGCAGTGTCGATTGCCCGGGCGTGAAGCCGATGCGAAAGAGCTGGTCAAGCTTGCTCTTCAGCAGTTGCTGCCTGATTTCGTTGCGAAATCGCGCCAAGGTGTCGCCGCGCTGGAACAGCCACTCAAAAAACTTGGCGTCGCCCCCGCGCACCTCGATGTGGTTGCGCATGATCAGCTCGACTTCGCCGTCCTTGACCTCGAGCCCCAAATCGGCTCCGACCTGCTCCGCCAGCTTGCGCCGCAAGAGACCGTCGCGCAAATCGGCCAGAACGTTCGCGTCGCCCAGGACCTTCTCGTCCCCATCGACTTCGCGCAAGACATCGTTGCGGGTGATGATCTCCTCGTTGAAGGTGATCGGAAAACCCGCGATATCGTGTTTCGGATCCTCGTCCGCGGCCCGAACCGCCAGTGCGAGAATCGCAAGGCCCATGAGCCCCAAGGCCTGCCAACGCATGCCCGCCACGATACCAGCCCCCCCGAACAGCCTGGAACGTCAGCATACGGACGGGATTCTTGGACGGATTTCCGCAGTCGCCACCGCCCCGGCGGGCTTGTAGTACGTAGGAAGCGATGGCAAAACCGATCCCGCCGCCTGACGGCCTCCTCCAGCACGCCGGCTTTCTTCGTGCACTCGCTCAAAGTCTGCTTGGCGATGCGCACGACGCGGAGGATGTCGTGCAAGGGACGTTTCTGGCGGCCCTTGAGCGGCCTCCGCGCTCCGGTTCGAATCTGCGCGCCTGGCTCGCCACCGTGGCGCGCAACCTCGCGTTTCGCAAGCGGCGCAGCCGCACACGGCGGCAGCGGCGGGAGACGGGCGCGCCGGGGCCGCGGCCGCTGTCGTCTCCCGGCGAGGTCGCCGCGCGGCTCGAACTGCAGCGCCGGATGACGGCCGCGGTGCGGGCCCTCGCCGAGCCGTACCGCTCCGCCATCCTGCACCGCTACTTCGACGGCCACTCTCCGGCCGAGATCGCCGCCGCGAGCGGGACGCCGGTCCGGACGGTGAAGTCGCGGCTCTATCGCGCGCTCACGATGCTGCGCGCCCAACTCGACAGTGAATACAACGGCGACCGCACCGCATGGTCGCTGCTGATGGCGCCGTGGATCCACCACGGCGCGACCGGAGGCGCAGCGACGGGTATCGCCTTGGCGGGAGCCCTGGGGGTCTTTATGAAAAAAGCAATCGTCGTGGTCCTTGTGGGTGCGGTCGTGGCGCTCCTGATCTGGTCGAGTTCCGAGGACGGCTCGCGATCCGCAGCGGACCGACAGTCCATGACCGAACGGGCCCAGGAGGCCGAGGCCGACGCTTCAACGCCGGTCGCCACCGGTAGGTCCGTGCCGATCGCACCCAACTCGGGCGGCGTGTACACGTTCTCGGGGCGCGTCGTCAATGCCGACGGGGCGGGTGTCGCCGGGGCCCGCGTCGCGTTGCTCTTCGTCGCTTCGGGGCCGGCGGGCCCTGAGAGTGTCGCGCGCTTCATCATGCCCGACGAAGTGCTGCGCCGGGAAGCGGAGCAGTTCGAGGAACCCGCGACCACGACCGATACCGAGGGTCGCTTTCGAATCACGCGACCGTTCGAGTCGAGCTCCTGCCTGCGCGCCACGGCGGAGGGTTACGCCGCGACGTTTGCCGGCCCCGTCGTACCGGGCGCGTTCACGACGGTCACGGTGCACCGCAGCAACCCCGTCCGCGTCCTCGTTCGGGATCCGGAGGGAGGCGCACTCGCCGGGGCCGACGTGCGCATCGAGACATCGGCGGCGCGCGGACAGACTCGCCAGACGCTCGCGGAAGTACGGACCGGCGCGGACGGGATCGCGCAGTTGCCATCGTCGAAAACACGCGAACTCCTCCTCGTGGTCGAACCGAATCGGCCCGATCTCGGCTACGTCGAGCGCATCTACGAGCCCGGCAGCGACGTGATCGAAGTGACCGTTCCTCGCGTGCCGATGCGCACCGTCCGCCTCGTTGACGCCACGACCAACGCGCCTCTGACCGACGGTTATCTCACCATCGGCAGCTCGCGCGGCACGCCGTCGTTCTCCCAAGACATCGCCCGCCGGCGTTTTTTGGCCGACGCCGAAGGTCTCGTGCGTTATCCCAACCAAGACGGCTACTACGGACGCTACGTAACCGCGCCGGGGTACGAAATCCTCCCGCTCGACCGCGACCTCATGCCGTTGCGACGCTCGATGCGCATCGACGGAATCGTCAAGGATCCCGAGGGGCGCCCGGTCGCCGGCGCGCCGGTGCTCGTGGCGGGGCTTGGCAACATCTTCGAGCGGGTCTACGTCGCGCTGCCGTCGGTCTCCGCGTGGACCGGCGCCGACGGGCGGTTCTCGCTCGAAATCAAGATGCTCACGCCCGCACATCACGCCGTTCCCGATCCCGGCGTGCGCACCCTGATCGCGTTGCTGCCGCCGCACGCGCCCGCCGTCCAGGACAACACTCCGATCCGGCCCGGCACGCGCATCGGTGTCGAGCTGCGGGCGACGCGGGCCGCGCGAGTGACGGTCGTCGTGAAGAATCCGGCCGGCGCGCCGTTGCCGGGCAAGTTGATCCAGTTGCGCCGCACGATCCCGCGCGCGCCGACCTGGTCGAGCGTGCAACCGGACTATGGCGTGGCTCTCTTATCCCTGACCAAGACGATGCTCCAAAAGACAGACCAAGACGGCCGCATCGAGCTGTCGCCCCTGCCCGCCGGCAACTTCCGGATGCATCTGGAACACACCCGTCGCGCGATCGCGCTCCGCGCGGGCGAACACAAACACATCGAGGTCGTCTGGGGCGCGGGCGACGCGGTGTTTGGCCGGGTCGTCGATAGCGCGGGCGAGCCCGTCGCCGGCATCAACGTCGGCCTTGCGGGTACGACGTCCTGGATACTGCAAACGGACGCGGACGGCCGGTTCCGCTTCGACGAAGTCGAGAGGGGGGAGGGGGACTATCTTGTGTCGGTGTGGGGTGCCGGCAAGCAGGCGCGGATGCGAATACCTGTCGAGCTGAACCGGGAGAACACGATCCTCACGGCCGGCCCGGCACGACTGCGGCTCCTGGTTGCAGGACCGGCCCTCGGCGAAGTCGAGTTTGCAGCGACACCCGAACAAGGGCTGGGCGTGCCCCCCGGCACCGGTTTCCTGCAGGTCGAGCATGACGGCACGACGTTGGATCTGGCCCCGGGCCGGGGCATCGTGATCGTCCGCGCCAAGGGCTGGGGCTGGAAGGCCGTCGCCTACGAAGCGGCCGCGAACGACGTGACCGAAGTTCGCCTGGCGATGCAACGGGTCGGGTCGGTCACGGGTCGTCTGAACGAGATCCCGAAAGCACCGCATGTGACGGTCCAGCTCACGCCAACGGCAGCGTCATCGGTCGGACCCGCCAAAAAGTCCGACGCCCTGCTCGCCAAGGCAATCCAAAGGACATTCGGACGCACGTCCCGCAACGTGAAGCCCGACGGTGACGGCCGCTTTTCCTGCGACGACCTGAACCCCGGCTCCTACCGCGCGCGCCTGCTGACCTGGAACGCGACCAAGCGCGCGTGGACCGAGGTCGCCAGCACCCCCGTCACGGTTGAATCCGGCACCGCCACGACCGTGCACTTCGACAAGGCCAAATAGCACGACTCGCCGTGCGTCCCTCCGCGCAGGTAGTGGACCCAAAGGGGCTGAAGGTGGCTCGCACGTTCGGCTCCAAGGCGTGGACCAGCAGTATCGCCGCTTACCACCGAAAAGCCGCGACGCTGACGGAGAAGTACGCCCTTGGGCGAAAGGTGGCGCTGCGGGCAGAACGTCCATTAGCACTTGCCTGGCGCTAGCCTGGGGCACTACGGCGAGTCGTCCAGTAGCTCCAGATACCGGGCGAGCGCGGCGGCCGGGCGGGGCGGGCGGACCGGTTCGGCGTAGATGGCGAGCGGGCCCTCCGGCAGGCGCAGCATGCGGCCGAGCTTCTGGCGCAGGAACGGCAGGGCTTTGTCCGGGTTGGTCATGGTCATCTGCAACGTGCCGCCGGTTGCCAAGGCGAAGCGGGCGATGCCGTGGTCCTGGCCGATGATGCGCAGCCTCGCGACGGCGAACAGGCAGCGGGCCGATTCGGGCAACAGCCCGCAGCGGTCCTCGATTTCCTCGCGCAACGCCGCCAGCGTCTCGCCGTCCCGCGCTGCCGAAACGCGGCGATAAAAGCCGAGCTTGAGCGCGCGGTCTCCGACGTAGCGATCGGGAAAACGCGCATCAACGTTCAGGTCCACGTAGGTGTCGGTCGGCGCGGTGACCTTTTCGTTGCGTAACTCGCGGACCGCGCTCTCGAGCAGCCGGCAATACAGCTCGTAGCCGATGTCCGCGATGTAGCCACTCTGTTCGGCGCCGAGGATGTTGCCCGCCCCACGGATCTCGAGGTCCTTGAGCGCGATGCGAAAGCCGGCGCCAAGGCCGCTGTGCTCCTCGATCGTGCGCATCCGCTTCTCGGCGATCTCGCGGACCAGGCGGCGCTCGGGCGGGAGAAGAAAGAGCGCGTGGGCCTTGTGACGGCCGCGCCCAACGCGTCCGCGCAACTGGTGCAGGTCTGCGAGGCCGATCCGGTCGGCGCGATCGACGATCAGCGTATTCGCGTTCGGAATATCGAGCCCGGACTCGATGATCGTCGTGGCGACGAGGATGTCGGCGTCGCCACGCACGAATCGAAGCATCGCGTCCTCGAGCGCCTTGCGCGGCTGCTGGCCATGCGCCAGCGCGACCTGCGCCTCGGGCACCAGACCCTGGACCAGCCGCACGATGCGATAGATCGTCTGCACGCGGTTGTGCACGAAGTAGACCTGCCCACCGCGACGCAGTTCGCGCAAGAGGTACGTCAAGATGAGCTTCTCGTCGTACGCGTGCACGACGGTGTCGATCGGCATGCGTCCCTCGGGCGGGGTCGTCAGGTTGGAGATGTCGCGCAGTCCGAGCAGCGCGAGATTGAGTGTCCGCGGAATCGGCGTCGCCGTCAGCGTGAGAACGTCCACCGTCGCGCGCAGCGACTTGAGCCGTTCCTTGTGCTCTACCCCGAATCGTTGCTCCTCGTCAATGACCACCAGGCCGAGGTTTGCAAAACGCATCGCCGGGGACAGCAACCGGTGGGTCCCGATCACGATGTCGATCGTGCCGTCCTCGAGCCCCTCCATGATGGCGCGCGCCTCCTTCGCCGTGCGAAAGCGCGACAGCATTTCGATGCGCACGGCGTAGCCCGCCATCCGCTCGCAAAAAGTCGTGAAGTGCTGTGCGGCAAGGACGGTCGTCGGCACGAGCACGGCCGCCTGCCGGTTGCCGATCACCGCCTTGAACGCGGCGCGCATCGCCAGCTCGGTCTTGCCGTAACCGACATCGCCGCACAACAGGCGGTCCATCGGACGCGGCCGTTCCATGTCCTCCTTGATCGCGTCGATGGCCGTGAGCTGGTCCGGCGTCTCCTCGTACGGAAACGAAGCCTCGAATCCGTGTTGAAGATCGTCATCGGCGGGATGCGCAAGCCCCGGGCTCTTTTCGCGCATCGCCTGTACTTCAAGCATGCGGACCGCCAGATCGCTGACGGCCTTCTTCGCGCGCTCTTTCGCCTTCCCCCACGCCGTTCCCCCGAGCTTGGCCAGCCGCGGCCGCCCGCGTGGTGCGCCGACGTACTTCTGGATCAGATCGATCTTCGTGACCGGTACGAACACGCGCACGCCATCGGCGAATTCCACGGCACAGTGCTCGACGGGCGCACCATCCTTCTCGATTGTCTCGACGCCGCGAAAAATTCCGATGCCGTGGGCCAGGTGCGCGACGTAGTCACCGGATTCCAGATCCAAGAAGTCGTCGAGCGGACGCGTCGGCGTACGGCGTCGCGCGGGCTGGCGACGCGTCAGGTGTTGGAGGAGATCGTCGTAGCCAAGGACGGCGATGTCTCGGGCCGGAAGGACAAATGACCGGGTCAGGCGGCCGCGGACATAGCGCAGGCTCTCGGGCACCGTGTCGCCCAGGAGTTCGCGAACCCGCTTTTCCTCGGCGTCGTTGCGGCACGCGAAAAAGACCTCCTTGGCTTCGCTACCGGTCTCGGCAACCCGCTCGCGCAGTTTCTCCGGACCGCTTCCCACGGGCTCGATCTGGCGCACTCGATAGACGATGTCGCCCGCCGGCAGCGCGTCGAGGTCGGCGCCAGGGCGTTTCGCAAGACACGCCCGTTCTTCAGCCGAGCCCTCGACCAGGAAGATCGGACTGCTCTCGCCGAAGTGGTCGATGAGCTTCGCGAACTCGGGTCCTTGCGCGGTCGCGTTGGCCCCGTGCGCGCGCGTGGCGAATTGGACCACGTCGCGGGTTCCGGTCGCGCGCTGGGTCTGCGGATCGAACGTTCGGATCTGCTCCAGCTCGTCGCCGAAGTACTCAAGCCGCACGGGCGCCGAAAAACCGGCCGGAAACAGGTCCGCGATGTCGCCGCGCACGCTGAACTCGCCCGGCGCCGTCACGAGCGAGGCGCGTTCCCAGCCGTCCTCGGCGAGTCGCCGCGCCAAGGCGTCCGGTCCCCACGCGCGCGTTTCCCTGGTACCCGGCGCGAGGCGAAGTCCGGCGGCGCGCAGCGCGTCGGGCGCAGGAACCGGCTGGTCGGCGGCCCGCATCGAGGCGACGATGATCCGGTCGGCGTCGTGCCGCAGCCGTTCGAGCACCGCGAGCCGCTCGAGCCCGCGCTCGTCGTCGTCCAAGTCCGGAAACAAGTCGCGACGATGGGGTTCGATGCCAAACAGCGCGAGTTCGCCGAACAGATCGTCGCCGTCCCGTGTGTCCGCGTGCAGGACCAGCGCCGGCCCGCCGCGCGGCACAAGTGCCGCGAGCGCGAAGCCCAACGCGCCGCCGTAGAGCCCGCCGAGACGCGGCCGGTCCGCCAGGGGCGGGGCCGGTCCGAATCGCGCGTACCAGTCCGGAGCGGTCGCTCCCACAACCCGCATTATTCGATGCTCCACGTGGCCATGGATGGTGCGGGATAGCGGACCAGGCCCTGTTTGACTCGGCTGGCTGCGGCCGGCTGCGGCTGCTCCAAGTCGCTCGCCTGCGGCTCGCGCCCCGGTTTCGCTTGGCAGCAGTGTCTTCTGCCCCGACATCTGACGATGTCGGGGCGAGGGCTGCGTCGCGCTTCCTCGATGGGCCTCTCCATTTGCACGACTTCGTCAGCGCTCCCGCCTTCGGGGCGCCATAGCGCCCTTCGGCGCGGCGGTGCCTTGCCTGACTTGTCCTCGATCGCCCTCGGGCCTCACGCCGACTTCTCAAACAGAGCCTAGGCGTCCTGGCCGCCGGTTGATCGAGGCGTCTTCCTGGCGGTCTTTTTCCTGGCCGTCTTCTTGGTCGCGACCTTCTTCGAAGTGGTTTTCTTTGACGCGGCCTTTTTGGTCGTGGTCTTCTTGGTCGTCTTCTTGCGCACGGTCTTTTTGGCCACCGTCTTTTTGGTGACCTTCTTGGCCGCGGTCTTTTTCTTGGTCACGGTCTTTTTCCTGGTGGTCCGGCTCGCGGAAGCCTTCTTCTTCGGCGCGGGCGAAACATCGCCGTCCGTACGGCTCCGTGCGGCAGATCTTGTCCCTGCGGCAGAGGGCGTCGAGGGAGTATCCGCACTCGCGGCACCCCGATCTTCGCTCGCGGCGGGCCGATCGACGCCACCTTCACGCCCCCGGCGGCGACCGCGACGGCGGCCCCGGCGGCGGCTGGGACGCTCTCTTTGGCCCTCGGCCGCACCGGCCCGATCGGCGTCGCGATCACGACCCTCCCGGTCGCCCCCATCGTTGCGGTCATCGCGGTCGCGGTCGCCGCGGTCGTTGCGGTCATCCCGTTCGCGGTCGCCGCGGTCGTTGCGGTCGCGGTCGCCGAGGTCGTTGCGGTCATCCCGGTCGCGATCATGGCGGTCGCGGTCGTTCCGTTCACCCCGGTCGCGGTCGCCACGGCCTCGGCGCGAGCGGCGCCCGCGGCGGCGGGTACCTCCCTCGCTTTCCGCTCTCGCACCGACTCGCAGGACCGTGCCGGAGCCCCGAACCGGCTTGTTGGGGTTCTCGTCGATCGCTCCGAGGTGGACGAGCGCGGCGCGTGCGGCACCCTGCTCGGCGATTTTCTTGGAATCGGCGCGGGCGCGTCCCATTTCCTTGCCGCCGACCACGACCGAGATATCGAACGAACGGCTGTGCGCCGGGCCGCCCTCGCGCAGAACGCGGTACGTCGGCACGCCGCCCAGTTCCCGCTGGCAGTGGTGCTGCAGGATCGACTTGTAGTTCTTCTCGGCGCGGTCCTCGACGATCTCGGAGATGACCACGTCCAAATGGCGCAGGATGAACTTGCGCGCCGCGGCCAGGCCGGCGTCGAGATAGATCGCGCCCATGAGCGCCTCGAACAGGTTGCCGATGAGCGAAAACGGGATCTCGCGCTTGGCGACGCCCTTGCCCACGAGCAGAAAGCGCTCCAGCCCCATCGCGGTGGCGACGCGGCCGAGCGACTGGCGGCTGACCGCCTGGCTCTTGATCCGCGTCAAGGTGCCTTCCGGCTCTTCCGGAAAACGTCGAAACAGGGCGTCCGCGATGACGAGCCCCAGGACGGAGTCGCCCAGGAACTCGAGCCGTTCATTGCTCGGCCGCTGGCTGGTCTTGATGCTGGAGTGCGACAGCGCCTCCAGCATCAAGGAACGGGACCTGAAAATGTGTCCCAGCAGGACCTCTAGGTCCCGGATTTGGTCTTCGTGCATGCGTGCTCTCTCCGGGAGCCGCACGTTCGGAACCGCTAGGGCGGCTCCGGACGCAGAACTCCACTAGTGCAAAAAATGTCTAGTGCCCGTGAAGACCATCGCAATACCTCGCTCGTCGGCGAACTCGATGCACTTTTCGTCGTTACGGCTGCCGCCCGGCTGAATCGCCGCGGTCGCACCCGCATCGAGAGCGACCTCGAGCGCGTCGTTGAAGGGCAGGAACGCGTCGGACGCGAATACGGCGCCCTTCGCTTTCTCGCCCGCCTTGCGAACGGCCATGTGTGAGGCATCGACCCGGCTCATCTGGCCGGCCCCGACACCCATCACGGCGCATCCTCGGGCCAAAACGATGGTATTGCTCTTCACGTGCTTGCACACGCGCTGCGCGAAGACGAGATCCCTGATCTCCGCTTCGGTGGGCGCGCGTTTCGTAACAGTCTTGAGATCCTCCGGGTTCGCCACCTTTGCGTCCAGATCCTGGAGCAGGAAGCCGCCCGGAAGCGGGCGCACCTCGAGGCCGCTGCCGCCCGGTCCAGAAGACCGGAGCAACGGGCAGACGAGAATACGCACGTTCTTGCCCCACTTCGGCTTTTCACGCAGCGTTCTCAAGGCCGCGTCTTCAAAGCCGGGGGCGATGATGACTTCGACGAACCGCCCGGGCGCCGCGATGGCGTCCGCCGTTTCGGCATTCAAGGTCCGGTTAAATGCAAGGATGCCGCCGAAGGCGGACAGCGGATCGCCGTCCCAGGCGTTCGAAAACGCCTCCAGCAGCGAATCGGCCGAGGCCGCGCCGCACGGATTCGCGTGCTTGACCACCACCGCGGTCGGCTCTTCGAATTCGGACACGGTGGCGTAGGCGCCGGCCGCGTCCTGAAGGTTGTTGAACGAAAGGGGCTTGCCGTTCAGGACTTCGGCGCCCGCGAGGCCGGGCTCCCCTCCGGAACGGTAAACCGCGGCGCGCTGATGCGGGTTTTCGCCGTAACGCAGCTCACGAACGCGCTCGCCCGCCAGGAGGTGAAACGCCGGAAGGGCATCGCCGTCCGTTCCTGTATCCGCGCCGTTCCCCGGATCACCGGTTCCGCCGGCCATATAGCCCGCGATCGCCGCATCGTAGAGTGCGGTGTGGCGGTAGGCCTTGGCGGCCAGGCTGCGGCGGTATCCCGCGTCGAGTTTGTTCTCGGACCAGCGGGCGAGAAAGGTCTCGTAGTCCGCCGCATCCACGATCGGGATCACGTGGGCGTGGTTTTTGGCCGCCGCCCGCAGCATCGCCGGACCGCCGATGTCAATCATCTCGACGGCGTCGCCAAACGTAGCGTCCGGCCGCGCGATGGTGTCCTCGAAGGGGTAGAGGTTCAGGCACAAGAGGTCGATCGGCTCGATGCCGTGTTCCGTCATCTGCGCCACATGCTCGGGATCGTCCCGGCGACCCAGCAGACCCCCGTGGATCTTGGGGTGCAGCGTCTTGACGCGGCCACCCAGCATCTCCGGGAATCCGGTGACGTCCGAGACCTCTTTGACCGGCAATGCCGCGTCGCGCAGGCGGCGCGCGGTCCCGGACGTGGCGATCAGCTCGACCCCGCGCTTGTGCAAAACGCGCGCGAACGCCTCAATCCCGGTCTTGTCGAAGGGGGCCAAAAGGGCACGGACGATCACTGATCGCAGGGTAACACCGCGCGCCTAGTTCGCCTTACTTCCCCTCTTGGGCGCCCTACTTCCCCATCTTGGCCCGCAGATAGGCCTCGATGAAGTCGTCGAGATCGCCGTCCAGGACCGCCTCGACGCTGCTGGTCTCCTGGCCGGTCCGGACATCCTTGACGAGCTGGTAGGGCTGCAGGACGTAGTTGCGAATCTGGCTGCCAAAGGCGACTTCGCCCTTTGCGCCGTACATTTTCTTGAGTTCCGCGTCCCGCTCGGCCTGCTGGATCCGAAACAGCTTCGCCTTGAGCATCCGCAACGCCATCGTCTTGTTGCGGTGCTGGCTGCGCTCGTTTTGGCAGGCGGCCACAACGGCGGTCGGCTCGTGGATCGCCCGCACCGCCGACTCGGTCTTGTTGACGTGCTGGCCCCCGGCCCCCCCTGCCCTGTAGGTCTCGAAACGGACCTCTTTCAGGTCGAGTTCGAGATCGACATCGTCCTCGAATTCCGGCATGACATCCACCGACGCAAACGACGTGTGACGCCGCTTGTTGGCGTCGAACGGCGAAATCCGGACGAGCCGGTGGACGCCCAACTCGCTCTTGAGATAGCCGTGGGCATAGGGCCCGCGGATCGCCATCGTCGCCGACTTGATGCCGCCCTCGTCGTTGGCCTGTATCTCCAGGAGTTCGCTCTTGAACCCGGCCTTCTCCGCCCAGCGGGTGTACATGCGCAAGAGCATCGACGCCCAGTCGCACGACTCGATGCCGCCCGCGCCGGGATGGATCGCCACGAGCGCCGCCTTGTCGTCGTGGTCGCCGGACATCATGACCTGGAACTCGAGCTTGGCCGTGCGCGCGGTCAGATCGTCCGCCACCGTCACGAGCTCTGCCAGATCATCCTCGCTCTCGACGAGGTCGCACATTTCGAGCGCATCCTCGATTTCGCCGCGGGCCTCGACCCACGGATCGGTGGCGGCCTTGAGCACCGTGAGCTGCGCGATGGACTCCTGCGCGCCGACCTTGTCGTCCCAGAAGCGGGGCGCGGCCATCTTCTTCTCGATCGCCGCCCGCTCCGTCAACAGCCTGGGGAGGTCAAAGGCTCTCCTGGGCCTGACGGACCCGGAGCAGGAGCTGTTCGAGGCGAGAGCGTGTTTCCTCCATGGCGTTGCGGATCGTAGCAACGGGCCGCAGACATCGGGTCCGCGCCGTCCGCCGCCCCCGCCCCCCCTTTTGCCTACTTCAGGGTTCGCTGTTCGTGACGACCGCCGCCGTCCTTCGCGATTTGCCTGAGCAACGCGATGTGCTTGTCGCCGTCCACGACCCGCACGACCGAAATCGTATTGATCGTGGCCTTGCCCGCGTTGAGCTTTTTCACCTCGCGAATGATGTCGCGCGGCAGGCGCCAGCGACCGCGGTTGGGCGCCCCGTCCGAGATCACGAAAACCTCCTCGACGTCAAGCCGCAGCGCGCGCGCGATCGAGTCGAAGAGGTTCGTGTACGACTTGATCTCGATGGTCGGCAGGTGGCGGACGAGCAGCTCCTTGGTCACCGGGTCCGCATGGCTCAGGCGATCACGCCACGGCCAGACGTGCTCGTTGAAAAAGACGACCTCGAACGTCGCGCCGGGCGGCAGCGCCTTGACCGCGCGCAGGAGTTGGTCGTACGCGAGCGGGAGCTTGTAGCGCATCGAGCCCGAAACATCGAAGACGAACGCGACTTTCCGCTTCGTGATCGGGATACCGAAAAACGTGGAACCGATCGTCCGCCGTTCCTCAGTCTTGGCGTAGCTGCGGGCGTCGTGCTTGGGCGCTTTCTTGGGGGGTGCGGGGGCGGCAGGCGGGGCGAACGGATCGGCCTGTCCCTCCTCGCTCCACCACTGCTTCCAGCGCGCCGCGTCGCGACCGTACTTCCGGCCGGTCAGCCTGGCCAGCGCGTCGGTGGCTGCCGAAAGCAGGGCCGGATCGTTGTGGTCGAGCAGAGCCATCAGCGGCTTGAACAGCTCGGGATTCTTGGTCTTGCGCTGGCCTGGGAGCGCGTGGATGGCCGCGGACCACGGGCACCAGTGGTCTGCAATGCCCGCTCGCAGCCGAATGCGCCGGCGGGCCTCGGGGTCCGTCATCGCGCCAAGCATGCGCACGAAAACCGCGCGCTCGAGCGGCTCCTTGGCCTTGTCAATGTGCTGAACGAGGCGACGCACGATCCCTTTGGGTGCCCCGGCGAACGCGAGTTCCGCCCCGTGCAGAACCCGGTCGTCGCGCTCCTTCTCCAGGCGCTTCAGCAGTTTCTTGTAGATCCCGGGCCGATCCAGCCGCACGTAGGCGCGCACGGCGAGGGCCCGCTCGGCGCCGGTGAACCGATCGGAAAAAAAACGCGCCAAGACCCGCTCTCCGGCCGCGGCCTCCCCCGCCGTGTGGGGCAGGATCTGCCCCTCCGCCAGCACCTTCAGGGCGGCGGCCCGGCGGTGGCGATCGTCGCTCTTGGCCGCCCGCAGAGTGCGGCCCCACTCCCCGGCCCGAACGGCCACACAAAACACGAGAAGGCAAAAGAACGTCCGCATCCATGTGATACAACGCGCGCGGATGGCGGATCGGCAACCCGAAGAGTTCGAACGGCGCCGCCGGCGCGTCGTGCTGCTCCTGGCGTTCTTCACGATCGTCGGCCTGCTCCTGTTCGCTTTCCGCGCCGTTCTGACGCCGTTCCTCGTCGCGATCTTCTTTGCGTACATGATCGACCCGCTCATCGGCCGGATGGCGGGACTCGAAATCGGCCGCTTCCGTCTCGGCCGCGGCGGCGCCATCGTGGTCACGTACGTGGTGCTGCTGCTCACACTCTACATTGGGGCGCTCTACGCGATCCCAGCGCTCGGCCACCAGGTCGGGGAGGCCCGCGAGGATCTGCCAACCCTGGCCGGTTGGGCGGAGAAAAAGAGCCAGAGTATCGAGACGTGGTTCAAGGAGTGGCAGGAAAAGCGCCAAAAGAAAGACGACCAGAAAAACGGCGACCCGGGCGGGAAGCCTACGGACGGCGATGCCTCCAACGCCGAGGAGCACGCCGGCAAAGGCGGCGAGGAGGTAACCCCAGCGCCGCAAGCGCGCCGGGTGCGGATCACCCTGGTGGGTGGCGGCGCGGTGGAGGGCGAAATCGTCTCGCGCACCGAGCACGAGGTCGTCATGTTGCTCGGCCGACGATACAGGGTCATCGAGCGCAGCCGAATCGAAGCGGAGATCCCGCTTGACGGGGAAGAACTCGAGCTCAAGCCGCTGCTCGACCGCGCGCTCGGTGCGTTCATCGGCCACTTCGAAACGATCCTGCGCTACACCTTCAACTTCGTTCTCGGTTTCGTAACCGGCCTGCTCGCGGTGCTTTATCGGATCGTGCTCATCTTGATGATCACCGCGTTCCTGGTGATCGACCGCGACGCGATCGTCGGCTTTTTCCACAACCTCCCGCCGGCCCACGAGCGCGAAAAATACAAGCGGCTCCGCCACTACCTCGACCGCGGCCTCGCCGGCGTCATTCGCGGGCAGCTCACGATCTGTGCGGTCAACGGCCTGCTTACGTGGATCGGGCTCGTGATGTTCGGGGTCCGCTACTCGATGCTGCTCGGACTGATCGCCGGCGTGTTCTCGCTGATCCCGATCTTTGGAACGATCCTCTCCACCATCCCCATCGTGCTGATCGCCTGGGGCACGGGTTCGTTCCAGTCAGCCGTCCTGGCTCTCGGCTGGATCCTGTTTATTCACTTCCTCGAAGCGAACTTCCTCAACCCCAAGATCATGGGCACGGCGAGCAAGATCCACCCGGTCGTGGTGGTCTTCGCCCTGATCGCCGGCGAACACGCCTACGGCCTCGTCGGCGCGCTCCTCGCCGTTCCGACGGCGTCGCTGCTCCAGTCCTGGTTCACGTTCTACGTCATCGACAAGGTGCCGGAGACCATTGACCAGCCTGTCTCGGAGAGCGCTTGAACCGGCAGAATCCGCTCCGCGTATTTTGTTAGCAGGAAAGACGACTGCGGCGCAGCTCATCGAAACATCGCCGTCCGTTTGCTACCCACCCCGTCGTAGCGATCCCTGGAATCATACTAACGAAATACGCGCAGCGGATTTCGAGCGTTAGACGCGCTCGACACGCACGGTATTCGTCTTCGTGCCCTTGGCCCACACCGGCGAACCAAAGACCATGACAACCTGGTCGCCCTCTTTCAGGTGACCTTTCGTCACTAGGCGCCCCAGGGCACGGCGGATGAGTTTGTCGTGGTCGCGGAGGGGTTTGATTGTTTCGGCGGTCACGCCCCACATCAGTGCGACGCGGCGGCGGACCTGGGCGTTGGCGGCGAAAACGAACAGCGGTACGGACGGACGGTTCGCGCTGATCAGGCGCGCCGTGCGGCCCGAGCCGGTCATGGCCACGATGGCGGCGGCATCGATCTTCGCCGCGGTCTCGACGGCGGCGTCCGCGATCGCCCAGTCGGAGCGATGGCCCGCACTGCCGGTCGGACGCGCAACGTCGATGTCGTAGTTCAAGAGCGAACTTTCGACCGCCTCGATGATGCGCGCCATGTAGCGGACCACGCGCGGCGGGTCCCAGCCGATCGCCGTCTCGTTGCTGAGCATCGTGGCGTCCGTGCCGTCGAGGACCGCGTTGCCCACGTCGGTGAGCTCCGCACGCGTGGGTCGCGGCGCCTCCACCATCGAGGCGAGCATTTCCGTCGCGACGATGACCGGCACGCGCATCCGGTTCGCGGTCGCGACCAGGCTCTTTTGCAGGACGGGCAATTCCTCGGGACGCATCTCGACGGCGAGGTCGCCGCGCGCCACGAGAATGCCGTTGGACGCCGCGCAAATCTCCTCGATGCGCCGCACCGCCTCCGGCAGCTCGATTTTTGCCACGAGCGGCACGTCACCGGTGAGCTTGCGCGTGCGCTCAAGGTCCAGCGCGTCGCGCACGAACGAGACCGCGAACAGATCCACGCCGGCCGCGAGGCCGGCCTCGATGTGCTGCTTGTCGCGGGGCGTGGGAATCCGGGCGGTCGTCGTCATCCCGGGCAGGTTGATCCCGGCGCGGGACTTCAGCTTGCCGCCGCGGATCACCGTGCAGGTCACGTGGTCCTTCTTGACGGATAGCACCTGGAGGCGCAGGAACCCGTCGTCGAGGAAGATGTCGCTCCCCGGCTTGAGCCGCGGGAGCATCGCCTTCAGGGTCTTTGCCTTCACCGGGATCCGTGTGCCCTGGGGCCGCCCGAGCACAACGGTCGCATTCTCTTCGAGCACGAGCGGCTCGGGCAGGTCGGCGATGCGCCGCTTGATGCCCTGCAGGTCGAGCATGACGGCGACGTCCCGATCCACGGCCCGCCCCGCCGCGCGAATCCCCTTCACCCATCCGGCAATAGAATCCGGCTCGGCGTGGGAAGCGTTGATGCGAACGGCGTCGGCACCTTCCAGAAGCATCGCCTGGAGGATCTTGGGGTCTTTGGAAGCCGGTCCGATCGTCACAACGATCTTGACCCGCTCCCCGAGCGGCACGGTCATATCGGGCAGCCTACTCCGGCGGCAGTCGTTTTGACGGTTCCGCGTGCGCACACCCGCAACCGGAAGAGAATCTTACGGATTGAGACGTTCGCCCTAACCAGTTTCTGACAAACGACTTACGGACGGATGTCGCAGGATCCATAAGATTCCTTTACGCCGTTGGCCTCGCTGCCACAAGACGACGGTAGCGCCCCACGACTCGGCGGTGATCCGTAAGCCTCTGCAAAAACGCGACTTAGGAGATCTCGCAAGAAATCCCCGCCCGAAACCGCCCGCTGGCACGTCTTGTGTGCTGGAGCATGGGTAGCCCAACCGAATGGTCGGCCCACAACTCGGCCATTCATACCTCCACTCTTTTTTGCCGAACGGGCCCGGCGCAATGCCGGGCCCACCCTTTTTTTGGGGGGGGTGTCGGCTGGCGCGGCCAGCGCTAGCGCCAACCAAGGGATACCGCGAGAAAGCAGAACAAGAACCATGCGCCGATCGCACCAAGAGACACGGCGGCCATGATCCAAGTTCGTCGAAAGGCGAATGCGAGGATCAACGGCAAGAGAACGATGCCGCGCCAGTTTTGGAGTGGGATGAGCGCAACATCGGCCAGCCCGATTCCCAGTTCTCTGGACATTTCCTCCCCAATCATCGGAGCAAGGCACAACAGACCAGCCGAGATCGGCACCAGATAAAACAGGACCGTTCCGGCCCTGATCTGCCACGTCGGGAGTGGCGTCGGTGTTTCAGCGGACATGATCTTTCGTCCGCGATCGTCGAACCTGCATGTCACCAAAACATGGCACTCTCATCGTTGGTCAGACATCGCCAAGTGTGTCCTCCGCCGTCGGCTCGGGTCGAATCCCGAGCTTGCGCATGCGATTGCGGAGCGTGCTTGGGTTGATGTCGAGGATTCTGGCTGCGCCGCCGGGTCCCTCGACGACCCCGCCCGTTTGCCCCAGAGTTGCGAGGATGTGCCGACGCTCAACCTCGCGCAACGTGCCCGGCTGCCGCTCCGCGACGACCGAACCCGGTTCAGCCAACGGGAGCTCCACATCCAGCACGGGTGTTGTGGACAGGATCACCGAGCGCTCGATCACATTCTTGAGTTCTCGAATGTTGCCGGGCCATGAGTAGGCAAGGATCGCAGCCTCACTCTCGTCGCTGAATCCCTGGATCGTCCTCCCGATCCGTTTCGCAAACCGCGCCAGGAAAAGCTCCGCCAACGGCCGAACGTCTTCGGGCCGGTCCCTCAGAGGCGGCATCTCGATCGGAACGACGTTGAGTCGAAAGTAGAGGTCCTCGCGAAATCGCTGCCCCACAACCATCTGACCAAGGTCGCGATTCGTCGCGGCTATGATCCGAACATCCACCCGCAGGGTCTCGCTGCCTCCAACACGCTCGAACTCCCGTTCCTCGAGCACGCGCAGGAGCTTGGCCTGCATGAGGAGAGGCAGCTCTCCAATCTCGTCCAGAAAGACTGTGCCGCCGTGAGCCATCTCGAACCGCCCGCGCCGACGGGCCGTCGCCCCGGTGAACGCGCCCTTCTCGTGACCGAAGAGCTCGCTCTCGATCAGATTCTCCGGGAGGGCGGCGCAGTCCACCTTCACCAGCGCCCGTCTGCCCCGCTCCGAACCGGCATGCAACATTCGCGCGACCAGCTCCTTGCCGGTGCCCGATTCACCCGTGATCAGCACCGTGGCGTCGGTTCCCGTCACGCGTTCCGCGCGCTTGAGCACCTTGCGCATCGCTGCGGACTCGCCGATCCACCCGTCAATTCCGTGCGCTCGTCGGAGCTCTTCTGAGAGATAGTTCGCCTCAAGGCCGAGTCGCTCGATCTCGGCCTGGGCTCGCTGGCGCTCGTCCATGTCGCGCAGGACCAGGGTGTAGTGCGGCCGGCCTTCCAGACTGACGGGAGCTATCGACGCCTCGATCGGAAAGGAGATGCCGTCCGCGCGCAGAGCGCTCACCCCGTCCCGCAACCATAGGCATGTTGGCTCAACGCCGATCTTAGCCTCATCTTCGTCGAGGCAAGTCGTACAACGCACGACCTCCGCGGTAAGTTTCTTGGAAAAGAACGGATCGAGCGAGGAGCCGACGATGTCAGCAGCGGTGCACCCGAGCATCCGCTCCGCGGACCGGTTGGCGAGTTTCACGATGCGCCCACCATCGATCGTGATGATGGCGTCCCTCGTCGAATGTACGACGGCGCGCAAGCGGCCTTCGGACTCGAAAATCGCGCGCTCGGACTCCAGTCGTTCCATTTCGGCGGCCACACGCGTCGCGCAGATTTGCATGATCGACGTGAAGCGGGGTTCGGCTTTGATGGGCTTTGTATCGACCGCCGCGATGTGGCCGAAGTGTCGGCCGGTCGCCCCAATCATCGGAACGCCCCGGTAGCTCTGCGCCCCTAGACCCTTCATCTGAGGGTCTTTCGGAAAACTCTTCCGAACGTCACGCGGACAAAAGAACTCCGTACCCTTCATCACTTCCCGGCACGGCGACAAGGAGATGTCGTACTCGCCCACGTTGCGAAATCGCTCTCCGTCCCACAGCGCCACGATGCGCATGCGCGTGTCCGAGTCGGCAAACACGGAGACGAACGCGTACCTCACCCGGAGCGCGGCGGCCATGCTTCTCACAAGCGCATCGAAGTAGTTTTCCCCAAGCGTACCGGCCGTACGCACGACGATGTCGAACAGCGCCCGAAGTTCCTCCGGGTCCCGATTCTTGCGATAAAACGCCATGCGACCATCTTAGCCCGTTAGCTAGCGTGCACCACGGCGCCCTCGTCTCTGCAAGCGCGCGGGTGAGCCCCAGCCGGAATCGTGCGTCGGCACGGGAGCCACAGCGCCTGCCCGTCCGACAAGATCGGCGGCTCGACAGGCCGTCCGCCAGTGCATTCGAGCTTCTTGCGTAACGCCGCTCGCGCCCGGCAGAAGCGGGCTCGCACAGCCGTCCGCGTGATCCGGAGCCGGCGCGCGGTCTCCTCGGTGCTGCGTTGTTCGAGCGCGCGAAGACGAAGGACCTCGCGATGCGTGCGGTCCAGCGCCGCAATGGCAATGCGCACCCGTGAGACGTTGTCGAGGCGGACCGCACGCGTCGTGGGACAGCTGTCGCCTTCGACCAACTCCGGCGAAGCCTCCGGCAACTCGTCGGACATCGGCAGGGGTGTGCGTTGCTTCTTGCGCCGACGCATCCGGGCTGCATTGCTCACCACGGAATGCAACCACGTGTGAATCGAAGCGTCGCCCCGAAAGCGATCGACATGGCGGATCATGCTCAAGAACGTGTCTTGCACCGCATCTTGCGCCTCGTGAACGTCCCGCAGAATCCGGTAGGCAACCGCAAGGAGACGCTCGTGGCTGGCCTTCCACAGTTCCGCGTAGGCGCGTTCATTTCCGAGTTGGTACTTCGTGACGACGCCCAGTGATTCGTTCATGCCCAGGCGGCATCGCACGGACCATGCCGGAGCCGGTTTTGGCCCGCTACCGCGAAAACCGTCGGGCGGGACCTACGAACGCCACCACATACGGCGGGCAGCCGCCGTATGTGGTGGGAACTGGATCACGATGGAACGACACGGGCCACTAGAACGTGAGCTCGCCGTCGTGCAGCTTTCTTCGCAACTCCTGCCGGAACTCCGCCTGGGCCGGCCATATCTGCTTGTTGCGGGTCATCATCTCCATGTTGAGGGCTTTCACGTTCGTGGGGTACGGATTCGCCTTGAGCAGCTTGGCCGCGTACACGAGGTTTTGCGCCGTCAGCTTCGCGGTGCGGAGCGTGTACGGGTGCATGTCACCGCCGGCTTCGATGAAACTCGGCCCCGGTCCAGCGTCGCCCACCCAGTAGCAGTCGGTGTTGGGCGGCACCGTGCAACCGAAGTGCGCCAGGTTGAAGAGTGTGTTCGCGGCACAATCGTGGGCTCCGTCCTCGTTGCCGGTAATGACGACCCCCGCAACCGTGTTGTAGAGGGGGAACTGGCCGAAGTCGCCCTCGGGCACGACCTTGGTCGTACCGTCGAGACGCTCGATCACGATCTGAGCGAGGCTCGAGCGAACGCCCATCCAGATGGGCATCGCGATCACGATGATGTCAGCGGCGCGAATGCGCTTGAGAATCTGAGGCCATTCGTCGCCTTCGCCCATGTCGTTCGAGACACCGAACCGAACGTTGAAGTCGGTCACGCGCAGCCGGTCGATCTCGATGGCCGCCTCGGCCGCCTTCATCTCGTCGATGACGATGTCGATCAACGCGTCGGTGTTCGACGGCTCGGGCAGATATTTGAGTGTGCAGTTTACGAAGATGGCTCTCAGGGGCTTGGACAAGGGGACTCTCCTTTGGCCCCTTGGATGATTCCGACCAACTGCCTGTGATGCCGTCCGTGGGTTTTCGGCTTCGACGGCGGGTGCTGCGGAGGATCGCGCTGCTGCCGCTAACCCGGATCTTCCGACGAATCTTCCAGTCCCAGCGCCTTCATGGCCGTTTCGGGATCGTCGATCGACACGAACACCTTCCAGCGGCGGCCCTTCTCGTCGTCGAAGATCAGGCGGATACCTCGCGGATGGCCCATGATCGAGTAGGCGCGGTCGCGGGCCTCCCAGCCGAAACGAAAGCCCCAGCCCATGTAGCGGGCGACATCGTAGGTCTCGACCTCGGCGGCGACGATGCGATCGCAAGGCACCCGGCGGCTCGGCTTGTTGAAACCGAACGCGGCGCCGTCCGGTCCGAATTCGATCACAATCGAGCGAAAACGGAGAAACACCAATCCGACCAGGACAAGCACGCCGGCAGCGATCACGATCCCGGTCGTGAGCCGGTCCTGTGAGTAGGCCCAGATCAGTCCGCCCACGCCACCGATTAAGGGAAGGATCATGGCGAACTGGGTCCAGCCCGGCCAGACGAGTTCTTCGCGATGCACCGCGTTCGAATTCATGGGACGTGGTGTCCAGCGTAAGCCATGATGGTGCCATGGTCCGTTTCGGGGCTCGCCTCGCACTCGCACTTGTCGCGTGCCTCGCCGTCCTGAATGTGGTCGGCGCGGAGGACGCGGGCCAGCTCCCGCCGGGACCTGAAACACCGCTGCGCCCGTCGGCGGACCCCGCTCTGCTAATCGGCATCTACAAGATGCGTCAAGACGGGGTCGTAGACGGCGATACCTTCCGGGTCGAAGGGCGCAAGAAGTCTCTGCGCCTGCTTTCGATCGACACCGAGGAGATGCCGCGGCCGCAATCGATGAAACCCGCGCTCCAAAAGCTGATGCGCGAGGAGTTCGACGCGTACCGCACGCGCATGGCCAAGGGACGCATTCGTCCGGCCAAGTATCCGACCCCGATGGGCGAGGCGGCGACGCGCTGGGCGATCAAGCGCCTCCCGCCACGCACGAAGGTACGTCTTGAGCGCGACCACGCGGGCCAGGGGACGGGGACGTACGGTCGCACCCTCTGTCTGGCGTGGATCTACCCCGAGAGCGGCGCGGCGCCGTGGCTCTACAACGTCGAGGTCGTTCGCGCGGGCCTCTCGCCCTACACGGTCAAGTACGGACGCTCCCAACGCTTCGATGCGGCGTTTCGCGCCGCCCAGGCCGAAGCTCGCGCCGCCCGGCGAGGCATCTGGAATCCCGAGACCCGGCACTACCCCGACTACGAAGATCGGCTCGCCTGGTGGAAGAGGCGGGCCCGGTCCCTGAAGACCATCGAGATTCTCAGAAAAAACAACGCCGATCTAGTCGTGCTCGGGGGGCGCACCGCGATCCAGACCCTCACCAAGAAGCTAGCCGGCGGGCCCGGCCCGACCGTGCAGGCCTGTGGGCTCGTCGCCGAAAGCGACGACCGGGCGTTTCAGATCCACGAGCGAGGCGCGACCGTGAAAGTGGGCGGCCGCTACGCGATCGACATCGAGATCGTCGGCCAGAAGTTGGCGAAGTCGCTCGGTCCCAAGGGGCGCCTATTCGGCTATCACGTCCTGGCCGAAGGGCCGCTGGATCGCGAAGGATCGCCGATTCGGCTGCGCGATGGGCGAACGATCCGCTCGCTCCGCATCGTGGTCACCCGCTCGGAACAGCTCCGACTGGTTCATGAGCTACCGGCCACCGACAAGTAACGCCCCCGCCCCCCGTTACCGCTCCGTAACTGTGACGCTCCGTACCGCCGACCGCATCGCGTCCAAAACACCGACTCAAGTCTTTATCTACAAACGACTTACGATAACCGTGAAGGAAACGCCGACTTTTGGCCAATTGTCGCCCTTCCGGTATGGGCTTCGCTTTATGCTCGACATCTTGGCAAAAACCATCGGAGGCATTACCGACATGAGAAGGATTCTTCAGCTCGCCGTCGCATTCGGGCTCGTGGCCCTGTTCACGACCCCGCTGTATGCGCACGGTGGCTCGTTCCGTGGTCCCAACGGCGGCGTTCCGCCCGGGCTGCGCGAGCCGAACGACCCCGAGCCGCCGCCGCCGCCGCCGTCCGACCCCGGTGATCCGGGTGGTCCGACGACGCCCGGCGACCCCGGTCCGGCCACCCCGACCACGCCCGACGGCGGTCACGACACCCCCGGCGGAGCACCGCCCCCGCCCGCGCCGACGCCCAGCGCCGGTCCGAAGCGGAAGGCGACCACGAAGACCCGTACTTTCGAGTACTGGGGCTACTGGTGGACCTACAACAACCCCGACATCATCTCCCTGAAGGATCACATCCTCTCCAGGGGTGTCTCCTCGTCCTCCCCGCTGCACTTCGCATCCGGCCGGGACAAGGAAAACCGCCGGAACGCCCAGCGTCCGACCGAGCGGGCGATCACCAAGACGATCATCCCCGCTCTGCTGCGTTCGCTTGAGCGCAAGGGCGACCATGAAGATATCCACGGTGGCTGCCTTGTCGCACTCGGCAAGATCGGCAACTCGGGCTTCATCAACATCTTCGAGAAGGCGACCTTCGACAAGTGGCGCAACCAGCGCGGCGTCAAGATCGAGTTCGGCTCGCAGGCGCGTGAGTCTGCGGTGCTGGCCCTCGGCCTTCTCCCGAACCAGGACAAGGCGAGTCTCGACGCGATCCGCAAGATCTGCCTCGAGATCATCGACTACCCCAAGGCTGGTCGCATCAAGATCCGGACGCGCGAGCGCGTCTGGGCCGCCGTCTCCCTCGGCCTGCAGCGCGACAAGGAGTCGGTCCGACCGCTCCTCGAGCGCCTCGGCAAGAAGTACAAGAACCAAAACATCCCGGCCGGCCTGCTTGCGGGTCTCGGCCTGATCGGTGATGAGTCCGCGGTCGAGGCACTCGCCGAGGGTTTCGTTGAGGGCAACCTCAGCGGCCGTCGGATCGAGAACGACCGTGTCCGCGCGTTCATCGGCTACGCCCTGACGAAGATCGGCAGCCCCAAGGCGCTGACCGCCGTCCTGGACGTGCTGAACTCGCGCAAGTTCGGTCGAGTCGTAAAGCGCTCCGCGGCGATCGCCGCCGGCGTTCTCGCCTCCTCCAAGAAAGCCACGACGGACCAGCGGGAAGAAGCTGTCCGGACGCTCATGAAGTTCATCCGCAAGGGCAGTGATCCCAGCGCCAAGAACTTCGCCATCATCGCGCTGAGCCAGATCGGCACCGACAAGGCCCTCGCGCAGCTCCTGAAGATCGCGGACAAGGGCCGGTACGGCCAGCGTCCGTTCGCAGCGCTCGGTCTCGGCACCCACGTCTTCTACAAGGAGCGTGACAAGGCCGCTGGCAAGGGCGAAGGCATGTCCGACGACATGATGGACACGATCCGCAAGGCGATGATCAAGCTGAGCGCGAAGAACAAGGATCCCGACACCAAGGCGGCGTTCCTGCTGGCACGCGGTCTGATCAAGGATCGAGCGGCAGTCGATGAGCTCGTGAGCATCGCTTCCAAGAAGTCCGGAAACCCGACGCTGCGCGGCTTCGCGTGTGTCGCACTCGGACTGATCGGTGACGCCAGCGAGTCGGTCAAGGACGCGATGAAGCTCGCCCTCCGCGAGCGCAAGAGCGTCGACCTGCGCCGTGACGCTGCGACGGGCCTCGGCCTGCTGCACGACGCGGATGTCATGCGCCACCTGATCGACGAACTCAAGAAGGCCAAGTCCTTCGCGGTTCAGGGTCAGCTCATCACCGCGATCGGCACCGTCGGCGATCACAACGCCATCGATCCGCTCGTGGACCTCCTGGACGACAAGGGTCAGCCCGCGCAGACCCGCGCCTTGGCCGCCGTCGGCCTCGGCATGATCGGCGACCTGAACAGGATTCCGCGACTCGCGCGTCTTTCGAAGAACTACAACTACCGCGCGTCCGTCTCGGACCTCGACGAGCTGCTGTTCATCCTCTAGGTCAACAGCAAGTTCAACGACTACACAGGAGCGTCCCCGGTTTTCCGGGGGCGCTCTTTTCGTTTGAATTCGTCCGGAGGCTTCGGCATCCTCGGCTTCTCGTTTACCTTCCCGGCGTGCTCCTTGGCCTGTGCCCCTTGATCCCGCCCGACCGGCCCGCCGCGCCCGCACTTTGGTGGATCGGACAAGTAGAGCAAACGGACGGCGATGCTTCCGAGGTTCTCGTAGGCCTGGAGGAGGCGCCCACACCGCCGCCGCTCGACTCGGCCGCGCGCATCGCCCTGGCCGCACCGTGTTCGTTGCCGGCCGAGTTCTTGTCGTTCCTGAACGTGGCCGAGGCCGATCGCATCGATCTGACCGCCAAGCGGCTACTCGCCGAAGGACGCCGGTTCGCGTCACGCCGCACGCGCGGCCAGCGCCATCCGCTGCGTTTCGAGGCCGAATCCAGTTCAAGCCTGGAACGGCGCCGGCTCGCTCGCCTGCACGCCGCGCTGCCGCTTCTGCGGCGGCGCCGTGGCGCTCCCGAACTTGCCGGTCTCTTCGAGGTCGATACCGTCGCTGTCCTGCGGCGGCTCGACCTCCCCACCGGCGGCTGGACCGGCTCGGGCCAGGACGCGATTGCGCGGCGCCGGCGGATCGTCGATGCGCTCGCCGACGGCGCGCTCGGAAACATCGCCGTCCGTACGCCTTCTTCCGATTTCGCCATCGCCTGTTCCGCGGCCCTCGAAGCCCTGCTGGCGACGGGCATGGCCGCGTGGATGCAGGGCCGATCCACGGAGCCCGACGGCGCCGTGCCGATTCCGCTTCCGTAACCGCGTTACCGCGAACGGCCACGTTTCTTGGCGTGCGCTCCCTGGATGTAGCTCCCGGGACACGCTGGAGCGCGCCGTTGTCACGTTCCGGTTTCGGATGGACTCGTGGCACGCCGTGCGCATTGGGACCAGCGAGCAACCCGCTCCGTAAGGAGCACGACATGTCCCGATACTTCCTGGTTCCCTTCCTTGCCTTGGCGGTCGCGGCCGCTGGAGCGCATGCCCACGGCGGGTCGTTCCGCGGCCCGAACGGTGGCGTGCCGCCCGGGATTCGCGGCCCGAACGATCCCGAGCCGCCCCCGCCGCCCCCGAGCGACCCGGGCGATCCCGACGGACCGGTCACGCCGGGACCGGGACCGACGCCCAACGGTCCGGACTCCGGCCACGACACGCCGGGTGGCGGCGCGCCGATACCCACGCCCACGCCGCGCGGACCCGGCAACGGCCGGCCCTCGGGGACGCGGCAGCTCACCTACGACTCGTGGCGTTTTTGGTGGGGCTACAACAACGACGACATCCTGAACCTGAAGGCGCACGTGAACAACGGCGGCTTCACGCGGGCGAGTCCGATCTACTTCGGACAGTCCGACGGGAGCCGACGCTCGATCATGCAGCCGACGCGACGCGCCGTGCTCAAGGCGGTCATCCCCGCGCTGCTGCGCACGATCAACCGCAAGAGCGAGCACGAGGACGTCCACGGCGGCGCGCTCGTCGCACTCGGCAAGGTCGGCAACGCCGGCCACGTGGCGATGTTTCACGACGCCTTGTGGAACCGGTTCCGCAACACCGCGGGTCAACGTCTCGACTTCGGCCTGCAGGCGCGCGAGTCCGCCGTGCTGGCGCTCGGCCTCCTGCCGAACCTCGCCGACGGCGACCGGCGCAGCGTGCGCGACGTCTGTCTGAAGGCGATCGCGGACGACTCGCTGCGCACGCGCGAACGCTCGTGGGCCGCCGTCTGCCTGGGCCTTCAGCGCGACCGCGACGCCGTGGCTCCGCTGCTCGAGCTCCTCGGCAGGAAATACAAGGACGACAACCTCCCGGCCGGCATCCTCGCGGGCCTGGGACTCATCGGCGATCCGTCCGTGCGCGAGACGCTCGAACACATCGTGCTCAAGGGCCGCGTCGGCAAACAACGCGTCTCGGGCCGCGTGCGCGCGTTCGCCGTGTATGCGCTCGGCAAGCTCGGTGACCCCAAGGCGCTGGACACGGTGCTCGCGGTCTTGAAAGCGCGCAAGTTCGGCAAGCTCGTCAAGCGCTCCTGCGCGATCGCCGCGGGTCCTCTCGGCGCCGCGGCTCCGACGGAACTCCAACAGGAAACGGTCCGGGCGCTGCTGCGCTACACGCGGCGCGGCCGCGACACCACGGCCCGAAACTTCGCGCTCATCTCGCTCTCGCGCATCGGGACCGAAAGAGCGTTGCGCGGACTGCTGCAGACCGCCGACAAGGGTCGATACGCGGAGCGGCCGTTCGCGGCCCTCGGCCTCGGCACCGCGGTGTTTTACAGCGATCGCGCCGCGAAGGAAAACCGCGGAGCGGCCCTCGACGCCGATCTGCGCGCGTCCATCGTGGCCCAGCTCGCGAAGCTGAGCGTAGAGATCAAGGACAACGACACGCGCGCCGCGTTCTGGCTCGCCCGCGGGCTGGTGAAGGACACGGCGGCGATCGAAACCATGACGTCGATCGTGTCGAGCCGCAAGGACGCCACGTTGCGCGGCTACTGCTGCGTCGCGCTCGGCCTGATCGGCAAGGGCACGCGCGACGTGAGGGACGCGCTGCTGCTCGCGCTGCGCGAGCGCAAGAACACGGACCTGCGGCGGGACGCAGCCACGGGCCTGGGACTGTTGCACGACGGCGATGTTCTCAACCTGCTGATCACCGAATTGCGCCGCGCGAAGTCGTTCGCGGTCCAGGGCCAGCTCATTACGGCCATCGGCACAATCGGGGACCAGCGCGCCATCGCGCCGCTCGTCGGACTCCTGGAAGACCGCTCGCAGCCGACCATGACTCGCGCGATGGCCGCCGTCGGCCTCGGCCTGATCGGCGATCCGCGTCCCATCCCGGCGCTGGCCCGCCTGTCCAAGAACTACAACTACCGCGCGTCCGTGAGCGACCTTGACGAACTGCTGTTCATTCTCTGATCCCGTGAGCTTTGATTCCTGAACCTTCTTTGGGGGGCGGCCCCCGCCTCCCCTTATCCTTCGGCCTGGAGATCGACATGAAATATGCGCTGGGACTTCTCGCGATGGCTCTTTGGGCCACGCCCGCGTGGGCACACGGTGGCTCGATTCGCGGAGGTCCATGAAGCGGAGGCCTGCCGACTCCTCAGGATGAGGAGCCTCCCCCGCCCCCGCCGCCCAACCCGCCAGCGCCGGAGCCCGGCCATGAACCGTCGCAGCCGACCGCGCCCGGGGCCCCGACACCGACCGCGAACGCGGGTCCGCGTCCCGGCGCCTCGCGGCGCGCCACAACGCTCACGCCGTGGCGCCGCTGGTGGTTCTTGAACCGTCACGAGTTCCTGGATCGGCGCGCGGGCGGTGAACTTGGCGTCGTGACGGCGAGTCCGCTTCACTTCGCCACCAGAACGGACCGTTTCAATCGCCAGGACGGACGGCGACCGACGCTGCGCGAAATGGAACGCCTCGCGTATCCGGCACTGCGCGCCGTGCTGCGCAGTGGCCGCGGATCCGACGACCTGCGCGGCGGCGTGGCCCTCGCCCTCGGCAAGACCGGCGACTTCGAGGTGCTCGACATCCTTGAGGCGCTCACGTTCAAGCGGCCCGGCTGGAAGGCCGGACGCCTGACCAGGGAGAGCGTAGCACTCGCGTTCGGGCTCATGCCACGGGTCGATGACGAGGACCGCGCGCGCATCGCGAAGAACTGCCTGCGCATCTTCGACGACGACGAGCGGCCCGCACGCGAACGCGCCTGGGCCGTGATCGCGCTCGGGCTCGCGGCTGACGTCAAGTCGACCGAGGCGCTGGTCGCCCGCTTCGACAAGAGCTATCGCAAGCCCGTCCTGAAGGCCGCTCTCGCCGCTGCGATCGGACTGACCGGCGACATCCGCGCGCGCGCGGTGCTCGAAGACGCGGTCTCAAAACGCGGTCTGCACGACACCATCCGGGCGTTCGCATGCTACGGACTCGGCAAGCTGGGCGATCCTGCCGCAGCGCCGCTGCTCTTGCAGGTAGCAAACGGACGGCGATTCGGGCGGGTCACCAAACGGGCCGCGATCGTCGCCCTCGGCAACCTCTTGCCGCATGCGAGCACAGAACAACAGACCGAGGCCGTCAAGCTGCTCACGCGCATCGTGCGCCGCAAGGAGGGCGTCTTCGTCACCGGGCACGCGCTCGTCGCGCTCGGACGCCTCGGCACCAGCGACGCCATCGATTTGCTGGTCAAGACCGCCAAGGGTGGCAACGCGAGCCAACGGCGGTTCGCCGTGCTCGGCCTCGCGAGTTCCGTTGCGCGCGATCGTGTTCCGGGCGAGATCCGCAACGAGATCGTGGCCGAACTCGCGGTATTCGCGCGCCGGGCAAAGAACGCCGAGACCCGCTCGGTCTGTCTGCTCGCACGCGGCATGGTCCGCGACAAGGACGCTGCCGACGCGTTGCACGCCGTCGCGCGCAAGAAAGGGAGCAATTCCATGGTCCGCGGCTTCGCGTGTCTCGCTCTCGGACTGATCGGCAAGGCGGACCCGAAAACGACGGGCCTGCTCCATGCCGCACTCACGGATACGAACAACCCCGAGCTGCGTGAACGCGCCGCCGCGGCGCTGGGCCTGTTGCGCGATAGCCGCGCAACCGCGATCTTGCTGGAACACCTGGACAAGGCGAAGTCCTACGCGGAGACGGCACGCGTGGTGCGTGCCCTCGGTCGCGTGGGCGACCACCGCGCGATCGGCCCGCTGGTCAGGATTCTTGCGGACAAGAGCCGCTCGGACGTCGCTCGCGCGCTTGCTGCTGTCGGCATCGGCCTGATCGGCGACCCGACCGATCCTCCCCGTCTGCATCACTTCGTGCGCGACTACCCGATCGGTCTCACAGCCCCGGCCCTGGACGAGCTGCTCGCCATCCACTGATCGAGAAACAGACCGAAAACAACCAACCACCCCGGAGGAAATCCGAAACCGCACAGCCGGACGGGTTGCTCGAACCTCCGGGGTGGGCTTTTCGTACACCTTCAGCTCGTACACTCAAAGGCGTGAGTTTCGACCTGCGCCAAGCCCAAGAGATCCTCGCCGCCACGCCCGGCACACTCCGCGCCCTGCTGGGCAACCTGTCCGCCCAGTGGCTGCGGTGCGACGAAGGTCCGGAGACGTTTTCCCCGCGCGATGTCGTCGGTCACCTGCTGTTCGGCGAACGGACAGACTGGATGGCGCGCGTGCAGCGCATCCTCGACGACGGTGAAGAGACGCCCTTTGATCCGTTCGACCGCCGCGGCCACGAGGGCAACATTGCCGAACTCTCGCTCAAGCAGGTGCTGAACGAGTTCGAACAGGCACGAAAAAACAACCTCGCGGACCTGACCGCGCTGAACCTGCAACCGTCCGACCTGCAACGACGCGGCACGCACCCGGCCCTGGGCCCGGTGACCCTCGGCCAACTCCTCGCGACGTGGGTCGTGCACGACCTCGGCCACATCCGCCAGATCACCCGCGTGATGGCCGGCCGTCACCGCGAGGCGGTCGGACCGTGGCGCGCCTATCTGCCGGTTCTCAACGAAGGCCCCGGCGCGGACGCCCGATAGTCGGCCCGAAGCTGGACGGCTCGAAACGCGGTTGGTACTACTACGCCCTTGCAGTCGCCAGGATGGCGGAGCGGTCAAACGCACCAGACTGTAAATCTGGCGGGGTAACCCTACACTGGTTCGAGTCCAGTTCCTGGCACCATGGCGGGTCCGTTGCGGGCCCGCCTTTTTCGTGCACACCCCGCTCTCCCCGACGCCCCCCCGCTCCACCCCGGCGCCCCTACGCCCCGTCGCGCATCGCGCCCAAAACCGCTACCGTGGCGCGATGCGAAAAAGCATCGCCGTCCTTGGCTGTCTCGGCTTGCTTGCGGGCTGGGCGCTCGCCGGTCCGGAGTCCGACGCGCCCGATCCGAACGAGATTCTGCCGCCCGTGCCGGCGTGGAACGGCAAGAGCCTCTCGCTTGTTGTGCCCGCGGACCACGAGTGGGCCACGCCGTTTGAAAAAAGAGGACTCAAGACCACGCCGCGTTACCGCGAGACCGTCGCGTGGCTGCGGCGTCTGGCGGACCGGTCTGAGCACGTCCAGATGGTCTCGCTCGGCAAGAGCGACGAGGGGCGCACGATCTGGCTGGTCATCGCCAGCGCGGACAAGGCGTTTACGCCGGACGCGCTGCGGGCCACCGGCAAGCCGGTCCTGTTCGCGCAGGCGGCGATCCATTCGGGCGAAGTCGATGGCAAGGACGCGGGCATGATGCTGCTGCGCGACATGACCGTGCGCGGGACGCGCGCCGCGCTGCTGGAGAAGGCGGCGTTCCTGTTCATTCCGATCCTGTCGGTCGATGGCCACGAACGGTTCGGACCGTTCTCCCGCGTCAACCAGCGCGGGCCGGTGCAGATGGGCTGGCGCACGAACAGCCGCAACCTCAACCTGAACCGCGACTACAGCAAGATCGACACCGCGGGCGTGCGCGCGGCCGTCGCGGTGCTCAACGAGTGGCGCCCGGATCTGTACTACGATCTGCACGTCACCGACGGCGCCGACTACCAATACGACATCACCTGGGGCTTTAACGGCGGGCACGCGTGGTCGCCGGCCAGCTCGACCTGGCTCAAGGCCAACCTCGACCCCGCGCTCACCGGCGCGCTCAAGCAAAACGGCCACGTCCCCGGCCCCCTGGTCTTCGCCGTCGATGCGGCCGACATGAACAAGGGCAACGCGGCGCCTACGTTCGGCCCGCGCTACTCCCACGGCTACGGCGATCTGCGCCACACGCCGGCGGTGCTGGTCGAGAATCACTCGCTCAAGCCGTTTCGCCAGCGCGTGCTCGGCACGTATGTGCTGCTCGCTTCGACTCTCAAGCTTCTGGGGGAGAGCGGGTTGGAATTGCGCGCAGCCGCGGACAAGGATCGTGCCCGTCGCCCGGATCCGGTGCCCCTCTCATGGAAAAAGCGCACGGACGGCGATGCACCCGAGGTCACGTTCCTCGGCATCGAGCAAAAGCTCATCGACGCGCCCGTGATCGGCGGCAAGCAGGTTGTCTGGACCGGCAAACCCGTGACACTGCGCATCCCGCTGATCGTGTCCGATGTCGTCGCCCTCGAAGTAAGGCGCCCGAAGGCGTACTGGATCCCGCCCGCGTGGCACAGGGTGATCAGCCGGCTCAACCTGCACGGCATCAAGATGGAGCGAATCCACAAGGCGCGCACCGTGCGCGTGCGGCTTAGCCGCGTGATCGAGCCGGAGCTGGCCAAGACCCCGTTCGAAGGCCGCGTGCGCGTGAAAGCGAAGTTTCGCGACGTGTGGCGCACTCAGGTCTATCCCGCCGACAGCGTGCGCATCTCGACCGACCAACCGCTCGGGGATCTCGCCGTCGCGCTGCTCGAGCCCTCCGCGCCCGACTCGCTCTTTCAGTGGGGCTTTTTTCTCGAAGTCCTGCAGCGCACCGAATACGTCGAGAACTACGCGATGGTGCCGCTGGCGCGCCTCATGCTGAAAAACAAGAAGCTCAAAGCCCGGTACGACGAGAAGCTGAAGGACGAGGCGTTTCGCAAAGACCCCCGCGCGCGTCTGCGCTGGCTCTACGAGCAGTCGCCCTACTTCGACCGCCGCTGGCGCATCTATCCCGTGGGCCGCGAGGAAGAAAACTGAAGGGGTGCGGGGATCGGCGGGAAGTCCTTGAGGTGAGCAAGCAACTCGATGCCCGGGAGCTCTTGGCGCACGCCGGCTTTGTGCGGGCCATCGCCTGTGCGCTCCTGACGCCGGACCGCGCGGACGACGTCGTTCAGGAGACGATGCTCGCGGCGGTGCAACGGCCCCCACGCGGACGCCTCAAGCCGTGGCTGGCCGCGGTCGCCCGTCGGCTCGCACTCAAGGATCGCCGCCGCGAAGCACGCGTCGGCAACCGCGAACAGCGCGCCGCGCGCCCCGAAGCCGTGCGAGCGACCGCCGACACCGTCGTTCAGCTCGAAACGCAGCGCCGGCTTGTCGAGGCCGTGCTGTCGCTGGCCGAGCCGTACCGCACTACGGTCGTGGACTTCTACTTCCACGGCAAGGCCGCGGCCGAGGTAGCCAAGGACGGCGATGTTTCCGCGCGCACGGTGGAAACGCGGCTGCGGCGCGCGCGCACGCTGCTTCGCGCCCGGCTGGACGAACGTGAGCCGCGGTGGCGAGCCATCTTGTTGCCGCTCGCCGGAGGAGGAGCGCTCGTGAGCAAGACCGCAAAAATCATCGCCGTCCTTACGCTGTTGGTCGCGGGGACCGCCGGGGTTATTGGCTGGCAGGCAACGACTCGCGATGCACCGACGCGCCGAACGGCGGCGACGCGAGCGGACGCGCCGCGGCGCGCTGCCGATAGCGACATAACGCCCGAGTCTCGCGAGACCCCGCCCACCGGAGCGAGTGATGCGTCGGAGCCGCCGCGGGTCGTGAAGCGGTTTCATCCAACGCCCGAGGTGGCTGCTGATCGGATCGTGGGCCATGTCCGGGTCGAGCCGCAGGGAACCGACATCCCTAAGGACGCGTACGTCGAGCTGACGGGCAAAACGGCCGCGGGCGTCGAGGTGTCGCGGAAGGTACAGATCGACAAGCCGCCGTGGTTTTTCTTTCCGGGGATGGAGCCGGGGACGTATCAGCTGCGCGTCGGGGCGAAAGGTCATGCCACAGACAAGAGGGTCCGGGTCGTCTTGTCGCCGGAACGCGAGCACGCATGGCGCACGTACTACGCGGTGACGCTGAAGATCGCCGGACGCGTTCGGATCGTGGCGCCGCCGGGAACCCTGGTGACGGTGAAGTTCAAGAACAAGGTCGTGCTCGAAGAGCGTTCCGACCGGAACGGTGAACTGATCTGGCTCCCCGGGTTGTCCGGCCAGTACGTGATCGAGGGCGGCGGGGTTTCGCGCACACTGTGGCACCGCGCGCCCCAAAACACCGACATCGTGCTCGTCCCGGACTCCCTTCGGTTCGGACGCATCGAGAGATTCGGCGGTGCATGGCTGACTCTTACCCAGGGGCGGCAAAAAACGACGGCTCGACTCGACGAGGACGGAGCGTTTTCGCTGACCGGACTCGCTCCCGGAACCTACGACGTCACCGTGCAACGCCCGGGGCGGCTTGGGGTGATTGCCGGGTTCGAACTCGTTGAAACGCGCGGCCGCCTCGACCTGCCCCTGCTCCCCACGCGCGTGTTCGGCAAGGTGACGCGTCCGGGCGGCAAGCCTTGGCGGGCGCACGAAGCGGGCATCTGGGCATCGCGCAAGGGCTGGACCAGCTCAGCTACGAGCGGACCCGATGGCCGGTACGAGATCCTCGGCCTGCAACCGGGGAAGTACACGTTGGGCGCGCGCGCGAGTTATTGGGGATACCAGCAGCCCAAGCGCCGGATCGAAGTGAGGGCGCACGAGCCGCTCGAAGTCGACTTCACGATCGGCCGGCAGGTGTTCGGGACGCTCGTGGTCCTGCTCCGGGACGCCGCCGGCCGGCCGATCGAGGACGCCCAACTCATGTGGAAGCTCGACCGAGGAGACGGATCAGCGGCTCGTCAGTACCTGTCACCCAAGGTGGTGGGACGCGGCGAGTACAAGCTTCGCTTCGAAGCGGGAAAGCACACGCTCGTCTACCAGGGCCAGGAAAAAGAGTTCACGATCCGCCCCGATACCACCGAGCGCGCGGAGTGGAAGGTCAAGCGCCGATTCTTGTCGCTGCCGCCTCGATGATTGCCTCAAGGCGATCACGGCGATCGACGGACGCGCCGAGATCCTTGATTCGACCCGTCTTCAGGTCGTAGACCCAGCCGTGCAGCGTCAGCGAACGGCCGTCGCGCCACGCCTGCTCGACGATGGTTGTGCGGCCGACGTTGCTCACCTGCTCGATGACGTTCAGTTCGCACAGCGGATCGAGTTCGTGCACGTCGTACTTGCGCTGCACGTCGCGGATGTGGCGCAGCCAGTTATCGACGATCCCCACCGGCTCGTCCGCCATCGCCGCGGCGACACCGCCGCAGCCGTGGTGCCCGCACACGATGACGTGCTCGACGTGGAGCACCTTGACCGCGTATTCGAGCACCGACAGGGCACTCAGGTCGCTGTGGATCATCTGGTTGGCGATGTTGCGGTGCTCGAAGAGTTCGCCGGGCCCAAGGCCGATGATCCGCGACGCCGGCACGCGGCTGTCCGCGCAGCCGATCCAGAGGTACTTCGGGTGCTGGCCGGTGGCGAGCTGGTCGAAGAACCCGGGCCGCTCGCGCACGGTGCGCTCGGCCCACGCCCGGTTCGCTTCGAGAAGGTGGTCGAGAACCCCCACGGATCACGGTACGAGCTGGATTCGGAACTGAATCACGCCCGTGGTCCGGAACTGCCCGAACGGGAGGACCGCCTTGATCTCGACAAACACGTTGAAACCGTCGGGAAGATCCGGGCCCACGCGCGCCGACAGTTCGGTCGTGCGCTGAAAGTCCAGGAGGTTTTGCAGGTTGGCGTCCGTGTAGACGAAGATCTGGTACTCCGACGCGCCCTCCGCCACGGTCCACTCGATCAGCGGTCGGGTCTCGTTGACGACCCCGTTTTCCGCAGGCGAAACGATCCGGAACTCGACGGCGCCGATCCCCTGACCCGCGACGCCGAAAACGCCGTCGCCGCTGCCGCAGCCAGCCAGGATGGGCACGAAAAGAGCTAGTAGTAGTGCTTTCATCAAAAATCCTCCAGGCGGGCCCGGACCGAGTCCAGCACGCGCTCCCAATCGAACGCGGGGCCGGGGTCGATCTTTCCCCTCGTCAGGTGGTAGTGCCCCACAATGCCGGCGAAGGCGCGGGCCTCCTTCGGCGTTCCGAGAACAGTCGTCAAGACGCGGCCGTCCGCACCGCGCGGTGCATCGGGCCGGATGCGCGGCAGGGCACGCACGAGCCCGGCCAAAAGCCGGACCAGCGCGTCGTACTGCTGCGGTGTGAAGTCTCGCTGATGGAACGCCGCGCCGTGAATCGGACCGCGAATCAGTCCCGGGCGCGCGGTCTTTAGTCCCGCGGGACGCAAGTTCCCCAGCGGCACGCTCTTGGGAAACGCGAGCGCGCCGTCGTCGCCGTACCAGCCGCGCAGCCGCGACGGATCCCGGTACGCGCCGATCTGCGCGATCTCGATTCCGATGGAGTGGTCATTCGCGAATCCGGCGTGCCACGCGCGCTCTTTCAGATCGAGTGTCTGGTAGATCGTGCCGTCCGCGTCGAGCAGAAAATGGCACGAGAGCTTGCGCCGCTTCAAGACATCGAAGCAGCGGCACGAGGTGCCGCACACGTCGTAGTGCACCACAACCTGATGAACGACCTCGCGCAAATCCCCAATGGACTGCGGGTCGCCGGGCCGCGTGCCGAAGACATCGCCGTCCGTTTGCTTTTTTCCGGGCTCTTCACCACGACCGTAGGCACTCCGGTACGCACTGTAGCCGCCGGGCTCGTCCCAGCGCACGATGCGTGTGCCGGCCGGCAGATCCCGGCCGCCCGCGACGAAGACCGAGGCCGGTCGCGCGGCGACCGGCGGTTCGGCGCCCGGAAGCGGTGTCGCGGGGCGCGTTGCGCAGGCGCACAACACCCCTAGGAAAAGCCCTCTGACTGTCTGTAGCAACAACGCCATTGGGCACAATCTCGGCGTGAAAGGCAAGGGGTCACGTCTTGAATCGAGACAGGTCGGCGAGACCGGATACGATCCCAAGTCGTGGCCCGCAAAGGAAATACACCCGATCAGCCGTCGCTTTTTGATCGCCTGGATTCCGACGAAAACAGCGTCGTTTCGCTGCATGAGGCGGCTCGCGAGCGCTACCTCCACTATGCCCTGAGCGTGATCACGAGCCGGGCGCTGCCCGATGTCCGCGACGGCCTCAAGCCTGTTCAGCGGCGGATTCTGTACACGATGGGCCAGGCCGGCATGCGCTCGGACCAAAGGCACAGAAAGTGCGCGAAGGTCGTCGGCGACGTCATGGGCTCCTATCACCCCCACGGCGACATGGCGATCTACGACGCGCTCGTGCGGATGGCGCAGCCGTTTTCGCTGCGGATGCCGCTCGTGGACGGGTCCGGAAACTTCGGTTCGCTCGACGGCGATCCGGCGGCCGCGATGCGCTACACCGAGTGCCGGCTCGCGCCCGCGGCCGACCGTCTGCTCGCCGAGATCGGGCACGGCACGGTGGACTTTCGCCCGAACTACGACGGCTCCAAGTCCGAGCCGATCGTTCTGCCCGCGCGCCAGCCCAACCTGTTGATCAACGGCTCGACCGGCATCGCCGTCGGCATGGCGACCAACATTCCTCCGCACAACCCGGTCGAGGTATGCACGGCGCTGCTCAAGCTCCTGAAAAACCGCGAGATGCGGGTCAAGACGCTGTGCAACTTCATCGCGGGACCGGACTTCCCCACCGGCGCCCGCATCCTGAACACCACGGAGGAGCTCGTCGAGATCTACCGGACGGGCCAGGGCGGCGTGCGCCTGCGCGCGACGCACGAAGTCGCCAAGAAAACCCGTGCGGGCCAGGTCGTCGTGATCACGAGCGTGCCGTACGCCGTCAACAAGTCGATGCTCGTGGAAAAGATCGCGGACGTCGTGAACGCGCGCAAGCTGCCGCCGCTGGTCGATGTGCGCGACCTGTCCACCGAAGACGTGCGCATCGAGTTGCTGCTCAAGCGTGACGCCGATGTCACCAAGGTTCTGGCGTACCTCTACAAGCACACGCCGCTGCAGACGAGCTTCCACGTCAACCTGACCTGTCTCCTGCCGACGGCGAACCCCGAAGTCGGCCGTCCGGAACGCTGTGACCTGAAGACGATCCTCCACCACTTCCTGCAGTTCCGCATGGAGGTCGTGTCGCGGCGCCTGGAAAACGAACTCGAGGGCCTGCGCCGCCGCCTGCACATCCTCGAGGGCTTCGTCGCGGTGTTCGACGCGCTCGACGAAATCCTGAAAATCATCCGCGCTTCGGACGGCAAGAAAGACGCCGCCCAAAAGATCATGAAGCGCTTCCCGCTCGACACCGAGCAGACCGAAGCGATTCTAGAATTGAAGCTGTACCGCCTGGCACGCCTCGAAATCAACGTCATCCGCGAGGAGCTCGACAAGAAGAACACGCGCGCCGGGGAAATCGAGGAGCTGCTCACCGAGGAAGGCGAGCAGGCGCGCTGGGACATCGTCGGCGCCGAACTACGCGAGGTGCGCGACGAGTACAGGAAAGACCCGCGCTGGCAGCGGCGAACGATCATCGAGGCGGCCGAAGACGAGCCGCAGTTCTCTGCCGAGGACTTCATCGTCGCCGAAGACGCGGTCGTCCTCGTCACGCGCGATGGCTGGGTCAAGCGTCAAAAAGAGGTGCGCGATCCGAAGAAGACAAAGCTTCGGGACGGCGATGCCTTGCTCGCGGTCGAGCCTGGTTCGACACGGGAGGCGATCGTCTTTTTTTCGAACTACGGCACGGCCTATACCGCCCGCATCGCCGACATCCCGGCAACGACCGGCTACGGCGAGCCGATCCAGAAGCGCTTCAAGTTCAAGGACGGCGAGCGTCTGGTCGCGGCGTTCTCGCTGGACAAGCGCCGCATCGGCCAGATCACGGCCGCCGAAGGCGAGGTGCCGGCCATGCACGCGTTCGCGGCAACAACGGACGGCTACAGCTTGCGCTTTTCGTTCGAGCCGTTTCTCGAGCCCAGCACGCGTAACGGCCGCCGCTTCGCGCGCCCCAAGAAAGCCGCCGAGGTCATGTCGGTGCTGCGCGTGACCGGCCACGAGACGATCATCGCGGCGTCGCAGAAGTGCCGCGCGATGCTTTGCGCGTGCGACGCGGTCAATTTCCTGTCCGGCCCGGGCAAGGGCGTGCTGCTGATCAAGCTTGCCGCCGACGACCGGCTGCTCGGCCTCATCGCCAGCCGGGGCGACCGCGACCTCCTCGTCGTCGAAACCAACCGCGGCGCGGAAAAAAACATCTCGACCGGGAAGTACGAAGTCACGGGCCGCGGCGGCAGGGGCCGCGAAATTCAGAAGAACGGCTACTTCACGTCCGTGCAGGAGCGTGAAGTCGAGGTACCGGAACTGTGAGCCGCTACACCGCCAAAGACATCACCGTCCTCGAGGGCCTCGCGCCGGTCCGCAAGCGCCCGGGCATGTACATCGGCGGCGTCGGTAGCGCCGGACTCCACCACCTCGCGTGGGAGGTCTTCGACAACGCGATCGACGAGGCGATGAACGGCTTCGCGACCGAGGTCGAGATGATCCTGCACAAGGACGGCGAGTCGATCACGGTCATCGACGACGGCCGCGGCATCCCGGTCGACAAGCACAAGAAGTCAAAAAAGCCGGCGCTCGAGGTGATCCTCACGACGCTGCACGCCGGCGGCAAGTTCGACGACGGCGCGTACAAGACCGCGGGCGGCCTGCACGGCGTCGGCGCGAGCGTGGTCAACGCACTGTCCAAAAAACTCGTGGCGACGATCAAGCGCGACGGCTCGCGTTTCGAGATGACGTTTGCGCGGGGCAAGGCGACCAGCAAACTGAAAAAACTCGGGGGGGCGCGGGGGACGGGCACGACCATCCGCTTCGAGCCCGATCCGCAGATCTTTCCGCGCATCCGTTTCGACCCGAAGATGCTGCGCGAGCGGTGCGAGACGGCGAGTTTTTTGCACCGCGGCCTAACCGTCGTGTTCGACGACCGGGTCAACCGCCAAAAAGACACCTTTTTGCACAAGCGGGGCATCGAGGACTACCTCACGCAGCTCGTCGCCAAGAGGAACGCCGGGGTCATCCACGATCCGCCGTACACGCTGCGGCGCGAAGGCACCGAACGCATCGAAGTCGTGCTGCAGTGGACCGAGTCGACCGACGAGATGCTCTTGTCGTACGTCAACGGCATCCCGACGCGCTCGGGCGGCACGCACGAAAACGGCATGCGCGCGGGCCTGTCCAAGGCGATGCGCAACTACATCGAGGTGCACGGACTCGCGCCGAAGGGCGTGTCGCTGCAGACCGACGACCTGCGCGAGGGCCTCGTCGCCGTCCTGTCGCTGTTTATTCCCGACCCGCAGTTCCAGGGCCAGACCAAGGACCGGCTCAACAACCAGGACTTGCAAAGCAAGATCGACGGCGCGTTGCGGCCCGCGCTCGAAAAATGGCTCAACGAAAACCGCAGCGCTGCCGAAGCGATTGTGACGCGCGCAATCATGGCCGCCCGCGCGCGCGAGGCGTCCCGCGCCGCCGCCATCCAGGTCACGCGCCGCACGGCGACAAAAGGCCGCACAACGCTGCCGGGCAAGCTCGCCGACTGCACGCAGCCCGAGGCCGACAACAGCGAACTGTTCATCGTCGAGGGCGACTCGGCGGGCGGCACCGCCAAGCAGGGCCGCGATCGACGCACGCAGGCGATCCTTCCGCTGCGCGGCAAGATTCTGAACACCGAAACGCTCGCCGCGACGAAGGTACTCAAGAACAAGGAGCTGGCCGATCTCGTAACCGCACTCGGCTGCGGCATCGGCAAGACGTTCGACCCGTCCGGGGTGCGCTACCAGCGCATCGTCCTGCTCGCGGACGCGGACTCGGACGGCCACCACATCACGACCCTGCTGCTCACGTTTTTCTTTCGCCACCTGCGCCCCCTGATGCAGGCGGGCAAGGTCTACATCGCCCAGCCGCCGCTGTACCGCGTCAACCTCGGCAAAGAAACGCACTGGGCCAAGGACGACGACGACCGCGACCGCATCCTGAAGGAACACAAGGGCCGCGCCAAACCGGAGATCACGCGCTTCAAGGGCCTCGGCGAAATGATGCCCAAGACCCTGTGGGAAACCACCCTGAACCCGAAGACCCGCAGGCTGCTCCGCGTGGACATCAAGGAACCCCTGGCCGCAGACCGAATCTTTACGGAGCTGATGGGCAAGGATCCGTCCGCGAGGTTTCACTTCATCATGGACCATGCGGATGAAGCGGAAGGACTGGACCTGTAGCGAACGGACGGCGATGTCCGCTACGAAACTCCGCTACGCGGATTCTCGATAGTTCGGGCCGGGGGGCGGCTTCGCCGCCTTCGGCCCCGCGCGACGGCAGCGGGGTCGGGCTCGGATAACTCGAACGCGGCGGGGCGATAGGAAAGCCGCGGAGCGACCAGCCGCCCGCAAACACCGTGACGGGCCGGCGGTGACAGCGGACATCGGGGATCGTCCGATCCGCTGCGAAAAAGCCGCCTCGGGGCGGGCTTTCGCAAACATCGCCGTCCGTTCGCTGCCGTCCGATTCACAACCAAAAACGGGCGCCCTAACGCGTAGAATGGGGTGAAACCATGAACAAATTCGCCCTATCTCTCTTGGCTGCCGGTCTGCTGGCTTTGCCCGCGCAGGCGGAGTGGAACAAGTTCGACGGTCAGTCCGTCCCGTTGCTCACAGCCGACACCTGGCTCAACACCGCCAAGCGGTTCCAGCCGTCGGCGGCGGTGCTGCGCGGCAAGGTTTACATTATCAAGTTCTTCGCGACGACGTGAGGACCTTGCATGCGTCAGGTCGGTGACCTGAACAATCTCCAGGCCAAGTACTTCGACAAGGGGCTGCGCATCCTCGCGATTTCGGCCGAGCCGATCAGCAAGCTCGAGTCGATCATGCTCAACGACAAGGGTGCGAAGTATTGGATCGGGTCGGACACGTCGCGCTCGATGCTCAAGGTGTACGGCGGCGGCGGCATTCCGCACGCCTATCTCGTGGACGCGCGCGGCAAGATCGTCGGCGACGCGCACAGCTTCAGCGGCGCGCAGATCGAGAAGTATCTCGACCAGGTCTATGATCCCGCACTCGGCCGCGAGCTGCACAAGTCGCTCAAGGGCCAGGTCAAGCTCTACAACAAGGGCAAGTACGGCAAGGCGTGGACGGGCGTGGCGCGCCTGACCGAGCATGATGATCGCGGCGTCGCGACCGACGCGAAGTTCTTGCGCGAGCACTGCGAGGCCGCCGCCCAGTGGCACCAGAAGATGGCCGAGGGCGACATCAAGGACAAGAACTACGCGCAGGTCATGAACGATCTCGCGGGGATGACCAAGGTGTTCGACGGCATGGAGCAGGCCACCTGGGCCGCCGCCAAGCAAAAGGAACTGAAGGCGGACAAGGCGGTCGGAAACGAGCTCAAGGCGTTCAAGGCGCTCGCCAAGGCGCGCCAAAAGCAACTCGACGCGGGCGGGAAGGCCAAGAAGCTGAAGCCGGTCGCCAAACTCTACAAGCGCATCGTGAAAAAATACCCCGGCACCAAGGCCGCGGAACTCGCCGAAAAGGCGTTGAAGACCCTGCCGCGATAAGTTGTGTCTTTTGGCTTCAACGGCTGACGCCGTTGAGAGCCTCGCGGGCGGGGAGTCTTGTCGCTTGGCGGCGGAGCCGCTAAGCGATGAACTCGGGGGCGGACCCGGCTGAGACCCATCGGATGTGGTGAGACTTGCCCGCTGACGCCGGAGATCCCTTCCGGCTAGCGGGTATGTCGCAGGATTTCGAGTGCCTGCGCGAACGAGGTGCGTCCGGATGTCGCGCCTGCAGGAACGGACGGCGATGTCTGTTCGTCGCGAGCCCCGACCGGCTCTGGCGCTTCCGTCGAATCGGATCGGGCGAACAGTACGCCGGCGCCGAACGCCAGCACGAACGCCGCGGCGCGCCGCAACCAGGCGCTTCCGAACCGGGTGCCTGCAGCCCGTGCTGGGCCGAGTTGCGGGGCGATTTGATCGTCGAAAAAGCCGTCCAGCGCGGTGGATTCAGAGACATCGCCGTCCGTTCCTGCACGCTGCAATTCCGCCAGTGTTTCGCCGAGGGCGACGAGTTCGCGGCGCAGTTCCGGAGAACGGGCCAGCGCGGCCTCGACCCGGTCTTCTTCGTCGGGAGAAAGATCGCCGGTGAGATAGAGCGGGAGCATGTCCGACAATTCATTCATCGCTGGTCCTCCAGTAGGTCGCGCAGGGCCTTGAGGCCGCGGCGAAAGTGGACCTTGGCCGCGCCCTCGCTGATGTCGAGCGCGCAGCTCAGCTCCACGAACGTCATCTGCTCCATCACGCGCATGGCGAGCACTTGACGCTGGCGCTCGGGCAACTTTGCCAAGGCAGCGAGCACGCGCTCCTTGTTCTCGTTTCTTTCCGCGGCGTCCGACGCGCGGTCCGGCGCCGTGATATCTCGCAGCTCGGTTGTCGCGAGCCGTTTGCGCCGCCGGACGCGGTCGAGCGAACGGTTTGTGGCGACGCGAACGAGCCACGGCGCCACGGCGTCGCCCGGAACGGCGGCGGCGTTCTGGTGCAGGGCCAAGAACGCCTCCTGCGTGACATCGAGCGCCTCGTCGCGGTTCGCGAGAATGCGAAACGCGGCGCGAAACGTGCGGGTCTGGTGTTGTGCCACCAGCGCGCGAAAACTCATCGCTTGCCCCCGCGCTCCGACACCGCCAGCAAGACGTTGTCGCGATCGCGCATCTCCTTGCCGTGCAGCTCCCAAACAAGCCGGCCGTCTTCGATCCGGTTTGCGTTGTGCGCGACGATTCGTCCGGGAAGCTTCAGGCGGATCACGAACGTCTCGTCGCCCAAGTCGTGCGTGACATCGAAGTCGTGGCGCTCCTTGTCGAAGCGAGCGAGCATCTTCGCTGCGTAGGTTTCACCGCGACGGTCGTGCGCCTTGCGGGCCAGGGCGGCGCGCAAGCCGACGTGAATCTTCTCGGTAAGATCGTCGAAGTCCTCGTCGCCGTCCAGGGCAGCGAGCACACGTTCGCGACGCACCGCCCGCGCGTAGTACGCGGCGACCTCGGCCCGCAGCGCAAGCCGATCTTCCACGTCCATCCCCGCGGCGCGCATCGCCCAGTCCTGCTTTTGCATGATCTCGGCACGGATCAGGCCGGCGACGAGCTCCTTGCGCTGGTCCTTGGACAATTCGTCGAGCCCGTCGCCGTTCCGAACGACGTTGCGCAGCTCTTCTGGAAACCCATGGTCGATGTAGAACTCGTTGTCCGCCCACTTGCGGGCGAGATAGCGCCGCTCGAACCGGTAGCGCGTGGCCTCGCCTGCCTTCATCACGGTCAGCTTTGTCGAAAACCGCAGTCCGCGCCCGGTCGGATCGCCAAAGTCATCCGGCACGTCCGCCGCCGACGCAAAAACCGCCTCCGCATCGAGCACGTGGTGCACGTCGCCGTTGTCGTTTTTGTAGGTGCGGCGGCGAGCAGTCCACGGCTTTGAATCCGGCTTGCGCGCCGCGCCGTTGTCCAGGTCGCCGCCGGACGCGTCGAAGCCGTGCCGAATGTGCAACGACCCGTCCTTTCGAACCGTAATCGTTTCGACACGATCGAGGCAACCCGTCAGGCCCAGGAGCAGGCCGGCGAGTAGCAGGGCAAGAGCTGTGGCGCGCATCGCACCAACCTAACGAGCGGGGACGCCTAATCGGATACACGAAGCGAATGAAACCCGGCGAGTAGAATCCCAAGTCGTGCGTGGTCTTGCTTTTCTTCTCTTTTTTTTGGGGCTTGTTCTGACCTGGGTGTGGTTGGGAACGGACGGCGATACTCCCAAGAACGGCGTGCGGACCGCCCCCCCCCTCCCCGCCCCCACCCCCCGAGACACTTCGAAAGATGCTCCGGAACGTGCTCCGGAATGGACCGGATCCACGACCTGCGCGGAGTGCCACCCCGACATTCATGCGCGCTGGAAAAAGACCGCGCACGCGCTCACGCTGGGCGGTCCCGAGCAGGCGGCGAAGCCGTTTGACGGCGATGTCTTTTGGGCGCGCGATGTCGAGCATGTGATGGGTCCGGGCCCGCAGATGACCTGCGAGGGTCCCGGCGGCGAGCGCCAGACGTTTCCCGTCGAGATGACGATCGGGGTGCGACGCGCGCAGATGTTTACGACCTCGTTTCCCGGCGGACGCATCCAGGTGCTGCCGGTGTTTTTGGAGGTGCCCAAGAAAAAGTGGTTCGACTACACCGATTTCATCTTCGGGGCGCCGCCGGAGTTTCGGCCGGAGGTGGACGGGCCGTATGCGTGGTACGGCGCACACCGCAACTTCAACAGCCGCTGCGGGCGCTGCCACATCACGAACTATTCGATCGGGTACGACGCGGACACGGGCACGTACGACACGACTTGGACCGAACGCGCGATCTCTTGCGAGCTTTGCCACGACGCCGGCGGCGCGCACGTGAACTACTGGCGCTTCCCGTCGGCTGGAGCGGACTCCAACCAACCGGACCCGATCGTCAACCCCGCGAAGCTGTCGATCACGCGGTCGAACCAGGTCTGCGGCCAATGCCACGCCGAAGGGACGATGGTCAAGCCCGGTTTCCGACCCGGTGACAACCTGTTCTTCTTCTATGACCTCGCCGGACTCGACGACGCCAAGCACCTTTACCCGGACGGGCGCGCGTCCGAGTTGATCCACAACCTGTTGCCCAACATGACGACGCGCTGCGGGCCGATTTCCTGCAGCAAGTGCCACGACCCGCACGGCTCCGGACGGCCTGGCGACACACACCGGGCGGTGGGCGACAACAAGATGTGCACGCAGTGCCACGAGGACGTAAAGGAGCACTCGCACCACAAGCCCGACAGCGCCGGACGTAGCTGCGTCGCCTGCCACATGCCGCGGCTCCTGATCGAGGGCGGGCACGGCCGCGTCTACGATCACACGATCTCGATTCCGTCCGCGGCGACGACGCGCCAGTGGGGTACGCCGAACGCGTGCCGCAATTGCCACATGGTGGAGTTCCCGGACTGGGAAACGCCGTTCCTCAAGAAGTGGTATCCGGGGTCGGACGAGCGCAACCACCGTGTCGCTCTGGCGGATGCGTTCGGCGCGGCGCGTCTGAAGCAACCGGGCTGGCCTGCGCTGCTGATTCCGTACCTGAAGAATCCGAATCCGGTGTATCGCGCCGGGGCGGCGCGCGTACTTGAGCACAGCAACGTGGATCTGCGCCCGCAGCTTCAAGATCAGCATCCGCTGGTGCAGCGTGCCGCGGTACCGGGCGTTGCCCGGCGTCATCCGGAAGCGTTGGTTTCGTTTCTCAAGAGCGAGAACCACGTGCTGCGGCGCACGGCGGCGTTGGCACTGGTGGGACACGAGCCCGCGCGTGCGGACGTTGTCACAGCACTCGAAGACGCCATCCGGGCGCGTCCGGACCACGCGGAACTCTACGAGGCTCTGGCACAAGTGACATCCGGTGAAAAAAAGACGCGTGCGCTGCGGCGAGCCAAGCTGCTGCGCCCCAAGCGATAAGCCCACCCGGGCAGTAAGCCCGAAACGAGAGAGACGAGAACAGGAATGCTCATCAAGACCAGACCCGCCTGGGACGATCTTCGGGATTCTCAAGCCACGGCACAGAACGTCTTCGTCCGACGGCGTACCCTTCTTCGCGGGGGCCTCGGCGCTGTCGCGGGCAGTCTCCTGCTGCCGTCGATCGGTTGCGCGGAGCCCGGCAAGCCGCTCGCCAACGCGCCGAAGTATCCGTGGCCGTACAAGCGCAACAAGAAGTACGAGCTCGACCGGCCGCTGACCGACGCCAACATCGCCACGTCGTTCAACAACTTCTACGAATTCAGCCTGGACAAGAGGGGCGTATGGCCGCTGGCCCAAAAACTCACCACCGATCCGTGGACCGTGCAGCTCAAGGGCTGCAAGCAAAAGGGCAACCACGACCTCGACAAACTTCTCAAGCGGTTCCCGCACGAAGAACGGCTCTACCGCTTTCGCTGTGTCGAGACCTGGGCGATGGCGGTGCCGTGGCTCGGTATCCCCATGGCTGCGTTCATCAAGTGGGCCGAGCCGCTGGCGAAGATGAAGTACGTCCGGTTCGTTTCGTTCCTGCGTCCGGACCAGGCACCGGGCCAGCAGAACGGGCCGTACAAGGCCGTGTTCCCGTACTACGAGGGCCTGCGCCTCGACGAGGCGACCAACGAACTCGCGCTGCTCGGCACCGGCATGTACGGCAAGCAGGGCCCGAAACAAAACGGTGCTCCGCTGCGCGTGATCGCGCCGTGGAAGTACGGCTACAAGTCCGCGAAATCAATCGTGAGCATTGAGTTCGTGGAGAAGCAGCCGCCCACGTTCTGGAACGACCTGGCCCCGAACGAGTACGGCTTCTACTCGAACGTGAATCCGAAGGTTCCCCACCCGCGCTGGTCGCAAGCGAGAGAGTGGATGATCACGAAAGAACTGGACAACACGAAGCGGCGCCCAACGTTGCTCTACAACGGTTACGGAAAACAGGTGGCCCAGCTCTACGCGAAGGCGAAGAAGACGGCGAAGAAGAAGGGCTGACTCGAAAACCCGCTCTGCGGATTTTCGCTAGTCCGCGCCGTGGGCGGCCATTGATTCCGGGTTTGGAGGCGGAGTCGGGAGCGGGAGCGAGCCTGAGAACGAGCTGATCCTACGCGACGGATCAGCTCGTTCTCCTCTGGCTTTCATTCTCCTCGTCCTCATCCGGCCGTCGTGTCCTTCGTGGTAGCCCTCATGCCTCTCGTTCACGGTAACCCGGCGAACACGCCGCGGTCGCGCGCCCGTTCAGCGCCAAGCAGTACGTGAACGTCGTTCGTGAACCTGAACGGGAATCGAGGAGCGAGTTCGGCATCGGCCTTGTTGGGCGGGCCGCGGCCGCCAACTGGTTTCAGCCACAGAGGGACCCCGAGATCACAGAGAGACCCGCTGCATGCCATCCACCGATCGCGGACTGCCGAAGTTGATGACCAGGCCACGCGTCTCAATCTCTCTTTCTCGGTGGCCTCTGTGACCTCTGTGGCACTTCTTCATCGTCCGCCCAACTTCATCCTCAACCGCGCAACGGTTGTCCCGACTTTCGGCATCCGCGCGTTCGCTCGCACGTGCATCGCCGTCCGTTTGCTGTTGGTGCGAGGGAGTGAGCCTATTCCGCGGGCGATACCGGAAACGTCGCGTTCAGCTCCGCTAGCAGGTCGTCGTCCAGTTCCAGGCTTGCAGCCTTTGCGTTGTCGTCGATCTGGACGATCTTTGTGGCGCCGATGATGACGCTCGATACCGTCGGGCGCGTGAGCAGCCAGGCGAGGGCGAGTCGGGCGCAGGTTGTGCCGGTGGCGTTCGCGAGGGCCGCGAATCTCTTGACGCGAGCTTGGGACGCCTCGTCCATGTAGCGGCCCATGAATCGGTTGCGACGGTCGTCGGCCAGGCGCGAGTCCTGCGGCGCGTCACCGTCGATGTACTTGCCCGTGAGGACTCCCTGCGCGAGCGGCGAGAACGGAATCGTGCCGAGGCCGTGGCGTTCGCACGCGGGGATGATGTCGGTCTCGATCTGCCGCGTGAGCAGGTTGTAGCAGGGCTGGTTCGTCACCGGCGCGGGCACGCCGAGCGCGGCCGCCGTGTGGATGGCCGCCTCGATCTGGTCGGCGCTCCACATACTCACGCCCCAGTACAGCACCTTGCCCTGCCGGATGAGGTCGCCCATCGCGCGCACGGTTTCCTCGAGCGGCGTCTCCTCGTCGTAGCGGTGGCACTGGTACAGATCGACGTAGTTCGTCTGCAGCCGCTGGAGCGACGCGTGGATTGACTCGTCGATGTGCTTGCGCGAGAGGCCCTGGTCGTTCGGCCCGTCGCCGGTCGGGAAGTAGACCTTGGTCGCGAGCACGAAGTCCTTGCGCGAAAAATCGCGCAGCACGGCGCCGAGCTGTTCCTCCGCACCGCCAAGATCGTAGGCGTCAGCCGTGTCGATGAGGTTCACGCCGAGATCGAACGCTCGCTTCACGAGCGTGGAGGCCGCCCGGTCCTGGAGCCGCGTCCCGAACGTAAGCCATGTGCCGAGTCCGATAACGCTGACCTTGCAGCCGCTGGAGCCGAGGCGTCGATACTGCATGCTGCATACTAACGAAAATCCGCGGTGCGGATTCTCGTTCGAGGAGAGGCCGCCTGTACCTCAGAAATCACCTCAGAAATCACTTCAGAAATCAATGTACAGGCGATCGACGCCGGCTGCGACGGCGGCCTGATACATCGAGGCGCGGATAGCCAGGACGGTGTCGCGCGGGACGCCCTCGTCGGCCGCGTCGGTCCAGACCTCGCGGCGGTCGCGCGGGGCGAGCTGCTGCAGCACGGCGGCCAGGCGCGGCTGACCATAGCGGCCTTGGAGCCGGGCCAGGGCGCGCTCGTAGCGTTGCACATACTCTTCGGCATGCTCGGGTGCAGTCTCGCGCAGCACCATGGCCATCGTCCCCGCCCGCAAGCGCCGAACGGTCTCAAGGTGCGCGAGGCCGGGCCGGAACACGTCATACCAGGCGTCCGCCACCTCGATGCCCGCGATCTCTTGTAGTCGACGGAACAGGTGCAGCGACGCCTCCGCCCGCCGGGACTCGCCCGCGAGATCGGGTGCCAGCCGAATCGTGTGCTGGTAGTGCTCGCGCACAACAGTGCGAACGAGCGAACGCTTGTCGATCGGCGGACGCGCGCCAAGAACGCCGAGCGCCTCCTCGAACACGATCCCCATCGCGGCTGCCGGCGGGACTTCGAGATCCCCCGTTCCCAGACGCGGAACGCGTCCCTCGCGACGCGTGCGCGTGATTGTGCCGAGACGCCGGCCGAATTCGCGGGCGTTGTCGGCGACGACATCCGCAAGTTCGTTGCGCGGCAGAGGCTCCACCTCGCGCCGTCCCAGCCAGACCCCCAGCATCACGAGCGCTGCGGCTGCTGCCACACCCGCCACGATCCGCAGCAGCCGGCCGCGGCGCCGCGCATCCTCGCGCGCCAGCGACATGATGCGGTTAACTGCGGCCTCCTCGGAAGGATCGGCGGGAAGCTCGGCAACGAGACCGCTAAAGCGCTTCACGGACTCGAACTCGGCCCGCAGCGCGGAGTCCGCCGCGAGTGCCGCCGCGACCCGTGCGCGATCGTCGTCGGACAAGAGTCCATCGACGTACTCCTCGAGCAGATCGCGCGGATCGAACGACGCGGAATCCAACGGTTCAGGCCCGGTCATCGCATGAACCCCTACACATACCCCGCTCGCCGCAGCACCGGCTCCAGCCGCCGGCGAAGTTCCCTTCGACCGCGCGCCAGGCGCGACTTGACCGAATGGATGTTTTCGTTCAGTCGCGCCGCGATCTCGCGCGCCTCGATGCCGTACAGGTAGCGCATCGTCAGCGGACGGCGGTAGACATCGGGAAGCTGGCCGATCGCCTCGGCCACGATTGCCTTGAGCTCCTGGCGCTCGAGCGGCGAGTCCGCGGGCGCCGGCAGATCGATCGACAACTCGTACCCGACGCGCTGGCGCCGCTCGGAATTCAACAGGTCGGTCGCGCAGTTATGCACCACGCGCCGCAGCCACGCGGCGACGTTGTCGATTTGGGTGGTTCCGCGCAGATACCGGTGCGCCCGAATCAGCGCCTGCTGCACCGCGTCGTCAGCCGTGGCCCCGAGCCCGCACCGCCGTTCGGCAATGCGCAGCATTCCGGGGTAGTGACGACGAACCAAGGCCTCGAACGCCGAGGCCTGTCCCGCCCGGTACGCGGCCAGGAGGGATCCGTCGTCGCTGCTATGCGCCACAGATGTCATGTCCCTACCCATTAGACCGTCCGAATCTGAAGGATGGGTTCAGGATTCCCTGCGAGTTGGGGGACAGGGGGTGCGGGGGCAGGGGGGCAAAATCCGGAATCGGGGGCGCGATCGGTTGACGCATCCCCGATTCCGGGGGAAGGTAGAGCCATGAGCAGGCGCAAGAAGACCGGCGGCACCAGCAAACCGACCAACAACCGGCGCCGTGTCCGCATCAAGCGACGACGCCAGGCGCGCAAGTAGTCCTCGTAAGTCGTTATCTGACGGGACTTTACAAACGTTGGAGGTCCGCTGCGCGGCCTGCGAAGCAAAGCTTCGCCTCAACCCCAACCTCGCCGGGGCTCAGATTCCATGCCCCTCCTGCGGCGCCGCCGTAGAGGTCCCCGCCCCCCGCCGCAAGTCCCGTCCAACCCCGCGGTCGTCCTCGGCGCGCTCCTCCCCGGCTGGCGCGGCCCAACTTGAGCCGGATCCCCCGCGCCCCTTGCTCCCCAAAGAAACCCGGCCCCCGACCCCGTTCACCCTCTGGCTCTTGGCCGCGCAGGCCACACTCGTTGTCCTCGGGCTGTCGTGCCTGGGCGCCGTGTTTCTCGACGTGACTCCGCCCGACTGGAGCTACTTCGCGGAGGCGCGCGTCGTCTTGGTCGCCGCGGGCCTGGGACTGCTCGCCGCGGGTTGGCTCGCGACGTACTTGCCCGTGCTCGTTACGCTGCTCGCCGCCGTGTTCGTGATGGGCGCGTGCGCCTGGCATTTCGGCCGCACCGGCGAGGTCGATGCATCGCGAGCACTCGGACTCATGGTGGCGATGCTTTCTGTCTGGTGCGCGCTGCAACACCGCCGCGCTACCAGAGGCTGTAAGTAAGTCCCCTCTGGCTGCGGCCGGCTGCGGCTGCGCGATGTCGGGTGCCTTCGGCGCCCGACCCGACTCATAGGAGTGCTTGCCTGCCCAACATCTGACGATGTCGGAGCGGGGCTGCGTCGCGCCTTCCTCGACGTATCTCCAGATACGACTCGCCGGCGTTCCTTGCCTAGCTTGTCCTAGCTTGTCCTCGGGCCCTGCGATGGGACTTGTTCACAGCCTCTCCTTCCTCTTCGTGAACGTCCAGACGTCGCCTTCGCGGCGGCGCTTGCGATAGCCGAACAGGTGAAACATCTGGAGGACGAACCAGCGCGCCGGCGGCCGAACGACGAACGTGCGCGCGAGGGTCGGGTGACGGGAGACACCCGGCAAGAAACGCAGCCAGGATCCGCGCCTGCGCACACGGCGCGACAGCCACAACCAGAAGCGGTGGACGCGGCGCACGACGAAAAACCCGTCGTCGCCCTCCGGTTGGTAGCGCGGCATCAACAGCAAGCCGTCGTGCTTCGCCTTGTGCTCATGGAACTGGTCGCGGCCGAGAACTTCGCCGCGGCGCACACTCTGAAATCCGACGAAGTCGGTGCGCACCATCACGAAGTTCTCACCGGGCTTGATTTTGTGGTGCTGCACCACTTCCACAACCCGCGGCAGGCCGCGCGCCGCGTCCGCCAGGCTCGGACGCCATCCGGCGACATCGGGCAGGTCGTCGCTCGCGACAATGCCGGCGCGTTCGAGCAGGAGCCAGATCACCGCAACGTGGCGATCCAACGAAGCCGGATCGTCGTGCCGGCCCGACTCGACCACAACGGCACAATGACCGAGTTCCGTGACATACTCGAGCAGCGTTCCATCCACCGTTTCCTCGAGGCCCAGGATCACGGGCACGGGCAGCGCGAACGCGTAGGGGCGGTTGCGCAGCACATCGCTCATCAGCGCAAAGGGCGGGCTCTCGCCGGACGTGGTGTGCAGGTCGAGCACGATGAACGGGCCGCGCGCGCGGCCCAGCGCCGCATCCAGCTCCGCGAGGATGGCGCGCTGCTCGATCTCCTCCGCCGCGTCGTGCGCCGGATCTTGCGCCCTCAACGCGCTTACCCGTTCAGGAGTCCAGATGCGGTTCAGGTCGTCTTGAAAAAAGCGGCGGCCGGCGTCGTGTGCGGCGAGATTTCCCGCCACGCCGACGATCTCGCCGTGCACCGCAGTCTCGTTGCGCTCGATGTCACCGAACACGCGCTGGAACGCGCGAGCGCCGGCTGGTTCGTTGCCGTGCAGCATCGTGGTGACGAAAACCGTCGGTCCGGAGCCACGCGCACGCTGGCCCAGCACCCGAGAAAACTCGGAACTCACGCGCCGCGGTACTCGCGCAACTGCTCGTCGAGGAGGCTCGCCGCCACATCGATCAGGTCGCGCTCGGTGAGGATCCCGACCAGCTTCGCACCCTGCACGACCGGCAGGCAGCCGACGGCATGCCGGCGCATGGTCTCGATCGCGTCGAGGGTCGGCGTCTCCGGCGAAACCGTCACCGGATTCGGCTTCATGATGTCGCGCACAGCGACCGATCCCTGCCGCTGGCCCGCGGCGCCACGGGCGAGCAGGCGCACGAGCGAGCGGTGCGAGACGAGGCCGATGAGATTGCCCTCCCCGTCCTCGACGGGCACATGGCGAATATGCTCCCAGTCCATGAGATTCGCGGCCAGATCGACGAGGTCGTCCGGCTGGACGGTGAACAGGTCGCTGGTCATGAACTGGCCGACCGTCCGGTAGCTGTGGCGCCAGTCGGCCGCGTCCGAAATCTGGGCGAGCGACCACTCGTGTACGGGCCGGCCTTCCTTTTGGCGCGCCAACGCTCCTGCCGTGAGTGCGCGGCATCGCTGGTGTCGTGTGCCGCGAATCCCCATCGCGCCCAGTGAGTCGAGCGCCCACTGCGAAGCGGTCTGGCCGCACCGCACCCGTTCCTCGATCACGCCGAGATAGCGATCGATGTCCTCGGTGCGAACCCCCTGGCTCGAGAGTCCCTGCCGCGCGGCGGGGAGGAGCTGCTCGAGAATCAGGTCGGCGGCGGCGTGCGCCTTGCCGCCGAACCAAGTGAGCTGCGCGCGGAGGCCGTGACGCGCGGCGGCGACGAAGTTCGCCTTGGCGTCGTCGAACGCCATGACCTTCGTCACGTCGGGGTACTGCTTCGCGAGCGCGGACAGGAGCCCGAAGTAGAACGCGGCATTCGCGACCTCGTCGATCACCGTCGGGCCTGCCGGCAGCACGCGGTTCTCGATCCGGATGTGCGCGACGCCGTCGTGAACCCCGTAACACGGGCGGTTCCAGCGGTAAACGGTCCCGTTGTGGTGGCACAGCGCCTGAAGCTTCGGCGCCTCGCCGCGCATGACCTTGGCGATCGGATCCTCCTCGGGCTCCGCCGCGAGCACGACACGATAGCGCGCGATGTCTTCGCGGAAGACCTCAAGGATCGAACTCTCGACCCACCGTTCGCCGAAATGGACCCGCGGGCGCTGGCCCCGGGCCAGCTGCGTGGTCCCGCGGCTGTCGATCGAATGCTGGAACAGCGCGACTCGGGTCTCGTGCCAGAGCCGGTGCTCCGCGAGGATCGGCGAGTTGACGGCGGCGGCGAGCACGGGCGCGGTGACCGCCTGCGCCAGGTTGTACAGCGCCGCGAACTCGTCGGGGGCGACCTGGAAGTGAAGCTGAAAGCTCGTGTTGCACGACTCCAGCATCACGTTGTCGTGAACCGCGTAGAACTCGTCGATGCCCTTGATCCGGACCTCGAAATCGCCGCCGCGCATCTTGACGATCGCGTCGTTGAGCGCCCGGTACCGCGGCACCGGCGTCATGTTGTCAAGCGTGAGATCCGAGAGCCGCAGCGTCGGCAGGATACCGGTGATGAAAACGTCTGCTCCGAACTCGGCCGCCTTCTCGCTCGCGACCTTGAGCAGTTCGTTGAGATGGTTCTCGAGCCGGGAGAGCACGTCGCCGCCGAATTCCCACGGCGGAAGGTTCGCCTCGAGATTGAACTTGGCCAGCTCGGTCGTAAACGCCGGGTCGTCGAGCCCCTCGAGGATCTGCGGTCCCACCGGTGCCGCCTGCCCCGCGCGATCGACGAGAAAGATCTCCTGCTCCGCCCCGAGCCGCCGGATACCGGTCTCGATCATGCCCTTTTCGAGCATCAGCTCAAGCGCGTTGACATCGTCCAGCAGCGCTCGCAAGAACGCCCGGTGCCGCTGTTCACCGCCGATGCCGCTCGCCTTGGGATCGCCCATGCGCGCAGGATAGCAAGACCGCGATTGGCCCGCATTATCCACGCCGCGGGTTCTGGCCGGTCCATACCGCCGATCCCTTCGCCCCTCCCCCTAGACGGCTCCTCCAAGCCGCCTTCGTCCTCCGTCGCTCCCGCCTGCACGCATCGGTCCGATGCCCACGGGGCCGTGATAATGCGGGTCAGGAAGCCGAGAGTTCCCGCAGCATCTTCGTCGCGGGCCCGCGCAGGTGGTGCTGATACAGCCCCGAGACCGGGGTTTCCTCGGGGTTGATCTCGACGCACATCGCCCCGCGCGCCACCGCAATCCGGGGCAGGTCGGCCGCCGGCGACACGGCCCCCGAGGTCCCCACGCTCACCAGGAGATCACACGCGGCAATCGCGTCCGCCGCCTCTTGGAGCACCGCCGGATCGAGCAGGTCCTCGAACCAGACAATGTCGGGCCGACGCCAGGCCCCACACGCGCAGCGACGGTCCCCGATCGGCGCTTCCAGATTCTCCTTGCACCGACCGCACAGATCGCAGCGCACCCGCCACAGGCTTCCGTGCAGTTCCACGACACCGGAACTCCCGGCCCGCTGATGGAGCCCGTCGATGTTTTGGGTGATGACCTTGACGGAGTGAACGGACGGCGATGCCTGCACAACATGGGCGATGATTCGGTGCCCCTCGTTGGGCTCGCAGTTCGCGACGAATCCGCGGCGCACGTCGTGAAACGCCCAGACCCTCTCCGGATCGGCATCGAACGCCCGCTGGCACGCGCAGCTTTCGTAGTCGTACTCCTCCCAGAGGCCGCCCTTGCCGCGGTACGTCGGAATGCCCGACTCCACCGACAGCCCGGCCCCGGTGAAAAAGACGATGCGGGAGAAGTCGGCGAACCGGATCACTCCGGCAAGGATAGCGTGATGTCGGGCGCGCCGGCTTCAATCACGCCGATCTGCGTGTCCTTCCCACCGCGCCGGACCACGACCCGGTGGCGTCCCGGACGCAGCTCGCCGACCTCGAACCGGCCGCCGTTGCCCACGCTCGTCGAGGCACGCGGAGCCTCGCCCCCGAGCCAATAAAAGCGCAAGATGGTCTTCTCCTTCGCGCCGCGGACGATGCCCGTGGTGCGCACACCGGGCTGCAGAACGATTCTCAGATCCTCGGTTCCGGCAAGCACCTTCAATTCCACCTTGATCCAGCCGAACTGCCACGCCTTGACCGTAAGCGCCTCCCCGGGATCGAAGCCGCGCAACAGGAAGCGACCGTCGTCTCCGACTTTGAGCCACACGCGATCCGCCATCACGTACGCGCCTACGACCGGTCCGCCGCGTTCGTCCACGATCCTTCCGGCCAACGTTTCACCGGGTTGCGCGTGCAAGACAACGTTTCGCGTACCGGTCTCGAACTCGCCGAGCACCTTGCGAAACTGTAGCGCGGGATCCGAGCCGCCCCGCCGCAGCGTCACCGTGTGCCGGCCGCGGGAAAGATCCGCAAGCACGAACTTGCCGTCCGGCCCGGTCTTGGCGGACCTTCGGCTTTCGAAAGACGGCCCTCCTGCCGAGAGATCGCGCCCGGCCATCGGCCTACCGGCGTCGTCGAGCAAAACGCCGGCGATCTTGCCGAAGTCCTGGGCGGGATCGAACACGATGACCAGGCCGCGCGTCCCAGCGGCCACCTTTCGGCGCACCGCCACTTTCGCTCCCTTCGAAATCCGCAACCGGTGCCCGCCGGCGCCCAGACCCATGATGCGGAACCCACCATCGGCGGCCGAGATGGCACTCCCGGCCTGAGCGCTGATAATCGTGCCCTCGACACCCTTTCCGGTCTGATCCACAATCCGTCCTTCGATCGAGAGTCCGCGCTCCACGACGATCCGCAGTTTTGTCGCTCCCGCTTCCGCCAAGAGGCTGCGTTGGATCAGGTTGGCCCGGTCGCCGCCGCGCACCGACACCCGATGGCGTCCGGGCCGACGATCGCGTACCAAAAACTGCCCGGACGCGTCGGTTCGAACCTCATGCTCGATCATCGGGTCGTCCATCCGAATCCGCCCGTTCTTATCGACGCGGCGCGTGGACACGCCGGCGTCCACGACCGGGGTCCCGTCGGGCCAGACGACGGTGCCTTGAATCGCCGTCAACGGCTGCGGCGCCAGGTGAATCGGCTGTGCCTGCGGAAGCGTAACCAGCGCGCGCGCCGGAGAATGGCCCGGACGCCGCGCCTCGACTTCCCACTTACCGACACCCAGCGGCCCGACAACGAACGCGCCCTCCGCATCGGCAATGATCGCCACGACCGGGTCGGGACCGCCTTGCAGTCCGACGTGGTAACGGTCCATTTCGGTCAGGGGCCGGGCGACTGAAATCCGCGTTCCAGGCGACGCCACACCGCGCAGTGTGAGGCCTGCTTCGAAACGCAACTCGACACCGCCATGCGCGCCCCGGTCCAGCGCGACGATCGCACCCGAAGCCCGACCCGGTCCCACGGCGCGTAGCTCGACACGCGGGCATCCCCGGCTCGGCCAGGCGAACTCGAAGCGCCCGTCCTCGCCGACCGGAAACCGGATCGCATTGCGCCAACGTTGAAGTCTTTGCCGAGTGGCCCACCCGTTGTTCGGCCCTCCGGAGACGGGCATGGCGCACAGCACAACCGTGTCGCGAACCGCACCGGCGACAACGCCCCGCACCATGGGCTCGACGACTTCCGATTTCGGCTTCGGTGGACCCTTCGTCGGATCGGCCTGTTTCAGCTCAAAGTCCCTTTTGTGTTTGCCGCCCGCGACGATGTCGATGACCATCGGCCCGCCCTTGGACAAGACTTGCCAGGGATTGCCGAGTTCCACGTTGCGCCGATGTCCCTCGGCCGAAACCGTGACGAGATGCTGGCCCGCCGGAAGTCGGTCGAGGCGATAGCGTCCCTTTCCGTCCGCGGTCGCCCGGCGAACAACCACATGACGGTTCCAGGTATGCACGACCGCGCCGGCGAGCGGTCCGTCCGGTCCGCGGACGACGCCTTCGAGCACCCCTTCGGGGAAGAGGGCGAAGTCGAGGACCGCGTCGCTTTGGGGGTCGAGACGAACGGGCGACTTAACGGACTCCTGAACGCGCTTCCCGTGAACGTATCCTCCGCAGGTGACCCTCCATTGGGCAACCCAACCGCGCGAAAACGATTCAATACGATAGCGCCCGTCCTTGTCGGTAACCGCACGCCCTCGCTGCACAACGGGATCCGCCCGTGTCCAGACATCGACCACGGCCCCCGCCAACCCACGTTCCGTTTCCCTGTCGGTTACCCGCCCGGTCAGCACGGCTCCGGACTCGAGCACGAAGTCGAACGTGGCAACGTCCGGAAATCGCAGGGTCACGATGCGGTGCGCGATCGCGCCGGGACGCGCCGCCCACAGGGTCTGCAGTCCGCGCTCCAGGGCCGCGAATTCGTAGTGGCCCGTCGCATCGGTGATGGCGCGCAGCGGTCGCACATGCCCGAACGGCGCACCGACGCCGGACGACGCCAAGACGGTGGCCCCGGCAACCGGCGCCCCTTGCTCGTCCACAATCCGGCCGCGCAGCGCGAAGCCGCGGGAGAGGCGCACCACAAGCTCTTTCAAGTGTGGAAGCGTGCGTACGGCGGTGCCGAATCCGTTCGCCGAGACTCGCAGCGAGTACTCGGGAGAACCGTGCACCGTGGCAGCACCGGCGCGGTTCGTCCTCGCGACTTCGAGCACATCGGCGGGACGATGAAAGTCACGCCACCGGTCCGTCCGGATGGCGATGACCGTTCCCATCTGCAACTCAGACAGGAGTTCTTTCACAACCTCGATCCGCGCACCGGCAATCGGCTGGTTCGACCAGTCCGTAGCGCGCACGCGTACTTCGCGTCCGGGTTTGGCCTTCGGCGCGGATGACTCGGCCATCTCAGCGTGCGTATCGACCGGCGCCGGCGCGGGCTCGCGAGACATCGCCGTCCGTTCCTGTCCGCCCTCTCGCTCCCCGGTGAAGCGGGACACGACGCCTACGGTGGTCGCCAGCGCCACGATCAGCATGACGCCCACAAAAACCCTGCGTTTTGCTTCCATCGCGATCGCTCCCTTCGTGAGTGCCGCGCCCGTCGAAACGAGCGGCGGCGGGTTTTGGGGGAACGCGAGTGGAGCCAGGGCGAGCATCCAGGTGCGGCGGTCATGGTCGGCGTCGAGGCGGGCGCGCAGTTGGTCGAGGCCGCGCTTGAGACGCGCGCGCACCGTGCCGCCGGGCAGGCCGAGCCGCCCCGCGATCTGTTTCGGGGAGCAGTCCTCGTAAAAGCGCAGCAGCAGCGTTTCGCGATACGGCTCGTCGAGGCCAAGCAGCGCATCGACCACTTCCTTGTGCCACGTCAGGCGCTCCGCGGGCCCCGGCCCGGGGTCGATGTCCGGGCGCGCCGCGTGCGACTCGCGGCGGTACCGCCGGGCCTGATCGCGCCGGGTGCGGTACGCCAGGTTGCGCACGACGCGACGCAGCCACGCACGCCAGCGATCCGCGCGGGGCGGGTTGCGCAAGGCGGCCAGCATCGTGTCCTGGACCACATCGTCACGCGCGCCCGGGTCGTACACCAATTGCCGCGCCAACATTTCGACGAACGCCCGGTGCTCGAGCAGCGAATCGGGATCGCGCGGATTCTTGGAGCTCTCACTCATCGTTCGCCCGACTTGGTGCCCGCGCATGGGCCCAGCGTTGCATGCCGAACGCGATTTTGTCCAGCCCCCGGGGAAGCCGGTCGTTTCGTGGTGGTTGGATCCTCGTCGCTCGAACCGCCACAGAGAGGGAGAGGGCCAACCAAACCACGTTGCCGACCAGATAACGCTGCAACGTTCGGCGGGTTCGCGCAAACATGGGGTAGTGACGCTGGAACAGGACTTCCTTCGATTCGCCCGCACGCGCCAGCCGGATGCGCTGGCGCGGGTCTTCGACGCGACCGCGCCCGGCCTGCTCCGCGTCGCCCTGCATCTCGCGGGCGACCCCGCCGACGCCGAAGACCTCGTGCAGGCGACGTTCCTGGCGGCCATCGAGAGCGCACGGAACTACGACGGCGAACGGCCCGTGTTTCGGTGGCTCACCGGCATCCTCGCGAACAAGGCGAAGATGCGCTCGCGCGAGAGAGCGCGCCAACCCGACCCCGGACGACTGCCCGCACGCGGCGAACGCGCTCCGGACGAGGCCGCCGCGGATCGCGAACTCGACGCCGAAGTCGATCGCGCCCTGAACCAACTCGAAGATCCGTACCGCGAAACGCTCGTCCTGCACCTGCGCTACGGCCTCAAGCCGGCCGAAATCGCCGACGCACTCGGCCGGTCGGCACCGATCGTTCGCACCCACCTGCACCGCGGCCGCGCGATGCTGCGACGCCTGCTCCCGGCGAGCCTGCTCGTCGGCGCGCTGTTCCTACTGACACCCACACGCGGTCTCGACGCAGTCCGCCGCGCCGTTCTGGGAGGGCTCCTCGTGAAAAAGAAACTCGCTCTCGCCGCAGTCCTGATCGCCCTGCTATCGGTGACGACGGTGATCTGGAGGACAACAGTCAAGGACGGCGATGTTTCCGAGGCACGCGCACCGCAGAGCGCGAACCGCGTCGGCGCAAAGATGACATCACCGGCGGAGCCGGACAAGCCGAAAGCCCCGCCGCAAGCAGCCACCTCCACCGCGACCACCGGCACCTTGCGCGTGCGCGCGGTCCTCAAGGGCACGAACGAGGAGATCCCCCACGCGATCATCACGATCGAGCCGCGTACCTTTGTCCGCTCCGGCACGGCGCTCACGCTGCCGCCGGGTGAGTACCAACTCCGCGCCCGGCACCGGGCAGTCAAGGCGCGGGTCGAAGCGGGCCGCGAAAACATCGCCGTCGTGCAGCTGTCTCAGGGTCTGACCATTCGCGGCAAGGTCGTCGATCAGAACGGTCGGGCCGTGCCGCGCGCGTGGATCCACTGGTCGCCGTTCAACGTGTTCTGGCTCGCGGTTCCGGTCCTGCGCGCGAACACCGACGGCTCGTTCGTCCTGAAGCATGTGGCGCGCACCGGCATGGTCTCCGCGCGCGCGGGTCCGCTCGGCTCGTCGGGGAGGGCGTATGTCACCGGCAAGGATGGCCACGAAACGAGCGTGGAGCTCGTCGTTTCGGGCCGTGGCGGTTCGGTCGCGGGGACGGTCGTCGGACCGGACGGACCGGTCCCGGACGCGCTGGTCGCGATTGCGCATCCGGGTCGGAACCGCGGGGTCATACACGATGCGGCCGGGAACATGGTCCTGCGCGATCCGCCGGCATTCCTGGCCCGGACCGGCTCGGACGGGCGTTTCTCAATCGACGGCATCGACATCGGTGACGTCACGGTCTCGGCCATCGCCTCGGGGCTTGCGCCGAGAGCGGAGCGAATCGCGGTCCAGGTCGGGACGACGACGGGCGTGACGCTGCGGCTCGACCAGGGCCGGGTTCTGGAAGGACGCGTCACGCACGCCGATGGCAGGGCCGCCGCCGGCGCGTACATCCGGCTGACGTCGAAGCTGCGATTCGCGGAGCAGTCGGCAATAACCGACGCCGACGGCCGTTTCCGTTTCGAACATCTCGGACGAGGCGAACACGTGATCGAGGCGTCACACGAATCGGGCAAGGCCAAGGCAACGACGGAGGCGTCGCACGTCGATATCGCCCTCACCGCCGGGACCACGCTGCGCGGCCGGGTCGTGGACCACGAGGGCAAGCCGCTGGCCCGCTGGACCGTGCAGGTCAACGGCGCCGGTGACCTCGGGGCCACGCAGGCGGACGGCAGCTTCGTCGTCCGTGGCGTCAAGAGCCCGTGCGAAGTCCGGCTCTTCGAAAAGGGCATGAGCTTTCCCAACGTCGTCGTGAAGGGCGTCACGCCCGGCGTGGAAGAGATGGAGTTCAAGATCCCGACGGAGCGCCGCGGTACGGCGTGGCTGCGGGGCCGGATCGACGGTGCGCAAAGTGCCAAGCTCGGGCTGAAGCGTACGGACGGCGATGGATCCGAGGTGTGGCCGGTCGATCGCGAGTTCAAACTCGGTCCGTTCGTTCCGGGGCGCTACGACCTCACGATTCGCGTCCCCGGACAGGCGCCGATCACCAGATACGACACGGTGCTGCGCGCGAACAAGACCGTGGAGTTGGGTACGCTGCGCGGCGGTCCCGCGGGCCGACTGCGTATCGTCACGAACCTGCCGACTGGTCAGGGCGTGTATCTGCTCCACCGCGCGTCCGGGAAGGATCGCGAAGTGGGCTATTTCATGATGAGCGGAGGCGAGTTCGACCCCGGACCGCTGGCGCCGGGCACCTACCGCATCAAGGTGAAGCGACCCGACTTCGCACAGCGGTTGCACGACGTGAAGGTCGTGGCGGACCAGACGCAACGCGTGAAACTGACCCTCGTGCCCGGCACCTGGCGCAGCCTGAACCTCCATCCGCCCGCAGGCACGAAAAGCATCGCCGTCCGTATGCTCGATCCGAGTGGTGCTCTCGCCTTCGAAATCCAATTGCCCGCTCCGTTTCGCTACGCGCCGATTCTCGGAACCGGCCGGCATGTGATCGAAGCGACCCCGGACCGGGGCGCGACGATCCGGCGCGAAATCGAGATCACGGACAAGAGCGGCGCGATCGAGATCAACTGGTAGGACGCGCTCGGACCGCACGCTGGGCAACCGAAACCACCGGGGGTATCCTCTCGGGATGCCCGATTCGCGGTCGATTCTTGTGGCAGTCGATTTCTCGGCGTGTTCGAAGGCGGCACTCCTTTGGGCCGCTACGACGGCAGACGGCCTTGGTGTCCCGCTCATCATTCTGCATGTCGTGCACGATCCGGAGGCCGCGCCGGGGTACTACGCGCGCTCCGGCAATCTGGACCACGTCCGCAGCATGAAGGAGGTCGCCGAGCGGCTCTTCGCCGATTTTATGGAGGCTACCCAAGCCGACCATGGCGACCTCGCCGCGCTGGGCGCAGCGCGCACCGAGTTGGTCGTGGGCCTGCCCGCCACGCGCATCATCGAGGTGGCGGACAGGGAGAACGTGCAACAGATCGTAGTGGGCAGCCAAGGCCGCACGGGACTTCGCCACCTAATGATCGGCTCCAAGGCCGCGCGCGTGGCCCAACTGTCGACGGTCCCGGTCACGATCGTCAAGGCCGCCGATGAAACGAGCGCCTGACAGGTGATTGCCACCAGTCAGCTCGACATCGCGCCGCTCGTCATGGGTCTCCTCGGCGGCCTGGCACTCTTTCTCTACGGGATGGAGAAAATGGCCGACGCGCTGAAGGCGGTGGCCGGCGACCGGATGAAACACCTCCTCCGTAGGCTGACAACGAACCGTTTCATGGGCGTCGCCACGGGCGCATTCGTGACCGCGGTCATCCAGTCGTCCAGCGTAACGACCGTCCTCGTTGTCGGTTTCATCACCGCCGGCCTGATGTCGATGACCCAGTCGATCGGCGTCATCATGGGCGCGAACATCGGCACGACGATCACTGCGCAGATCGTCGCGTTCAAGGTGACCAAGATGGCGCTGGCCATGATCGCGCTGGGATTCGCCATGCGCTTTCTCTCCAAGCGGCAGCTATTGCGTCACCACGGCAAGGGGATCATGGGTCTGGGGCTTGTGTTCTTGGGCATGACCGTGATGGGCGACGCGATGCAGCCGCTGCGCGACTACCAGCCGTTCCTGGACTCCATGGCGCGGATGGACAGTCCGTTCCTGGGCATTCTGGCCGGTGCCACGTTCACGGCTCTCGTGCAGTCCTCCTCGGCCACAACCGGCGTCGTGATCGCCATGGCACAAAACGGCTTCCTCAGCCTGCCCGCCGGAATTGCCGTGGCCTTCGGCGCCAACGTCGGCACCTGCGTAACCGCCCTGCTCGCATCCATCGGTCGGCCGCGCGAGGCGGTGCGCGCCGCGGTGGCCCACGTCCTCTTCAATGTCCTCGGCGTGCTGGTCTGGCTCGGGTTCATCGACAACCTGGCCGATCTCGTGGTCCGGATCTCACCGACCGCGGACGGACTGGTGGGCCAGGCGAAACTCGGCGCCGAAGCCCCGCGCCAGATCGCCAACGCCCACACGATCTTCAACATCGCGAACACTGCTCTTTTTATCGGTTTCGCACCGGTCTTCGCGCGTGTCGTGCAGCGTCTCGTGCCCGATCGCCCCCTCGAAGAGGAGGCTGAAGTGAGCGCCCGGTACCTCGACGCCGGGCTTCTGACGACACCGTCGCTCGCGCTCGATCGCGCGCGCCTGGAAATCCTCCACGTCGCGGAACTCGTCAAGGCGATGATGCTCGCCATCCTTCCCGCGATTCTGGCAGGGACGCGCGAATCGCTGAGGCAAGTGCGGGACATGGACGACGCCGTGGACGCGCTCCACGGTCACGTCGTGACGTATCTCGGCCTGATCAGCCAGACGGAGCTGACCGATCGACAGACCGCCGAGTTCCTCAACCTGCTGGAGGCCACCAACGACCTGGAGAACATCGGCGACATCATCGAGACCAATCTGGTCACGCTCGGTCTGGAGCGGATCGAGTACGGGGTTACGGTGAGCGACGAGACGCGCGCCGTCATCACCGATTTCCACATGGCGGTCGTGCGGGCGATCGACGCGGCCATGGTGGCGATCACCGAAAGGAACCCGGCGGCGGCGAAAGTGGTTACCGGAATGAAGGCAGAGATCAACCGCCTCGCGAAGGCCGCTGCCGAGCACACGGCGCGACGGCTTGTGGCCGACGAGCCCAACCGATTGGGCGCCTACACGGTCGAGACGGACATCCTCGACAACCTGAAGCGGATCTACTACTTCGCCAAACGCATGGCGCGGGCGGTCGCCCGCGACGTGGATCTGAGAGGCTGAGAGGTTGTGAAGAATCCCCTCTGGCTTCGGCCGGCTGCGGCTGCGCCATGTAGCTTACCCTTGGCTCGCGACGCGGTTTCGTGCCGGCAGTGTTGTATGGCCCGACATCTGACGGTGTCGGGCGTGGGCTTCGTCGCACCTCCTCTACGTATCTCTCCATCGTCCTCGCTCGGCCCCGGGCCTGACGAGGGGACATCACAACCTCGGAGAGATGGGTGATCCTCTATCGCGCGTTCCGCTTGTACCCTCCCTCGGTCTTGCGTCGGCGCAGGCGCGTCGCTTTCCTCAGGCGTCGCGCCGTCCACTGCCTCATAACACTCTGGCAGCCCCGTTCCTCCTCCGAGCCATCGAGCGGTAGCCGCTGGATGTAGCTGCCATCCGGCTGCATCTCCCACGCGCTACGGTCATCGGCGATCTGGGTGTCCATGAAGTGGCGCAGCTCCTCGCGAAGTTCCGGCGCCTCGACCGGTACAAGCAGCTCGACCCGGCTCTCGAGGTTGCGTTTCATGCAGTCGGCCGAGCCGATGAAGTACTCTTCCTCGCCACCGTTCCGGAAGTAGTAGATGCGCGCGTGCTCAAGAAAGCGACCGACCACGCTCAGCACGATCGTGTTCTCCGACAGCCCCTTGATCCCCGGCCTCAGCCGACAGCTGTCCCGGATCAGGAGCTCGACCTGGATGCCGGCCTGCGAGGCTCGATAGAGCGCCCGGGTGACCTCCTCGTCCTCCAGTGCGTTGACCTTGATCCGGATCAGACCAGGCGTGTCCGCCGAGTGCAGGGCGATCTCCCGGTCGATCTTCTCCAACAGCGGTCGCTTGCAGGCCTTCGGCGCCACCAGGAGCTTTCCGTAGTCTCGCCGCGGCCTATAGCCCGTGGTGAGATAGTTGAGCAACTCCGTGAGCGCGGCGCCGATCTCCGGGTCGCTGGTGATGAGGCCCACGTCGGAGTACAGGCGCGCCGTCCCCGCGTGATAGTTGCCCGTTCCCACATGGGCATAGCGGCGCAGCCCGTCATAGTCCTGGCGCACGACCAGGATCACCTTGCAGTGGGTCTTGAGTCCAACGACGCCGTAGGTCACGTGAATGCCCACTTCCTCCATCCGGGACGCCCAGCGAATGTTGGCCGCCTCGTCGAAACGGGCCTTGAGTTCGACCACCACGGCGACCTGTTTCCCGTTGCGCGCGGCGTGGATGAGGTGCGGGATCACGTTGCTGGTGACGGAAGTGCGGTACAGCGTCATCTTGATGGCCCGGACCTTCGGGTCGTCGGCTGCTTCGCGGAGGAACCGCTCGACCGACGTGGCGAAAGACTCGTACGGGTGATGAAGCAGGATCGGCCCGTCGTCCCGGATGACGTGGAAGATCCTGCGGTCCGATGTCAGCGCGGGATGATCCACCGGATGATGAGGGACATCGCGCAGATCCGGGCGCTCGAGCGAGCACAATTCCATCAGGTCGCACATGCCGAGCATGCCGGGAACCTCGAAGACGTCGGCCTGCTCGTCCAGACCCAGCTCCGCCGCCAGCATGCCGCGGTGATAGGGCGTCATGTCCGAGGCGACCTCCAGCCGCACGATCGGGGCGAACTTGCGCTCGCGCAGCTCGCTCTCGATCATGTTGAGCAGGTCGTCGGCACCCTCCTCGTCCACATCGGTGTTGGCGTTCCGAGTGACGCGGAACACCGAGGTACTCTCGATCTCCATGCCCGGAAAGAGCAGATCGAGATGGTGCAGCATCACCGATTCCATTCGCACCCAGGCATCGCGTCCCTTCACTTTCAGCATGCGTGGTAGGCCGGCACCGACCGGAGCCTTGACACGCGCCAGCGAAACCGCGCTGTCGCCCGGGTAGCGGACCCCTACGAGCAGGTTGATGGAGAGGTTCGAGATGAACGGGAAGGGGTGAGCCGGGTCGGTTGCCTGGGGCGTCACCAGCGGATAGATGTTCTCGACGTAGTAGTTGCGCATGTCGGCGCGCTCCTCGTCGCTCAAGTCCGTCCAGCTCGCCAGGAAGATGTCTTGCTGCTGCAGATCCTCGATGAGTTTCAGGAGGGCCCGGCGCTTCTTGACGTCGAGGGCACGGACAATGCGAATCGAGCCGTCGATCTGCTCCTGCGGTGTACGGCCATCGACGGTCGATGCGTGCAGGCCGGCCCCCACCTGCTGCTTGAGGCCCCCGATTCGTTTCATGAAGAATTCATCGAGATTGGCACTCACGATCGCGATGAACTTCAGTCGTTCCAGGATCGGCGTCCGCTCGTCCTCCGCCTCGCGAAGGACGCGGCAGTTGAAGTTGAGCCACGTAAACTCGCGGTTGAGGAAGCAGCGCGAGTCCTCCAGGTCGAACTCCCCCGCGGCATCCGGCTCCGGCAACGGCGTCGGGTCGGCCGGCGTACGGGCCCTGCCTGTCTCCGCTTCCTGGATCAGCTTCCCGTTCTCCTTCAGGATTTCCTCGCGAAAGTCGGTCAGGTACGCGCGAACCGTCCGTACCGTGAGCCGGCCAGACTTCGGGCGCAGGTGCGTCCAGACATCCCGCGTTGACATGTCCTTGTCCGAGCGCAGCAGCACGGCAATGTCTTGGCGAAACGCGTCGAGTCGACGCGGCCGCCTACGGCGAGCATTTGTCATTCCGAACCTCCCAGAGCGTCCTGCATTCGTGTGCATACAGCCTCCAATACCTTGATCCGGGCGAACCGCTTGTTGTCGCCCTCTACGCAAACCCAGGGAGCGTAGTGGGTGCTGGTCCGCTCGATCATCTCGTGGACGGCGGTCTCGTACTGATCCCATCGCTCGCGGTTGCGCCAGTCTTCGCTCGTCAGCTTCCATCGCTTGTAGGGCGTTCGCTGTCGTGCCTCGAACCGTCTCTTCTGTTCTCCCTTCGTGATGTGCATCCAGAACTTCACCACGATGTTGCCCGCCTCGACGAGCTGATGTTCGAACTGATTGATCTCACCGAAGGCGCGTTGCCACTCCGAGTCTGTCGCGAACTTCTCAACGCGTTCCACGAGCACACGCCCGTACCAGCTCCGATCGTAGATCGTGAAGCGACCGGTACGCGGAATATGGCGCCAGAACCGCCACAAGTAGTGATGCACTTTCTCCTCGTCGGTGGGCGCCCCGACCTGGATCACGCGGTACGCCCGCGCATCCAGCGCGCTGGTGACGCGACGGATCGCGCCCCCCTTGCCGCCCGCGTCCCATCCTTCGAAGACGAGGATCGTGGACCGACCGTCATCCCGCGCACGCCGGTGAAGCAGGTTCAGCAACCCCTGCCACTTCTCGAGCTCTCGCCGGTAGTCCTTTTTCTTGAGCTTCCTCGACATGTCGAGCGCCGACAGCACGGTGGCCCTCCGAGCACCGGCTTCGTGTTCAGCGGATTTCGTCGCCGGTTCCGACTCCTGGTCTCTTTGCCGTGCGGCAACCCGCTCCGTGATTCGGTCGCGGAGCACGGTGCCGACCCTCAGTCCGTAGTGATTCGCGTCCGCGCCCTCGACAATCGTCCACGGCGCATGGCCCGTATCCGTGCGTCGAATGATACGTTCGGCTGTAGCCACAAATTTGTCATATATTCGCCAGTGTTGCCAGTCCTTCTTGGTCACGCGCCAGCGCTGCAGGGGGTTTGCCTCTAGCGCCTCGAACCGCTTGCGCTGCGCGTCCTTGCCGAGGTGCATCCAGAACTTGAGCAGGATCGCGCCGCCGGCCGCGAGGGTCTCCTCGAAAGCGACGATCTTGTCGAGCTGATCGTGGAGTTCCGCGTCGGAGATCTGGCCGTTTACGTGGCGCAGCAGCGGGTCGTGATACCAAGCGCTGAGGAACATTCCGATCTGGCCCGCAGCCGGAAGATCCCGCCAGTAGCGCCAGAAGACCGGACGTTCCCGCTCCAGGGCCGTGGGCTCGTCGTAGGCACAAGTCACCAGCCAACGCGGATCCATCCATGCGCTGAGCAAGTTCACGCTCTCGCCCTTGCCGGCACCATCGACGCCGGTAAACAGCGCAATGACCGGGACGCCCTCCTCGCGCAGCTTCACCTGCGCCAGGAGGAGCTCTTCGCGCAGCGGGCCAACCGCCGCCTTGTACTCTTGTTGCGCGACGTTCTGGCCCAGTTCTGCAGTTTCGAACATACAAAGGCATGATAGCAAGAACACATCTTTCGTCCGTCACTGACTTGTTTTGATTGACTGGCATGCCGGGGAATCCTCCGCGGAATCTGCCGGCCGAGCGCGTGGGACTCCACGCCGCTGCGCATCATGTCGATTTTGCCGGACGCCGCTCTTCGTTCCGCGGGATTCGAACCAAGGCAGCGCGTGCGCGTTCGCCGATGCGTGAAGCGCGCGCTCGTCCTCTTGCCGTTTGCTAATGGCGTGTGCCCGGTCCGTTTCCGGACGCGAACCCGCCCTGAAGCGCGACCTCGCGGCAGGCGAAGAGCGCGGGTTCACGATCCGGGTGCGCGCGAGCTATCCGTTCGCGGCGAAAACCGCCCGCTCGCGTGCCCACGAGTACGGCACCCCGGAGGAGGCCCCGGTGAGCGCGCCGACGCACCTGGCGAAGTAGCGGTCAGCTTCTCGGCCGCAGGTTCCGGCGCATGATCGGACGCGTCGGTTTCTTGCGAGCGACCTCCTTGAAACCGGCCCGCACAAACGTCGAAGCGAGGCCGGTCCAGACCCACGGGCCCGGCATCTCCTTGTCGGCGTCAACGGGGTAGCCCTCCACGATCCGGCCACCTTCTCGCCGTACGTGATCGACGGACGCACGCAGCAGGCGCAGCGACAGGCCACGGCCACGCTCGTCGGCTGCAATAAAAAAACAACCCACCGACCAGACGGGCTGTTCGTCGATGCGCCGCAACGCCGGCGACCGATCCAGACGCGGATACTGCTCGCGCGGCTCGACCGCACACCAGCCGACCGGATGGTCGTCGCGATATGCAAGCAGGCCTGGCGTGTGACCGCCACGCACGAGCCGCTTCATGGCCGCCTTGTTTTGCGCCCCCTTCTGCGCCTCGAACTCCGCCCGTTTGAGCCGCCACCACATGCACCAGCAACCGCCGCACGCCCCCTTGTCACCAAAGAGTTGCTCAAAGTCCGGCCAACGCGCGACGGTGAGCGGTTCAAACGTGATCCCCATGACGCACATCGTACGGGGAAGCAACGCCTCTGCCGCGCCGTAGCCCATGGGCGCGAAGGCGGGACAGCGATGTACGGGTCAGATCCCGAGCATGATCGCGATTGCGTCCCTCAGGCGGGGCTCGAGATCCGCCTCGGACCGGTAGCGGAGGATGCTCTCGGTCTTGATGTCGAACGGGACGTCCTTGTCAATGGATTCGCCGTGGCGGCACAGGATAATCACGGGCTTGTCGGAAGCGTGCGCCAGGCCCAGTTCGTACATGACGTTCGGACGGTTGCCCGTGATGTCGGCGATCACAAATGGCAGTGCCGCAGCCCGTCGCGGATCGCCGTCACGATGTTGCCGTGCACCACAGTCCGATCGGTACGCCAAGCCTCGAGCCCGTGCGCCCTGAGCGCCGGTGCTATCGCTTGGTCGTAGACCGGCGCATGCGAATCGTGAAACGGCATCACCACAAAGCACTTGTGCCTCAGCCCACGTTCGAGCACCGACCAGATCAGCTCGGCCAAGCCCTCGGAGGACACGTCTTGCCGTTCGAGCCGTTCCGTTTCCTCGGAAGTGATGTCGAACCAATCACGAATCTGCTCCCTCAAGTCGTTCCAAACGTCCAGGCAGGCCCCGCCCGCAACGGGAACCGGGAGCACGGGGCGTTCAATCCCAATCGCCATGTCGAGGATCGACCGCGTGCCCCTCCCTCCCTCGATCGCAACAATAAGGTCCGCAGCGTGCACCATCCGGAAACGGCGGGCCTGGGGCGTCGCGTGCCGCACCTCGACGATCTTGCCTTCGCGAAATCGCCGCAGCCTGTCCCAGTCGATTGTGGGCAGATAGGTCAGGAGCCGCCGCTCGGCGGAGTCGTTGTTCTTGCGCAACGATGCGACGTATGCCTCGACAAAGGCGCGATCAGCCGATTCACCCGGACTGTCCTTGCGACCCGCCAACCCGCCCGTAATCACAACGAGCCCGGACTCGCGACCGAGCCGATGACCGAGAGCGCGCCAGAGGTCAGCTGTTTGCGCCGACAGACGGCTGCCGCCGCAGACAAACAATCGATGCGGACGCATCAACCAATCCTACCCGCGACTCCGGCCTCATGCTCATCGGGCCGAAGGCGGCAAAGCCGCGCCCCGGCTCTAACAAAAGTCGCGTGCGGCGGTTTTTGCAGGCGTCTTCACGCACCAGTGCCTACAACCGGTGACATGTCCGAACCGACAACCACAGAGCTTGAACTCGCGTGGCGCGAGAGCCTCGAATCCGGAGGCACCCCTGAACTCGCGCCGTGCCGGAAGTTGGCAGAGCGGCTCATCCACGAGGGTGAGCGGTTCAAGGCCTACGACGTGATCGGTCAGGGCCTGAATCACTGGAAAGACGACGTGCAGCTGCGACAGCTCTACGGCTATGCACTGACGCAGACCGGCGCGCCGCGCGAAGCCTACGACGTGTTTCGGGATCTCTATGACAAGGGCCACCACGATGGCGAGACCCTCGGCATGCTCGCGCGCGCGTGCAAGGAACTCGGGCGCCTCGACGAGGCGTTCTCGTGCTACGACGAGGGCTACCGCATCGCCGTCGCGGCCAACGATATCGATGGGGCCTACTACACGGGCATCAACGCCGCGACCACGGCACTGCTACTCGGCGATCGTGTTGACGCGCGCAAGCGTGCGGCCGAGGTGCGCGACAAGTGGGCCTCGCAACGGACGGATTACTGGGCCCTCGCCACGCTCGGCGAAGCGGCACTGCTCCATGAGGATCTGGAGACCGCGGCGCGCCACTACCGGGAGGCAGCGCGACTGGCGGGCGATCGCCACGCCCACGTCGCCTCGATGGCGAAGCAGGCGCGCGCCGTGGCCGAAGCACTCGATCTCACCGAGGCTGCGCTTGATGACGTGCTTCGGATTCCGTCCGTTGTCGTTTTTTCCGGCCACATGATCGACGCCCCGGACCGCGCCATCCCCCGGTTCCCCCCGGGGGCGGAAGAGCAGGTCGCGCAAGGTATCGCGCAACAACTCGAGACGATCAACGCGGGCATCGGGTACGCCTCGGTGGCGTGCGGCTCAGACATCCTGTTCGCCGAAGCGATGTTCAAGCGCGGCGCCGAGTTCCACGCCACGCTGCCGTGCCCGCCCGAAGAATTCATCGCGCGCAGCGTCGCGTTCGCCGGCGCCGGCTGGCTACCCCGGGCCCGCACGGCACTCGACAAGGCCAAGAGCGTGCTCGTCGCAAGCGGCGATCGCGCACTCGACAACCCCCTGTCGTTCGAATACGTGAACCGGATCATGCTGGGCCGCGCGCGCCTGAACGCAACCGCGCTGGCGGGTCATGCCCGCGGCCTCGCGGTCTGGAACGGCGAGGCCGCCGACGGCCCCGGCGGTACGGCGTCGGCCGTCGCACGCTGGCACGACCGCAACATGAAGATGGCCGTCGTCGCGCCGCTCGTTGCGGTGCCGAAGACATCGCCGTCCGTTCCTGCCGAACGGATGCACTCCGACAGGAAGCAGACGGACGGCGATGTCGTGCGGTTCGAGTTCGCGTCTATCCTGTTTGCGGACGCGGTCGGTTTCAGCAAGCTCAACGAGCGGCAGGTGCGCGAGTTCTCGATACGATACCTCGGCGCGATCGCGGACCTGATCGGCGGTTGCGAGGAGCAGCCGCTGGCCAAAAACACCTGGGGCGACGGCCTCTACGTCGTCTTTCGCACGCCGGACGCGGCGGGCCGTTTCGCGCTCGATCTCGTGGATCTCGTGGCGAATACGGACTGGGCCGGCGACGACTCCGCGTTGCCGGGCGACCTGGACATTCGCGTCGCGCTGCATTGCGGACCGACGTACGGCATGATCGATCCGCTCACCAACCGCCCCACGTTCATGGGTTCGCACGTAAGCCAGGCCGCACGCATCGAGCCCATCACGCCTCCGGGCCACGTGTACGCCAGCGGCGCGTTCGCCGCGATGGCGGAAGCCGACGGCATCAGCGAATTCAAGTGCACGTACTGCGGCCGCGTTCCCTTGGCGAAGGGTTTCGGCACGTTTCCGCTGTATCACGTCAGACGCGATTGACGGATGGGAATCTGCGGGGAGATATGTCCGGACTTGGACGCCCAAGCAGAGGTCTGACGATGCGGGCCGGACACACTTCCCTGAGATGAGAGGGCGGCTACTTCAGGGTGATTGTGCCCTTGCCGGCGCAGTTCGTGCAGGCCTCGTCTCCGTTGCACGCTTCGCAGACGGGTCGGGTCACGCCGGGTCCGCACTCGGTGCACGCTTTCGAGCCACCGCAGTCCGGGCAAGCCTCGCCATCGAGACGGCCCGTACCCTCGCAGCAGGCGCAGTTGTGGGTGCCGTCGCACGTGGCGCAGGAGTGATGGGCGCCGCAGTGCACGCACATCTTCTTGCCGGCGCACTCCGGGCACGGGATGGTTTTCGCCTCGATGCGGATATCGACCTTGCACTTGTCGCAGTGCAGATGATCACGCGCGATGGCCTCGCCGCAGTCGGGGCACACGGGAACCGCCAGGTTCGCGTCGTGGTCTATGTCCCATCGCGCGGTGCGGGTCGGCACGGTCGTCGCTTCCGTATCGGAACCGCCGCATCCCGCGGCAAACGCGAGCAGCATCATGCAGGAGAGCCGGAGCATGTTCGTGCGCAACATCAGCGCCTCCTCGAGCGGCCGCGGTTACGCAGCGGTACTCCGGTCGCGAGCCGGCGCGCGCGGACGCGGTTGATGCCGACGATGCCGTCCACCGACTCGTAGATGTCTTTTTTCTTCGCTTTCGCGATGGCGGCGCGCAGCCGCAGCGCGGTCTTGTCCTTCGGCGCGAGCTTCAACGCGGCAGCGTTGCGCTTTTGCGCGAGGCTGAGCGACTTCCGAATGTAGTAGACGCCCGTTTCGTGGTTCAGCGTCTTCACCAGATCCGCGACGCCGCCGGCCTTGGCCTTCTTGAAAAAGACTCTCGCCTTCCGCAGACGCTTGAGCCGGTCGGCGTTCGAGGTTGCCTTTTGGAAACGCGCGAACTGGACGCGCCCGAGCGTGAGATAGCGGTCCTCGCGCTTGCCCGCCAGGGCAGCCGCGCCTAGAACCAGAATTATCGCCGTCCGTCGCATGGTGGGACAAGATACGAAAACCCGAGCAGTGGGTTACGGGCGAATCCATGAGCCCGGACGCGAACAGCGCGGATGAGCCGCGAAGCGATCAGTCTTACGATGGCACCGGGATGGCACGACGGCCCTAAGGCACACGCCGGAACCGGGTTCGTCCGCCCCGCTACAATCGAGAATCCGCGACGCGGATTCTCGATTGGCACCACGCGCGCTGTTCCATGAGCTGCGTGTACGACTCGTCGGACTTGGGCGCGCGCAGCGCCTTCTTCGTCTCTTCGAGTTCCTTTTGGACGGCGGCCTTGTCGATCTCGGCGGCCTTCTCGGCGCGATCGACCAGGACTGTCACCTTGGTGCCCCCTACCTTGAGGAAGCCGCCCCACACCGCGAACGCGTCCGTCTTGCCGTCCTCGCGCTCGATCTTCAGCTCGCCGACGCCCAGCGCGGCCACGAGGTCCGCGTGCTTGGGCTGGATGCCCAATTGGCCCTCGGCGCTCGGCACGCGGAGGCCCTTGGCGCGCCCTTCGTAGACCGGGCGGGCGGGGCTGACGACGACGACGTCGAGCATCCTAGCCTTCCTTCTCGCGCTTCTCGGCTGCTTCCAGGACCTCGTCGATGCTGCCCTTCATGTAGAAGCACTGCTCGGGGATGTGGTCGTAGTCGCCGCGGATGAGGCCTTCGAACGAGCGGATCGTGTCCTCGAGCTTGACGTAGCGGCCCGGCATGCCTGTGAACTGTTCGGCCACGAAGAACGGCTGGCTCAGGAACTTCTGGATGCGCCGCGCACGCTGCACGAGGGCGCGGTCCTCCTCGGACAGCTCGTCCATGCCGAGAATCGCGATGATGTCCTGCAGATCCTTGTTGCGCTGCAGGATCGACTGCACCTCGCGGGCGATTTCGTAGTGCCGATCGCCGACGATGTCGGGCGCAAGCAGTCGGCTCGTCGAGTCCAGCGGATCCACCGCCGGGTAAATGCCGAGCTCCGCGATCTGGCGCGACAAGACGGTCTTCGCGTCCAGGTGGCTGAATGCAGTGGCCGGCGCCGGGTCCGTCAGGTCGTCGGCGGGCACATAGATGGCCTGCACCGACGTGACCGAGCCGTGGTCGGTCGAGGTGATGCGCTCCTGCAGCGCGCCCATCTCGGTCGCCAGGGTCGGCTGGTAACCCACGGCACTCGGCATGCGGCCGAGAAGCGCGGACACCTCGGAACCGGCCTGCGAGAACCGGAAGATGTTATCGACAAACATCAGCACGTCGCGGCCGCCCTCGTCGCGCAGGTACTCGGCCATGGTGAGGCCGGACAGCGCGACACGCAGGCGCGCGCCGGGCGGCTCGTTCATCTGGCCGTAGCACAGGATCGCCTTGTCGATGACCCCGGACTCCTGCATCTCCAGCCAGAGGTCGTTGCCCTCGCGCGTGCGCTCGCCCACGCCGCAGAAGACGGAGTAGCCGCCGTGCTGCTTCGCGACGTTGTTGATCAGCTCCATGATGACGACGGTCTTGCCGACGCCCGCGCCGCCGAACAGGCCCGTCTTGCCGCCCTTCGCGTACGGAGCGAGCAAATCGACGACCTTGATGCCCGTCTCGAAGATTTCCGTCTGCGTCGAGAGGGTCTTGAACTCCGGGGGCGGCTGGTGGATGGGACGGCGCTTGTCCGTGTTCACGGGGCCGCGGTTGTCGATCGGCTCGCCCAGGAGGTTGAAGATGCGGCCGAGGCATTCCTCGCCCACCGGCACGGCGATCGGCGCCCCCGTGTTCTCGACCGCGGCGCCGCGCACGAGGCCGTCGGTCGTCGACATGGCGACGGCGCGCACCTGGTTGCGGCCCATGTGCTGCTGCACCTCGGCGGTGAGCTTCACCTGCTCCGTGTCGACCTTGAGGGCGGTGTAGATTTCCGGAAGTTCGTCGGCCGGAAATTCCACGTCGATAACGGGACCGATGACCTGAACGACCTTGCCTGTCGAATTGCTCATGGCTATTTCAGCGCCTCCGCGCCGCCGATGATCTCGGCGAGTTCCTTGGTGATCTGGGCCTGGCGCGCCTTGTTGTAGTCGCGCGTCAGGTTCGTAACCATCTCTTCCGCGTTGTCGGTCGCGAGCTTCATCGCAACACGCCGGGCAAACTGCTCCGACGCTACCGCTTCCGCGAGGATGGAGTAGATGGTCTGCCGCAGGTACAGCGGCAGGAGCCGGTCGAGGATTTCTTCGGCCGACGGCTCGAACAGCGGCGTCACACCGTGGGCGGAACGTTTCTGGCCGGGTGCATCGCCGTCCGTCTGCTTCCCGCCGCCCTCGGTGCCGCCCGTTTCACTCTCGGGGGCGATCGGCAGGAGGCGAAGCGCAGTCGGCGGCTGGCGTGCCGAGTTGATCCAGTGCGGATACACGACGACGACCTCGTCGACGTCCCCGTTCAGGAACGGCTCCGTGAGGATCTTTTGGAAGAAGTCCGCGTCCGAAGGTTCGGGACGGTCCTTCATCTCGTCGATGTACGTCGCTACCGTGGGCACGCCCTGGTAGCGCAGTGCCGCGACACCCTTGCGGCCGCTGGCATGGAGATCGACTTCGATACCGCCCGCAATTTTTTGCTCGTAGGTCTTTTTGCCGAGCCGGATGAGGTTGGTGTTGAACGCGCCGCACAGGCCGCGGTTTGCGGTGATGATCCACAGCAGCGAACGCTTCACCTCGCGGGTCTCGAAGTGCGGCCAGCGCGTCACGTCGACGCCGCACGCGCCGATCTCGCGCATCAGTCCGCGCAGGTTGTCGAGATACGGACCCGAGGACTGCACACGCTGCTGGGCAACGCGCAGCTTGGCCCCCGCGACCATCTCCATGGTCTTGGTGATCTTTTTGGTGGAGGAAACGCTCTTGATGCGCTTCCGGATGACTTTTGCCTGCTCGGCCATCGCGGATCAGTACTAACTGCTCGCAGCCGCGGCGTCGGCCCCGGACGCGGCCTCTTGCCAGTGGTGCTTGTTGAAGCCTTCGATCTCTTCGCGGAGCTGTCTGCTGGTGTCGTCGTCGAGCTTGCCGCCTTCCCGGAGCGATTTCAGTCCCTCGCTCGGGAGGCCGCGGAGATGCTCGACGAGCTTCTCTTCGTACTCGCCGATGCGCTCGACCTCGATCTCGTCCATGAGACCCTGGCCGACCGCGAAGATGATCATGGTCTGCTCCTCGACCGGCCAAGTGGACGCGATGCCCTGCTTGAGTACCTCGACCGTCCGCTCGCCGCGGGCGAGCTGGGCCTTGGTCGCCGCATCGAGATCGGACGCGAATTGCGCGAACGCCTCCAACTCGCGATACTGCGCGAGGTCGAGCCGGAGCGTGCCGGCGACCTTCTTCATCGCCTTGGTCTGCGCGTTGCCGCCCACGCGGCTGACGGAGATACCCACGTTGATCGCGGGCCGCACCCCGGCGTAGAACAGGTCAGGCTCAAGATAAATCTGGCCGTCCGTGATCGAGATCACGTTCGTCGGGATGTAGGCCGACACGTCGCCGGCCTGCGTCTCGATGATCGGCAGCGCCGTGAGCGAGCCGCCACCCCGTTCGTCGGAGAGCTTCGCGGCGCGCTCGAGCAACCGGCTGTGGCAGTAAAACACGTCGCCCGGATACGCCTCGCGGCCCGGCGGGCGGCGCAGGAGCAGCGAGAGCTGTCGGTACGCGACCGCCTGCTTCGACAGATCGTCGTAGATGCACAGCGTGTGCCGGTTCTGCTTGTACACGAAGTACTCGGCCATCGCGCAGCCCGCGTAGGGCGCGAGGTACTGCAACGGCGCCGGGTCGTTCGCCGTCGCGCAGACGACGATCGTGTAGTCCATCGCGCCGTGCTTGCGAAGCGTTTCGACCACGCCCGCGACCGTCGATGCCTTTTGGCCGATGGCCACGTAGACACAGATGACATCGCCGCCCTTCTGGTTCAGGATGGCGTCGATGGCAACGGCGGTCTTGCCCGTCTCGCGGTCGCCGATGATCAACTCGCGCTGGCCGCGCCCGATCGGAATCATGCCGTCGATGGCCTTGATCCCCGTCTGGAGCGGCTCCGTCACGGGCTGCCGGTCGGCGATGCCCGGAGCGTTGCCTTCGATCGGCATGAAGTCCGTGGTCTCCACCGGCCCCTTGCCGTCGAGCGGCTGGGAAAGCGGATCGACCACGCGACCGATCAGGGCGTCACCCGCGGGCACCGAGAGAACACGGCCGGTCCGCTTGACGGTCTGGCCTTCCTCGATGGCGAGGTAGTCGCCCATGATGACGACGCCGACCGAATCCTCTTCAAGGTTGAGCGCGAGGCCGAACGCCCCGTTCTCGAACTCCACCATCTCGGAGGTCATCACCTTTTCAAGGCCGTGGACGCGCGCGATGCCGTCGCCGACCTCGAGCACGGTGCCGACCTCGTCCATGGAGAGGTCCACGTCGAACTGCTCGATCTGTTTTTTGATGATCGAGGAAATCTCGCCCGGATTGATGCTCATAAGTCGCTGCTTATTCCTGGATCGACACGAGGGAGCGCCGCAGCTGGCTGAGCCGGCGCCGCAACGTCCCGTCGATAACCTTGTCTCCGACCTTGACGATCAGCCCGCCCAACACCTTGGGATCGTGCTTCTCGTGGATCGAAACCTTCTTGCCCGTCACCGCCTCGAGGCGGGACGTGATTTGCGCGAGCTGCTCCGGATCGAGCGGCTTGGCCGCGGTGATATCCGCGTGCAACCGGCCCTCCCGGAGATCGCGAAAGCGCTCGAACTCGGCCACGATGTTGTCGAGAACGAGTTCGCGCTGCTTATCGACCAACACGCAGAGCAGCCCCAGCACCGGCCGCCCGAACGAGGCGAACGCCTCGCCCAGTACCTTCTTTTTCGCTACCGGATCAAGCCGTGGCGAAGCGAAGAACTCGCGAAAGGTCCGGTCCTCGTCGAACAGCTTGAGCACGACCGCGAGGTCGTCGCCGATCTGGCCGACGCAATCCTGCTCGACACCCAGATCCAAGAGCGCCTGGGCATAGACGCGGGCTACCGCCTGGGAAACGTTCACCGGAGGCTGTCCACGCTGTCGATGACCTCGGTGGCGAGCCGCCGATGGTCCTCGTCCCGGAGCTCTCGTTCGAGCACGCGACCCGCGGCCTCCAGGGTGAGGTCCACGGCTGCACGTTTCAGCTCGTCGATCGCCTTGGCACGTTCGAGACCGATTTCCTTGCGGGCGCGATCACGCTCCGCTCCGATCTCGGCCTGCGCCTTGGCGACCGTCTCGTTCTTGATGTTTTCCGCCGCGGAACGCGCTTCGGCCAAGAGCCCCTGCGCCTCGTCCCGCGACGCCTGCAGGATTGCCTCCTGCTTCTCCATCAGCTCACGCGCGCGACGTTCGGCCTCCTCCGCCCGCTCCAGGCCCTCGCGGATAATGACCTCACGCTCCTCCATTTTTTCCTGGAGCATGGGCCACGCCACCCGCTTGAGACACCAGAACGTGACGAGGAATACCACCCACGCCCACGCCACCGTCGCGAAGTTGACGTCGATGAGGCCGCCGCCTGCGGCAACGATCGAAAACGCCATGCTTGCCTAGCCGATCGCTTTGATCGCGTCGCCCACGTTGTTGCCGATGAGCATGCAGACAACGACCGCGAACAGGCAGACGCCTTCGATGAACGCGGCAGTAATAATCGTGACGCCCTTGATGTCGTTGGCGGCCTCGGGCTGGCGCGCGACCGACTCGGTAGCGCTCGCGGCGATTTTGCCAATGCCGATGCCGGCGCCGATCGCGGCGATGCCGGCGCCGATCGCGGCGCCGAAGAACGACCACTGGTAGCCGACGGCCTGAACCTCGGCGAGGAGCGAGAACAGCATTTTCGTTTTCTCCTGAACGTAAGAAAGAGTCTCTAGTGCTCCTCCGCCACAGCCATGCTTACGAAGATGGCCGTCAGGACGGAGAAGATGTAAGCCTGAATGAGCGCCACGAGCGTCTCGAACAGCATGATGAACAGCATGAACGCAAAACTCGCGACCGTCGCCAACCCTCCGGTGGCGGCGCTAGCGTAGTGGGCGATGCCCCACATGAAGCCGAACAGCACGGCAACGATCGCGTGGCCCGCGGTCATGTTCGCGAACAGACGCACGGTCAGCGCGAACGGCTTGGTGAGCAAGCCGATGAGCTCGATGATCCACACAAGCGGCCAGAGCCACCAGGGCACGCCGCCCGGCACGAGATTGATCCAGTACCGGCCGTAGCCGTGCTGCTTCATGCCGGCGACCTGGATGGTCAAGAACGCGATGATGGCGAGCGCCGCGGTGACGGCGATGTTGCCGGTCGCCGAACGGTGCCACGGGTTGATCGGGAACGGAAAGAGGCCGATCAGGTTGTTGATCAGGATGAAGAAGAAGAGGGTCCAGAAAAAGAAGAGCAGCGGCCGGCCCTTCTTTTCGCCCAGCCAGGCGTAGACGATCTCATCCCGCACCCAGACCAGGCCGACCTCGACCAGCGAGACCAGACCCGACTTCTTGGGCTGGCGCTGGGCAAGCTCCGCGACGAACTTGAACACGAGGACCATGGTCGCCCCGACCATCAACATCAGGAAATGGTGCGCCGTAAACCATCCCGCCAACGGGTAGTCGGTCAGGTGCTTGACGATGTCGCCGCCGGCGACGAGATGGCTGCCCGAGTTCGCGAGAGTCAAGCGGTCCTCCCGTTGCGGTTCATGGCACGTTGCACCAGCAGCATCTCCAGCATGATGAAGAGGAAGAAAAAGACCATGAAGGTCAGCGCGAACGCCGTGGCGTCCACGGTCTCGGTCTTCCCGAACACGACGATCAGGACGGCAACGGCGGCCAGCCTCACGAGGAATCCGCCGAGTAGGACACCCAGCGCGCTATCCATGCTGCGCCGTAGCGACCGCTTCGTGATCCAGTAGCCCACGACGAGATTCACGATGCCCAAGCCGGCACCGACCGCGGCGCCGACGAGCCCCGGACCGTCGAAACGGACCAGCCACCCGATCAACAGCGCCAACAGCAGCGTCATGCCGCCGATCATCGCCACACCCGCTGTCGCGGTTTTCGTCATCGTCCGTTCCGGTCCTGCGTCTTCCGTTGTCCGTAAACCTTGAAGTAGAGGCTCGTCGTCGCCCCGGTGAACCCCAGCAGCACACCCAGGATCGTGAACAGCGGACCCCAACCGGTTTTCCCGTCCAGCCAGATACCGGCGTACGTGAAAATCAGAATCGCTGCGGCGAACTGGATGCCCACCGAGGCGAATTTGAGGTAGCTGCGCTCGACCCGCTTCTTTTCGTCTTGTGACTGCGTGGCGAACCCCGGAAAACGCCGGGAGGATAAGCCCCTCCCCCAGACCCCGCAAGGAATGGGTGTCCCTAAACGAGAGCCTGTTCGTGGCACGTCATGAGCCTCAAGACGCCCGACCGTGAAGGCTTGCCGTTACACTCGAAATGGGTGATGCCGCGCGCGCACGGGCGCCGCCGCACTCATTGGGACTCCGTGGCGGACCGCGCCTCGGCCGTGACCCGCTCGGCTCGCTCCACGAGGGCCGGCGGCGGACCGACCTCCAAGCCACGCGATTGCGCGCGCCGCAGGTAACGCTCCGCGATCCGAACCCGGCCGCGCCGCGCCTCTGCCAGCGCACGCCAGCAGTTGCGCACCGGACGCCCGCGCTCCGCCCGATCACGGTCGTCCGCTTCGTCCAGCAGCAGGAGCCCTCTCTCCGGCTGACCGGTCTCGATCAGGGCAGCCGCGTAGGTGTCGCACACGAAGGCGATCCAGGGCAGATCCTCGAACGCCTCGCCCGCGTCCGCGAGCGCCGCCTCCGAATCGCCGGCGAGCAGACGCACGTAGCCGCGCAGGGCGAGAAGCAGCGCCCGGCCCTCGTCGTACTCTTCGACCTCCAGCGCACCGGCGACCTCCGTCAGCGCCGCGTCGTACGCACCCCCGTGAAGACAGACGGTCGCGCGCAGCCAGCGCTCGTAGCGCTCCTCGGCCAGGATCCCGAGCGCAAGCAGATCCGCCGGGTCGCCCTCGGGCACGGGACACGCCCTGACGAACTGCTCGGCAAAGCGCAGTGCATGGACGTGGGAGCCGAGCGCCCAGTACGCCGTAAAAAGCGCGGGCCCCACCGCGGGGTCGTCGGGAAACTGCGTCTCAACGCGCCAGACCTGCGCGCGCGCCTCTTGAACACGCCCCTCCGCCAGGGCGTAGAGCGCCGGCAGAATCAGCCCGCGGCGAAACCACTCCTCCGCGTACTTGCGCGACCGCAGAAGAATCAACGCCCGACCGTCGTTGGGAATCGCGTGCGCGCCCGCGACATAGTCGAACGGCCTCGCGCTCGCCAGCAGCATGAGCAGGTTCCAGAACACGAAAAAGTGCAGGAGGCCGATCGCGGAACCCGGCCACGGCAGCGTCAGCCGCGGCGCCGCAATCACGATCGCCAGAAGGTGCAAGACCATCGGGGTGCCATACAGGACGGCGTACTTCCACCGGCGCACCGGCGGATGAAGAAACGCGGCCACGCAGTATCCGCCCCGCAACGGACGCCGCGCCAGCGTGAGCCGCAGCCCGCGCACGCGCCATTGGCGATAGACGCGCCCCCACCCCACGCGCACCTCGAAAATGTGAGCCCCAGCCGCATGGCCCGCTGCGGCATGGGCCAACTCGTGCAACACAATCAGCCCGGCCGGCAGCAGCGTGAATCCGACGACGTAACGCAGCGCCACACCGAACCCGTACGCCAAGAACGCCGCCGCAACGATCGCGGCCAGCACCCACGGCAGCATCTTGCGCAGCAGATCGACGCCGGGCTCCGCGTTCGCGCGACACCCTGCACAAACCGGCCCCCGCACGCGCCACCCGATCGGCAGCGCCCGAAAGTGCCGCCGCAACCGGGACACCGCGCCGCAATGCACGCAACGCACGAAGTCGGGGACGGGCCGCTCCACCGGAAGATTGTGGGTGGGGCTTGGCGAATGCGCAAGAGCGGTGGCGGAACCCCGAGAAAAGCAAACGGACGGCGATGCCAAGCGGAGGAACCGCTTAGCCATTGTCTTTTGGCGCTTGGCGGTGGAACCGCTAAGCGATGAACCCGGATCCGCCTCCTGCTAATGCTCTGCGTCCCGCTCCGCCTTAAACTTGGCGATCACCTGCTGGGCCACGTTCGGCGGCACGATGTCGTAGTGCGAAAACTGCATGGAGAACGAGCCCTCGCCTGCGGTGATCGAGCGCAACTGAGTCGAGTAGGCCTGCATCTCGGCGAGCGGTGCCTGGGCCTTGATGATCTGGGTGTCGCCCGCCGAGTCCATGCCCTGGATGCGGGCGCGGCGGCTGTTCAGATCGCTCGAGATGTCGCCCATGAACTGCGACGGGATTTCGATCTCGGCGTCCACGATCGGTTCGAGCATGACCGGACGCGCCTTCTCGACCGCGAGGGAAAACGCCCTTCTCCCGGCGATGACGAACGCGATTTCCTTCGAATCGACGTCGTGATGCTTGCCGTCGTACACCGCAACCTTGATGTCGATGACCGGATAGCCGGCGACGACGCCCTCCGACATCTGCTGGCGGACGCCCTTCTCGACAGCGGGAATGTACTGCCGCGGAATCGACGCGCCGACGGTCTCGTTGGCGAATTGCAGCGACTCCTCGGAGCCGCGCTCGAGCGGCGACACGCGCAGGTAGACCTCGCCGAACTGGCCGGCGCCGCCGGTCTGCTTCTTGTGACGGTAGTGGCTCTCGGCGGTCGCCGTGATCGTCTCGAGGTACGGCACGCGCGGAACGGCGGTCTCGACCTCGACGCCGCCCGCCGCCATCCGCTTGAGCGCGATGTCGAGATGCAAAGTGGACAACCCGCGCAAGACGAGCTGGGCGGTGGACGCGACGCGTTCGGCCTCGAGGGACGGATCGCACGCGGTCACGCGGTCGAGCTCGCGAGCGAGTTTCGTCTCGTCGCCGCGCGTCTTGGGCTGGATCGCGAGGCCGACCATGGGCGACGGCAGCTCTTGGATGGCGATGTTCCCGGCGTCGTTCTGGTCGTGCAGAACATCGCCGATCTCGACGTTGTCGATCTTCGGCAACGCGACCAGGTCTCCGGCGCCCGCGGCGGGAAGATCTTCCTTGGCCGCCCCCTGGAAACGCGACGCGTGGCCCACCTTGATCGTGTCCCCGGTGCGCGCGATCGTGAGCTGGTCGCCGGACGAAAGCGAGCCCGAGTACACCCGTAGAAAGACGATGCGACCCGCCTGGCGCTCGAACATGATCTTGAAGCACACGGCGCGCAGCGGTCCGTCCTCGGTGCACTCGATCTTGTTGCCGTCGGTGTCGTGAACGACGCGGTCGAGTGGCGACGGCCCGAAGTCGCCCAGAAACTCGAGCAACTCGGCGACGCCGATGCCTTTCTCGGCGACCGTGTGAAACACCGGCGTGAGGCTGCCGGCGACCAGAGCCTTCGGAATCACGCGGCGCAGGTCGTCCTCACTGACCTCGCCCGCCTCCAGGTACTTCTCCATCAGATCGTCGTCGGCTTCCACCGCCGCCTCGACGAACCCCTCGGGCACGCCGCCTCCCGAGAAAATAGACGTCACGGACGAGCAGGCGCTGCCGAACGTGTCCGGGTACGTCACGGCCTGCGCGCTGGTGCCGACCAGATCCTCGATGCCCTTGTCGAGCTTTTGCAGGTCGATGTTGTCGGCGTCGCACTTGTTCACGACAAACACGACCGGCAATTGCGCCTCGCGGGCGGCCTTGCAAAGCCGGCGCGCGTTCAGGAGCACGCCGTCGTAGGCGTTGATCACGACAACCGCGATGTCGCCGGCGTCCAAGCCGCGAAACGCCTGGCCGACGAAGTCGGGGTAGCCCGGCGTGTCCACGAGCTGGAACAACTTGCCCTTGTGCGTGGCGTGGAGCACGGCCATATCGATGCTGTGGCCGCGGTCCCGTTCGTCGTCCGCAAAGTCCGAAACGGTGTTTTTTTCGCCGACCTTGCCCTGCCGGCTGGTGGTGCCGCAGGTAAAGACGATGGCCTCGGCCAAGGTGGTCTTGCCCGCTCCCCCGTGGCCGACAAGTACAATGTTGCGAGTATCTCCCCCGGCCATGGCTCCTCCTCGCGGACGCTGCCGTAGCGTCCAAAACCTGCTTGAACAAAGGGAAAACAGGACGATAACGTCGCCCCGTGAGTCGGTCAAGGCCGGGTTTTCGGGTTGGGGCCGCGCAGACCCGTGCTGGAGGCTGGAAACCCGCGGGAAAACGGCCGATCTTCAGGGAGACAAGGTTTCGAGGCCGAGAGGGTGTGCCTTCGAGGGCCGACCTGAGTAGAATCGCGGCCCGTTGGGTCCCGTATGGACGGACAAAAAAAGAGCGCGAAACCCCCGCGCCGCGCGGGGAAACAGGACACGACCGCCGTCAAGCGGTTGATGATCACGTTTCTGCCGCAGGCCCTCCTCGTCATCGCGACGTTCCTCACGACGGCGGTGTACGCCGGAATCGAGACCGCCCGCATCGGCGCCGTGATTCCGCTGCTCCGTCTGTTCGACGATGATTCCGAGACCACCGCTCCGAAGTCCGGAGAAGCGGAAGCCCCGGGCGGCGGCGACGCCGAGCCGGCGGCGCAGGCCAGCGACGACAAGGGCATAAGCGCGGGCTTCAGCCCCACGCTCGATGCGCTCTACAAGAAACTCGACATCGTCGAGATCTGGTTCGCCGACCTGTTCGGCGTGGAAGGAGACAAGGCGCACCGCAAGCGCGTGGGCGCCCTGTGCACGGTCACGGCGTGGTTCATCATCGTGGCCGTCTTGTCGGTCGGGTTCAACCTGCTGCATCTCGTACTGCGGGCCAAGCTCGTCATCTCCGCGCGTGTGACCCTGCAAAACCGCCTCTGCGAGAACCTGCTCCGGCAGCCCCTGGCCTTTCACAACGACCAAAAGCGCGGCGAGCTCATCACGCGGCTGACCAACGATGTCACCGGCGCGACGATCTGCCTCAACACGCTGACCGGCCCCATGCTGAGCGAGCCGTTCCGGCTGCTGTTCCCGATCGTCCTGATTATCAGCATCAAGTGGTGGTTCGCCTTCATCGTGGCCGGCTTCATCGCCGCGATCATGATCCAGGTCCGCAAGCAGACGAGAAAGGTCCACCGCCGGGCCAAGGTGCGCCAGCGCACGATCGCCCGCGTGACCGAGGCGATGATGCAGATGTTCTCCGGGATCCGCGTCGTGAAGGCGTTCGGGCTGGAGGACGTCAAGACCCGGCACTACCGCCGGCGCAACGAGGACTTCGCGCGTGATGCCATGGCCACCGAAGTCGCCAAGGCGTGGACGCGGTCGAAGATGGAGCTCGTCACCAACGTCATCCTGGTTCTCGCCGTTCTCGTCGCAACGGTGGTGATCGGCGGCGGCGGCAATCTGTCGCCCGACATCATCCTGATTTTCGGGGCGTTTCTGACGCAGATGTACCGCCCGAGCAAGGCGTTGACACGCGCGTACGGCGAACTCATGGACAACCTCGCGGGCGCGGGCCGCGTTTTCGAGTTCCTGGATCTCGTGCCCGGTATGCCGGACCGTCCCGACGCGAAGCCGCTCAACGGCATCGCCGGCCGCGTGCGTTACGAAAACGTCAGCTTCTCGTACAAGGGCAACGGCAAGGTGCTCAGGGGCATCGATCTCGACGTGCCCGCCGGCGAGGTCGTCGCGTTCGTGGGCCATTCAGGGGCCGGCAAGTCGACCCTGGTCAACCTCGTCCCGCGCTTTTACGACCCCGACGAAGGCAGCATTTTCATCGACGGCGTCGATATCCGGGATTGCACGCGGGAGTCGCTCCTCAGCGCCATCGCAATCGTCACGCAGGAGCCGTTCCTCTTCAATACCTCGGTCCGCGAAAACATCGCCTACGGCCGCCAAAACGCGACCGACGAAGACATCATCGCCGCCGCCAGGGCCGCCCAGATTCACGACTTCATCGTCACGTTGCCGCGCGGCTACGACACCCATGTCGGCGAACGCGGCGCGAATCTCTCGGGTGGCCAATGCCAGCGGGTGACGATCGCGCGAGCGATTCTCCGCGACCCCAAGATCCTGATTCTGGACGAAGCGACGAGCAGCCTCGACACCGAGAGCGAGCACGCCGTCCAAAAGGCCCTGCAAAACCTGATGCACGGCCGAACGACCCTGGTCATCGCCCACCGCCTCTCCACCGTCAAGCACGCCGACCGAATCTGCGTGCTCCAAGAGGGCCGAATCGTCGAAATGGGCAATCACAGCGACCTGATGGGCCAGGAATCATCACTCTACGGCCGTCTTTATCGCCTCCAGTTCGGCGTCGATGACTAGGCTGGTCCGGCGCATACCCATATGGGGCACTTCCGGTGCAGGTTCCGCGTTGGCAAGAGCGCCTCTCGGGGTAAACTCTGGGGGCTAGGGAACACTTATGCGCTATGCGGTCACACTCCTCGCGACCGGACTTCTGGTCGCGGTCGCCCTGAAATCGAGAACAGCCAAGGACGACGATGCCTCCGGGGAGCCCCAGGGCCAGACCGTCACCGGCGCCCGTCCCAACATCGAGCGCTTGGACGTGCCCGGCGGGACGCACCTGAAAGTCTCCTACCGCTTCGCCGGTGCCGTAAGCCGCGCGCGGCTCGTCTACGAGATTCGCGGTGAAGAGCACACGGTCCAGGAGCTGACCGACTGCGAGCGCGCCCGCACGGAGACCGAACGGGACGGCGGATACACGACCAGCGTCGAGCTCGACGGTGTGGTCCCCCGGGGCGCCACCCGCGTCGCGGTCGTCTTGGAAGACGAGACGGGCACCCGCATCGTCCCCGTCCCCCTGAGCTGACGCCCACTTCGCCCGAGCCGATGCTCACGGATGTCGATCGCATCGCGGTCCTCCGGCGATAGCGATGCGGTCGGTCGGTTTCACGTAGTCGTGGGCTGTTCGAACACGATCAAGCTCGGCCCCTGGCGGAACCACCGAAGCCTCCGCTCCGCTGCCTGCGCTGGGTCCTGCTCATTCACGCCGACTACGAAACAAGACTCATCGACGTCCGAACCGGCACGCCCCACCCGACCCACGCCGGTGTCGATCTGGGCTCGATCCGGTTGGCGCGAAAAAGGCGGTAGCAAACGGACGGCGATTCCTCGGAAGGCCGGCCTTGAACGCGGCTTGTGATGTTGCTCGGGGTTCGGGTTCATGTCCGAGGTTGTTCGAGCAGCCGCTTCTGTATCTGTGGCAAGCGCGACGTGAACGAGAACGTCATTCGTGAACGGGATCGGGGTTCGGGGTTCGGGTTCATGTCCGAGGTTGTTCGAGCAGCCGCTTCTGTGTCTGTGGCAAGCGCGACGTGAACGAGAACGTCATTCGTGAACGTGAACGGGATCGGGGTTCGGGTTCATGTCCGAGGTTGTTCGAGCAGCCGCTTCTGTGTCTGTGGCAAGTGCGACGTGAACGAGAACGTCGTTCGTGAACGTGAACGGATCGGGATCGGGATCGGGATCGGGATCGGGATCGGGATCGGGATCGGGATCGGGATCGGGATCGGGATCGGGATCGGGGTTCGGGGTTCGGGGTTCGGGGTTCGGGTTCGGGTTCGGGGTCGGGGTCGGGGGTCGGGGTCGGATCGTCGGGGGGGGCCTGTCGGGACAACGCCGTCGAAAGGGACTCCTGAGGCCGACAACCGAATCTTCTCGGCCGCTTGCCAACGCTCCCGGCGAGTGCGCGAGTCTGCCGCGCCTCGCGGCTCCTTTTCATTCTAAGAAACACGCGCAGCATGTTTCTAGCGGTGGCCGTTCGTGCGGGCCGGGCGGCCCAACGTGTTCGCGACCGCGTCCAGGACTTCCGGGGAAAAGTAGTACCACCGGGTCTTCGTCACACGTCGGCCGATGCCCCTCAGTCGAACGAGATCCCCCACCGCCAACGGTGCGGTATCACCGCTCGCTCCGTCGCTGGCGGAGGCATCGCCGTCCGTTCCTCGCGTCTCAACACGTGGGTCGTACAAGAGCACGATGCACGGTTCGCCCTCGATCTCCGCCACCGTGAGGTCGCGCAGAAACTCGTCGGCCCAGGTGTGCCGGAGCACGGTTCGCGAGGCTTCGGTGCCCTGGTCCAGATAGCACCCGACAAGATCGACGGTGGCATCGGCGTCGAGCAGCCCCAACAGGCGGCCGATGTCGCGCGCCTGAAAGGCCTGCACGAACGCATCGAGCAGATCGGACGGCGGCTGGCGCGCGGCCTGCCGCGGTGTCGGAGCCTCGCCGCGGGCCCGGACCAACGCACTCCGGCCGCGGTGCAGCGCCGCCTTCGCGGCCGCTACGGTCGTGGCCAGAGCGCGGGCGATCTCGCGGGACGAGAGATCAAAGACCTCGGCGAGCAGCACTACGGCGCGTTCGCGCGGGGGCAACGCCACGGCGATTCGTTCCAGCGCCTCACGGATTTCCAGGCCGAGGGGCTCCCGACCCTCCGCCAGCCCGTCTTCGGGCACATCGGCGGCGTCGTGAACCGGGGGACCGCGCCGGCGCCACCGGTCGATCCAGAGGTTCGTGGCGATCCGGAGCAGGAACCCCCGCGGGTTGGTGATCTCGCCCGAGAAACGCCCGAGGTGCTCGAACGCCCGCACGATCGCGTCCTGGGCGAGATCCTCGGCATCCCACAGCGACCCGGTCAGGCCCCGCGCGTAGCGAAACAGCTCAGGGCGGTGCGGCTCGATCAGGTCCAGGAAACGGGTGCGCGCATCCTTGATCGCGGGGGCCAGCGAGTGAAACGCAGACGAATCAGAGTGGCTCATCAAGACCAAGACGAACCCGGGCGCCCCACGGATACGTGAAAAACCCGGCGCGCCCGAAAGATCAACGGCAAAAGCAAACGGACGGCGATGCCCGTCAAGAACATCGCCGTCCGTCTGCTACCACTCATGGGACGCGCCAAGGTCGTCCAACAACCAGCCCCCGCTCAAGCTCAGACTTAGTAAACACGCGAAGCCGCCCTTGCTTCCGCGAGGCCACTACTTGCCGAGAAGGTCCTTGAGGTCGTCGATGCGCTCTTGCACCCACTCCTCGGCGCCCCCGGCCTTTTGGTACGCCTCGTAATACTGCAGCGCTTTTTCGGGGCGGTTGAGCAAATCGTCGTCGTAGATGCCGCCGAGTTTCAAGAGTAGATCGAGGGGCGGGTTGACCGTAGCGGCGTGCGCCTTTTCGTAGGCTTCCGCCGCGTCCTCGTACTTCTTTTTTTCTTCGTCGAGCGTGATGCCCAGGTGGTACCAGGCGCGGAAGTTGCCCGGATCGATCTCGACGGCCTTCTTGTAGGCCTTGATCGCCCTGGTCGCCTTGCCGCTGTCCATGTGCACGTCGCCGAGGAAGGTCCACGCAAGACTGTCTTCGGGACGAATCTTGAGGGCCTTCTCGAGCATCTTGATCGCCTTCGGCGCCGAGCCGTCCAGCCAGTGGTCGAGCGCGAGCATGATGAGCGCGCGCACGTTCTTCTTGTCGATCCTCTTGAGGACTTCCTCGTACTTCTTCTTCGCCGCCTTGCGGTTGTCCGCAATGTCGTCGGCAAGGCCGAGGTTGTTGAGCGCCGACGCGTGTTTGGGATCGATGTCGCGCGCCCGCTTGAAAGAGCGGATCGCCTTGTCGTTCACGTCCCCGAGCAGGAAGACGAATCCGAGCGAGTCGCGCGGACGCACACCCGGATCGAGATTCGCACACTTCTCGTAGGCCTCGGCTGCCTTGGCCAGCCGCTCCTTTTGAGCCGCGTCCTGGATTTCAGGCGCGTCCGCCGCCTTTTCGTACGCCCAGCCCAGACAGAACAGAGCGCTCGACGAACGGGGCGACGCCGCCACTGCCTTCTCGAAGACCTTCGCGGCTTCCGCGGCCTGGCCCTGAATCAGGAGTACCTGGCCCTTGGCGATCAGCGTCGCCGCGCTGCCCTTGCTCAGCGCAATGAGTTTGTCGAAGGCCTTGAGGGCCTCGGCGTACTTTTTCTGGTCGATGCGAATCGAGGCGACGACCCACCAGCCTGCCGCGAGATTGGGCAGGTTGTCTTCGGCGAGCAGGCGGTTCAGGGCTTCGGTGGCCTTGTCGCTCTTGCCTTCGCGGTGGCGACACAGCGCCCAGTAGAGGAGCGCCGGCACATACGAGTTGTCGAGCGAGCGCGCCTGTTCGAACTGCTTGCGGGCGCTGCGCAACTTCCCGTTGCGGAGGTAGACCCGACCGAGAAGGACACGCGGCAACGTGGACTCGGAGTCCGTCTTGATCGCACCCTTCAGGGTTGACTCGGCGTCCTTGAATTCGCCGTTCTCGAGTTGCGCGCGGCCCAACTCGATCTGCGCCCGCAGATTGCCGGGATAGTCCGTCGCGATCTTGTCGAGTGCCTCGCCGCGGCCCGCCTTGTCAGAGACCGCCGCCTTGAAAACCATCAGGTCGATGTCGGCCGGATGCTTTGCGCAGAGGCCCGCATAAAACGACTGGGCCGAAAAGAGGTCACCGCGGCCGCGCAGGGAAGCAATGTACCCCGCGTGCGCGCCGTAATATGAGGAGTGCTTTTGGATCGCGGCCAGATAGTGCTGCGCCGCCTCCTTGAAGCGACCCTCCTCGCGGGCGAGTTCGGCCTTGTCAAAGGCCGCACGCGCCTCGGGCGGGACGGTTGTGTCCGCGCGAGCAACGAGCGGCACAAGTACGAGAAACAGCGCGAGCCAGCCGAAGCTGCGCATGGCGTTACTCGCTCGCGCCGGCGAGGGCGCGGGCGATCGCCTTGGCCATCCGGTCGCGTGCCTCTTCGTCCCACTCTTCCTTGCGCTCGCGCTTCGCATACTCAAGGCGCGCAGCCTGTACAAGAGCGAGTCGCGCCTCGCGGCGCTCGCGCTGTTGCTCGGACTTCTTGCCGGTCTTGCTGTTGTTGCGACCGGTGCCGCCGCGACCGCTCGTACCACGGCTGCCGCGACCGCCGCCACGGCCACCGCCGCGACTCCCGCCACGTCCGCCGCCGCCGCCACGTCCGCCGCCACCGCCGCCGCCGCGGCCACCACCGCCGCCGCCACGGGCCTCGACGGGCGTGGACGAGAACGAACCGAGGATGAGCGCGAGTGCACCGAGCACGGCCATGGGCCAAGCGAGCAGGGTCCTCATCATTTTGGTGTTCTTCATTTTGGGGGGCCTCTCACGATCTAACAACAGCGCGAACCCTCATTAGGTTCCGGATACTCTCACTGGATTCTGGATAATTGTACGCCGGGCGGCACCGGAATTAGGGAACCGCCCCCCGAATCCGACTTCTAGCTACTCAGCGAGGTACTTCTGCGAGCTACCCTCCGAGCTATTCAAAGTATCGGGAACGGTTCTGGTTCATGTGAGCGTTCAGCTTGCGAATTGCGGCACTGCGCTTTTTTTCGGACGAACCCGGCTTGAAGCCGAAAGTCTTGCCGGTAACGGACTTCACGACCTTGATGGCGAGTACCCGGGCCGTCTTGTCCTTGGAATACAAGGCGTCGATCACCATCGGTACGCATTTGGGATCCCGGCGCTGCGACAACACCTTGGCGGCGATCTCGCGGACCTTCTTGGGGAGCCCCTTGCTGCTTAAGATTTTCGCAACACTTTGGGCGTCGCCCCGCCCCTCCGCGTACTGCTCGATGCTTGACCGAACCTGGGGCGGCACGTTCTTGACGCCGGCGAGCGGGCCGGTACTCGCCACGTCCTCCCAGACCTCATCCACCGCTGCCTTCAGGTCGTTGAGATCGAGGAACTCGTCGGTCAGTTCAACGGTGATGGTCAGATCGTCGATGGTCATGCGCGAATCGTGCACCCACAAGCCGAACTTGTAGGTGACCATCTTCTTGCACTTGCCCTTTGACGAGCCCTTGCCGACGACGTCGCCGACGCGGCAGTACTCCTTCCAGCCGTCCTTCCACACCTCGATCTCGACGTCCGTCCCGACCTTTGCGACCTTGCGGGCATCGCTGCGCACGATATCGCGCCAGTTGACCAGCGCGCGGTTCGTGTCGGCGCCTTCATCCTCATGAAGGCCGCATGCCGCGAGAATCAACCCGCCATTCTTGTAAAAGCGCTGGTCGAACAGGTTCAGAACGACATAGAAATCGCTCAGGATCGGCTCGGTAAAGACGGTGCCGACGTTGCTCTGCTTGGAAAGCCGCGCGAGAAATTTCGCGCGAAGCTGGTTCTTGCCCTCCATCTTGTGGCGGATGGCGCTGGAGCCCTCGATGACCAGCCGGCCCCCCTGAATCTTCACCCGGTTTTGCGAGGCGTCCAGCAGACGAGGCGGACGTGCCTCCTCGAAGTCGTCTAGCTGGGCGGGATCCTCGAAGTCGTAGAAGAGGGTGACCTTCTTCTTGTCGATCTTGATGATCCGGCCCTTGAACGCCTGGTTGAGGGCTCGCTTGACCGGCGGCGGGCCGCCTTTCTTCGCCTTGCCCGACGTCTCGTCCGCAAAACCGGGCGCCATCAGGACCAGAACAGCCAAAAAACCGAGGGAGAGAGAGCCTCTAGTTCCTTCCATTGCGTTTCTTATCCTATTCGCCCAGTGCGCATCCTGCTGGTTCGGCTATCCGCGCGGGGCGATGTCGTGACGGGACTTCACCTCTTATCGACGCTCCGTGCCCGTTTTTGTTCCGCCCGAATCGGCAGGTCAAGAGGTTTTACGTTGCCGAACGACCGGTGCGCCGCACCGCTTGGTGCGTCCGACATGGTGACCGGCGGTCTCCGGTCATGACAGACACCCTGGGGGTTCTCGCGTCCTTGCCCGCGCTCCGCGAGCAACTCGAGCAGATCCGCCGCTATCTCGACGAGGCGGCGGACCCGGACGCCCTGCGCGTCGGCCTGCAACGCATCGTCGAGACCGGTGCCGATCCGACCGAGCACATGGAGGGCTGGCTCCAGCTGCTCGACGCCGCGCCGTCGGCGGTGGAGACGATCGTGACGCGGCCAGCGCTGGTCCGCGAGATTCCCGGCTTCGGCAAAAGGGAGGCGCGGGGGCGGCAGGGGGAGTCGGAGGCGTTCGACCGCGAGACATTCGCGCGCGAACTCGACGCGGCGCTGTGCGACCTGCCAAGCCTCGAGGCGCGCCTCGACCACCTCCGCCGCGTACGTGTCGAGGAGACGCTGCGCATCGCGTGGCAGGACATCGTCGACGGCGCGGACCTGACCGTCGTGACGCGCCGTATCTCGGATCTCGCCGACCTGATGGTCGATCACGTGTTGCGCGAGACCGCCGACGAACTCACCCGGCGCTTCGGACGCCCCTGGCATGGAACCGAGCCCGTGGGTGCCGCGGTCATCGCGATGGGCAAGCTCGGCGGCGCGGAACTCAACTACTCGTCCGACATCGACCTCGTGTTCCTGTACGGCAAGGACGGCGAGACGGACGGCGCGCCGGGCAAGAGGATCTCGAACCGCGAGTTCTTCCACCGGCTCACCGAGCGCGCGACGCACGCGCTCAACAAGGTCACTTCGGCGGGCCGGCTGTACCGCGTCGATCTGCGGCTGCGCCCGGAGGGAGCCGTCGGGTCGCTCGCCCGCTCGCTCACGTCGACGATCGCCTACTACCACCGCATGGGCGAGACCTGGGAGCGCCAGGCGTTCTTGAAGGCACGGTTCATCGCGGGCGACCGGCAGCTCGGGGACGAGTTCGTGGCCACGGTGAAGGCGTGGGCGTACGGGCCCGGCCTGACGTTCGACGAGATCGCGTCGCTCAAGCGTCTCAAGCAGAGAATCGAGGACCGCACGACCGGCCGCGGCGAAGAGCGCACGGAGGTCAAGACCGGGTATGGCGGAATCCGCGATGTCGAGTACGTCATCCAGTTCCTGCAGCTCCAGCACGGCGCCGCGTTTCCCGAGGTGCGCCACCACAACTCGCTCGCCGCGCTGCGCCTGCTCGAGAAAGCCGGCGCGGTCCTGCCCGCCGAGCGCGACGTCCTCGACGACACCTACCGCTTTCTCCGGCGCGTCGAGCACCGGCTCATGCTCGTGCAGGGAGCGCAGGTCCACCGCCTGCCCCATGACCCGGACGAACTCCGCGCGCTCGCCCGCCGCTGCGGCTTTCGAGACGCCACCGAATTCGAGACCGCCTACCGGACTCGCGCCGACACCGTGCGCGGCCTGCTCGACCGTCTCTTCCGGCGTGCCTTCGCCGACCGCGCGGCGCACCAGGTCGAGGAGACGAACCTGATCCTGTCCCCGACCCCGGACACGGACCGGCTCGCCGAAGTGCTGGAAGAGCACGGCATCCGGGACACTGCGCGCGGCGTCTTTCTCGTGGAGGAACTCTGTCGCGAGACCGCCCTCTGGCTCAAGGGCTCGCCGCGCACGCGCAACGTCATGGCGGACCTGTTTCCGCGCGTGATCGACGCGATCAAGAAGACTCCCGACCCGGACGCCGCCCTGCGCCGCCTCGAACGCGTCACCGCCCGTGTCGGCGCGCGCGCGACGCTGTACGAATCCATGGCCGCCAACCCGGCGCTGCTGCATCTGCTGATCGACCTCGCGGGCCACAGCCGCTTTTTATGCAACATCCTCGAGCGCACACCGGGCACGCTGGACCAACTCGTCGATGCCCTGCAGACCGAACGCGGGCGCGGCCTGGCGAGCTTCGAGGACATTCCGACCGCGACCGTGCCCACTGCGACCGATCCCGCGGCGATCCTGTCCAGTTACAAGAATCTCGAGCTGTTGCGCATCGGGGTGCGTGACATGCGCGCGGAACAGTCGGTGCGCGAGACCGGCCAGGGCCTTACGCGACTCGCCGAAATCGTCATCCGCCTCGGCTACGAGCGCGCCCGGCGCGACGCCCGCCGCCCCGACGCGGACCTCGTCGTCGTCGGACTCGGCAAACTCGGCGCGGGCGAACTCGTCTACGGATCGGATCTCGACCTCGTGTTCGTCGCCCGAGACGCCGAGCATGTGAGCGACGCCACCGCCGTCGCCCGCCGCCTGACCAAGCTGCTCGACACGCCCTCGGGACACGGACGGCTGTACGACATCGATCTGCGCCTGCGCCCCGGCGGCAAGGGCGGCCCGCTCGTCACCACGCCGGGGGAGCTGCGCCACTACTTCGGCGGCGGTCCGGGACAGACATGGGAGCGCATGGCGTACACCCGCGCGCGCTGCATCGCCGGCCCCCCCACGCTCGCCGAAGACGTCTCCGCGGTTGTCCATGACGCCGTCTTTGCCGCGGGGTTCGGCCACGCCGAGGCCGCCGAGATCCGCGACATGCGCGAGCGCCTCGCCGCCGCGGGTCCGAGCTCGGTCAAGCGCGGCCGGCACGGCGGCGTCGTGGACGTCGAGTTCGTGGCCCAGATGTACGCACTCGAGCGCGGCAAGGACGACGAGCGCTACCGCGAGGCCAACGTCCCCGCGATCCTCACGCTGCTCCAGGAAACCGGAGGCCGCGAAGCGCAGCTCGCCGCGGACCTCAATCTGGCCTACGGCTACCTGCTGACCCTCGAAAGCAAGCTCCGCATCGTCGCCGACCTGCCCGAGGACCGCCTGCCGGACGATCCGGCCGAACTGCACGCCCTCGCCCGCCGTCTCGGCTACGTCGATACCGAGTCGATGCCCGCCGCCGACGCCCTGCGCGAGGAGTACGACTACCATCGCGCCGTCGCCGCCCGCGCCTTCCGTAAAAACATCGAGTCGCGCTGTAGGAAGTAGGGCGAAAGCAAACGGACGGCGATATCTACCGGTAGCCGGAGCGCCGCCCCCAAAAGTCGAGCGCGAAACGGGGTCGCGCCGCGTTCTTGAGTGTGGGCTCAAGCCCGCGCCGCCGTGCACTCTGTTTTTTTTGAAACGCGAGCACGGCGCCGGGGCAAGGACAAACGGGATTCGTTGTATTGCCATGTCCAGCTCCGACAACTCCGAACGGCCCTGCGATCAACGCGGTGGTCAACTCTGCCGCCAACTCTTCGAGCGTTTCCGGCGCGATCGCGACCCGCTCGCGTTGGCCGAACTCTTCGACCGCACCGCGCCTGAACTCCTGCGCGTAGGCCAGCGCGTGGCGCTCGACGCCGCCGAGGCGGAAGACCTCGTCCAGGCCACGTTCGTCACGGCCATCGAAGCCGCGGAGCGCTACGACAACACGCGTCCCCTCGTGCCGTGGCTGATCGGCATCCTGCTCAACCACGCCCGCCATGCGGCCCGCCGCCGCGCCCGTGCGATCGGCCCGGCGGCCCCCGAACAAGCCCGCTCCCCGGACCCCGTCGCGACCGCAGAGCACCGTGAAATGTTCGCCGAGGTCGGCCGCGCCCTCGATCGGCTGCCGATGCGCTACCGGCGCGTGCTGCTGCTCAACCTGAGGCACGGCATGCAGCCCAAGGAAATCGCCCGCGCGCTCGGCTGCCCGGCGCCGACCGTGCGCACGCGCCTGCGCCGCGGCCTCGCGATGCTCCGCAAGCTCCTGCCCTTCGGCGCCGCCGCACTCGCCGGAGGTGTCGGCTTGGCCCGCGTCCGCGCCGATGTGTTGCGCCGCGGCGCACGCCCGCGCCGGCTCCCGCTCTGGGCGTCCAGTACCCTCGCGACCGCCGCCGTGGTGCTGCTCGCGTCCGTGCTCGCCCTGGGCGGCGGAGCGAAGTCGTCCCGCGCGTCTGGCCGAAGCGACGCGACACGAAAACCGGACACGGCCCTGTTCGCACAGACATCGCCGTCCGTACGCTCCGTTCAAGATGTCTCACACAGCCCCCACAACACACCCACGAAAAAACGCGCGGTAGCCCACTCACAAAAAGCGGTCCTCGTTCATTGCGTCGATCCGAGCGGCCGTCCGGTCGCGGCGGTCGCGGTGTGCCTGCAGGAGATGGAGCGCCTTTCGCCGGGGTACAACCAGCGCTGCGCGGTGACAGGCACGGACGGCGATGCTTTTTTTTCCGGGATCACGCCGGGTGAACTGAAGCTGACGACCGACCGCGGCAACGAGCAGTCCGCGCAACTTCGGAGCGAACAGACCGGGCCGCTCGAAGCGACGCTCACGATTTCGGCGGGCGCGCGGATCGCGGGGCGCGTCGTCGATCGCAACGGACGCGTGGTGGCCGGCGCGCGAATCCGGCTGCGCGACTACGAGGGCAGTATCGCCGGGCTCCCCGTCGCGACAACGGGACGGCAGGGAACGTTCACGCTCGACCACGTCGCGGAGGGTTCGTGGATCACGGCGTACGCGACCGGTCACGCGTCGTCGCACGGCTACCGCGTAGAGACCGCGGGCCACGGCGAGCCGACTCTCGCGCTCCGCGGACCCGCCGGCATAATCCGTGGCCGCGTCCTCGATCCGCGGGGCCGGCCGGTGGCCCGCGCCATCGTTTGTGCGGGGACCTCACACGGCGACATCGGCGAGGATCAGCTCGGCCCGGAGTCCGTGCCCGCGGTGCTCACGTACACCGACAAGGACGGCGCTTTTGAATTCAACAGCCTCCCCCCGGTGCCGCTCCGCGTCGAGGCACGCATCGACGGGTTCGTGCTGTGGACCGGTGTGGTCTCGCTCAAAGCGGACAAACCCACGATCGTGACGGCGCACCTCAAGCGCGGCGCGTACGTCGAGGGAACGGTGCGCACCGCATCGGGCGAGCCCGCCCTCGGCGCCGGAGTTCTGGTCGCGAACTACGCAAACTTCTACGACTTCTGGATCCGCACGGAAGCCGACGGCCACTACCGCATCGGCCCGCTGCCCCCCGGCCGCACGAATCTGTTGGTGTTCGCTGCAGCCAGGGGCCGCGCAGAAGCCACCGTAAACGTTCCCCGACGCGGAAGCGTTCGCGTCGATCTCGCCCTCGTCCGCGCAGACAAGATCCACGGCGTGATCTTCGACGAGTTCGGCCATCGCCGCACGGGAAGAACCGTCGAACTCCGCCTGAAGGGCGACCACGAGGACGCACGCCGCCGCACGGTCACCGACCAAACCGGACACTTCACATTCCTGGGCTGCGCCCCACGCGAACACGAACTCCAAATCGTGACGTCGAAAGGCAAACTCGCCGGCGTCCTGTGCTGCGAAGGACCGTTGTTCCCGTCCCACGGTCGTTCGACCTTCGTGGCGTACGACGAGTGACGGCAAACGGACGGCGATTACCGGTGGTCGCCGCCGCGATCATTCGCTTTCCCACAGAATCTGATCTGCGAGCGCGGAGACGTCGGGGTCGTCATCATCCTTCAACCGGCGGACGACCGCCATGATCTCCTTGCGTAGTGCCGCATATGTTTCCACCGCGTTCTCAAAGCGCGGCTTCCATGTCATGATCGGACTGGCCGCTGGCTGCTCGTCCGGCGATTCCGGAAACGCCCGAACAAAATCGAAACAGTGCCGACGGGCTTCGCCCCTCAGCGCATCAAGAACCAGGAGCGTACGATAGCGAGTACCCGACGCGCTTGCGGTTGCGCCGGCGGTGATTCTCCGAAACGCGGCCCGACTGCATACTTCAACCCTCCACACCCCCAGAGCCGCCTTGGCGGATGAATCCGACAATTCCTTCGAGATCCTCACGTCGTCCTCGACAGCCCGCAATGAGCTGACATCCGGAACGGAAGACCAGAAGGCGAAGCCAAGAAAGGCAACAAGCCCAACGGTCAAGACGCTACCGGCGCCGAAATCTGTAGAGGCCAGCGAACTTGTCCCGAAACTGCCGCGTTGGGGGCCCCCTCCGGAGCCTCTTCCGCGGCCTCGTCCGCGGGCTCGCTCTTGCGTGCTGCCGCCGGCTCTTCAGGACCGTGCGCAGCACCATGAGACCGGGATCGACGATCCTCCGTTCGGCGAGGCGATTCTTCCCGATTCGCGAGAACCGCGAACAGAAGAACGACCACACTGATCAAGAGTCCGACGTGCTATCGACGTAGGTGCATGAGGAAGAACCTCCGTATGTGCAAACGGCAAGAAACGAGAGCGCACGCGACGGTCAATCGCCCGATTCGTGTCCGGTGTCACTCGAATCCGACAACCAGTCGTCGCCGCCCCCCATGGGCCCTCCCGACCCGAAGATCTCATCGGGATCGAAGAACAGTTGGCCTCGATCGCGTTCGGTTGCTTCCGACGGCGCTGCCTTGCCCGACACCGGCCGTGCGTCGTCGCGTGTTTCGTTCCTGGTCGGCCTGTCCCGGCCAAACGCGAGATAGACCACCACGACAAATCCGCAGCATCCTGCGATCAACCATCTTGTCCTGCGGCTCCCCGCTGCCCACGACATGACCCAACTTTATCACGGCCGCAGGCTCCGGGCCGTTCGGACGTTCACGAGAGGACGTTCGCGTTCACGTAGCACCTGCCTCAGTCCGCGTCGCAGATTCGCCTTGACCGCCGTGCCGCTCGCGGCAGGACGCGCGGACTAACGAGAATCGCCGTCCGTACGCTTCCGGCCGAGCGCCGCAGGCGCGCGGCGCCTTAACAAGAATCGGCGCAGCCGATTCTTGGGCCATGCCGATTTTTGAAACGCAGGTCCCCCCTCCGGGCAAGACCTTGTACGCGAACCGGGCCTCGCGCAAGGAAAGAAGCTGGGGGATCCTTTTATGCACCTACGCTTCAGAATTCTCGCGCCGCTGCTCGGCGCCTTGCTGCTGACCGCCTGTACCGGCGGAGCGGCGGGCGATCCCGAGGACGACATCGGCGACATCATCGTGCTCACGCACAGTCCCGGGAACGGCCAACAACTCGACGCGGACGCCGCTACGGACGGTTTCAATGCGCTCAACAACCCGACGCTGGTCAACCCGGGTGCCGTGACCCTGGTGTTTACCAATTCGCTCGATCCGACTTCGGTGATCAACGCCGAGCCGGGCGATCCGCAGGGCACGCGCAACGTGCGCCTGTTCCATTTCGACACCGATCAGGGGCCGTTCGATCCGAATCAGCCGCGCGTGCCGGGGGTCAACCCGCCGGGCGCCAACGTGCTGGTCGGGGCGACGACCGTTCTGACTTCCACGAACATGGCGAACGACACGCTGATCATGCGTCCGACCGGTGTGTCCTCTTCGAATCCGCTGCCCGAGGGCCAGTATTCCGTCATCGTGGAGTTGGGCGTGCGCGGCGCGGACGGCGACGGCATGAAGGGCCGCGAGTTCTTCTTTTTCTTCCGCGTTGGACAAGACAACCTCGGTCCCGTCGTGGTGACGTCGGTGCCGGCGCCCGGTGAACGCGATGTCGATCCCACCAGTGAAATTCGGATCACGATGTCGGAGACGATTCTGGCCAGCACCATCAACGTCACGACGCTGTCGGTGACCTATCAGCCTGCGGGCGCCCTCACGCCGGTGCCGATTCCGGGCGAGTGGTTTGCCGACGGGGGCAACGGGCCGGGCAACAACCTGGCCAACCGCCAACTCGACTTCAACGGCCGCCCCGGATTCACCGGCAGCAGTCCTCGCAACGGCGTCGATCTGGTCTTTCGTCCGAATCTGATCGCCTTCCCGGTCAACATGATCGCGAATCCCTGCGGAGCCAACCCGCCCACGAAGGGCAACCGCGGCTTCCCGCTCGGCCAGGTCGTCCAGGTGCAGTTCGCCGTGGGCGGCTCCGGCATCCAGGACACGGCGAGCAACAGCATCCCGACCGGCAGTCCGAACACGACGTTCACCTTCGAGACACGGAGCGGATCCGATCCGGTCTTCGCGCCGCACACCGACTCCGCGATCTACTACGGCGACACGATCGGCATCGGGGTCATCGACGTCGATCCCACCCGGACCCCGTACGTCGGCGGACCGAACCCGGCGCGCCTGCCCGACTCGGTCGTCACCCGCGGCACCGGCCCGGCCCCCCAGGTCGTCCGCGTCCCGATTCCCGACCTCGTCGGCATGGCGGTGGACTCGCGACCGTACTCCGCGTTCTACAACTTCGGCTGCACCATCCCGCCGACCGGCCCGACGATCGCGCGCGGCCGCATGATGATGGGCCTCGTCTTCGCTGCGAGCGCGTCGCTGGGCGGCGGCGAGATCGTGGTCGTCGACACCTACGACATGGACGCTCTCGGCCGCTTCGGCACGCCGTCTCCCGGCGATGTCGCGATTACCGCCGTGGGCTTGAACGCCCGCCTCGTGGTTTCCAACTTCAGCGCGAACACCGTCAGCGTGTTCGACGTCGGCAACGTGATGTGGGCCGGCCCGACGTTTTTCGGTTCGCAAAACAGCCTCAGTACAGCCGTGGCGAACGGACAGGCGACACTGCTCCTCACCGAGGCGGACTTCGCCAACGCATTCCCGGTCCAGCGGCCCACGCTCGCCTCGCCTCCCGGCCCGCCGCTCATGGGCACGATCAACGTCGGCATCGGCCCGGCAACCGTGAAGGTCACGGGCCTGCCCGGCTCGATCGGCACGGCGGCGCCCGCCCTCTCAAGCAACATCATCGTGGCCGCGCTGAACACCGGCGAGAACACGATCGACTTCGCGGAGCTGACCAACCTGAGCCAGAGCGCGGCCATCCAGCCCGACCTGGACGGCGTCAACCTGTCCTCGACCCCGTCGGACGCCGCCTGGTCGCCGTTCAGCTTCAACACCGGCGCGTACCACTTCTACATCGCCGGCGTCGGCGGCACCGTCGAGCTGTTCTCGTCGGGCTTTTTGGCCAACCGGCCGACCGTACGCCCGGAAGGTTCGCGCAACACCGCCCCGAACCAGATCATCAGCAGCATCGGCGGCCTGAAACAACCGACCGCGGTGCAGTGGATTCCGAGCGGCAACGCGGTCTCCTCGAACAACGCGTACTCGCAGGCCGTCCTGATCACCGAAGCGGGCGAGAACCGCATCCAGCAGCTCTCGATCACGGCGGAATTCCCGTCGATCCTGTTCCAGTCGGTCAACTCGAACCTGCCCGCGGGTCTCGGCCCGGTCGGCATCGCGGGCGATCCCGCGAGCGTGCGGCCGTTCCCCCGCCCCATCGCCCCGCGCTTCACGACCTACTACGTCGCGAACGCAGGCGAGGGCAGCGTGACGACCGGCAGCTACATCGGCGGCGTCATCGGCACAAGCATCCCGGTCCCCGGCGTCTTGATGATCGCCTCCTGGTGGAACCGGTAACACCCCCGGGGGGCGGGGAAGTCGCATGACCCGTCCCCCTCATTGCATCGATTCGCCGTCCGTCCTTCGTTCGTGTCCCATCGAACGTAAGCCAACGGACGGCGATGTTTTTGCTCCCGCGGCGGTGTTTCTCGCGCCGGTGTTTCCCGCGTCAGGCCGACAGGTTCTTGATCGCCGCGCGGATCGATTCCTTGGTCTCCAGCACGCGGATTCGATTGAGGGCGAAGGATGCCGCGCCGCGGTCAAGCTCGAACACGCTCGGCTGCGCCTTGCCGCGCGCCAGCTTCGCGTAGTATTCGAGCTGGGCCACGTGCCAGCGCGCGCCCTTCAGGTCATTGCGGCCCAGATACGCCCGCGCCTTCTCCACGGCGTTCTTGCGCACCGTTGTCCACGCGCCCTCCTTGCCGACGCGCTTGAGAGCGATGGCCACGCCATACTGCGTCGAGTTGAAGAACTTGTGTAGCGCGGGCTGCGAGAGCGCCCAGATGAGCACCGGCTTCGCCGCCCGGTCGGCGCGCAGGCCCAGATGGATCGCCGCACGCACTTTCGTCTGCGTGGGCTTGCCCTGCATCAGGCGCCGCAGGGACGCGCGAGCCCCGTCGATGCGAAGCGTATCGACGCGCACGAGCAGGTCGGCATCAAAGGCCTCGGGGTCGCCCTTCAGCTCCTTGACCAACAGATTGCGGGTCGATTCGTGCCTGTCGCCGGCAAGCAGGCGAAGCTTCCGCATCTTTTCGTCACGCCGCTTCGGATCGCGCGGCAGATGCTGAAGCCCGGTCCGCACGGCTCCCCAGTGCTCGGGGTCTTTTGTGAGCATTGCCTCCAGGTAGGCGGAAGCGTCGGCAAGGCTCTTGAACGTGTCCATGTGAACGCGCCGCCCCATTTCCGTCTTCAGGTCGGCGTCGGCCACGCTGTAGTTCATGGTCTTGGCCAGGCGGGTGATCTCTTCCGTCGGATCGGCGAACGCGGAAGCCGTCGCGAACAGGATCGTGAAAGTCAGCGAGGGTCGTGTGGTGGTCCGTAGGGTGGTTCTCATGGGGAGCTAGTGCGCCCCCGTGGACAAAGGGTTCAGCGAAGCTGCTCGACACGCGCCTGGATTTCGGCACGCGTCTTGAATCGACTCTCGTTCGCGCGCGCGTGGTCGAACAGACGACGGCTCAGTTGATGAACGGGCACCGGTTTTTGGGACGCGAAGTACTCCAGCCGGAGTAGTGCGCGCCGCGCGACTTCCAGGTTGCCGGCGCGCAGGGCGCGCTCGACTTCTCGCCGGGTGAACGACCGGGCACCGTCCCAGTGTTGTGGCTGACCGGTCGCCCGCAACGCCGCCGCGACGGCTATGTAGAGGTCGTGCTGGGAGCGCACGAAACCGGAACCGCGAAACCAGAGCAGGGTCGGCACCGCCGAGCGGTCGCCGCGCAACCCATGAAACACCGCGGGCAGTGTCGCCGCGTGCTCCGGCGTCGAGGTCGCACGACGTAGAAGCTCTTGGGCGAAGACCTTGTCGCCGGCCTCGGCGAGCCGAAGTGCCAGCTCCACCGAAGCGTCGACCGGCTTCGCGTGCAGCGCGCGGCGCGCCAGCGCAACGCTCTTGGGATCGGGGTCGCCAAGGAGGGTCTCAAGCTGCCATTTCCGCAGCTCGGCGTCGTCGGAAAGCTCCTGTAGCCGTGTTCGCAGGTGCGTGTAGCGCGCCGGCTTCGCCTCGAGGATCGCCGCAAGCTGGCCTCGCGTCGCTTCCGCGCTCTTGAACCGGTCCTGCGCCTGTGGCGTAGAGAGGTCACCGGGTTCGACGAGGGCACGCTCGACAAGATCGTCGAGCATCGACTTTTCCTTGGGTCCGAGCACGACCCGCACCTCCCCGACCGCAACCGAGACGCCGTTCACCGAAACGCTGCCCGTAAGAACCTCGACGATGACATCGCCGTCCGTCGGCTGTCTCGTGATGCGCGCCGTAGCCCCGTCGGGCAACTCGATCGTGGCGAGCGGCGTAAATACGCGTGCGGGCCCTTCGATCGTGTGAACCCCTTCGTCCAACTCGATCGTCGGCACGACCGGCCACAGCCACCACGCACCGACCGCGAGCAGCACGGTCGCTGCCAACGCCAGACCGCGCAGGCGCAGCCGGCGGACGCGCCGGGTCCGTCTCAGTTGCGACAAGACATCCGGCGCCGTTTCGCCACCGACGATCTCGCGCAGCGCAAGGTCGAGGAGACGCGCTTCGTAGACGTTCATGCCGCCCGCTTCCTCTCGATGCAGTCGCGCAGGGCCTCGCGCGTGCGGCGCAGGAGCGTTTTCACGCCGTCCATGGTGAGGCCCAGCGCGGCGGCGATCGCCTTGCGCGGTTTCTTGTCCTCGTAACGCAGCTCCAGTGCTTTTTTGGCGCGCTCGCGCAGCCCCGATAGGCATGCACGCAAGGCGGCGCGGTAGCCGGCGCCGTCATCGTCTCCGGCGTGGATCGCATACGCCTCATCCGCTTCACGCAGGTCGCGAAACGCCGGCCGTACCTTTTTTTTCCGGACCGCCATCAGGAAGCGGTTGTGTGCCGCCCGACGCAGGTAGGCGGCGGTCGCGCGCGAACCGCGGTCTTCGAACGGACGGCGCCAGACGGCCAGGAACACGTCCTGCACGAGGTCTTCGGCGAGGCCCACGTCGCAGCCGAGATAGCGCAGATAGCGCCACAGCCCCGCCTGATGCTCGCGAACCATCGCTGCGAAGACCGTCTCGCGGTCGTAGGTTCTTGTCTGCCGGCTCGGTACGGAACTCACCCTGAACGAGTGCGAGGGCTGGCCCAAAGGGTTCAGGAACTGCTCAGGAATTCTCGTCGCCGCGGATCATTTCCAAAAACAGTCGTTCCTGGGAGCCGAGGGACAGGATGCGGCGGCGTTCGTGCAGATCCGTGACGGCGACGGTGTCGATTCGGTCGCCGTCGAGAAACGTGCCGTTCGCCGAGAGGTCCGTGATCTCCACCAGATCCTCGTCGCGAAAGTGGATGCGGACATGCTGGCGCGACACGCTGCAAAACGGATTGGAACGCACGACCTCGGCGCGGTCGTCGCGTTCGCGCAGCCTTGCCGACACGCGGGTGGACAAGCCGACGCGCCGGCTGCGGCCGATGACGAGCACGTCGCCGATCTCCAGAATACGCTCTTCGCCCTCCAGGAACCCCTTGATGCCGCAAACAACGACGCGCGCGACTTTGCCATTCGACCGGGGCGAACTCATCGGATCAGCCAGCCTTGCACCACAACCTTGTGGAATCGAAAACGGCGCAAGGACGCGAACCGAAAACCGCCGGCACCGGGTTTCTTGCCGATCCGCTGCTGAAGTTCGACAACCGGCGCGGCGTTCTTTCCGGCGCCGTCGAACAACTGCAAGATTGCGGTTCGCCCGGCCCGTGTCAGGCGCAGCCGAATCTTCTGGCCCGGCTTCATCTTGAAACCCGGCAGCTTGCTCAACGCCTTGCGGCGCCCCGGCCCCCCTCCCTTGTCCATTGCCTCCTTGAGCCACTTCTCGACCTTGCTGCCGGTGAGTGCGTCGTGTTCAAACAGGCGCGCCGCCTGCCCCCCGCCCCGGCCGGCGAGCTCCGGCGCGTAGAGAATGCCGCCCTGATGCCGCCCCGCGGCCAGCACAAAGTAGCCGGGGTCGCCGCCTTCCCAGGAGACCGTGACCTCGACGCTCCAGTTCTTGTTCATGTCGAGGCCGGGCACCGTCCAGGTCACGGGCTTCAGCGTGCCGGCGCGGCGCCACGCGTTCGCGCCCCGGGCTTCCTCCTCGGTCGCGGGCGCACGAAAGATGGCCCCCGTCGCGTCCGGAAGGAGGTTGGTGCTGAACAGCGAGAGCTGGTGCGCGGCCCGGGCTCGCTCCGCCGCCGTGGCGTGTCCGTTGCTCTTAAGCAGCCGTTCCCTGATCTCGTTTCTTTCCTTGAGCGGGTCGGTGGCGTTCGCCGAGGCCTCGGCGGGCCACCACTCCTGAAACGTAAACGTCAGCTCGAGGTCGCCGCTCTCGGCGCGACGGGTGAATCCGGTCGCGGGCAGCCCCGCGCGCCAGCGCAAGACCTCGTCGCCCGCGATGGTCTCCAGCCGCTTGCGGATGCGGTCCAGATCCTTGCGGTTTTGGGACACGACGTCGGTGAACCGGTACCGACTCAACAAGAGATTGAGGCTTACCACGGCCTGCGTGTAGCGCTGTTCGCTGTCGTCCTTGTTGACCTGGCGACGCAACGTGTCGGCGTCGGCCTCGTCCTTGATCTGGGCACGCTCGCGGCGCTTGCGCTCCGCACGAAGCCCCGGTCCCCATTCCTCGCCGAGTGCCTTCACCGCGGAGTCGAGGTACGCGACCGCACGGCGATGGTCATGCCTGCAGGCGAACGCCTCACCCGCCTCGAAATGCCCCCGCATGAGTTTGTCGTCGAGTTTCAGCCGCTTGCGCAGCGCATCCGCGGTCTCGCTCGGTCCCGGATTGCCGCCGAGCCGATCGTGGAGCCGTTCGAACTGTCGCGCACGCGCCCGCAACCGCTTGAGCCGCGCCGTGAAGTGCAAGACATCGCCGTCCTTGACTGCCTTCAACAGCACGCCCGGTTCGGACCAACGGCGGCCCTTCAGCGCGTCCTCGATGCCGGCCTCGAGGCGATCGAGCAGCTCGCGTTCCTGCCGTTCCTGGGTGGACCCGGACTGTCGAATCGACTCGCGAAACTTCGCCGCCGCGGGACGCCGATCGAACGCGCGATCCGCAAAGTCCTTGAGATGTTTGAGCGCCGCAGTCACGTCGCCGCGATCGGCCAGCTGCGCGACGCGCGTCGTCACGCTCTTGAATTCCGCGCGTTCCAGATTGAGCAGCCGGCTCTCGTCGTCGTCGGGAATGCGGAAGAACCGCAGCATGTTGCCGGAGAGATCCTCGACCTTCTCAAGCGCCTCGCCCTTCTCGCGCAGGAGCGTCTTGAGCGTTGCCTGGGCGGTGCTCCACTCGCGGTCGCGCTCGGCCTTGTCCAACCGCGCGCCATAGCCGTCGTCGATCTGCTTCCAGCGCTCGGTCAGGGTCTCGTACCGAGTGAGGAGATCGCCGACGCCGCCGTCCGGGCCACCGCGCCCCCCCACATAACGATCACGCTGCGCGTCCCGAAACCCCCTCATCGCGGACAACCCCGCGGTCGCACTCTCGTAGTCGCTGTCGAGGACGCGCCGCCAATGCCGATCCGCCGCCTTCTCGCTGTCGTCCGCGATCCGCCGCGTGATCTGTTCGAGGCGCGCCTTCGTCGCGTCGAAGTGCGCCTTGTCGCGGGCCGTCCGTACCTGCCGGTGGTACTTGGAAAACGTCCCTTCGGCGACCACGGCGGCCAACGTTTTCTCGGCCTCGCCGAGTGTTTCGGCATCCACGCGCGCACGATTGCGCAGGCGATCCAGATCGCGAACGGTGCCGCGCTCGCATCCCGCGCCGCTCGCCTCCACCCACGCGCGCCGGCTCTTCTCGGCCAGTTGCCGCACCGCCTCGGCGCTGGCGGGACTCGCACGCTTTCCGGTCCGGTTCAGGACGGCGCAACGCTGATCCAACGCGCGCTGTTCGTTCCCCTTGCGCCACGCAAAAAAGGCCCAGGCTCCCAGCGTAAGCGTAAGGACGGCGATGCTTCCGCCGATGAGCGCCATCTTCTTGCGTCGCTGCCGCAGGTAGGCCGCGTGGTCGCCGCGAAACGACCCGGGCGCGATGCTCTCGCCTTTCGCGAGGCGCTCGAGGTCGCGCACGACGTTGGTCGCGGACTGGTGCCGGCGCGCGGGATCGGCCTGCATCAGTCGATGGATCAGGTACAGCGTGTCGTGCGACAGGTCCGGGTTGACCTTCTCGGGAGGGGCGAACTCGCAGACCATGACCTTTTGGACGATTTCGCCGAGCGAGTCCCCCTGAAACGGCGGCTGGCCCGTGACCATGTGGTACAGCGACGCGCCGAGCCCGAAGAGGTCGGAGCGCGGGGTCGCGTCCGCCGCCCGCCGCATCTGCTCGGGGGCGACGTACTGCGGTGTGCCCAGCGACGCGTGCTCCATCGTCAGATCGCTCGGCGCCTTGCCTCGCGCGAGGCCGAAGTCGGCCAGCTTCACGCTCCCGTCCTTGGCGATCATGATGTTGCCCGGTTTGACGTCGCGGTGGATCACGCCGTGCGCGTGCGCGTGCTCCAGCGCGCGGGCGGTTTCCAGTGTCACGCGCAGCGCCTCGGCCTCGGGCATCGGTCCCTTGTCGACGTGCGCGCGAACGGTATCGCCGTCCACGAGCTCCATCACGAGGTAGTGCATCCCGTCGGCCTCGCCCACGTCGCGCGACAAGACGATGTTCGGATGCGTCAAGCGGGCGACGAGGCGTGCCTCCCGCTTGAGCCGCTCGACCTGCGTGCGCGACGACGCGAGCGAGGCCCGCAACACCTTGACCGCGACGAGGATGTCGAGATCCAGGTGGCGCGCCTTGTAGACCGAACCCATCGCGCCGAACCCGATGCGCTCCAAGAGCTGATAGCCGGGGATCGCGTTGCCGTTGGCCGCGCCCGCCGCCGGGTCCAGGGAACGCTCCGCCAGGCGTCGCTGGTGCCGCGAGAGATAGCCCTTCTTTTCGAGGACGTTCGCCAGCGATTCGTCCAGTTCCATCTCGTCGCGCAGCTTCGCGAGAATCGCGTGGCACTCGCGTACCTGCGCATCAGTCACGTAGTCGTGCCGCAGGACGTGCTCGGCGAAGAGAAAATCCTCGCGCCGATCAGCCATTCCTGGGCCAAGACCCCACGTGCTCGGGCGCGAAGTACGGCTCGGCGCGCAGAAAGTCGATCAGATCGACCTCGTGCGGCGCGATTCCGGCGCCTCCACCGGCTCCTCGCCCCGCCTTGTTCTTGTTTCCACCGTTGTCATCACCGTTGCCGAGACCGATGCCCGCGCCCGCACCGGGATTCCCTTTCGATGCTTCCCCGAGGTTCTTCAGGTCGTCGAGCTTGAACAGCACGGGTAAGAACCGGTTGACGAGCGCGAACGCGCGCCGCGTCGGCGTGAACTCAAAACCGGTCCCGACGTTCACGAACTCCTCGGCCGCGATTTCGGTGAGGCGCTCGGGCTTTCCCAAGGCCGCGTTGACCGTGGACACGAGTTTGGGCGGCTCGCGCAGCCCCCTGGCAATCGTGAGTGCGTTGGCCGGCTGCCTTGTACAGACGTAGTACAGCAGTGCCGCGCTCGCCGCGAGTCGGTCCGCACTCTTTTCGACCTCGGCGGCGATCTCTCGCAGGCGCTTGATGGCGTCCGCGTCGCCGGTACGCGCCAAGGCAAACAACAGCGCCCCGCGGTTGGGATCGGTCGCGCGCATCTTCGCGAACGCCGCGAGCAGCGCCTTCGCACTCGCCTGTCCGGCGGACACATCCGCGAGCGCGAGGAGCGCCGCGCGCTGCGGAGCCTTGCCTTCTTTCTTGACGGCGCGCAACAAGCGATCGTGGATCGCCTTGGTGCGCGGCGCCGCATACCCAAGAGCGAAAAACCGTAGCGCACGCAGCCATCGCAGGCTGCTCTTTCCCGCTCGCTTCTTGAGCAATGCCTGGAGCACCTTGACCTGCTGAAGAGACGCGGGGCGAACGCAAAGCCCGATCGCCGCTGCCGCCGCAACCAGAGGCCGCCCGTCGGCGATGTACGGCGTGACATCGGTGTCTTGATGCGCGATCACGGCCGCCAGCAGCGTCGCCGCCGCCTCCTGGGAGTCCTTGGGAAGCTTGGGAAGAGCGCGCGAGCGGGCGAGCAGTTGTCCCGCGATCTTCTCCCGTTTCATGGGACGCTTCTGGTCGATGAGCGCGCCCGGCCCCCACTTGGTGCCGGCAATCCGCGCGAGACCCAGCACCGCCGCCGCCTTCGGCTTGAACTTGGCCTCGCCCAGCCGAGTCTCGAGCCGCTCGCCATCAGAGACAAAACCAAAGTACCCGAGCGCAAGGCAAGACACGCGTCCCAGATCACGCTGCGCGCCGAGCGCGTGCCGAATCGCACCAACCCCGTGCGCGTCCCGCATCTGGGTGATCACGATCGCGGCATTGATGCGCGCAAGCTCCTTGCCCGTACCCCGCAGCGACTTCGCCAGCGGTCCGGTCGCCCACGGGCCCATGTCCTTGAGCGCACGGCGCGCCGTCCGCCGACTCTGCCGCGTCTTGCTGTGCAAACCGGTGAGGGCGTTGTTGATGTGCGCCCGCGCGGCCCGGTCCGGCTCCCGAAAAAACACGGGCGTGTCGTCCGCCGAAAGCGCCGCCACAAGCAGAAAAAGGGGCAGGACCCGCATCAAGATAGTTTAGAACCTCTCGCGCGGTTCGCAGGACAAGAATCGGCAAGACGCACGAAGTCAGGGACGGACGGCGATGCTTGCGAGAATCGGCTACGCCGATTCTCGTTAGTTCGGCCGCGGGGCTGCTTCGCAGCCCGCCCGCGGCCCACCATGAGCCGCTATCTGTTCAGGAGCGCTCGGAGTCGATGGAATGCGTCGGCTCGATCGCTGGCGTGGATGAGTGGGTCGTGCGCGTCTGAGCGATGAATCGAAAACGGGGTTTCGCTCGCGCCCACGGGGCCCTGGATGGAGTCCACCACGAATTCGTCGAGAGGATCCACCGGGAATCCGTCGGTCAGCTTTCGCGGCGGTGACTCCCGGGGGCAGTCTCACTCCCCATGTGAGTTCACGCCGGTCGTTTCTCATGTGCAATTCCACACCAAGCCGCGGAACCTGAGGCGCCGATAGTTTCTTGAACAGGTTCCCGTCAGACGCCTTTGAACTAAGGGTCCTGTCCCTCAATGCCATTCCCGAAATTGGCAAGACTGGCCACGGAGAGGTGTCCCAGAATACGATTCGGACTGGGCTTTGTCTCAAGCCCCCACGGGTCGATTCCATTGCGGTAGGAGTTCCCTATTCGAGTAAAACCACCGCCCCTATTGACCGCGTCGTGCCATCGGCCCATCGGATCCTCAGATACGAAACGGCCAACCGTAGACGAATAGTAGCGATGCACCGAATACAACATCCCTGATTCCGCATCACGGTACATGCCACCATAGCCTTGCCTCCAGAGGATCCCGGACGCGGGAATCGTCGCGCCGCCAGCGTTGAGAATCGTAACCGAACCGTCATAGCTATGTACATACGACTCGGCAATGACGCCGGCATGGTCCAGAACGGCAACCGTATCGAACGCGCCGTCGTAGACCGGTGTCAGCGAGAGGTACTCGGTCGTGTTCCCATCCTGATCCAGATCGGCCACGTCGCGCTGACTAGACGACACGACAGTTCCGATGGTCGCGCCATAGTGGCGGCGTGAAACAAGTCCCTGGGCATCCTCCTCGACCGCCATCCGGCGGTCGATCCAGTAGAAACTGATCGTCGTTCCGCCGGCAGTCTTCGCGCGGCGCCGCCCGATGCCGTCGTACTCGTAAGTTCCGACGACTGACGAATCCGATTTCTTCTTGATTCGCACGAGCTGGTTTCGGTAGTCCCACTCGTACGTGTTCGTGCCATCGTCCTTCAGGTTGCCGTTCGCATCCCGAACCTGAGTTATGCCGCCAACGGAAGAATAGAAGTTGAGCGTGTCGGACGAGTAGTTCGTAGTCGTGGTTGTTCCGCCGGACGTCACGGCAACTTGGGAGCGATTGCCTGCGGCGTCGTATGTCGGCGTCGACGTGGATGTGACCGTCTGCGAGCCCGGCGTCTGATTCTCCAGCACGGGGTCTGCCACACCAGCCTTCACCAGCACCGTACGGTACAGGCTGTCCAGCGTATAGTTGTCGCCCGTCCCGTTTGCGTGGTGGCGCTTTTCAAGCAGCCTGTGATCCGCAAGATCGAACACATACTCGAACTTTCGCAGACTAGTTGTGCTCTTCGTATACTCGACGTGGGTCACCCGCTGCAGGGCGTCGAAACTCTGCGTCCGAATCACATTGTTGGCCAGGGTGACTTGCGGGATACGCGCCCCGGCGTATTTGTAGGTCGCGACCGTGGCGCCCCCTTGAATCGCGACCGAGGAAAGGCGCCCCACGGCGTCCCGGTTTCTCTGCTCGACCGTCCCGTCCGGATACGTAATGTTCGTCGGCCTCCCCGCCGCGTCATACCCAAACTGAAACGTCTTGCCACTCGTGCCCAGAGGATTCGAACCCTGGGTCTCGCTCGACAGCCGTCCGAGCGAATCGTAGACCCGTTCCACAATCGAGTCGTCGTCAGTGATTCTTGTGACTTGGCCCAAGGCGTCGTAAACAATCGCCCGCGTCGTGTCGCCGATGACGCCGGTGCCTAGGGTCGCCATCTGATTCGTTAGCTGATCCAACACGTCGAGTCCGCGGCCCACGCCACGGGCGGGCCGTTGCGGACCAGCGTCCGCAGAACCGACGATGTCGCGTTTCTCCGCCTGACGCAATCGTTGAATGGCGTGATTCCCGCGGGTCGGACCGCGAGGCTCACCAAGACGCAGTTGCTCGCGGTGCGCGACGCGATGCGGATCTACCGGCAAGTGACGAGGGCGGGTGTGAGCACCGCGCTGGACGGCGACGGCTCGGTGCCCGCGATGCCGGAGCTCGACCAGATCGGGAAGCAGGTCCGGTTCGAGATCGAGGAGGTTCTCGGCCGCGCCATCAGGGACGATTCTCTGGTGCGGCAGCTCACGACCGCCGTGATTCGGTTCGGGTAGCCCGCGGTCCTCTCGGTTCAGCGCTCCGTGCTTGCGCCCGTCCGTTCGAACCCCGAGGGTTGCTTGACGCGGATCGGAATTGTCCGACTCCCTTTGCCCAGCCCTGCGGCCAAGACATCGCCGTCCGTGTTCCGGGGTCATGTCTCCGTGGTTCCCCGTGGCCCTCCGTGTTTTGTTCTCAGGATCGACGTTGCCGTGGGTCGTCCTAGCTGCCGTTCCTCCGCGATCATGGCGGTACCAGAACGGGTTCGGTGTCGGGTTCGGTGTCGGGGATGAGCTGGCGGATCGGTTGTCGGGGGCTCCTGTCGGGACAACGCCCGTCGAAAGGAGTCTTCCATGACCGACAACCGAAACTTCTCCGCGGCTTTCCGGGGCTCTTCTCTGGTGCCGCATCAGCGGCTTGATGTCTATCGAGTCGCGGTCTTGCTGTTTACTGGCGTCGAAGATTCTGCGTCTTCGTTTCCACGTGGATACGGAGCGATCAAGGATCAGTTGCGGCGGTCTGCGACCGGTACGGTGCGCAACATCGCCGAGGGTGCGGGACGCTGGAAACCGGCGGACAAGGCTTACCGCTACACGATCGCGCAGGCGGAGTGTCTCGAGTGTGCTGCCGCTCTGGAATTGGCGACGATCGTCAAGGTCATCCCCCAAGAAACCTCCGACGAGCTGTGGTCGTACGCCAATCGGGTGGGCGCGATGTTGACCCGGCTCATCCAGCGTCAGCGTGCAAGGACGCCGGGTTGATCCAGTCAAGGCGCGACACTACGTCTATCGGAACGTCGATGGACACCGACGTTCGTTTGCTTTCACGGTCCCGGGTCCCGGGTTCGGGTTCGGGTTCGGGTTCGGGTTCGGGTTCGGGTTCGGGTTCGGGTTCGGGTTCGGGGTCGGGGTCGGGGTCGGGGTCGGGGTCGGGGTCGGGGTCGGGGTCGGGGACGAGGTCGGGGACGGGGACGGGGACGCGGACGGGGTCGGGCTCGGGGTCGCGGACGGGT
>JAJFFH010000046.1 GCA_021776735.1 Planctomycetota bacterium | reverse complement strand
GTAGTTTCCCACCGCGTGATACAGCCGGACCGCTTCCGATTTCTGCTCAGCTGTAAACGTCCGTTTCTTTCGCTGTCCCATTGGTACTCCTTGACCAGTATCCTACTGATCCCAGGTGTCCACCAATTCGGGGGAAGCTCATCATTGATTCATCCTTCCATGAAGAAGAGGAGCGAGGCGCCGGCCGCCCGCGAACGCAGCCTCAGAAAACCTCATCGTGCTAGGGGATGTGGTTGGCTTCGAGAGCGCCGACCAGGACGCCGCCCACCGGTCCACCCGGGTGGACCCCGATCCCGCGCGCGCGACACAACATCCCGATGGAAACCGTCAACGCGCCCGACTGGCGCATCACGACCCCCGTGCCGAATGCTGAGGGAGCGGTCGTGGTACGGATGGCATGCCCAGAGTCATCGCCTACGCCCGTGTCAGCACCGAAGAGCAGGCCGCGCATGGCGTCAGCCTCGACGACCAGCGAGCCCGCCTGGCCGCCTACGCAGCCGCCCACGAGCTCGACGTGGTCGCGGTCGTGTCAGACGACGGGCGTGAGCGGCAAGAGCCTGAGCGGGCGTGGCGGGCTTCAGCAGGTGCTTGCTGCCCTGCGTGCCGGCGAAGCGGACGGCCTCGTGGTGGCCAAGCTGGACCGCCTGAGCCGCAGTGTGCGCGACGTGCTCGACCTGGTGGACGAGGCGGGCCGCCGTGGCTGGCAGCTGCACAGCATCGCGGAGCACCTCGACACCTCGACCGCGTCGGGCCGCTTCACGCTGACCGTGCTTGCCGGCTTGGCGCAGATGGAGCGCGAGCAGGTGGCGGAGCGGACGCGGGCGGCGCTGGCTCACCTGCGGTCGCAGGGCAAGCGAACAAGTGGCCGGGCGCCCTTCGGCTACCGCTTCGAGGCGGGCCACGAGGTGGAGGCCCCGGTGGAGCGTCCGGCGCTGGCACGGATCCTCGAGCTGCGCGCGGACGGCCTTGGCCCCCGGCGGCTGGCCCGTGCGCTGGCGGACGAGCAGCTACCGAACCCGAGGACGGGCCGCGCCTTCACGCCTGGCACGCTGCAGGCCATCGTGCGGACGGCTGAGCGGCGGGCGCGGGCATGAAACCGGGGGGAGGGGGGGTGTGTTCTGGGGCGAATGGCCGGAGGGGCGTAGAAGGCGTCGGTCCGCGTGAGTTAACTCTCGATCCGGGATGTCCTCTGTGATTCTGATTCGCTGCGGCCGATCTTCAACTTGCAGCGGGTTGACCCTCTCCGATGTCGAACGTCGGCGTAGGATGGTCCGTGGAGACGACGACTCTTGGCTACAGCACCGGACATCCTCGGGCGCGGAATCTACGCGCCTCGCGAAGTGGCGGACCTCGTGTCCCTGTACCGTCCGGTTTCCCCCGCGAAGGTGCGACGCTGGCTCTTTGGGCGTTCCGACCGAGAACCCCTTCTAGCCCCTGACTACCCGGTACACGAGAGCGCCGGCGCGAGCTTCTTGGACATGGTCGATGTTCTTGTCGTCGCAGAGCTTCGCCGACGCGGCTTCACCGCGCAGTTCGTACGCCGGTTCCAGCAGAGGCTTCAGCGAGAGGACGGAGGGTTCCATCCTCTCGCCCGCAAAGAGCTGGTCACTCTTGGCAAGAAGGTCCTAGTGAGAACCGCGGATGAGCTTGGCAACCAAGAGCTGATCGACCTCGCGACCGACCAGGCGTACTTCTCCAAGGGACTTGAGCCCCTCCTGAAGCGAATCGATTACGGGAGGTCGCTCGCCGAGCGGTGGCGGATCGCCCCCGGCGTCGTCGTTGACCCTCAACGCTCCTTCGGCGCACCGGTCGTGGACCGTGTTGGCGTGCCTACGGGCATTCTTGCCGACTCGTACTTTGCGAACGGCGAGGACACCCACGCCGTGGCGCGGTTCTTCGGGATTCGACGGTCCGACGTGAGACAGGCCGTGACGTTCGAGAGGCGCATTCGGGTCGCGTGAAATTCTTCGCCGACGCCTGCGTTCCCGTGGACGTGGCCCGCCTGTTGAACGCATACACGCACGAGACGGTCGTCGCGCACCTGACGGAGTCGTTTTCCCACGACGCCCCGGATGTGGAGTGGATTCGCGATGTCGGCAAGTGGGATCCGCGCCCTATCGTCCTGAGCGGCGACCAGCGCATTTTGCGAAATCCGGACGAACTCAAGTGCCTGACCGAGTCGGGCTTGACGTGGTTTTTTTTGAAGAAGGGGTGGATGAACCTGCCGATCGCCGAGGTGAAATGGCGGGCGGTGAGGGCCTTCGGCTCGATCCTCAAGGCGGTGACTGATCTCGGCGACCCTACTGTGTTCGAGGTCTCCGTGAAGACGATGAGGCCGCAGGTTGTCTGCCAGACCCGAACCGCGAAGCACCAGGCCCGAGGTCGCCGGCGTCGGCAGCCTGAGATAGGCCGTGCCCGGCATCCACTGCGGCACGCCATAGAAGTGCAGGACCGGAGAAGCCGCGCAAGCTGGACCGCGACGGCCGAGCTCCGGGCTAGATCTGCTCGCCGGCCTCCGCTGCCTCGTCCCTCGCCGCCCGGGTCTCCTCCTCGGTGGGCATGCAGTTGTCGAAGAACTCATGGTGCGCGCGAATCTCATCGAGGAGGAGGTCTTGCTGCTCGAGCGGCTGGGCGAGGATGATGCGCTTGAGGACTCGCCGTATTTCCTCAGGCGTCTCGGGCGGGCGAAGCTTGGCCCTGGCCTCGGCCTGAGCCTGCGCGGATGACTTGCCCGCGCCGCGATTCGGTCCGACCCTGCCGGTGATGCGGGCCATGAGTTCACAGGCGCGGGCCCGCGCGGCCGGGTGGCTCTTGTCCCGGACGAGTTCCAGCAGGGCGGTACGCACCTCCTGCCAGACGCCGTCCTCGTCGTCCTCGCTGCGTGCGGCGTAGAGCTCCGCGAGGGCTGTTTGGACTTCGGGTTTCTTGGCGTAGCGCGAGCCGATGGTCTTGAGGCTGTTGGGATTGCCCTGGGACCCCGCGTGGCGTGCGGCCTCGGCGTTGGTCATGCCGGCGGCGAGTCCCTGGGTGAAGAGGCGCAGGTGCTTGGGGAGGGCGTCGTACGCGGGGGTGGGTAGCTTGTTGTCGCTCATGCTTCGGTGTCCTCTTCGATGGGTTCGCGTGCGAGGCGGGCCAGGCGCCGCGCGTTGAGCAGCAGGGCGCTGACGCGGCAGATGGCGCGGCCGAGCTTTGTGGTGGGTCCGCGGAGGTTGCCGCCGTGCATGCGACATCGCCCGTTGCGCGGCTTGTTTTTCTCCCGGTCCCAGACCGCGCGCGCCTGGCACTTGCCGCCTGAGCGTGTCTTGGCACCGCACCGGGGCCGGTCGCGCTTGGGCGTGATGGGCACGTGCGTCTCGTCGACGAGGTCCTGGACGACCGCGGGTAGCGTTCGGCCTTGCTTAGCCATGGCGTCGGTTTACTCCGGTTGCAGAACTAAGGAACCCCCATGACGCACGAAGAAGAGCAACCCCTCAAGGATGCCGGCCACGAGATGGGCCAGCGATTCGGATTCCTGCTGTCGCTCAAGGCGCAGCTCAGCGAAGACTGGGAGACGGTCGAGGTTGCGGTCCCTTTGGCGTCGCGGGAGGTGGCGGAGAGGTTCGCCACGTGCGTGAGCCGCAACACGGCGGAGAACCAGCTCTTGCGGACCGCGCTGTCGGAGTTCGCTCGCATTCCTGCCGAGCACCTGTTCCTGGAGACCGGAGTGGCCCGCGTTGGGTCGCACTGGCTGGTTGTCGCTGTCTTGAGCCACGTCCCGGCTCTTTGCACACAGGAGTGATTCACGTGAAACGAGTTCAGCTGATTGGCCCGAACACGCTGCGCAAGGTGCGCATCGAGGGCACCGACACCGTCTTTTACATCCGGCCGCTGTCGGTCGGCGCGACGATGAAGCTTCGCCGCGAGCACGGCGACGACGACCAGGCGCTCGAGGACGCGGAGTGGCGTTACATGCTCGGTGGTGAGCGTCCGGACAACAAGCCGGGCTGGTCGGGTCTGGCGAGCTTGGACGGCGACGACGTGGCGTACGATCCGGCGCAGATCCTCGACGTGGCAGGCGCGTTGCCGCTGGTGGTGTCGGGTCTGGTGCGCGAGGCCGCGGTCACGACGTTTTGGGCTGAGTGATGGCGGGCAACCGGGTCCAGCTCATCCACGAAATCGACGCGACGCCTTCGATTCGCGAGGCGGCGAAGGTCGAGGCCGCGTGGAACAAGTCGCACAAGGGCCTTGAGAAAGGCGCGAAGACCGCGGCGTCCAAAGTCTCGCGTTCGAATCAGGCCATTGCCGGAGCGTCGGCGGCCGCGACGGCGTCCATTGCCGCGCAGCAGCAAGCGTGGTTGAGCATGGGCACCACGGTGGCCAGCGCGTTCGCGGCGGGTGGCGTGATTGCGGGCGGTATTGCTCTGACCGGGTCGCTCATTGGTGCGCTGTCGAAGCAGACGGACAAGACCGAGGAGCGCTGGCGCAGGGACTTCGAAGGCATGGAGGCCAAGACGAAGTCGTTGCGTGAACAGACGCTGTCGATGCAGCGCGAGTTCCAGGAGACACGCGGCGTGGACCACCTGCGCGAGCAGCTCAAGGCGCTGTCAAAGCAGGCGGACGAAGCGGGCCGCGAGGCGAACACGACGAGGCAGCGGTTCGAGGAGCTGGACGCGGCGGCCAAGAAGAGCACGCCCTTCTCCACGGGTGTGGACCTCCTCAAGCGCTTTGCCACCGCGCGCCAGAGCGGCGTCGTGCTTCCGTCCCTCAGCGAGCGCCGGGGAAAGGCGCAGGGGCAGCTCAAGCGCGACGAAGCCGAAGCCAACGTGCTCAAGGCGCAGGAAGCCGAAATCGTTCGGCAACTCGACATCCGGACCGCTTCGCGGGCGCAAGCGCGCTTCAAGGTGACTACGAGCATCAACCGGGCCCTGGAGGACCGCATCGCCCTGCTGCGCGCGGATACAACTGCGGCGAAGCGACGGGTTCAGCAAGAGCAGGCTCTGCGGAACCTGACCGAACAGGTCCTCGGCACCGGCAAGGACAAGCTGACCGTCGAGGGTCTGCGGGCCAAGGCTGACGCTGCCGGTACCAAGGAGCGTGCGGCGGCGCTCCGGGAAGCGGCGGACCAGCTGGAGCGGTTCCCGCGGCTGCTCGACAAGATGAAGCAGGCGACGCGCCTAGCGTCCTTCGGGCCGCTGACCAAGCGCGCTGAGGCAACGGTGACGGGCCTGCTCCGCCAGAACGTGCTGCTCACGACCGACAGCCCACGTGCGCGCGAGCGGCGCCGGCTCGAGTTCGCCAAGGAGGACGCGCTCAAGCGCATCGGCACGGTGCCTTCAGGCGCACCGCCGGAGCTGGAGCGGTCCATCACGCAGTCTCGGTCCCTGGTGGAAGACCAGTTCGACCTCGCCTTCGCGACCATCGGCAAGCGCTTCCCGACGGCGTTCGAGTCGTTCCAGCAAAGCATCGGGCCGCAGTTGACGTCCGGCCTGGCCGGCGCCATCACGGCCGGGGCCACGCAGGGCTCGGACGGGGTGAAGAGCGTGCTCTTGAACCTCGCGCAAAGCCTGACGAGCCAGCTCTTGAACCTTGGCATCGGAACGCTGCTGGGCGGTGGCGGTCCGGACTCCAGTTTCGGGGGCATCTTCGGCGGCGCGTTGTCGTTTCTATTTCCTCAGGGCAAGAAGGGCGGCGCGACGGGCGCCTCGTTCATCACGCAGGGCACCGGGCTGTTCTTCGCCGGCGAGCGAGGTCCGGAGCTGGTGGCGGGCGACCGCAACACGACGGACGTGACGCCGCTCAAGCAGCTGCAGGGCGGGGAGCCGTCCATCGTCAACAACGTGACGGTGCACGTCTCCGGCCGCGCGGACGGCGACAACATCGCGGGGAAGGTGCGGGACGCGCTGCTGCGGCTGCAGCGGACCTCGCGCGGGCGGCGGGTGCTTCGGGGGCGGTGAACACGCGACTCACGCACTTGTCTCCATGCACAACGCGCGGTCCTGATGCTTCTGGACTCGTGTGTACCAGAGCCAGAATCCGACGACCATCATTCCAAACCCCAGGCCGCCCACGACACACGAGACGACTAGCCACCGAGTGAACTCGTCCTGAGCGGCGTAGGAATCCGATTCGGCATCGGACAGTCGCCGTCGTAGCTGTTGGGACTCGAGTGCGATTTCCGAGTGCTGACGCCGCAATTCATCCGTGTCTTCCTTCGAGACGCCCCTCTTCCGCGCCTCCTGCTCACTAATCGCAAGGTCCAGGTCGTGCTCGGAGTTCTTTAGCAGCTCTGTGACAAGCACCACTGACCGCGCGTCGGCAGCAGCAACTCTATCAACGATTCGAATAGGCACGATGAGAGCAGTAACGACAAGCACGAGGCCGAACACGGACATGAACTTGTAGAGGTTGTCGGTCGGCGGAGCGGGAACGGGTATGACCATCCCTACATTCTCCATCTAGCAGCCGCACCTACCCGCGCTGCTTCTCCAGCAGCGCCGCAATGCGGTCCAGCCGCTGCGTGACCGGCGTGAGCAGGATGCGCGCCAGAACGAGGAGGACGACCAGGGCCACGGCAGCGGTCAGCACGAGAAAGGCGAGGTTTCCGCTGGCCTCGGATGTCATAGCGAGCATGCCTGATGGTACCGCGGGGGTGGGCGGCGTATTCGTGGCCCGCGACGCGGCGGAAGTACAATCCGGCAATGCGAACCCACGTTGTTCTCGTGCTCGTCGTCGTTCTGCTCGCGTCGTTTCTTGCCCGAGGCGGCGACGAGAAGCGGACGCTGGAGGACCGCGTGCGGTCACTGGAGGAGCGGGTCGCCAAGCTGGAAGCGCGCGCGACTCCCGGCTTTCGCGGACTCCCCCAAGACCGCAAGGACGCGCTGGTCGCCTGCAAGGACCTGTACGACAAGTGCCATTACTACAAGCTTCGCCTGAGGCGATTCCCGCGCACTCTTGCTGAACTCGAGAAGCCGCTCGGCGGCGGTAGCAAGCCGTTCACCAAACTGCCCAAGGATCCGTGGGGACACGACTATCGGGCAGAAGCTGACGGACGGGACATCAGCATCTACTCGGTCGGCCCTGACGGCAAGCCGAACACGGCCGACGACGTTCGGTATGCCGACGAGTAGCGCTCCTCGGACCTTTTCGCAAAGCAGCGTGAAGCCACGCGATAGGCGCAACTGAATCGACGCGCCCGATCCGGGACCTACGTTTGGGGTATGCAGTCCTACGCCGACGCCCTTGGAGACGCCTACGTGGCCGCGTTCGTTGTCTTCGTGGCCTTGCCGATCGCGGGACTCGTAGTCGGCTGGCTGCTCGGTCGGAACGCAGGACGCCGCCGTCCGATGAGGACCGAGCTGGCGCGCCGGCGCCGGAACTCTTGAAGCGCAGGTCGGCGCGGACGCTGCGCTGCGCACGGCGATGGATGTGCGGCTGCGCGCGGAGCGGAAAGCGGGCGAGATCCTCCGGGAGACGGTGCAGCACGAAGGCGGTACTGTTCCTTCGGGGAACAGTATTCCCGACGGCGTGACCCGCAAGGAGTCGCACCAGTGGCAGCTCATCGCCTCGATGCCCGAAGACGCTCAGGCGTCGTCACTGCCTCGGAGGCGTCGGCGTCGGTTCCAAGCGGCACGGCCCGCCTCCAGAGCCCTCAGCAGCACGGTGGCGCCGAGCTGGGAGACCACGCCTCCGGTCATCACGCCTGCGCAGAACCACAGGCTGGACTTCCCCGACCTCGCAGCAAACCAGACCAGCAGCGCCGCCACCACGGCCATCCACAGCGTGACGACGCCTTGCAGGACCGCGGCACGTTTGAAGTCCATGCGGCGACGGTAGCACGCCTCCGGACGCCGCGTCCCTACGCTGGCACCTCCACCTCCTGCAGCACCCGCCGCTCCCGCCCCGGGATGCGCACCCACGCCAGCCGCCGCACGATGCGCGTGGGATGCCGCGGCGCCGGCGTGGCCCGCTTCGGCGGCTTGCGGCGCCGCGGCCGCGGAAGCAACTCGCGACGCTTGCGTTCGCGGCGCCGGCGGTGGCGTCCGAGGATCCGCTGCCAATCGCGTGCGGTCGGAATGTCTCGGGCGGCCCACGGCGGGAGCCCGGTCGCGGTGTCTTCGTGCAGCGGCCCGGAACGCGCGCGCAGGCGGCCAAGGTCGCGCAGGTAGCCCCGAACAACCCAGCGGGCCACCACATGCGCCCAGCCAGCGAACTCGCCGCGTTCCGGGTCCTGTTCGTCGGCACGTTCCAGGACGAACAGGAGCGCCTCCTGCTCGATGTCCTCGTGGTGGCTGGCGTAGAGCTTTCGGGGCAGGTGGCAAACCACGGCGCGGCGCACGGCGTCCAGCGAGCCGAGCACGAGGGCGTTGCGGTCGGCTTCGCTCACCGGGTCACCTCGCGATCGTCCGGCGTGTCGATTTCCGCGGCACCGCTGAACATGCCCCACGTCTCGAAGCGGGCGTCCAGGCGACCACGGAGGTAGCCGCGCCGCTCGACTGCCCGAATCAGGTCGTCGATGCAGGTCAGCCTCACGCCGGTCCCGCGGAGGTAGTAGGCGCACGATGCCGCCGTGCGCATGACGTCGAGCTGCGCGTCGTGAAGCCGGTTCTCCTCGTCTTCGCGGTTGTAGACGCCGATCGCCGCGTCGGCGGCGTTCACGATGGCGTCCTCGCCGATGCCGAGCGGCTCGTCGTTGTCGCGCAGGCCAAGCACATAGGCGAATGCGGCCAACGGATCCTTCGGCCCGGTCGCCTCGATGAGGCGGAGCAGGTCGTCCGCGCACGGGCTGTCCTCGCCGCTGAGGTAGACGCTGACCTCGTGGTTTGAGAACCGCCGCTCCTCGTCGTCGATGCCTCCGTTCGCGGCCGCAGCCAGCTCGGCGCCGCCCCAGCCCTTTCGGGCCGCGAGCTCGGTCAGGCGTGCGGCCTGGTGGCGCGCCCTGTCCCTGCTGCTCCGCAGCGCGCGCGCGCCGTGGAAGCCGTTCGCGGGGGGTGCGGACGTACCGTTGGCGTCCTGGGTGGTCGATTGGGTAGTCTCTGCCGTAGCCATTGGGGTTCGTTCCCTTTGGTTAGGGGCCGTTCCTCTGCGTTACAGCGCATGGGCGGCCCTGCCTTGGAATGAGACCGGTGCGCGAAACGGCGCCGAAGAGGCGCAGGGCGAGGGTGGTAGGCTTCCGAACAGCCTTTGGCTCGATGTTTCGGCATCGGTCATTGGTTAGGCCGGCGTCGGTGCTCGATACACCTCGTCGGCCGCTTGCCCACGTTACGCGGCTGCTGCAGGGGATATTCGCGGGAAAACCGAAACGCTCGGCCTAGTCCTTCGTGATGACGTCGGCCATGGCCTGCTGGAATGCGGTTGTCAGCCGCAGCACGAAGAGGTGTTCGGGGTTTTCGGACACACTACCGCGTGCAGCCCGCTCAAGCTTGTCCATCTTGTGCATGAAGGTTCTCAGGCCGGCCGGAGTCCTCTCGGTCTTCTTCAACTCACGGGCCAACTCGGCAATCACCTTGCGAAGCCGCGTTCGCTGCGGCCGCTCCCACTTGTACCGGCGCCAGAGCATCTCTTCGAAGTCGGCCAGCTCGACTCCCCTTTCCCTCGTTTGCTCTTGGGCGTCTTCAAGCACCTTCTTGTGAGCGTCCCGCTGGTCTTTAGCGTTCCGCCTGGTCGGCGTTCCTTTTTCGGCCTTTCGCATCCGAGCCTCAGCCTTCGCATAGACGGTCGTGGAGTTCTCGACGCCAAAGGCCGCCCGCTCCCACTTCGCCTCCAACAGCACCAGGCGGTCCATGTGCGCCGCGGTGGGCGCCGAGGAGTCCTCGGGCGGCCCGGCCAGGGCGGAAACGACGATGAGAGCAACGGCGAGGGCGATGAGGGCGGTGGCGGTGCGCATGGGGCCATTGGACCACAGTGGCGGCATCAGTAGTCCGGCCGGTCGCCCGCGACCTGGGTCCTTGATTGTCAGAACGGGATGTCGACGAAGTCGTACTCGTCGTCGTACCGGTCCAGCGTGTTGAGTCTCGCCCGGACATTGCCCAAGATGATCTCCTGTTTCTTGGGCGAGCAGCGACGAAACAAGCTGAGAAACGCCTTGACCGTGCTCACTTCAATCCGGTGCCTCTTTTTGAAGAAAAACGTTCCGCTGATAAAGGACCGAATCAGGGCGGCGTTGTCGGAGACGTACTCCTCAAGCATCGTATCGCGATGAGCGTCCTCAAGGCGCCTCAGCACGGCCTCTCTATCAGACTGGTACTTCGCGCCGCGCTCGATCCTGGAAACGGCGCCGCAAAGAGCCTCCGAGAAACCCCGATAGATTCCGAGCTCATCGCGTGAGAAGAGAACGTCGTCGAAACCGGCAGCGAGAAGCTGCTGCTGCACCTGAGAGAAGGACCTGATCCGGTTGCTAGGGTTCGGTTGGCACATCTGCGCCAACAGATCCTCGTGTGTAAAGCCCTCGACTTCATTATCGCTGAGGATCCCGCTGAAGAGCTTCCCGACGAAGTAGACCTCGGTTGCGAAGTCATAGGTTCTGGCTTGGAATTCCTGCGGCAGGTCGCACCACCAGTTCAGAGAGACGCTTTTGTCGAAGTCCTCAGCGGTCTCCACACGTTTTCCGAACCCGAAGTCGATCACTTTTAGCTGCCCGCTAGCCGAGACGAGCAGGTTGAACGGCCTGATATCGCGATGGAGAATACCGTGCTCCTCTAGATGGCAGAACCCCGCCACTGCCTGCCGAAACACATCGTCGACGCGGTGAGGATGTGTGCGCAAGAACTCTTCGATGTCGGTGCCGTTTACAAACTCCATCAAGATGTAGCCCGCGTAGCTGCTCGGGTACACGTAGTAGTTAAAGACCCGAACCACGTTCTGATGGTTCACCGCATGCAAGAGCTTGATCTCCCGCATGAAGTTGTCGAACAGCTCTTTCCGCTCCGTCTCGCTGTGCGGTGTGTACTTCTTGCAGACAAAATGCTGGTCGATCACGTCGTCGTGCAAGAGCACAGTTGTGCCACAGGCCCCCTGCCCGAGTTCCTTGACAAACACTAGGTCCTTTTGGCGGACGAACTCGATGATCTTGTGATTCGACGACATTGTCAGCTCCCTAGTGGGCATTGCTCCGAAGGAAGTGGCCCGCCACCTCATATCACCAATTCCTTGATCAGCTGTCCACCGATCCTTCGCAACCCCACCGTTCTGGTACTTTGACGCCATGCCGGACGACGTGAAGGTCCCGAGCGAGGAGGAGATCGCGCAGCTGCCTAAGTGGGCGCGCGTGGCGTTCGCGGCGCGGTGCGCGGAGCGGGTATTGCCGCTGTTTGGGCGGGGGGTGTCCAGAGACAGTTCCCGGACGGTGATCAGACGAGCCGTAGCGAGCGCGATCGAGTGCGCTCAACTGGCGACCCCCTACTCCGAGCCCAGCGAAGGAACCGACCCCATCGAACTTGCCGAGGCCGCGTACCGGGCGCAGAAGGCCGGAGAAGACTACGCGCGCGATCCGTACAAGCCCAAGCCCGACGGCACTATGCCCCCGCTCGAGGATCCAGGCACGCTTGAAGACGCGCAGCAAGCTGGCCAGCGGGCGCTTAAGGCCGGCGAGGCGGGCAACGCCGCACTGTTGGCAGCAGCCGCTGTCGCGGTAGCTCGTGGTGACATTCGATCACCCAAGACGTTTCGCGAGACTCTCCAGAAAGCCGCGTGGACCGCACCCGTTGCACACGCCGTACGCCGCGACCTCGATACCCTCCTCGCCGTCGCTCGCGCCGGCAACTGGGACGACGGCACCCCGGTTCCGCAGTCTGTGTTCGGCCCGATGTGGCCCGCCGAGACGCCGTACTGGTGGCCTGAGGACGAGAGCGAACGCGACCCGCGTTTCCGCCTTACGCTGGACATGCCCGAGGATGCGGACCCGAAGGAATTCGCTCGTGACGTGAAGCGGCTGACTTCGCTGCTCTCGAAGCTCCAGGTTATGTCCGGCGGCAGCGGCCTCGAGGTCGAGGATTGGCGTCTGCTCGAACAGGTCGAGGAGCCCGCACCGGAGCCGACCGGTCATGTCTAGGCACCGGCTCGAAGTCACGCTTCGCCAGGTCGCGGTCGGGCCTGGCGACGAGCCGCCGAAGCGCGGGTGGCTCTCCCGCTTCGTGCACGCCACAGGTCGAGTGTTGCTCGGCCCCGCGCGGCTCGCTGGCGCATACGTCTGGGCCATCGTCGCGAAGAAGGTCGCGGAGGCCGAGAAGGCACAGGCCGAGGCGGTCTTGGCTGCGAAGCAAGCCGCCGACGACAACCCGGGTCACCTTGAGCAGCGTCGTGCGCTCGTGAAGCGGACGGAGTCGCTCGACGGCGGGGCACGCCTCCACGAGATGGCCGCAGCGCAAGCCGAGGTCACCGACGAGATTCGGCAACTCCTCGAAGAGATGGGTGACAAGTATGGCGACGAGGACGCCATCGCCGCGTTCGAGCTGATTCGGGAAGCAGTAGCACGACAGAGCGCCGGCGGCGAAGGCGACGCTGCAGACTCCGCCTCCTAGTACCAGATCCTCAGCCCGTCCCAGAGCCGCTCGAACTGTTTCGTGAACGCCTTCGTGCTTCACCCTACGCCGGGAGATACACCGGCAGAAACAGAAGACCGCCGATCCGCCAAAGAAACACACCTAGCGACACCCAGAACAGCGGCGCGACAACGAACCGGTGCACGTAGTACCACTTGCGGTAGTCGTCCTTGGCCGGCGTCACGGACGACCGCTCTTCAGCGTCGCGCATCGGAGCGACGAACCACATCACCAAGGCACGGGCCAAGTTGAACACGAACAGAGCGAGCGTGAGCCCTAGCCATAGGGCACCCTTGTTTGAGTCCAGTACGAGGCCTCCGACGCTGTGTTTCTTCCACCGGGTGTCTGAAAACTCTCCGTATTTCTCGAGTGGCTTGATGAGCCTCTGCAGAGCCTCGCGGCGCTGAGGGTTGCTCATGCTGTCGACGCTCTCCGAGAGTTGCTCCACCGTCGACCGAACGCGCTCCTCTCCAGCCTGCACGCCCTTCCAGAACATCGCTTTGCCAATCCGGGGGGCAATGAACGCGAGGAGAAAAATCAACGTCAGGATGAAACGCGGGCCGGTGTATGTCCGCCGGAGGACCGACCACGGGTCCCGTCCTCGTGGGAGGAAGCGAGTCCTCTGAACGCTACACTCGTCTAGCCACACTTGGCCTGGATCCAAGACGCGCCCGCGAAGCAGCGTGCGCTCGGCCGGGTAAAACGTCGCATCGTCTAGGTGCGCTTCGGCCAAGTGGGCGCCGCCGAGTTGTGTGTCGTCCAGATCGGCGCCTCGGAGGTCGGTACGGAACAGCGTTGCGTTGCGGAGATCGGCGTTAGTCAGGTTGGCGCCGGCCAGGTTGGCCCAATCCAAACCCGCATCGACGAGACTGGCGTCGCTTAGGCTGGCGCCACTGAGGTCGGCGAAGAGGAGATGGGCGTGTCGGAGGTCGGCGCCGCTGAGTTTGGCGCCGTTGAGTTTGGCGCCACGGAGATTGGCGTCACGGAGGTTGAATCGCCCGTCGGGGTTCGCTGCGCGCCACTCCTCGATCGCGTCCGCCCCCGCGAGAACGACCTCAACATGCTCGTCGTTTGCCATCGCGGCAGCATACCGAGAAGCCCGAATCCACGCCCTTCGGATTGACTCGACCGCGAGGCGGCGCGCCCGCGGGATTTTCTTGTCGGCCTCCGCCCCCAAACGTCGTGGTCCCAATGTCCGGGGGCTGCCTCGCGCTCGTCCGGCCGGTGACGGCTGGTCTCCCCTTTGTTGCGAAGCGGGCCGGGGTGCCCTCGGTCTTGCCCCGGACTTTGTGGCCGCCGGCACGACAGGCTGCCGACACCCACGCGCGCCCCGGCGCTGACGAAGTCCTCGTAACGCCACCCCGCCGGCGGCATCTGCGGCGCGAACACCTCCACGAGGATCTCCACCTCGCCGACGTCGCGTGCCGTCCCGATTCGTTCGCCGGCGTCCACAAGGCAGCGCGCGGTCACGTGCGTCCCGTTCTTTGCCAGCGCCCAGCCGTCCGGTACCGGCGCGCCAGGCGGCAGGGTCCGCGTGCGCCGGACCGCGCGGCCGCCGCGGTAGACCCGCCAGCGGTTGCCGTGGCGCTCGGCCGTGAACCGCGCGCCGTTCACGCTCATTGTGATGACGTCGCTGTGCCGGCCGTAGAAGTGCACGTGGCCCCACTTCGCCATCTCCTCAGGCCCGAACTCGTCGCGTAGCGCTTCCAGCCAGGCGTAGTACGACGTAGTCAGCCCGAGAGGGCGTGGGTTCATGTAGTCGGCGCGCAACCGCTTGCAATCGCCCCGGGCCCACTTCAGGAACTTGGAGACTTCGATGCGGCCCCGGCGCGCCTGGCGCGGGGTGTCTGTCCTCGGCATCCCCGCACGGGTACGGCGGGCGTGGGGCTACTCCACTTGGCGGGCGATGTCGGGGCTGCGTGGTTAGCTGGTGACTTGGCGCTGCTCCCCTCGCGGGGAGCCACCGGCGGCGCTCTTACTTCCGCCGGCGGCTCTTGCGGCGCCGGGAAGGTTAGGACATGGCCAGCGCCACGAAGAAGGTAAGCGCTCAAACCGACATCATCCAGCGCGGCTACTCCGCCGGCCGGAAGATCCTCGCCGAACTGGTCGCGCTCCAAGAGCACGACTGGCTGTGGCCGAAGCCGCCCCCGCAGACGCTGCTGGACGGGTTGACCTTGGAGCGGTTCGCCGAAACTTGATCTGTCCCGATATCGCCCGCCGCACGCACAGTTCGTCGACAAGGTCGAACGGCTCCGCGTGGCGTTCCTGGACGGCCGGGCCGACGTGCTGGCTGTGCTAGACACCGAAGCTGGTGCCGACACACTCCGGACCGCTCACACGTGTGCTGCCTGGCTGCTGCCGCTGGCGATTCGGGCGCTGGACCCGGTGCAAGGTCGCGAGCTCATCAAGGACCCCGACGCGTTGACACTCGACCGCGCGCAGGTCGATGACGAACGGGCGCGCCTGAATCGACAGGTGCTCCAGTTACACCTGGGCCTGCGCAAGCGCGGTCCGCGACGCTGGGTGGTTCCACTCGAGGACGAGGAGAAGGCGATGATTGCCGCCGCGGCCAAGCCGACGCGGCGCGGTCGCGGCAAGCAGCGGCCGAAGCTGCACAAGACGGGCACGGTCAACGACCCGGTCGCACTCGTTCGCGGCTACCTCGCTTCCCAGTTGAAGAGGCCCGGGGGACGCCTGCCGCTGAAGAAAGATGTCTGGAAGTTCCTCGGGTACGCGGAGACCAGCATCTACAAGGACCGAGCGGTGTACGAGGCCGTCGTGGCGGAGTACCAGCGATTCGAGCAGGCGGAAAGGCAGGAGGCGCTTCGGCGAGAGGCTGAGCGTCGAGGAGTCACCGTTGATCGTCGTCGCAATCACGCCGGAAGATAGCTGGCTTGCGAATTTTCTAACCGACTGAAGCGACGGGGTTTGCGCCGAAAAAGATAGGTCACGGACGCTGGATAAGGCCATCGCCGCTCCGTCGGTTGATGCCGACCAACACTCGGAAACGGCGCGGCGGGTCGTATCCGCCCTGCGCGACATTCTGGATGGCGCTCCTGGAGCGCGGCCGCGAGAAGCGGGACTTCGACCTCATCGCACGGGCGAACGCGGAGCTTGAGCGGCTCGGCGTGACCGTAACCTTCGCCGGCGAGCCGAACAGCCACCGGCGTCGCAGGGCGCAGCGATGACGGCCGCCACCATCGCCCGCCAGATTCTCGCGGGGATCCGTGGTGCCCGCGGCGTCCACGGCGTCACCGTCCCTGACAACCTCGCCGAGGACCTCCTGCTCCAACTGGCCGCCCGTCCCGGACTCGCGGTGCTCCATGCGCCGGCAACGCCCGGATACGAGGTGGTCATCGTGGGGCGGCTCACGGAGAAAGGAGCGGCGGCGTGACCACCACCTCGCTCCCCCCGCTCGGCGACCGCCACCAGTTGCAGCTCGAGCAAGAGTCTTCGATTTCGGCCGAAGTCATCGCCGCACGCGGATACCGCACGCTCACCAAGAAGGTAGACCTCGAACGCCTGGGATTCGGCCAAGCGCAACGAAGCGTACCCGCGTTGCTCATCCCGGTTCGCTGGACAGAGAACGATGCAGTGCTCCATCAATCGCGTCCGGACAGCCCCCGGCTCAAGGCAGGCAAGGCCATCAAGTATGAGACGCCCAACGGCTCATCGATGCGTATGGACGTGTCGCCCGTCGTCAAGCACCTGCTCAGCGACCCCTCGACGCCGCTCTTCGTCACCGAGGGTGTAAAGAAAGGCGACGCGCTCGCCTCGCGAGGGGTATGCGCCGTCGCCCTGCTAGGAGTCTGGAATTGGCGCGGCACAAACGAGAGCGGCGGAAAGACCGCCCTAGCTCAATGGGAAGACGTCGCCCTGAACGGTCGCGATGTGCTTCTCGCGTTCGACTCCGACGTAATGCACAAGCGCGCCGTGCACGGGGCGCTGAGCCGCCTGAGCGAGTTCCTCAAGCAGCGGAAGGCCAAGGTCCGCGTCGTCTACCTCCCGGACGGCGACGGCGGCAGGAAGCAGGGTGTGGATGACTTCTTCGCAGCCGGCGGCAGCCTCGACGACCTGTATCTGCTCGCACGGGACGGCCTTCAACCGCTTCCCGATGCACCGACGAGCAGCAAGGACAACTCGGTCTCCCTGCTTGACACGGCACCCGAGTGCCTCCGGCGCCCACTGGCGCGAGTGGGTGAACACACGTACGCGGCCGCCTGGCCTTGGCTCCAGCGCACCACGCACTCCATGTTCGACAAGAAGGAGGGGAAGGTCACCGTCTTCGACCCGCCCCTCGTGTCCGAGTATCAGACGATGGTGGTTGTTCGCGACGACGGCCAGCTATTCGCGGACGAAGTCGTAAGCGGCGCCAAGCAGCTGATGGACATCGAGGTGAAGGTCGCGCTTCCCGCGGAAGCACCAAGCGGCAGCACCTGGAGCGGCGCCGGCATTCGACGCTACGCGGCAGGCGAACGGGCGGAGCCCGGTCGTGTGGTGGCGCAGGTTGCCGCAGTCATCAACTGCTACATGGACTTCGACCGCTCGCTCGCGGACCAGGCCACCATGTGCGACATGACCGCGTGCTACGTCCTCGCTGGCTACATGCTCGATGCCTTTGCTTCATTCGGATACCTCTGGTCGAACGGCGACAAGGGGGCCGGCAAGACGACTTACTTCGTGGTCGTCGCTCGGCTCGCCTGCATGGGCTTGGTTGTCACCGCGGGCGGGTCGTTCGCCACGCTGCGCGATATGGCGGACGTGGGCGCGACGATCGCATTCGACGACGCCGAACGTGTCATGGATCCGAAAAAGGGCGACCCGGACAAGCAAGCCCTTCTCCTCGCCGGCAGCCGGCGCGGAACGACCGTCCCGTTCAAGGAGAAGAAGGGCGACAACTGGGTCACGCGGCACGTTGACGTGTTCTGTCCGCGACTGTTCAGCGCCATCCGCATGCCCGACAGTGTCATGGCCAGCCGGACCATCATGGTGCCGCTGATTCGAAGCTCGGACCCCTCGCGCGCGAGCGCCGACCCGCTCGAGGACGATACGTGGCCGCACCCGCGCGGACGCCTCATCGACAACCTCTGGGCGCTTGGGCTCGCCAACCTGGACGCCGTAAAGCAGTGGAACCGCCGCGTACCCGAACACACCAAGCTGACCGGACGTCCCCTGCAGCCGTGGCGACCGATTCTCGCCGTCGCACTCTGGCTCCAGAAAGACCACGGTGTCGCCGGCATCTTCGACCGTCTGCATGACCTCGCACTCCGCTACCAGGAGGACCGTGCCGACCTCGAGCTCCCCGACCCCGTCGTACTGACGTTGACGGCGCTACAGGAAATGTTTGCTGCCCAGACAGAGCGGGAGATGAGGTTCGAAGCGGCCGAGGTCGCCGAGCGCGTCAACCGGATTGCCCGCGAACGCGACCTCCCGACTTACAAGGAGGGGGAGGGCTATACGAACTCCAGGCGCATTGGGAAGATGCTCGGCAAGACGATGCGCCTGCGCCGACCGAAGCGACAGGCAACGGCCCGACCGTGGCTCATCACCCGCCAGGAGCTGGACTCGCTGGCCCAGTCGTACGGACTGCCGCCCAACGACATGCCGAACGGCCCCGCGACGGGCGAGGACGGAGACGAGGGCGCTGGCCGCGTCGAGGTCGAGCTGTGACGACCGCCGGCCGCATCATCGTCTGGCTGGACGCCCGGGGCGCCCGGCTCAAGGCCAAGGACGGCCGACTCGTCTACGACGGTCCGGAGGCCCTGCTGACCGACGAGCTGGCCGAGCGGCTCCGCGCCCATCGTGCCGAGCTTGTCGGTTGGCTCGAAGCACCCTGGCATGAACTGATGGAGGACCTCGTGGCCCTCGGTTTCGCGCCGGACCTCGTGGTCAACGGACGTTCCGCGCATGACATGAGTGGCGTTTGTGACGTTGTGACGTTTGGTTCCCATGTGTGAAGGGGAGGGGGTGCGTCTTTTTTCAGGGCGGCGCCTGGAGCCGGGTGACGTGCTCACCATCGCCCAGGTGCAGGCTCTCCTGCCTCTCCCCAAGAGCACTCTGCACGATCTGATCCAGGCTGGAATCCTGCCTGCTATGCCGGTTCCCACCGCGGGAGGCGGACGGCGCGTGCTCGTGTTCCGCGAGGATCTGGAGGCGTTCGTGGATGAACTGCGGCGAAACGGAAAGGTCACACGCCAAGCGCAACCCGACACGATGGATGTGGATCAGATTCTCCGCGATCTGCGCAAAGCCCAAAATCGGTAGAGTGGGCGGGCGAGAAGAAGGCCACATGACACGTCGAAGGAAACGAAAGACCTTTGGGTCGGTGTACCAACAGGGCGGCCGGTGGCGCGTGCGCTTCCCGGACCCGACCAAGCCGCCGGCAAAGAGCGGGCGGGCCTCCTACACCGTCCGCGCCGTCGAGTCGGAAGCCGAAGGGTCCCAGTACCTCCGCAACGTGCGTCGCGTCATCATGGCCGGCCGGTATGCGCCCACGCCCGAACGTGCATCCGTGCGGAAGACCGTCGCCGAGGCCTTCGAGGAATTCGTCACCGCGAAACGCGCGGAAGGATGCGCCGAGTCCACGCTGACGCTCTATCGGTACACGCTCAAGCCGCTCCATGAACACGGCCTGGCCAGAATGCGGGTTGGACAGGTGGAGACCAAGCACGTCGAGGACTTTCTTGCCTGGCGTCGCACTCATGTCTGGAAGACGGTCGTTCGTCAAGGCGGCCGGGCCGAATCCGTGCCCCTGCCCGGGATCTTGTGCAGCAACACGACGCTACGCCGCGATCGACAAGTGCTGAGCGGCGTCTTCGGCCGGATGCACCGCCACGGTGTGCTCAACGGCAATCCCGTCGCCGGCGTGAAACCGGCTCGTGCCACCACGCGTCCCAAGCACCCGCTGTCCAAGGCGGAGGCGACCCGTCTGCTACTCGAGTGCGACCCCCTCACACTGAGGCCGCTGGTCCTGACCGGCATGTTCACCGGTGCGCGAAAGTGCGAACTGCTCGATATGCGATGGGGCTACATCCGATTCCAGGGCAAGTCGATCGCTTTCCCGCGCCGGAAAACCGGCACCGATTCAACCATCGCCCTGCACCCCGTGCTCGAGGAAGAACTCCACAGTCTGCGGGACCGCCGCGCTACTGAGACGGGTCGCATCCCGGGGCCCGACGACTTCGTGTTCCACAGCCGATTGCGTCGCCCCTACAAGGAATTCAAGAGCGGCTGGGCCGCAGCCCGAAAGAGGGCTGGCCTAGACCACCTCAAGGGTGCAACCCCGGGATGCCTCCGAACCACCTTCGCCACGCACTACCTCGAGGACGGGGCAGCGGTCACCGACCTGCAGCGCATCCTCGGGCACAGGCTGTTGAAGACCACCCAGCGGTACGCGCAGGCGATCGAGGCCCGTGCCCGCGACAGCCTGGTGCGGATGAGCTATGACCCGGAGAGCGAAGACGTGCGTACACAGATGCGTACACCGGACGCTTCGTAGGCCGAACTGCACGAAAGCGGGCCGAGGCGGGAGATAGCGATAACTCCTTGCATCGACCCGCTTTATGGTGGTACCGGGGAAGAGATTCGAACTCTTACTTCCAATAAAGGAAACTAGGCCCTCAACGAAGTGCCCGACCCTTATCCCGCAAGGACTTAGGGCTGCAAGTTGTCCATGGAGTCCATACAGTCCAGGGAGTCCGGAATCGT
>JAJFFH010000045.1 GCA_021776735.1 Planctomycetota bacterium | reverse complement strand
TCCCCTGCGCGGGACTCCTCCCCACCCCCGGGCCCCCTCCCCTCCACGACAACCGCATCCCGAAAATCGCCGGGCCCCTGTGCGCGACCGGTCACCGCAACGAGCGGACCCTTGGCGCCGGCTTCCATCCAGCCGCCCGACCCGGCGCGGTTGGCGCGCGCGGCGGCGTCGGCGACCTCGGACACGGACACGCCGTGCGCCTTCAGCTTGTCCGCGCTCATCACGATCTGGAGCTGACGCGGTGCGCCGCCGATCGAGACCACCTGCGCCACACCCTTGACAGACACGAGCCGCGGTCGCAATACCTGATCGACGAGCGCGCGCAGTTCCGACGCCGAGCGGCTCTTCTTCTTCCAGCGCACGCCCACGAGCTGGATCTGGCCCATGATGCTCGAGATGGGCGCGAGCTGCGGCTCGACACCGGGCGGAAGCTGGCTCCGCGCGAGCTGGAGTTTCTCCTGGATGATCTGCCGGTTGCGATAGATCTCGGTGTCCCAGCCGAACTCGACGAACACGACCGACAACTCGGTACCGGACGACGACCGCACGCGTTCGACACCGGTCGCGCCGTTCATCGCCTGTTCGATGGGCCACGTAACCTGCTGCTCGACGTCGACCGGGGAGAGACCGTGCGCTTCCGTCAGGATCGTGACTGTCGGCCGGTTCAGATCCGGCAGCACGTCGATCGGCAGGCGCAGCGCGACAAACGCGCCGTAGCCCGCCACCGACAGCGCCGCCACGATGACGAGCAACCGCTGCTGCAGCGATCCGCGAATGATCCTGTCCAACATACTTCGTCCCCGTCCTAGTGCCCTCAGTATCCGCTAGTGATTGTGCCCGGCGTGCGGATCGACCGCACCCGTGTCCGCCTGCAGCGCGAGCGCGAGCGCGTACGCGCCGCCGAGCACGACCTCGTCGCCGTCGAACAGCGCCCCGTCGTCCGCGATCACCACCTGGTCCTGCGTCTCGGCCTCGACATGCACCGGCACCGGCCGAAACGTCTTGCCGTCGGGAATGAATACGACGCGGTCCGGTCCGTCGTCCGCCACCGCGCCGCGCGGTAGCACGAACCGCTTGGGAAACCTGCGCACGGGCAGCTTCACCACATAGCGCATCCCTTCCCTGAGCGCCCATGTGCGTGGATCGTCGTCCTTGATCGGCGTGTTGGAACACACCGCGAGGGGCCATGAACGGACGGCGATGTTTTCGAGCTTCGGGCCGGCACCCGGTATCAGGGGCATCGCCGTCCCGACCTGGTTTTTGGCGATCGCATCCGCAACCGCGCGGCGTTCGTCACCGACCGGGGCGAACCGCAGCCACATCGTGCGCGCGTCGTGCAGGAGCGCCAAACGCGTCCCCGCATCGACACGCTGACCGACACGCGCGTCGAGAACGTGCACGTCCCAGTCGCCCTCCGGCGCTCGCAGCTCGATGACGGGCTCCAAGGCGCCCTGCTGCGCGAGCAGACGTACCGACGCAACAGAGTGGCCGGCGCGCAACAGACCCGCCGCCTCGCTGAACCGCCGCGCCAGCGCGGGCACGTCGCGCACGGCGTCCGCCAGTGTTTGATCGACAACCCCAGCCGCCGCGAGTTCCCCGACAATCGCGATTGTCCACGGCTCGTCGCGCGCGTCGGCGGGCAGCGCGCGGCGGATCAGCTCGGCCTGCTTCGGCCAAAGACCGCTGTGCTCCAACGCCTGGCGCCAAAGGTCCGCGGCGCGGTGCCCGTGCATCTTCTCGCCGGGCTTCACGCCGTGCCAGGACAACTCGGCCTCGGCGTTACGCAGCGCCAGCTCGGCACGCGCTACCGCGTACTCGATTTCCACGACCCGGTTGCGCGGCACCGCGGGCAACTCGCCGCTCTCCGCGTTGAGCTTGTTCACCCGCGAAAGCTCGCGCTGCGCGATTTCGACATCACCCTTCGCGCGTCGGTAGGACGCGACGGCATCGTGGAGCTTCTCCCCGAGCGGCGCGAGGATGTCGCCGACCAGGGCGAGTTCCGGCCGCGCAATCGGATCGCGCACGATGCGAAACAAGACGGCGCGCTCGCGCGCCCGACCCCCCGAAGCCACAAGGACTTCGGTCACGATGCCGCCCAGCGGTGCCTGCAGCGGACGGTCGTTGCGCGGCCGATCGACGACGGTGGCCTGCACTTCCACGTGCTCCACGTACGTGCCGAGCTTGGCGACGCCGACGACGACACCGAGGTTCTTGAGTGTCTGCGGCGACAACTGGTCGCTCGTGGCGGCCGCGGCCTCCGTTTCCGCCTTGGCGGCAGGCGGACGCGCGGCGAGCCACGCTCCACCCGCTCCGATGCTCGCGCAGACGGCACCCAGCAAGATGACGATCAGGTTTTTCACGACCCATTCTCCTCGGCAAGCCTGGTCTTGGGAAAGCGGAGCAGCGGCGCACCACACGCCGCCTCCAGATCCAGCCACGCTTCGAGCCACGCGCGCTCGGAAGCCATCACGTCGAGTTCGGCCTCGTAGCCGGCCTCGACCGCATCGAGATACGCCACCGCATCCGCGGTCCCGGCCCTGAGCGCGCTCGTCGCCGCGGCGGCCAGGTCCGCGGCCCGACGCTTGATCTGGTCGCGAGCAAACACCCAGCGCACCCGGCCGCGCGCGAGCGTCGCCGAGGCGGCATCGATGCCAGCTACCGTTCGCGCGACCGCGCTCTCAAAGTGCACGCGCACGGACCGGCGCTGCGCGCGCGCGGCAGCGATGCCGGCCTGGTTGCGATCAAACAGGGGAATCTCGATGCCCAACGCCAGCCCGTACTTGTTCTGGCCGCCTTCCCGCTCGAACGGCAGCGCAATCTCAAGCCCGGGATACTGTTTCGCCACCTCGAGCCGCAGTTCCTTCTCGGCGACGAGGTAGCGGGCCCGGAGGCGTGCCAGCGCCGGAAGATCGCGCAGCATCAGGTCGCGCAGCTCGGCCGCGCCCGGATTGTCGCCGGGAAGTCCGGGCAACGCATCCGGACGGACCGACTCCGGCCGCACGCCGAGCCGCACCGCGAGCGCGGCCTGCGCCGTCACGGCACGCTGCCCCGCGCCCATCCGCTCCAGCTCCGCGCGACCCGCAAGCAGCGCGAACCGGCTCTCGTCAAGGGCGGTCGCCGCGCCGCCGCGGCGCAGCGCGGTACGCCGGCTCTCGATCAGCGCGATCAACGCCGCGCGCAACTTGACCTCGCGCAGCGCGAACACGCACGCGACCCACTCGCGACGCAACCCCAGATACTCCTCGCGCAGGACCGCCGCCGCCTCGACCCGCGCCGCATCCGCGCGCACCGCGTTCAGGTCGTCGGCCAGCCGCCGGCGCGCCGACAGCCACACCGTCCAACCGAGCGCGCCCTCGGCCCCTGACCGCCCGCCGTCGAGCAGCGTCGGCCCGAACTCAAGCGTCGGGTTGGGCAGCGGCGTCTTGACGGCGGCGATCGCCTGGGCCGCCTCGTATTCGGCGCGCGCCTCACGCACGCGCGGACCATGCGTGCGCAGCCGTTCGCGCGCCGCGGCAAACGTGAGTTCACCGGTCGTGCGTTCAGCTTCGACTTTTCGCAGTATGTCTTGGGGATCGAGTGGGCGGGCGGCGTAGCTCTGACACGCCGCAAGCACCAACAGTCCCGCAAAGCGGGAAACGGGCATAGGGAGTCCTCCAGTGGGTTCGCGAGTTTTCTCGGGCGAGAAAGAGCGAACTCAGAGCAGGAGAACGATGGTGCCGGTCCCGGACGCGGACGCGCCGAAGACATCGCCGGCCGTTCCCGGGGACGAATCAGAACACAGCAAACGGACGGCGATGCTTTCGAGATGCGGTGCGAACAGGACCGGGGTGGACGCCGGCGCGCGGTCGGGGAACCCGACGTGCACGGGCGTGTCGTGGCGCAGGCCGTCTCCATCCGAACCACGATCTTGCGGCGCGTGGTCGTGCCCGTGACCACCGCACATATGGACGGTGGTCGAGACCTCGGCCTCTTCGTGCACGCAAAACACAAGCGGCGCCTGGGCCAAAGCCCAAGCCGCGAGCGCGAGCACGATGCCGAGGGATCGCATATCGACGGATTCTATCCCTTGACAGCCCGTTCGAGAACAGGTAACTTTTTAGTTACCTATCGGCGGCGGGCCCCGGCCCCCCCCCACAACAACATTCATGAGGCAACCCGATGCGATGGATTCGGTCTTCAAGGCGCTCGCGAGCGACGTGCGGCGCGACATCCTCGACATCGTCAAGGACCGGCCCGGATGCGCTGTGGGCTATGTGTGCGGCTTTTTTGAGATGAGCCGCATCGCGGTCATGAAGCATCTCGCGGTGCTCGAGGAGGCGGACCTGATCGTCTCGCGCAAAAACGGGCGGGTTCGCGAGCTGTACTTCAACGCGGTTCCGATTCAGCTCGTCTACGACCGCTGGACGACGGAGTACAGCCAGCTCTGGGCGGGCCGGCTGGCCGACATCAAGTACCGGGTGGAAAAACAGGAGAAGAAAAAGTGGCGGAAACGCGACGCCTTGTCAGCAGAGTCCTCATCCAAGGCACGATCGAAGCGGTCTGGAGCGAAATCCCGAAAATCGGCGAAGTGAACCGGGCGTTTTTCGGCTCGCGCCTGCACGGCGAACTCGCACCGGGCAAGAAGATCGCCGTGCGCACGCCGGACGGCAAGTTCACGTTCGTCGTCGGCGAGGTGCTGGAGTACGACCCGCCCCACCGCTTCTCGCACACCTTCAAGTTCACTGCGCACGACGATCCGCCGTGCAGAGTCACCTACGAGCTGAAGGAAGTCGATGGCGGTGTCGAGCTGACGCTGACCAGCGAAGACGTACCCGCCGACACGAAGACCGGCAAGTCGATGGGTCGTGGCAACGACATGATCGTGAACAACGTGAAACGTCTCGTCGAGAAGGGCAATCTGTCGTTCGGCGTCCGCTGCATGTACCGCATCTTCGGGTGGCTACAGTGGATGACCCCCAAGCGCTGCCGCACGAAGAACTGGGAATAGCCGACCCACGCTCCACGGAGGGCTCGGGAACCGAAGATCCGTCCGAAGTCCGCTCCCGCAGGCGGACAACCTTCGGTCCCGGGCCCGCCGGGCTGCTCGCTGGCGGACCCGAGCTCTGGCCGGACGCTCCCTTGGCAGTCCGTACCGAGCCCGGCACGAATGGGTGATTTTGACAATCGGGCCCCCTCCCCGGGACCGGACCTTGCCCGCCCCAACTGCTTGCCACAAAACGACTTCCGGCGGGTTTCGACGGGCGACCGGTCCCTCGCGAGAAACGAAATCCATCCTCTTGTGCCAGGCTCGGGACTGGCTTCCGGGGAGATAGGCCCGACACCAGAGCGGGTCCGCCAGGGATCGGCGGAGCGCGGACTGCCGGAACCAGGCGCGTTGGAGCGGGGGCGGGTTCTTGTCACGTTTCGATCGGGTTCGCGCATCATTTCCTTGTGAAGCCTGCGGAACTTGTTGCGCTGCTCGAACGGTTTGCCGCTTCCGGCGACGAAGAGGCGATGGAGGAATTCGTGCGCCGCACGCGGCCGCGGCTGCTCGGGACCGCGCGGCGCATCGCCGGTGCCGACGCCGCCGAGGATGCCGTCCAAACGGCCTATCACTCGCTGCTGCGACGCGGAACGGTCCCGCGGCCGCGTCCGCTCGCATGGCTGACCACAGCGGTCATCCGCATCGCCTACCGCCACGTCGCCAAACGCCGCCGCGAAGCCGAACTGGCCCTGCGCCTGGCGCGCGAAGTCCCTCCGATCCGCGACGACCCCGAAACCGAACGCGTCCGTCGCGAAGTGGACCGGCTACCCGCACTCTACCGCGACGTCGTCGTCCTCCACTACCTCGAAGGCCTCACCGCCGCCGAATGCGGCCGCCTGCTCGCGCTCACCCCGGCCGCCGTCCGCCAACGCCTCAAACGCGCCCGTGACCTGCTCCGCTCACGCCTCTCGCCCCGCGCAACCTACGCGCTGCTCTGGCTCCCGTGGCGCCTGCGCGACACGGCCGCACTCTGGACCGGCGGCACCCTCGGAGGAATCATGAAAGGCCGTCTCGCCCTCACCGCCGCCATCTTCCTGCTCGCCCTCGGCGGGACCTTCGCCGTCTGGCGCGCCACGCACCGACCGCAGGCATCCCAGCCGGAACGCACCACGAGCAACCGTACGAATCGGCAAGACGAAACCCAAAACGACAACAGCAAACGGACGGCGATGTCTCCCAAGACGGGGCACTCCGACGAACCGGCGCAGCCGTTCGCACAAGGTCTCGTCACCGACGAGTCGGGGGCGCCCCTCGCCGACGTCCATGTTCTGCTGCGCGGCGTCGATCCGTTCACGTCCCAGGAGCAGCCCGCATGGATGCAGCCGTCACAAGCACGCAGCATCGCCGTGCACACAACGGGAGCGGACGGCCGGTTCGAGGTCCCCGAGCCCCTCGACAAGATGTTCGGGCTCGTGTTCTTGAAACGCGGTTTAGCCGGGCTCGTGGTCAACGTGGCCACAGATCGCGCCGACAACCAGGAATTGCGGGTCACGCTGTACCCCGCGATGCGCTACAGCGGAACGGTGGTCGATACCGACCGGCGGCCGATCGCCATGGCCAAAGTCGCGGTCTGGCAGCATGACCAGACCGGGGTCGGGCAATACGAGTACGCCGACGCACAAGGTCGCTTCTCCTTCGACAGCCTGGCCGAGGGCTCACGCATGACGATGGCCGCCGCGACCGGTTACAAGCACGAGATGGGCGCGATCACGGAAGGCGCCGAGATTCGGCTCCAGCGCGCGGCCATCCTGATCCATGTGGCCGCCGAAGAGACCGGCGCGCCGCTCAACGCCGCAGGCGTCGTCGTCCTGCGCGAGCCGGGACAGCGTTGGGTGACCGCCGCCAGGCGCCCGGACAACAAGAACGGCTTCCGGGTCGTTCCGGGGCTGCTGACCGTTTCGCTGGGCTATGTGCAGGCCATCAGGCAGAGTGCGGTCGAGCTGGAGCTGCATGTGTTTGCCCCGGGCTTTCGCACGCGCGTGCACCGGTTGCGCCTGGAAAAGGGCGCAGAGCCTCCGGTCGTTCGCATGCGCCTGTCCCCGGGCCAGGACCCGGCGACGATTCGCTGCCTCGTGGAGGGTCCGCCGACAGCGGCGTGGGAGCTGCGCGGCGGCGTGGCGGAAAAATTCGTCATGAACGACGCCGACCTGCCGTTGCTGTTTTCGGGCGAGACAAGCGGCGGCCGTTTCACGATCGCCGCGCCGCCCGGCCGGTACCGTCTGCTCGTGGAAGCACCCGGCCATGCGTCGCGCGCCCTCGATGTGCGCGCGCCCGCGGCCCAAGACATCGCCGTCCGTTTGCTTCCCGCCTGTGGCCTTACCGTCCAAACGAAACCCGGCGCACCTGTTCATGTCGAGGTGATCGGCGAAGACAAACGCGCGTGGAACGAACGCGCCGACGACAAGGGCGTGGCGAGGTTCGACGGTCTCTTGCCGGGCAAGGCGCGGCTGGCGTTGATCCCCGGCACGCAGTGGTACGGGCGCGGCGACTGGTGGTCGCGGATCGAGCCGCAGGCGTCGGTGACCCTCGTGTCCGGTCAGACCGCTGCGGTCACGCTCATGCCGCCGGAGCGCGCCGCGGCTACGATCGTGATCCGGGACGGGGACGGCCCGGCGCGCGCCGGATTGGCGTTGGAGCTGACGGCGCGGTCCGGCCACGGCATCTTCGCGGAAAACGAATGGCAACGCGTGCGCGGTCCGCATGCAACCGACGCGTCCGGACGCCTCGCCATCGATCTGTTTCCCGGTGAGTACACGGTCACCGTCACCGACGGCTCCACGCGCTTCAAGCGTCGGCTGGAGGTGAAGGGCGACGGAACGCACGAGGTCACCATCGCTCAGGGCGGCGCACGACTGCACGGCCGGGTGATCGCCGCGGGCTTGGACGGCAAGCCGCTCGCGAATCTACCGGTCTACGTGGCGTGGGCCGACGCGTCGAAGCGGCGCGGGTGGCTCGGCCAGTCCGTGACGGATGCGCGCGGCCGCTTCGAGATTCGCGGGCTGCGGCCCGGCAAGGTCGGGGTGTATGTGTACGGCAACTCGACCCCGCAGGGCTTGACACGCGCCGAATCGCCGTTCGGAACCGCCACGCGCCTCGTTGCGCTGGCGGCGAACACCGCGCTCGAAGTCGATTTCGCGCTCCCGCGGCTCCGCGGCAAGAACGCGGCGCCGCGTCCGGTACGGCTGCGGGCCACGGTCACCGACAACGACGGGCGCCCGCTCGCCGACGCCATCGTCCACGCCGAGGTCGATCGCGAAGGAACCTGGTTCGCGGCGGGCTCGCTGCGCACCAGCGAGCAAGGCCAGGCAAGCGCCTCGGTCCTCGACGGCGAGCGTTTTCGGGTGCGCGCGTACAAGAGCGGCTACGGCAGCGCGACAGCGACCGTTTCGCCCACGAACGGCGAATTGACAGCCGAGCTGTCCCTGCAAGAGCGCTAGCGCGTGCCCGCAAACATCGCCGTCCCGCCTACGCTCTTACAGAGCTTCGGCGCGGGCCGGGCCCGTTTGCGTTCTTCGCTTCCGGACGGGCCCCGCTCCGGTGTAGAAACGGGGCCATCGATCCCTGGCCCGTGAACCGGTTTCATGTCTCGCGGCGTGAAAGGGGTGAGATGCAGATGACCGATCCCGCTTCCAAGCCCCTTCTCGCCCACACTGGTTTTGTTCGCGAACTTGCGCGCCGGCTCGTCTTGGACGAGGCCGACGCCGACGATGTCGCCCAACAGACGTGGTTGGCCGCGCTGCGCCGCCCGCCGGACGGGTCGCGTGACGTTCGGCCGTGGCTCGCGACCGTGGTGCGCAACACCGCGTGGTCGCTGTTTCGCGGTCGGAGGCGGCAGCGTGAGCGCGAGGCCGCCGCCGCGCGACCCGAGGCGGTGCACGACCGGCGCGGGCGCGAGCGTCTGCTCCGGCTGGTGACCGGCGCCGTCTTGTCGCTCGACGAGCCGTACCGCGAGACGGTACTGCTGCGCTTTTTCGAAGGACTGCCGCCGCGCGAGATCGCCCGGCAGCAGAGCGTCCCCGTCGAAACCGTACGCACACGTGTCCGGCGTGCCCTGGCTCAACTGCGCAAGAAACTCGACGAGGCTCACGAGGTCCACGGGGCCCACGGCGACTCGCGGCCCGCGTGGGCGACGCTCCTGCTCCCGCTCTGCCGGCTGCCCGCACCCGTGGCCGCAACGACGTCGGCGGTCGTGGCACCCGCCCTGCTCGGCGCGGCCGCGATTGCGTTGCTCGGCGTCGTGGTCTGGCGCGGCATCGGCGATCGCGGCGAACGCGGCGACCCGGACGCGCACACTCCGATCCCGGTCACTCAAGCGCCGGACGACGACAGCGAGGGCGCCGGCGCCGTCCCCCAAAGGCGCCCGAACGCGCTCGTCATTACCGGACGGGTGTTGGACGAACGCGGCCGCCCGTTGAAAGACGCACGCGTCGCGGTCGTGTTCCCCGACAACTCCGCGCCCGCCGACGCGACCGCCAACTCGGCCGGGACCGACGACAACGGCGGGTTCTCCCTGCGCGCGCCCGGAACGCACGCGGTCCGCATCGCCGCGGATGCACCCGGCTACGCCACAAACGTAACGGGCTGGCTCGTACTCGACGGCGCACGCGCAAACGCCGGCACGGTCCGCCTGCGCAAGGAACGCATCGTCGCAGGCCGCGTCGTCGACATGCAGGGCCACGCCGTCGCGGGCGCCAAGGTCGTCATCGAAACCGAACGTGATCCGATCCCCACCGTGTGGCTCTACCCGGGCCTGACCAGGTGGATGGAGACGGACGCCGCCGGCGAATTCATGTTCGACGGATTGCCGCCCGGGCCCTACCGCATCATCGCGGACTTCGAGGAGCGGGAAGCCGTGCTGCGTCGGATCGGCGTGGGAGAGGAACATGAACTCCGGGTGCCGGACAAGCGACCGGTTCCGATCTTTCGCCTTCACGGGACGGTCCGAACTCCGGACGGGAAGCGAACGGACGGCGAGGTCTCCGCCGGCAAGACGGTGTTTTCGTTCAGGAACGGGCGCATGGATCGAAAAGTGCGCGCCGCCGGAGCCGCGACGGTGTGGATTCGAGTGACGGGCTACGCACCGTTCGTGTTTCCGCGCCTCGCCGACGTCACGTCTCCCTTCGAGGTCGTGCTCGCTCCCCCGCGCGAGATCCGCGGTCGCGTCGTATCCGATGTCGCGGTCCGGCGCATCAGCGCGCAGTGGCTCCTGCCCCGCCGGGTACCCCCGCCCCCCTCCCACATTTTTGCCGCGGATGTCGCTCCGGACGGCTCGTTTGTGTTCCGCGGCCTCGCCCCCGGCCAATACCGGCTCGGCGCGCGTCGACCCGCGGGTCCGCGACGCCCGAATCGACTGCGCACAACGCGCGTCATCGTCGCCGAGGCGGGCACGGCGGGCCACGTCGTAGAGTTGGTACGTACGGTTTCGACGCACATCGAGATCGGCGTCGCCGGGCCTCCCGGCACGCAGCCCGTTCAATTCCACACGGCGTTGTTTGATCGGCGCGACGGTCGTTGGCTCTGGTCCGCGACCGGCAACGGTGCGTTTGACCACTCTCTGCGTCCGGGTGTGCCCTATCGCGTCGTGGCCTGGGCGCGGGCGCAGGGCGGACGCACGCTCGCGCCGACGCTGCTCGATTTCACGGGCGGGCAAAAAACCGTGCGCGTCATTGCGGGGATCGGCAGGACGGCGACCGGCCGGGTTGTCGATGAGAGCGGGCAACCCGTTCCCGGCGCGCGCGTCAGAGCTATGCCGAATCTCGATCGCGACCGGGGCCAAGGATATTTCGACCTGCATTTTCGATCCGGGCCGTTCGGCTACTCGGACGAACAGGGACGCTTTTCCTTCGCCGGCGTTCCCGAGCGCGGCCAGGTCCGGTTGCACGCCGCCACGCCGGGGTACTCGCAGGTCCGGGTCGATTCCGAAGCAGGGAAGCCGCCCACTATCGTGATGCGCCGCGCCCACGCCGTGGTCGGACGCATCGTCGATCCCGCCGGCGGCCCTACGGGCCTGATGCGCGTCGCCCTGTTCGCCGGATCCCGCGAAGTGACCGCGGCGTGGGCCGGCGGCTCCGGCTTTTTCAGGCTCTATGCGCCCCCGGGCCGCTACCGGCTGCTGGTCTGGGAAGACGGCGGGCCCGACGATCGCTGCGCCTCGGTCGAGGTCAAAGCGGGCGACGCCGACATCGTCGTCTCGCTCGTCCCCGGACGCCATCTGCGCGGGCGCGTCACGGATGCGGTCCCGGGGACCCAGGTCGTCGTAGGCGGGCCTTGGGGAAAGCGCGTCGAACGCGTAGATGCGGCCGGCTGGTTCTACCTCCGGGGAGTACCGCGCGGAATACAGCGCGGATCCTGCACGGCCTACGCGCGCACGCGGACGCGGCGCGGCCGTTCGACGCCGATCGAGGACAAGGCGGGCCCGGTCACGCTGCTACTCGAAAAGTAACCGCGGACGGGCGGCCCGCGCGTTCGCTACGCGGGTCGCTACACTATCCCCCAGTGGAGAAAGAAGCAGTGGAGAAAGAATCCGTGGAGAAAGAACAAGCGGAGCAGGAACAAGCGCATGACATGAGCCGCGCCCGGCTTACGATCACGGAGGAGTTGGGCCAGGACACCATCCTGCGTTTGCACAGGGAACGGCCCGCGCTCGACTGGCTGGTCCTGATCGGGCTGCCGATCCTGTTCGTGGCCAACGGGACGTTTCTCACGCTGCACGCACACGGCTGGGCCTGGCGCGCGGTGTTCGTCCTCCAGGGGTTCGTGCTCTTGAGCTTCGGCTACGTGATGCACGAGCTGTGCGCGCACCGCCAGGTCGGTGGCAAGCGGTTCTCGTACTGGTACGGCGTGTTCGCCGGCATCTTGTCATTTCTGCGCTCGCGCGAATACCGCCACCTGCACATGGATCATCATCGGTACCCGGGGACGGACCGCGACGAGGAGTACAAGCAGGACCTCGACAAGCTCTGGAAGCGCTGGCTGTTCCTCACCCCGATCGGCCTGTTCCTCGCCTCTCGCGGTGTTTTTCACAAGCCGCGACCGCCGTTCTTTCCCTCCCCCAAAGAGGCGTTTCAAGCGGCCCGGCGCGACCGCGCGTACGGCATCGAGATCATCGTGCGACTCATCGCGTACGTAACGATCGGGGTTCTCATTCTCCTCGACTACAAATGGGTGTCGCGCGGGTTCATCGTGCCCGCACTCATCGCGCTGCCCATCGTCAACGCCATCCGGGTCGTCCTCGAACACTCCGAAACGAACCCCGGCCACCCGTTTCACTGCGCCACGTACTACCGCTGCCGCCTGCCGGCGCGGGTCCTGTTTTTCTGGGACGCGGGCGACCTGCACCTCATCCACCACATCTTCCCCGCGATTCCGTTCTACCACCTCACCGAAGCCGCGCGCCTCATGCGTCCGCTGCTGCTGCGCGAGGGCGTTCGCGAACGGCGCTCGATCCTGTATCTGCTCTACGGCTTCTTCATCGTCCGCCGGCCCCATCGAACTCTTTGGGCCTAGGCTGGATCAATTCGGACGTAGCGAACGGACGGCGATGTTTCTCGGTTGCGTCGGCAGGGTCGCGTAGATGATGGACTCGCCAAGGCGGGTGTCGGACGAGGCCAAGACATCGCCGTCCGTTCCCAATATCGTCGAGTAGCCATACCCGTGCCATGGCTGCTTGCGTTCCACCGACCAGTTCGCGCCGATCAAGAAGATCCCCGCCTTGCGCACGCGCGCGGGCAGGCGTTCGGTGAACCACTGAATCGGTTCCGAATCGTCGACCCACGCAATCGGATACAGCAGCGCCCACAGTTCGCGGTCGCGGTACTTGTCGAGGATTGTGTGGATGTCGAAACAGATCGCGAGACCGACGCGACCGTATTCCGTGTCGTACGTCGCGGTGCCGAGGTCGCCCGGCGTGGCCCACGACTGCTCGGGGTGTGGCCAGGGCGTGAGTTTGCGATAGTGCGCGACGAGTGTGCCCGCGGGGGAAACCAGGGCGACGGTGTTGAAGTAGCGCGCGCCATCGCGTTCGACGTCGCGTTCTATGAGCGGCACCGTGACGTACACGCCGAGTTCTCCGGCGAGCTTGGCGAAGTGGCGCGTCGATGGACCCGGCACGGGCTCGGCGGCGATGCCGGGGTGCACACCCTGAAACGGAAACGCGAGCGGGCGGCCCGGCAGGTGCCAGTTCCGCTTGAGATCCTGCGACAGGTAGCCCGTGATCGCCGCCTCCGGCAGCACGACGATCTTCGCACCCGCCGCGGCTGCCTTGCGCACGAGCCGCGTGAGCCGCTTGGTGTTGCCCGCGACATCGGCGAGAACGGACGGGCACTGCACCGCGGCGACCTTGACCGTTTTCGGCCGCGGGCGGGGCTTCGATTCGGAACGGACTGCGGACGACTTCGGGCCCGCCGGGGGCGCCGCGCATCCGGCAACGGCAACAGCAACGGCAGCGAGCAAGACCAGCAAGCGCATACCGCAGGATACGAAACCGCGCCCGAACCGTTCGGCGCCGTTGCCAAACCGTTACGCAGGCGTTGGGCGGACGATGAGCAGTTCTGGCCACAGAGGTCACAGAGATGGGAGACCCGCTCACCGAGCCGATCATCGCGGCAGCGATCGAGATGCATCGCCACATGGGTCTCCTACCTGAAGAGCACAGGACGGAAGCGTGGCCTGATCGTCAACTTCGGCAGTCCGGCATTGGTGGATGGCATTCAGCGAGTCTCTCTGTGATCTCGGTGTCCTCTGTGGCTGAAAACCAGTTCCCGGGCGCGGCCGCCCAACAAGACGAGGCAGCGGACTGCGCTTCGCGTCGCCGCTGATCGCCAAGGCGCTATCGGGCGCGCCGGGCAAAGACGTCGCGTTTCGTGGTCTTCCACTCACCCTTCACGCGCCGCTCTCGCACGCGCACGAGCCGGTCCTTCCCGCGTTCGACCCAGCGCAAGCGCTCCGTCGCATTCGCCAGGCTGTCCGGTGTCCCCTGATAGCGCACGAACCGCGGGCTCCCGTAGCGCAGGACGTAGCACACCCAAGCCTTCCGCCCGGGATCGTACGCGCGGATCGCGTACTCGTCTTCGCTCTCCGTGACGACGGCGGCCCCTCCCATGATCGACCGACCCTCGAACGCATCCCATTTCCCGCATAGGAAGTCGAACGAGCGGAACTCGTCGCCGGGGCACACGGAGGGCGTCAGCGTACGAACGGCGATGTCTTTGCCGTCGGCGCGGCGCGTGCCCAAAAACATCATCGTGGTCGTCCACGCACGCTTGTCCTTCGAGGTCGCCTGGTCCCAACGAAAACGGCCCGCGCCGGTGTCGCTGAACGTGAACCGGGTCAGGCTCGCGCCGCGGCCGGCGAGGAACTCGCCGCGGCCATGACGAAAGCCACCCTGCAACATCGAAAAGACCGGCTTGCCCGGACTCGGCCACAACAACAGGAGGGTCCAGACGTTTTCGCGCGGATCGAACGCCCGCAGCGAAAACCCGTGCGTTGGGGTACTGCCGCCGATCGAGCCCTCCGTATACTCGACGACTCCGTGACCGCCGACCGCTCTCTCGATCCGGATGCGCAACGTGCCGCCCGGGTTCCACTGCCCCTTCGCGCCCAACAAACGAACCTTCGCGTCCCACGCCCCGAGCCAGAAGTCGAATTGTTTCGGGTTGCCGCGTGGCAGGTTTGCACCGGCCGGCGGGATGAGCTTGTCGAACCGGGGATCGTCACACAGGGAGACGAGATCCGGGTCGCGGCGGGTCTGCGGGTTCGGCAAAAAACCCGCCGCCCGCGCCCGGGTCAGCGCATCAAACGCCTGGTCCTTGGCCCCGAGACGCGCCTGGGCACAGGCGAGATTGAACAGCGCGACGGGCGCCACCTTGGGAAACGTGGCGGCTTTCTCGTGCACAACGACGGCCTCTTCCAGCTTGCCCTGCGCGTGCAGGCAATACCCCAACATGAACCACGCAGACGCGTTTTGCGGCTGCGCCTTCGCAATCGCCCGCGCGATCCGCGCGGCCCCGGCGGGATCGTTGCGCTTGAGCGCCGCCTGCACGTCGGCCATGGTGGGCGGCGCGACCTCGTCCGCTTCGCGGGCGGAGGCGGCGGGCGCCAAGGAAAAAAGCAGCCCCAGGAGCACGAGCAGGAGTCTCATCACATCCGAGACGCCGCGACTCCCCGGCCCGTGACGCCCGGCTACTTCATCTTCAAGACCACGTCTTCCGCCCCGGTAGCGACGTCGGGTTGCTCGGCCCGCTTGCCGTATCCCGACACGACCAGCCGATACTTGCCCTTGGGCAGGCCGCGCATGACGAAGCTGCCGTCGCCGTCAACTCGCGCGCCGCTGCGCCAGTCGTCGCCGAGAGCCGTGACGAGTTTCGGCCCCTCCGGTCCCTCCACGCGTCCCCGGATCGATTCGCCCGGCTTGGGCTTGAGCGTCAGCTCGCGGGACAGGTCTTCAACGCGTTCACGGGCGAACCGGCCGTCGGCGGCGTTGCGCGCGACCACGGTGACAGCGCCCTCGAATCGCACGGTGATCTGGAACGATCCGTCCTTGCGCACGCGGGCGGGCACCATACGACCGGGGTCGAACGCGGCCCACGCCATCACGATGAACCCGGAAACATCGCCGTCCGTTCCTGTAATCCGGCCACGGACCGTTCTTTGATCTGCGACCACGAGCCGTACGTTGCGTCCGGGCGCATCGGCGGGAATCGGTCCGGCGATGCGGCGTCCTCGAAACACGCTCAGCGCGTGCTCGCCGACGTGGGCCACCGCGAACCGAAAGCGACCTTCGCGATCGGTGTCTCCGGCGCCGGTCTGTTTGCCGTCGCGCGTGGACGTAACAGCGACGCGAACGACCGGAGCGCCGCGCGCGTCGACGACGAGGCCCTCGATGTACACCGGAGCAGGAAGGACGACCTCGACTCCGGTCGCGCCCGCGGCGATGCTTTCGACGCGGCCCGGCGGCAACTTCGGGCCCAGCACGGCGCCCCACGTCGTGACGCTGACCGTGGCTGTGACGCCCTCCGGTACGCCCTCGATTTGAAACGTGCCATCGCCGCGTAGGCGCGCGGTCTGACGACCGCCCGGCCACGTGGCGCTCGCGACACCTTCGCTGATGGTCTCCCCGGCACTCGTCCGCACAACGCCGGCAATGGCCAGGGCGCGCTGCAGCAAGACGTCGATCACCGGCCCGCCGGGCGCCACCCGCATGGACTTGCGGGCGAAGTAACCTTCCGGCGCCTTGATCATCAGCGTCACGGTGTCCGCGCTCAGGCCGCCGAACGAGAACCGGCCGTCCGCCGTGCTGCGAATCCGCAGCGCCCCGACGCGCAGCTCGACACCCTGCACGGGCGCACCCGCGGCATCGATCGTTCGTCCTTCGAGGCTGGCGCCGGGCTCCTCAAGGCGGATGAGCAGGTCGGCGGCTTCGTGCACGGTTACGGTGCGGGGCAGCAGGTTGAGGAGTTGCGCGTTCGCGCCGCGCGCACCGGTCACCGTCACTTCGTACGGCGGCGGTCCGGTCACGGGGATATCGAACACACCGTCGATCGCGACGAACGGGTCGCCCGTCAACAGGAGCATGCCGGCGTTGCGAATCACCGCCTTGTCGACCGCGACCCGGCACGACGCGAGGGCAAGGCTCTCGGGACCGACGACGCGCCCACGCAAGCGATACTCGCGAAGCGTCAGCACGAGATTCTCGGCCGGCGCCTTGAACGCTCCCAGCTCCACGAGCGACTCGTAGTTCGGACGCGCCCGCAGCGTGACTTCGCCTTCGGATAGACCGAACAGCGAAAAGCGGCCCGCCGCGTCCGTTGTCACGCCGAGGCGGGCACGCTCGCTGAAGGCGAGAATCGGCACACCGGCCCGCGGCGCTCCATCGACGCCGACCAGTACGCCGGTCAGCGCGGCCCCGCGCGCAAACACGATCTCGATCGAACGGTCCTCCCCTGCAGCCAGCGGCTTGACGGACATGCGCCGACGCGGGAACCCTGCCAGGTACGCTTCAAGCCGCAGCGGCTCGTGCGCCGCCGGCACGCCCTGAAACGCGAAGCAACCCTCCGTATCGGTGCGCATCTCCAACGTGTCCGACGCATGCTTGATGCCGGCGAATCGGCCGTGCACCCTGTCGATCCAGCGACAGGTCACCGCGGTCCCGGCAAGCGGCTTCCCAAGATCATCGACAACCCGTCCGGAAAGCGACGCGGCCGCTCGCAACCGAAGCTCGACCTCGGGTTCCGGAAAATCGGGACGCAGTAGCACGTAGTCGGACGGCACCGGCGCGAACGAAGCCTTGCGGGCAAACAGCCGAACCTTGCCCCGAAACGCGATTCCCGTCGCGGAGAAACGCCCGTACTCGTCGGAAACGGCCAACTCCGCATCGACCGGCACCGGCCACACGATGCCCCAATACTTCGAGAAGTGGTTGTGGCGCCCCACGGCGAGGTGGACCGTCGCACCAGCCACCGGCTTGCCCGCAGGATCGACGACGCGCCCGTGCACACCGAGCCCGCGCGCCAGCCGCACGTCACGCCGCACCCGCGCCCCGGCGCGCGGCATCAAGACCGCCACGTCGGGCGGCGGTCCGAAGTGACGAATCCCCTCGGTGGTGCGCCGCTGATCAATCCGCAGCGAACTCGCGATGTAGTGCCCGCGCGAAATCGGCACGACCACAAAGCGCCCGCGCGGCACGCCCCGAAACGAAAACCGCCCATGGTCGTCCGTGCGCGTCCGCAGCGTGCGGCCTTTTGTTTTGCCGTAGCCGTCCGCACCCGGCACGAGGTACACCACAACCCCCGCAAGCCGCCGCGTGCTCCCTGTTTCCCGCACGGTGCCGTAGACCTCGCCCTTTCCCTTCCCGATGGCAGCGTCGCCGTTGCCGTCGCGCGCTTCCTCCGCAGCTTCTTCCTCCCCTTCCGCCGCCTCCCCCACCTTTTTGGGAAGCATACGGACGGCGATGTCCTCGCCTGTCTCCCCACCCGTCTTGCTCGCCGGAGAACCCTCGGCAGCCGTCCGCTCGTTCAAGCTACGACGCGCCTCGTCGCCGCTGTCCGGTCCGTCATCCGGGAACGCGCCGGAAAGCGCGACGACGGTGAACGTGGCCGCGATGAGCAACAGCACGGCCGCGGCGGTGATCGTGGACTTGGTCTTCATGACAATCGCTCCGGTGAGGACGCCGCGGGGAAGTGCGAGTAGCGGGGCCAGGGACGCGAGGCCGCCGCGCTGTCGTTCGAGGCGCCGTTTCACTTTTTCCAGGCCGCGATGGAGACGGCTGCGCACGGTGCCCGGCGGGATCTTGTGGAGACGCGCGATCTCCAGAGGCGTCAATCCCTCGAAGAAACGCAGGAGGACGGTCGCTCGCCACGGTTCATCGAGTTTCAGAACCGCGTCGATTACGCGCCGCCGTTCGTGCATGCGATCGACCAGCTCGTCCGGTGACGGCGGTGTCGCGGGCAGTTCCGCGCCATGGACGCGGTCCGCGTGCCGTTTTTCGCGGCGCAGCCAGTTGAGCGCGACGTTGCGGGCGACGCGGGCCAACCAGGCCCGGATCGAGCGATCGTGGCGCGGCGGCGAACGCAGCACGCGCACCCACGTTTCCTGAACGAGATCGTCCGCCGTCGCCTCGTCGGCCACAAGCCGGCGGACAACCGCGCGAACAAACTCGCCGTGCTCGAGCAACTCCCTGCGGTTCACGCCCCTATAACACCGCCGCAGGACCGAGCGTTCATGACACCGCGTGGCGCAGCCAGTACCACCAGAACGCGGGTATCTCGCGGGCGACAAAGCGGCGCGTGCCGCGGACCGGGCGCATCTCGTGCGCCGGGACGGTGTAGACCGTGCGGCCCGCGCTGCGATATGCGAGTTGGATGCGTGGCAGGTGATAGAAGTGGCTGACGGCAAGCAGGCGACCCGGACCGGTGTTGTGGACGGTCGCCATCGTGTCGAGACCGGCCCGGTCGATTTCGATGGCGTGGTCCGGCACGCCTTCGGCGAGGGCGAACTTGCGCATGGCCTCGGTCTCGTGCACCGGACCATCGCCGGGACCGCCCGACAAGAGCAGCTTCGGCGCCAGCCCGCGCCGGTACAGACCGCACGCGGTGCGCACGCGGTCCTCAAGGGTCAGCGACGGCTTGCCGTCGGCGTAGCAGCGCGCACCAAACACCACGATCCGGTCCGCGGGACGCGCGTAGTCCGACATTCCGTAGGTCAACACGTGCGCGAGCGGGAACAGCCCGCCGAGAAGGACCGGCGTACCGATCCATGCGAACCCCTTCAGGCGCGGTCCGCGCAGCCGCGGCGCACGCCAGATCAGTGCCAGCAAGACGAGCACAAACAGCGACAGCGGGACCGGAAACGCGGAGCTGAAGGGCGAGCGATAAAACGCGACTACATTCAGGACCACAATCGCTCCGGCAATGCCTGCCGCGGCACGGCCCCACCATCCGGGACGCACGGCATGGAAGAGGAGCGCGAGCGCAATCGGCGCAAGTACAGCGCCGGGCCAGGGCCGCACGTCGATCCACCAGAGGTTCGCCGTGCCCCGGAGGCTCAAGAAAGTGTAGGCGCCGACGCAGAACGCGACGGCACGGCCAATGGACTCGTCATTTCGGACACGCACCTGATTAACGTAACCTGTTTTGAACTCGATGCATCCCGCGTTTCTTGGTCTGCTCACACCCGTTCTCCTCGTGGTCTGGTACTACGCGCTGTCGCGCAAGCGATTGCTGGAGAACGTGCCGACCTCCAAGGTCAAGGGCGTGTTCATCGGGCAGGTCGAGGTGAAAGGGCGAGCCGTCCCGATCCCGGTCCTGCGCAGCTATCTCGCCGAGTGCGCCTGCGTCTACTACAGCTACGGCATCGAGGAGCGCTGGAGCCGCACGGTCACGAGGACCGACAGCGACGGAAAGACCAGCACGCACAGGCAGTCCGGGTGGACAACGGTCGGTCGCGGCGGCGAGGATCCTCCGTTCCTGCTGCGCGACCGGACCGGCGAATTGCGCATCGACCCGGACGGCGCGGAGGTGCACGGCTCAACCGTGTTCGACGAAACCGTCGGCATGTTCGATCCGATCTATTTTGACAAGGGGCCGATCGAGTCCGTCGGAGACTCCGACCACCGCCGGCGCTTTCGCGAGGAAGCCATCACGGTCGGCGAGAGGGTCTACGTGCTCGGCACGGCGCGACAACGTGAGGACATCGTAGCCCCGGAGATCGCCCGCAACCGGCACCGCAACGACGTGTACCTGGTCTCGACGAGAAGCGAAGACCAGATCGCACGCGGCTACGGCTGGATGGCCTGCGGCGCGTTCATCGTCAGTGGCGGAGCGGCGGGTTTCGCCGGGGCGTCCGGTGGTCCGCAATTCCTGATCGGCGCACTGATCGCGTTTTTCGCCGCCGCGTTCGTGGCGTATTCCGTGCTGGTCCGCAACGGTCTCGTGTCGGTGCGCGAACGCGCGGAGATGGCCAAAAGCCTGATCGACGTCCAGCTACGGCGACGCCACGTATTGATTCCACGCCTCGCCACCGTCGTCCGCGCGTACGCCGAGTACGAAAAGTCCACGCACAAGGAGATCGTCGAAGCGCGCACGAACGACGCGGAAAGCCAGACCCGTGCACTCCGTTCGCTGCTGGCGCTGGTCGAGAATCACCCCGAACTCAAGGCAGCCGACAACTTCCGCGAGCTGCACGAGGAACTCGTCGATACGGAAGACCGGATCGCGCTGGCCCGCGAGTTCCACAACAAGACCATCACGGCGCTCAACAACCGCATCGAGACGATGCCGGACGCCCTGATCGCGAACCTCACGCGCTTTCGGGCGGGCAACCTGTTCGAGGCGACGGGCTTCGAACGGACTGCAGCCCGCGTCACGCTGGACTGAGTTCCTTTAGATAGTGGAATTCCGACGTATTCGACTTGTCATGCAGATCGCGCGTTTCGGGGAGGCGCACGTAGCCGATTTTTTCATAGACCGCGTGGGCGGCTTCAAAGCGGGTGTCCGACCACAGATGAATTCGGCGGCGACCCGCGGACATCGCCGTTCGTTCCACGAGTTCAATCAGCGCCCGACCCAGGCCCTGCCGCCGCGCGCTCTTGTGGACGTAGAGTTTTTTCAGCTCGGCGGGTTTTTTCAGCTCGGAGGGGCCGTCCGGCGGGCCCAACGCGCAGCCGACGCACGCGACGATCCCCTCGGCGCGCTCGACAACCCAGAAGTGCTGAAACGACGTCGCCGGGGCCTTCAGAGCGGGCTCCTCGCCATCGACGTCCATGACGCAGCCGGGGTATTCGTCAAAGACCGACGTGATCAGCGCGATGAGCGCCGCGGAGTCGGCGTCGGCCACGGGGCGCAGGCCTTCCACGGCGTTCTTGTATCACGCGGGACCGGGTAGGTAGCCTGACGGGATGCCCACCCTGGCTGAAATCCACGCCGCCATCGGCGGCGAGCTCCACGGCTCCGGCGACGTCGTGCTTACAGGCGTCTCTTCGCTCGAATCGGCGGGCCGAAAAGACATCGCCCCGCTCGCGTCCCCGCGGTACCTGGCCCGCACGAAGGAGTCCGCTGCGGGGGCCGTGATCGCGGCTCAGGGCCTGACGCCGGACAAGCCGCACATCACGCACGAACACCCGCTCGTCGCGTTCAACCGGGTCATCGAACTGCTTGGACTCGCCCCGACATCGCCGTCCGTCGGCTTCCATCCGACGGCACTCATGGCGTCATCGGCTTCGATCGGCGAGGGCGTTTCGATCCGTGCGCACGCCACCGTCGGCGAGAACTGCTCGATCGGCGCGCGTGCAATCATCGGCGCGAACGTGGTGATCGAGAACGGCGTCACGATCGGCGAGGACAGTCGCATCGAAGCGGGCGTGGTCCTGGGCCACGATGTCGTCATCGGCAACCGGTGTGTGCTGGGAGCCAACACCGTGATCGGCCGACAGGGGTTCGGCTTTGCGACCGGGCCGCATGGGCCGGAGCGGCTGCATCACGTCGGCACGGTCGTGATCGAGGACGACGTGCACATCGGCGCCTGTTGCACCATCGATCGCGCCCGCTTCGACGAGACGCGCATCGGCCGCTTCACCGCGCTCGACAACATGGTTCACATCGCGCACAACTGCGTCCTCGGGCAATACAACTTCCTCGCCGCACAGACCGGAATCGCGGGCATGTCGCGCGTCGGCAACGGCTGCGAGATGGGCGGTCAGGTCGGGGTCGCCAACCAGATCACGATCGGCGACGGCGCCAAGCTCGGCGCGAAGATGGCGGCCGTGCGGGACATTCCCGCCGGCGCTGAGTACTGGGGCATCCCGGGCCGCCCGAAGCGGGCGTTCATCCGCGCCATGGCGCTGCTCTATCGCCTCGAGAAAGAGCAAACTTGATCACGCTGATCGTCCTCGGCTGCGCGGTCGCGATGTTTCTTGTTGAGCTGCGCGCACCCGGCCGCAAGTGGCCGCGCGTGACCGGCTGGTGGACGCGCGCGCTCGCGCTGAACGCGGTGCAGGTCGGCGTGGTGTGGCTCGCCGGCGTCGCGTGGGACGGCTACTGGCTCGGCTTTGTCTTCCAGCGCCCGGAAAGCCACTGCGTCCATCATCAGGACGGCGTGCACCGCTACAACTTCTCGGACCTGCCGGTGTGGGACATGCTCTTCGGCACGTTTCGCAATCCGCGCGCGTTCGACGCAGACTGCGGCTTCGGCCCCGACGGCGAACACCGCCTCGGCGAGATGCTCCGCGGGGTCGATGTGGGAGCGGACCGTTGAGGCGCGGCGCGGCGGTCTTTCTCGTCCTCGTCGGTCTCACGCAAATGGCCGCAGATGTCACCGGCTTGCGCGCATTGAAGGGTCTGGCCGCCGCGACCGGGGCATCACCGGCCCCCAAGGTGTTTTCCGCGGTCAACGGCTGCGAGACGTTTTCTCCACGGTTTTTCATCGAAGGGAAGCAGACGGACGGCGATGCTTTTTCGCTGGAGATCACGCCCGACATCTACGCGCGTCTTCGCGGTCCGTACAAGCGGCGCAACGTCTACGGCGCGGTGATCGCGTACGGCCCCGTCATCGCGCACCTGCCGATGTGGGAGGCGGTCGCAAACTACGCGCTGTGCGGCGACGCGCCGCTGCTCCGTGAACTCGGCCTCGATCCCGCGACCCTGCAGGGGCCGCCGCGCATCCGCATCGAACTCGTCGCGCCGAACGAGACGTGGATCAAGAAAGCGCCCTGCCGATGAAGAACGGCTGGACCGGCAGAGCCGGGCTTGTCGCGCCGGAGCCCGAACGGGCGAAGGCCGGACGATGTTCCCGACAGCGTCGTCGTGCAGACCCCGGACGGCACGTTACTCACCCGATCAACCGCGGTCCTGTACCTGGCCGACCGCATCGGCGGTTGGTGGCGCGTCCTGGCAAAAAGCATCGCCGTCCTGCCGCTCTGGCTCCTGGACCGTGCCTACAACGGCGTCGCCCGGATCCGCCACCGCCTGTTCGCCAAGCCGCAGGACCTCTGCCCGATCGTGCCGCCGCATTTACGCCAGCGTTTCACGGACTACTAATCGCTGGCCTTTGGCCGGCGATTAGCGCGCGACCTTCTTGAACACCTTGATCGCCTCGGCCAGATTCGCGTGCAGGCCGACCGAATAGCGCTTGCCGTGTCGGGTGCCGTACAGCGAGATCGGAACCGGGGCGCCTTCCTCGATCGACGGCGTGCGTTCGCCGAGCTTCGAACCCAGCTTCGTCATCTGCAGCAGGAACCCACGCAGATCGATGTGCAGCAGGAACCCGAGGTTCCCGCCGGCGTGCTTGATCGCGTCCTTGAGACTCGCCGAGCCGCCGTCCCCGCCAAGGGCCTGCTCGATCGCGCCGCCGCCGATGCCGTAGAGCATGCGGTCCGAGACCGGCGCCAAGTCGATACGCGGTCCGCTCTCGCCGAAGAGTGCCGGGACCGCGACCGCGACGTCCCGGCTCCGGACGTCCATCTGGCGCCCAAGGCGTTCGGAATCGACGTTGATCTTTGCGCCGAACACGCGGCGGCCCTTCACGTCCCGCGGGTCCTCGACGCTGTACGTAAGACCCATTGCGGAATTCGTGTTCTTGTTGTTGCCCTTGAGAAAGTCCATGTAGGCCGTCGTGTAGGCCGCGGGATCACGGACCTCGATCGCGCCGACTACGCGAAGTGTCTCCTGAAACAACGCCGCCATCATCCAGTTCGATCCGAGGCCGTCCATCAGGGCCTCGGAGTCCTTCATCATGGCCCGATAGGCCTTGCGTTCCGAAGGCGGCATCTGGGCCGCGCCGAGCTGCATCGCCAGATCCATGAACTTCTTCACATCGAACGAGAACAGCAGCGCGAGCGGACAGCCGTCCGGAATGTGAGCGGCATAGCCGGCGAGGCTGGCGCTCGACGGCGCCAGCGCGATCTTGCTGCCCTCCTTCGCGACGTAGGTCATCGTGAAGTCGATCCAGCCCTTGTCGAGCGTCAGGGCGACGTCGAGCAGGTCGGCTTGCTCGAGGGTTCCGCGCGTCCAACCGACCAGCCCGTTGATCGCGTCGCCGAGCTGCACGCCGGGAAACTCCTTGCGTGCCACGCTCTCCAGCGCCGCGCTGCCCGTGTTCAGGGCGCCGTTGATGCTGCTCTTGTTGAGCTTGTATAGCGCAGCCAGGTCCGCGCGGAACGCGACCGGCGCGTTGGGCATGCCACGCACGAGCCGCGAACCGCCCGCCTTGCCGAACCGACCGCGGCGCACCGCAACGTACGAACCAGAGACATTGTCGGCCTTGCCGTTCGCAAGGGACTGGGCCGTCGCGGCGTCCTTCGCCGGGACGACAAACGTCATGTCGGGCATGAGGCCCCCGCCCATCTTCAGCGCAATCGCGATCGGCTGAAACGGATCGAGCTTGCTCGGATCGATGCGTGAAAGCCCCTGAAACTGCTGGCTGACGGGCGGTATGCGTTCGCGCGTCATCGCCGCGAGCGCGGCGACCATCTCCTCGACCTTGTCGAGCGATTCGACGAGCAGGACCGCATGGGCGTCACCGGGCACGAGCGCGGCAATCTCCGAACCCGCATCCGTGCCACCGCCGCTGAGGCCGGCGGCGCCGCCGGGACCGCGCCCCCCACGGTCGGAAGCCCCCCCACTGTCGGAAGCACTGTTGGAAGGTGTTTCCTTGTCGCCGCAGGCGACCACGAGAAGCGAAACAAGCAGCAGAAGGATTCGCATGGGTCTATCGTAGCGGCCCTGTCCCGGCATGCCCTCCCCCCGCAGCCCCCCTCCCCAACCTCGTCCCTCCCTCCCATGACTCGCCTCCACGACCGTCTCCCCACCGACTTTCGACCGCGGCGCGCGCCGATCCCGCGCACGCTGTTGATGTGCCCGCCCGACCACTTCGACGTCGTCGAGGTCCACAACCCGTTCATGAAGGACCACGCCGGCAGCATCGACAAGGACCGCGCCCGCGCGCAATGGGAAGCCCTCCGGGCGACGTTCGTCGAAGCGGGGATGACCGTCGAACTCCTGACGCCCCGCCCGGATCTCTACGACATGGTGTTCACGGCGAACCCGTCGCTCACCGGACAAACAGCACACGGACGGCGATGTTTCGTGAAGTCGCGGATGCGGCACGCGTCGCGCCAACCGGAGGCCGACGCGCACGCGGAGTGGCTGACCGACAACCACTTCGACGGAGGGGAGGCCGACGAGCCGTTCGAGGGTGGCGGCGACGCGATCTGGCAACCCGGCTGGAGGTTCTTGTGGGGCGGCGTCGGCCCGCGCACCGACGCGGCGGCGTACGAACTCGTGGCCGCGACGTTTGGCGTGCCGGTCTTGATGCTGGAGCTTGCGACCGAGCGCTTCTACCACCTCGACACCTGCTTTTGTCCGATCGACGAGAGCACGGCCATGATCTATCCGCCCGCCCTCACGCCGCGCGCGAACGAGCTGGTCCGCGCGGTCTTTCGGCGCGTGATCGAACTCGACGACGACGACGCGCACGAACATTTCGCGGGCAACGCCGCACCGGTCCTGACGCGCACGGTCGTTCTCCAGCGTGGCTGCAAGGTGGCCGCGAGACTGCGCGCGCTGCACTACGAGGTCGTCGAGGTCGATGTCTCCGAGTTCCTGAAGTCCGGCGGCGGCCCCTACTGCCTCAAGCAGTATTTACCGTGATTCCAAAACGATCCCGGAACACGGCCGTCGGATCGTCCACCGGCGATTCGGTCTTGCCCTTGCTCGTGGTTTCGATCAGCATGCCATCGACAAGCGCGATGCGGCCGGACGGGGTGGCCAGCGAAGCACCCGCGTGCTGCCTGAACCACGAGTCGGGCGCCTTCTGGTGATAGGTGCTGGCCGCTTCAAAATCCGCCAGCTCGTATTCTTGTTCTGAAAACCGGTAACGCGGTGCGCCATCGCGCTGCAGCACGCGATGGCCGTCCTCGTCCCGAATGCTCCAGGTCCATCCCTGCTGCCTGTCCGGCGTGCCCTCGTACGGAAGCGGGCTCAAAAAACCCTCGAAGAACCCGACGTCCACGAGCCACGACCGCTCCAGGTCGACGCGCAGCACCATGTGGTCGAAGTCGATCCCCCAGGCTTCGTTCGTCCGGCTCCAGACCTGCGCCGCCAGCACGGCGACCGGAAGCCCCAGCTGTCGCAGCAGCCAGGTGAACCCGCCGTTCAGCTCGTAGCAGAATCCGCCGCGCCGGCGATTCACGATCTTGTCGAGGATGCGAGCCTCGTCGAGCACGATCGGAATCCCGTGCATGATGTCGAGGTTTTCAAAAGGCACGGTGAACTGGTGCCGCTCGTGCAGGTCGAACAGGGTCGGCGCCAACCCGTCGGGATGCCCGATGCGCGCGAGGTACGAGGCCAGGTCCATGGGCCAAGGGTAAGAGGCCGTGAACAAATCCCCTCAACCTCTAGAATGTCGCCCATGAGGTCGGCAGTCCTGTTTTTTCTCTTGGCCGGATGCGCGTCGCACAGCCGGCCGGCAAGCATCGAAACCGACGGCGCCTGGGTCCGGCGCTATGCCGCGAGCCGAGACGACGTGTACCACGCCGCGATGGCGGCGTTCACGGCGCGCGGGTGGTCCATCGAGCACGCCAACCCGCTATCGGGGTCGTTTCAGGCCAAGAGCGCGGTGATGACCACCTCGGTTCCGTTTTTCGGCAAACTCTTGCGTTACACACTGGCGCGTATCGACATCGAAGGAGAGGCCGGTGGTACGCGTCTGCGCCTGAAAATGATCCGTACACGAGAACCCGAGGGGGCGGGCCGGCGCCCCAACAACGACCGCGTGGTCGAAGACGAAGCCCTCCATAACACACTGCTCGACGACATCGTCGACCGCATCCGCTCGAAGTGAACATGAAAAAAACGCCGTCCGTTTGCTCCCTCGGAGTTCTCGCGTTCCTGCTGATGACGCTCGCTGGCTGCACGAGCACGTTGGAGCCGCCCGACCTTGGTGCGATCTACAACCGCGCGGCGCGCTACCACGGCCTCGACCGCAATCCGGTCATCGTGATTCCCGGCATCCTCGGTTCGCGGCTCGTGGACAACGACGGTGTCGTCTGGGGCGCGTTCGGCGGCGGCGCCGCGAATCCGGAGCGGCCCGAGGGAGCGCGACGCGTCGCTCATCCGATGGGGAACAAGCCGCTCCGTCAGCTCAAGGACGGCGTTGTTTCCGACGGCGCGCTGGACCGGCTACGACTCAAGTTCTTCGGTCTGCCGATCTCGCTCAACGCGTACGCGGAGATCCTCGGCGCGCTCGGCGCCGGAGGGTATCGCGACGAGGGGCTCGGCATCGCGGGCGCGATCGACTACGGCACCGATCACTTCACCTGTTTTCAATTCGCGTACGACTGGCGGCGCGACAACATCGAAAACGCGCGGCTGTTGCACGAGTTCATCCTCGACAAGAAGAAGTTCGTCGAGGGCAAGCTGAAGGAACTCAACCCCAACAGCGATCCGAACGTGAGATTCGACATCATCGCCCACTCGATGGGCGGCCTGGTCACGCGCTGGTACATGCGCTACGGCGCCGCCGATCTACCCGCGCGCGGCCTGCCGAAGGTCACGTGGGCCGGCTGCGAATTTGTCGAACGGGCGGTGCTGATCGGGACACCGAACGCCGGCTCCGCGGATGCGCTGCTGCAACTGGTCAACGGCATCGAGTTCTCGCGCATCCTGCCCGAGTACCGCCCTGCCGTACTCGCGACGATGCCGTCGATCTACCAGCTCATGCACCGCCCGCGCCACCAGCCGGAGGGCTCGCGCATCGATGTGTACGACGTCGCGGTCTGGGAGAAAAACGGCTGGGGCCTGTTCGACCCGAACGACGCGGAAGTGCTGAAGTGGCTCCTGCCAAAGCAAACGGACGGCGATGCACGCCGCGGCACGGCGCGCGCGCACGTCACGAAGTGCCTCGACCGCACGCGCCGTTTCCATCAAGCGCTGGATCATCCCGCCCGCCCGCCGGAGGGCACAAGTCTGTCGCTGTTTGCGGGTGACGCGGTCGCAACCGTGCATGCCCTCGATTTCACGAACGGCAAGGTCACGATAAAAGACTCGGCCCCGGGCGACGGCTCGGTCCTGCGCACAAGCGCGCTGATGGACGAACGCGAGGACGGCAAGTGGGTGCCGCATCTACGGTCCCCGATCCACTGGCACCGGGTGCATTTTCTGTTCGAGGACCACTTGGGCCTGACCAAGAGCCCGGTGTTCACGGACAACGTGCTGTACCTCCTGTTGGAGGAGCCGCGCTGAAACTCTGGCGAGCCAGAGTTTCTAACCCCAGAGGACGAACCGGCTCGCGAAACGCACAACATTATTCGAACTTCCGGCTCATCCACTGCGCGAACTGCTCTTCGCGGGTGCGAAGATCGCGGCCCATATGAACCCATACTGCGCCGGCGGCCACACCAAGAAACAAGGGGCAGAGCAGCAGGAAACCGACAACGAACCGAGCCGGCGGCCTGCTGCCGGCTATCCACGAGACAAGCCCGATCCAGACGATCGCAGCAGCCAGGCCCCACAGACCGCCGCGTCCGAGGATGTAGGCCCACCTCCCCTTCGCCCGCAGCGCCCTCATTTTCTCAATCCGGCGCAACTCTTGCTCCTCCCACTTCTCCGCTCGCATCGTTACGCCTCGTCCGGACGCGATTGCGATGAATTCACCGGCTGATCGTCGCCGAAATATTTCTCGAAGAACTCTTCGGCCTTGCGTTCGCCTTCGGCGGTGATGAGGACCGACTTCGCCTTGCCCTTCGGGTCATGAATCCAGCCGCGCTCAAACAGCGCGTCCATCACCGACCATGCGTGGCCTTTCCATGCCCGCGTGGTGGACTCATCGCCAAACATGGTCAGGCTCAAGAGTGCCATCGTGACCTCCTGGATGCGGGGGTCCACGGGCTCGGGCGTGGGCTTCGGATCGTCGGGCATTCCTGGATCCTCCACGGCTGATTCTAACCGAGTCGAATCTGTCGGCCGGGCTTACGCTACCGGCGTGTTGGGCCGGCTGCTGAACCACGCGCGCGCGCATCGCGCCCGAATCCGGACTGCGGCGTTGTTCTCGGTACTCAACAAGGTCTTCGACCTCGCGCCGCCGCTGCTCATCGGCATGGCCGTCGATATCGTCGTCCGCAAGCACGACTCGCTGCTCGGCACCTGGGGCGTCCCCGATCCGCGCCACCAGATCCTCTGGCTCGCCGGCGCCACGCTGCTGATCTGGATGCTGGAATCCGTCTCGCAGTACATCGCGCGCGTGATCTGGCGCAACCTGGCGCAGACCATCCAGCACGAGATGCGCCTGAACGCCTACGCCCACGTGCAAAAACTCGAAATGGCGTACTTCGAGGACCGCAGCACCGGCGGCCTCATGGCGGTGCTGAACGACGACGTCAACCAGCTCGAACGCTTCCTCGACTCCGGCGCGGACCAGATCATCCAGACCCTGACGACGGTCGTCGTGATCGGAGGCATCTTCTTCGTCATCGATCCCGCGGTCGCGTGGATCGGCGTGCTCCCCATCCCGTTCATCCTGTGGGGCTCATTCGCGTTCGTCAAACGCATCGCCCCGCGCTACCGCACGGTCCGCGACCAGGCGGGCTATCTCAACGCCGCGCTGTCCAACAACCTCGGCGGCATCGCCACGATCAAGAGCTTCACCGCGGAAGGCCGCGAAACAAAACGCATCGGCGCCGAAAGCAAGACCTACAGCGACGCCAACCGCAGCGCGATCCGACTCAGCTCGGCCTTCTCGCCGCTGATCCGCATGGTCATCCTCGTCGGCTTCACCGGCATGCTCGTCGTCGGCGGCTTCCGCACCCTCGACGGCCCCATGGCCGCAGGAAGTTACAGCGTGCTTGTGTTCTTGACGCAGAGACTCCTGTGGCCCCTCACCCGCCTCGGCGAGGTGTTCGATCTCTATCACCGCGCGATGGCCTCCGCGAGCCGCATCCTGGACCTGCTCGACACCCAGCCGGCGATCACGGATGGATCGACTGAAATCCGAGGGAAGCAGACGGACGGCGATGCCTCCAACAATGTCTGTGCCGTGCGATTCGACGACGTGACATTTGCCTACGCGCGCGGCGACTCGGTGCTGCACGGACTGACGCTCGACGTCCCTGCCGGCAAAACCACGGCCATCGTCGGCTCGACGGGCTCGGGCAAGACCACGGTCGTGAAACTCCTGTTGCGGTTCTACGAGCCCCAGCAGGGGCGCATCCTCGTCGGCGGCGAAGACATCGCCGTCCGTACGCTGCGGTCGCTAAGGAGCGCCATCGCGCTGGTCAGCCAGGACGTCTACCTGTTTCACGGCACGGTGCGCGAGAACATCGCCTACGGTGATCCGGACGCACCCGAAGAGCAGATCGCGGAGGCCGCGCGCCTCGCGGAAGCGCACGAATTCATCACGCGGCTGCCGCAGGGCTACGACACGATCGTCGGCGAGCGCGGACAAAAGTTGTCCGGCGGCCAGCGCCAACGCGTGTCGCTCGCGCGCGCGATCCTGAAGGATGCGCCGATCCTCGTGCTCGACGAGGCCACGTCGTCGGTGGACAACGAAACGGAGGCGGCGATCCAGCGCTCGCTCGGACGCGTAAGCCGCGGCCGCACGACGCTGGTCATCGCACACCGCCTGAGCACGGTCCGCCACGCCCACACGATCCACGTCATGGAACACGGCCGCCTGAAAGAGAAGGGCACGCACGAGGAACTGGTCGCCGCGAGTGGCACCTACGCAGGCCTGTGGAAAGTCCAGACCGGCGAAGCGAGTTAGAAACTCATCGAACTCACGTCCCCGAGCACGCGACCCGCCTGATGCGAGCCGCTCACGCGACCGTGCCGTGATGTCGCGCGCCAAGAACTCCGCGACATCGCCGCCCGTCTTCTTCCCGATCGCTGCTGGTCGAGAAGCTGTTACGCTCCGTGCATGTTCGAATCGGATCGACTTCGCTTTCGGGCGTTGCATGAGGACGACCATGCTCTACTGCACGAGTGGTGGTCCGATCCCGAAATCGCCAGCCTCCAGTACGTCAACCGCATCCGGCTCAACCAGCTCGCGACCGACCGCGCGTTGTTTGAGCTGTGGAGCAAGGACGGCACAGACGCCGCCGGGTTCTCGATCGTCCTGAAAGAGACCGGCGCGCTGATCGGGAACATCAGCGTTTGGGGCGCGGACCTGAAAAACCGCGACGGCGAACTGGCCATCATCATCGGGCCGAAAGAGCTCTGGGGCCAGGGACTCGGCACCGAAGCCGTACGGCTGATGCTCGACTACGCGTTTCGCGAGATGAACCTGCACCGCGTTCACCTGCACGTGCACGCGCCCAACAAGCGCGCCATCGCCGCCTACGAAAAATGCGGCTTCGAGATCGAGGGCCGGATGCGCGAAGCCTACTTCCGCAACGGTGAATGGCACGATCGCCTGCTCATGGCCATCCTGCAAGCAGACTGGCTGAAGTAACACCGTCGGGCCCTTCGTGATCTTCGTGAACTTCGTGGCACGTAGCGCTTGCCAAAGACGCGGGAGTCGATCCTTCGAACAACCCGCTAGGTAGTCACGACCCGATCCCGACTTGTCCGACATGGCCCGATGGCGACGGCGGATCCCGATCCCGGACCTTCAATGCCCGCGACGGACGAGGGTGTTCACCATCCACGCTGCGGCGAGCAGAAACACGACCGACAGCCCGAAGGCCGCGCCGTAACCGAACCAGACCTTGGCGGCGTAGCCCAGGGCCGGGGCGAACAGGCTACGCACGCCGACCAGCGCGAAGTGTAGGGCGGTGTACATGTGGCCCTTGCCGTCCGGGGCGAAGTGCAGCGGTCCCAACGACCACGAGATCATGATGCCGCCCATGCCGAGGCCCCAGAGAAGGTACGCGGCGAACAGGCCGGCGGCGGAGCCGACGAGCGGCATCAAGCCGAAGAACGCGGCGAGTAGCACGAAGGCGATAGCGGCGGTGCGCGACATGCCGACCCGGTCCGCGACGCGGCCGAGCACCGCTGCCCCGACGATCTGGCCGAGGGGAAACGCGAGGAACTGCGCGAGCGTCCACTCGCCGTACGAGAGGCTCAGGGGACCCTCCGCGTACAGGTGCAAGAGCCCCACGCTGCACAGAAAACCGATGCCGTAGAGCATGAAGCCGGCTTCGTAGATGCGAAAGTCGCGGTCCTTGCGGAGGATCGCGATCGCCTCGTGCCACGCGCGGCGCATCGCCTGCGTCGCCGTTTCGCCGAGAGGCCGCAGAGATCGCCGTCCTTGGCTGTGCCAGCGGATGCGGGCGTTGTTGTAAAAAGCGATCACGCCCAAGACGGCTGCCGCGGGGTAGAGGAGGCGGACAAAGCGGGCGTCGATGTCCAGGAGCCGGCCCGCCAACAGCGCCATCACGGCCGAGCCGATGAGGCCGATGCCCGTGACCATGCCCCAGAACCGGCCGCGAACGCTGCGCGGGTAGTTCGTGCGCACCATCGCGCCGCGGTGCGGCACGACCGCGACCGCCGTAAAGTAGTGCCACAGGATCGGCACCAGAAAAAAGAGGATGCTGCCCTGTCCGTGGCCGGCTGTCGTGGACACGACCGGCTGGAACGCGAGCAACAGGAACGGCACCCAGGCAAGCCACGCGAGTCGCCGCCACAGCCGTTGCGGGTGCGCCGCAGCCAGCATGGTCCCCACGGCGGGCGTGAGGATCCACGGCACCTGCCACAACATGATGAACAGCGGCACGAACCATCCCGGCGCGCCGAGCGACCGCTTGATCACGAACGGCGTCAGGTTGACGACCCCGAACGCGAGCCCCTCGCACAGCGACGCGGGCCAGTGGCGCGCGAAGGTGTACCGCGCAATCCGGGGCGCGGGTGCCGACACGGGGAGGGGCGAAGAAACGGGGACGGACTCGGACAAGGCCGAATTGTCCGTCCCCGGGAAAGCTTCAGGCTTTCGCTAGTCGGCTACTGTTTGACCTTGGCCTTGAAGCGCGTCTTGTTGATCGCGCTGGTGAGGGTCTCCGCGGGGAGAGCACCCTTGTACTTCACGGTCGCAGTCTTGCTGTCGAAGTCGACCTCGGCCGACTCCACGCCGGGAACCTTGCCCAGAATGCCGCGCACGGCGGCAGTACACATGGTCCCTCACGACATGCCCGTGATGTCGAGCTGCACGGTCTTGAGCGCGTTGTCGCTCGGCTTGTCGGCGGCCTTCGGGGTCTTGTCCGCGATCTTCGGCACATCGACCTTCGCAGGCGGGGTATTGACCTTCGCGGGCGGCGTGTCGCCGCAACCACTGCCGCAACCGTCCGTCGCGGCCTTGTCTTCGCCGCCGCACGCAACCGCGAACGCCATCAGGGAGAGGATTCCGAATCGAAGCATTATTTCCTTTCGTCAGCCTTTTTCATCTTGGCCCAATCCAACGAGTCGATCGCGTCCGTCACGATCTTCTTCTCACCCGCGGACAATTGAATCTGGAGCATCAAGAGCTTGCCGAAGATCTGAACATTCGGCCGCCCTCTGGAATTCGAGATCATGATGCCGAAGCCCTCGCGCTCGCTGATCTCGATGCCCTGCGCGGCCATCGCCGCCTTCATCTGGGCGTTGTTCTTGTACATGTCGAACCCCATCCGCCCGGCCTTCACCATCTGCGGCGAGTTCGACGCCGTCGCGGTGATACGTGCGCCGGTGGTCTTGTTCGTCCAACGCTGGGTCGCCGTACGCCACTGCATCGTGTTCGCACCGTTCCCCCAGGTGCCCGAGCTGGTCTTCACCTCGCCCGCCCCGAACTCTTTGGGAAACTTCTTGGGCAGGATTGCCGCGAGGCCGGTCGCCGAGGACGCATTGATCCGGCTGATCACCTTTTGCAACAGATCGACACACGTCTCGTCCGCGCGTTCGCGGAACGCGGTGAGCCCGTCGACGATCATTTTCTCGGTCTTGGCCCTGTCGGTCGCGTCGTCTTTTGCAAAGACCGCACCGAGACACAACAAAAGCCCTAGGACGGCGATGTTTCTACGCATGGGGCTCGATTCTAACCCGTACGATAAACGTTATGCCCCGCCCCCTGATTGCGCTTTTTCTCACGGCCGCGGCCGCACACGCCGAGACCCACGTCGTCGAGACCGCGCACTACCATCTCGAATACACGGGCGACGCGAACGACAAGGCGCGGGCGGACGAATACGGGCGCGTGCTCGAATCCGCGTGGCCGCAGTTCAAGGCATTCTTGCAAAAAAAACCCAAGGTCAAGAAGGGCACCAAACTGCGCGTACGGTACTTCACGACCCGCGGCGCCATGGTGAAGGCGATTCGCGATGACGGCGGCACACCGCCGGACAAGGGCGGGGGCATGTACTGGCCGCCGACCAGGACGGCCTACGCGTTCCGGCAGGGCACGAAGTACAAGAGCCGCCATCTCCTGATCCACGAGGCGGCGCACCAGTATCACTTTCTCTCCCGCACCAAGAACAAGAATCCGGCGGTGAAATGGTGGACCGAGGGCGTCGCCGAGTACCTCGCGCATCACCACTGGGACGGCCAGAAACTGCAGCTCGGCGTCGTCCCGCTGGTCAACCTCGACGACGAACCGAAGCGTGCGCTCGACGAGGCATCCAAGCCCGGCTTCGACCTCGCCCAGACCGTGTCCTCAAAGGAAATGTCGTCGTACGGCATGGCTTGGGCGCTCTTTCGCTTCGCCGCCACCGGCAACGCGGGCAAGCCGATCGGCAAGTTCAAGGGCTTCGCCAAAAAACTCGACGCGGGCAACCAGGCGAGCAAGCTCTACAAGCGCATGATCGGGCCGCCCAAGACGTTGGGGCCGAAGTTTCTCGCATGGCTCAGGGCCAACCAGCAGCCGTGGCGCTACGTGCACAACGAGTGGCAGAGCGCTGGTCCCAAGTCGCTGCGCGGCGCGGACAAGAAGGTATGGAGCATCGCCGTCCTGAAGCTGTCTTCAAAGCAGTTCACCGCAACGATGCGCATTGCCGGCAAGCCCAAAGGGTGGCGCGGCGGCGTGGTGCTGCACTACGAAGATCCCAGGAACTTCTCCGTGGCGGCACTCGACTGGGGCGGCTTCGTCCACATCCAGCGCATGATCGACGGCAAGTGGAAGATCATGGAGCGCGGCCACGTCCCGTCGGTCGAGGGCCAAAAGGACCCGGTCTTTGCACTGTTCCGGCGCAAGAACGGGGTTCTGATGATGATCGGCAACACCGGCTTTGGTCCATGGGAGCTGCCCGACGGTCCGTTCGGCCTCACGGTATACAAGAGCGACCTGATCTTCACCGACGTCGAGGCGAAATAGCGCCTTTGGCCTGTTCGGTCGCAGGGCTCACCGGATACCCTGCGGATCATGCGCAGCGTCCCCTGGCTCCTCGTTCTTTGTCTCGTGACGTCGGGGGAAGATCCGCCGAACGGCCCCGAGCCCGTCGATCCGGCGTTCCACGCTCTCGTCGGCGGCGACGTCTTCGTGCGCCCCGGCGAGGTGCGTCGCGGCTGGACGGTCCTCATCCGCGACGGCAAGATCGCGGCGGTCTCGCCCAACCCCGTTCCGGCCGGGGCGCGCATTTGGGATTGCAAGGGCTGCACGATCCACGCCGCGTTCCTCGACGCGTACGCGCCCGTGCAAACCGACGCCACACTCGACGCGCAGGGGCTGCGCAAACTCGGGTTCGGCGCCGCCGTCCACGCCCCGGCCAAGGGAAACTGGCGCGGAGCGGCGCGCCTTGTGTCCCTGGCCGACAAGCCTGCGGAATACAAGAAAGACGTCTACTACGCATGCGGCTTTGACCGCAAAAAACGCGGCAAAGACGGCTTTCCCACGTCGGAGATGGGCGCCATCGCCGTGCTCCGCCAAGGGCTGTACGACAAGAAGACGAAACTCCCGCTCGCGTTCGACACCGAGAACGAACTCCAGGCGCTGCGCAGCGCCAGGATCGCGACGGCGTTTGAACGGACGGCGTTGCTCTTGGGCAGCGGGCTCGAATTCCGCCGCCTGCACGCGATCGCCGCGACCGGACTGCCGGTCGTCTTGCCGCTGCGGTTCCCGCCCGCGCCCGATGTGGCCTCCGTGTCAACGCGCGAGTCCGTGGACCTGCGCGAGCTGATGACGTGGGAACAGGCGCCGACGACGGCCCGCCGGCTCGACGACGCGGGCGTCACCGTCGCGCTGACCGCGGCCAAACTCGACCGCAAGAACTTCGCGCGCAACCTGGGCGAGGCGATCCGCCACGGCCTCAAGAAAGACCGAGCGCTGGCGATGCTGACCACGCACCCGGCAAAACTGCTCGGCATCGACAAGGAACTCGGCACCCTCGACCCGGGCAAGCGAGCCAACATCGCCGTCCGTTCGTCACCGTCGCTGTTTGCTCCCGACACGCCGTTCCGCGCGGTGTGGATCGACGGCAAGCGCTACGAATTGCAGGCACCCAAGCCGAAGCTCGACGGCGAGTGGGACTTGGGCGCGCGCGGCAAGCTGGTCTGGAAAAAGGGCAAGGTCACGCGGGACGGCAAGGCGGCGCGCGAGCACACCGTGCGCGGACAGCACGTGCACATGGTGTTTCAGGGGCCGCTGGTGTTGTCGGGCATCGTCGCGGGCGACACGATCGAAGGACACGGGATCGAAGCGGACGGACGGCGATTTTCGTGGCGCGCGACACGCAAGGCAATCGGGGAGACTGCGGAACCGAAGACGAAGCCGAAGACGTCCAAGACGAAGGCCGATCCCGTTCCCGAGACGTTTGGTTATCCGTTCGGGCCGTACGCACGAGCGGCTCTGCCAAAGATGCGCCATGTCCGGTTCGTCGGCGCGACCGTTTGGACGAGCGGGCCCGCCGGCATCGTTACGGACGGCGAGGTCGAGATCAGGGACGGCAAGATCGTGTACGTAGGCCCGCGCCGCAAAGGGCAGCTCGGCGCGGCGACGATCGACGTGTCGGGGCGGCACATCACGCCTGGAATCGTCGACTGCCATTCGCACACCGGGATTTCCGGCGGCGTGAACGACTCCGGCCAGGCGGTGACCGCCGAAGTACGCATCGGCGACGTGACCAACCCCGACTCGATCTCGTGGTATCGCCAACTCGCCGCGGGCGTGACGACGGTCAACAACCTGCACGGATCCGCGAACCCGATCGGCGGGCAGAACCAGGTCAACAAGATTCGCTGGGGCGTGCGCGATCCGAACGGCATGCATTTTTTGGCGGCCCCGCCGGGCATCAAGTTCGCGCTCGGCGAGAACGTCAAGCAGAGCAACTGGGGCGACGAGTACAAGACGCGCTACCCGCAAACGCGCATGGGCGTCGAGGCGCTGATCCGCGATCGCTTTCATGCGGCGCAGGCGTACGCGCGGCGCAACGACGTCGACAAGGTCGATCTCGAACTCGAAGCGCTTGCCGAAATCCTCGCCGGCGAACGGCTGATCCACTGCCACAGCTACCGCCAGGACGAAATCCTGATGCTCTGCCGCGTCGCGCGTGACTTCGGCTTTCGCATCGGCACGTTCCAGCACGTGCTCGAGGGCTACAAGGTTGCCGACGCGATCAAGGACGCGGCGATCGGCGGCAGCGCGTTCAGCGACTGGTGGGCGTACAAGGTCGAGGTGCAGGACGCGATCCCGTACAACGGCGCCCTCATGCGCGCGGTCGGCGTGCTCGTCAGCTTCAACTCCGACTCGGACGAACTCGCGCGCCGCCTCAACCTCGAAGCCGCCAAGGCGGTGAAGTACGGCGGCGTGCCGCGCGCCGAAGCGTTCAAGTTCGTGACCATCAACCCGGCAATCCAACTCGGCGTCGGCGACCGCATCGGCTCACTCGAAAACGGCAAGGACGCCGACCTCGCGATCTGGTCCGGCGATCCGCTGTCGGTCTACACGCATTGCGTCGCTACCTGGATCGACGGGCGCGAGTACTGGTCCGAGAACACCGACGGCGAGGCCCGCAAGACCATCGCCGCAGAGCGCCGGCGCCTGATCGCAAAGGTGCTACGCTCGCCCAGGGCGAAACAAGACCGAAAAAAGCAAACGGACGGCGATGTGCCCACCCGCATCTGGTGGATGGAGAAGTTTCGGGCCGCTCGCTGCGGCGTCTGCGGAGGTGCACGATGAGGCTGGCCGTGTGTTTCCTGCTCGCCGTGTCGGGCGCGCTTGCCCAAGACCTCACCCCCAAGGCGCCGCCGCAGCGTCGAACGGTGGGAATCGTCAACGCGACGATCCACCCCGTGTCCGGCCCCACGATCAAGCAGGGCTACGTGGTGTTCACCAAGGGCCGCATCACCGCGGTCGGCGCGGGCCCGCTCAAGGCCGGAGATGGCATCGAGATCATCGATGGCAGGGGCAAGCACGTCTACCCCGGGTTCATCGCACCCTACACGCAGCTCGGGCTGCGCGAAATCGGAGCGGTTCGCGCGACGCGCGACATGAACGAGGTCGGAGCGATGACCCCGGAGGCCTACGCCGCCGTCGCGGTCAATCCCGACTCGACCCTGCTTCCGGTCACGCGCTCCAACGGCGTACTGGTGTTCGGAGTGTTCCCGCGCGGCGGCCTGATCCCCGGCCGCGCCAGCGTGATGCGCACCGACGGTTGGACGTGGGAGGACATGGCCGTGCGCCGCGACGCCGGACTGGTGGTCGCCTGGCCCGGCAACAAGAAGGCCAAGGACACGCATACGCTGGCGCACGCGTTTGCGGAAGCCGCGGCCTACCTGCGGAAGAGAAAGTCGGACCCGAAACTGCGCGTGGACGTCCGCAAGGAGGCGTTCGAACCGTCGCTCGCCCGCAAGCGGCCGGTCTTTTTCCTGGCCGACACGTACGACCAGATCACGGGCGCGCTCGCTTTCGCGCGGCGCAACAGGCTGCGCGCGGTCATCGTCGGCGGTCGCGACGCGCCGCTGTGCGCCGACCTGCTGAAGCGCACGAACACGCCGATCCTGATCCGCAGCATCCACCGCTTTCCCAAGCGCGCGGACGCGGACTTCGACGAGACCTACCGCCTCCCCGCCAAACTCGAAGCGGCGGGCCTGACCTGGTGCCTCGCCAGCGGCGAGCGCATTCCGAACGAACGCAACCTGCCGTACGCCGCGGGTCGCGCCTGCGCCTACGGTCTAGACCGCGACGCCGCGATTCGCGCGATCACACTCAGCGCCGCCAAAGTTCTCGGAGTGGACAAGGACCTGGGCTCGATCGAAAAGGGCAAGGCCGCCACGCTGTTTATCTGCAACGGCGACCCGCTGGAGATCCCCACCAAGGTCGAAGCCGCCTGGATCGACGGCCGAAGAATCAACCTTTCGAACAAGCAGAAGGTTCTGTTCGAGAAGTACAAGGCGAAGTACGGACTGAAGTAGCCGAAATCCGCTTCGCGTCTCTCGCTAGTTGGGGCGCGCGTTCAGGGCTAGTCAACACCTGCGAAGCGGGGATTACTACCAGCCGCCGCCGCCTCCTCCCCCGAAGCCCCCTCCACTGGATCCTCCTCCTCCGAAACCACTGCCACCGCTCCGGCCTCTGCCTCCTCCTCCATTTCCGCGGCTACTGTCACGGTTGCGGTCTGTGCGAAAGATGTGGGAGACGACGGAGTCCGAACGTTTGACGAACCGTGCGATGCGTTCGTGGAAGTCCCCGTCGCCGGTGAACCAGTCGGGGGATGCGCGACGCCCACGGAACATTCGGCACCAGCGGTCGTGCAGATTCAGCACAATGGCGTACGGGACCATCGTTTCGAACGTGTCCTGCGGAACGTGCTTCATCTGCTCGTTGTCGGCCGCATCGATGTACTCCTCCATGCCACGAATACGGTGCAGGGCCTTCAGACCCTTGGCCGTACGGCGCGGCATGCGGCGCGCAAACCAGTAGATTCCCCAGACACAGAGGGCCGAAGACAACCAGTAGGACAGCGGCGGTTCCCCGACAAGGCCCCCGAGAACGAGAACGGCGGCGATCACGCCCAGCGCTACGAACCAGCGGGTGCGCGCGCCATCGACCGCGCCCCTGAAGAATTGATGCGAGGAAAGATCGGCATGGAGCTCGGATCGGATCTGCGACATCGCGTCCGAGAACTTCGTCCTGCTTTCGTCCAGCCAAACCGGCTTGCCGCGGGGAAAGAGCGCCTCCATGAGCGCGTACTCGAAGCGACGCAACGACACGCTCTGCTTCCAACGACGGCGCGGGATCAGATGGTGGTCGAACTCCTCGGCATTCCATTCGATTCGCAGGCACCCGCGCACGGCAAGGTCGATGATCGCAGCCGTGACATCGCGATCGTGTACGCACTTGTCGGCCAGAACGCCCACCTCAGCGGCACGCAGATCGAAGGGCACCGTGGGATCCGGAACGATCGTCGCAATCGTAAACCTGCCCCGACGACGGAAGAACCAGACGAGCGCCCAGAACGCAAGCAGGAGCAGCGGCACGCCGGCACTACGGTGGTCAGCGAAGAACCACTTGAGACGCGTCGACCACGACGGGAACGCGACGTGGCCCGCGGGAAATCCCACCACGATCGTGAACTGTTCGTGCCGATCCAACGGCCACTTCGTTCGGATCGTATTGCCGTCGGTCTCGTACGCAGCAGCCGTACTGCCGTAGAGACCGACAAACGCTTTCGTGCGCACGTCGTCGGCGGGCACATCGTCCGGAAGCGTCACGGAAACACTGGCCCTCAGGATCGGGTACGACCAGCTTCCCGTGACGTTCCAATAGAACTCGTCGGCGGCGGCGTAGTTGCGGATGACGTTGCGGCACACGTAGCGGATCACGACACGGCGGGTCGCGTTATTCGCCCCATCGACGTTGATCTTGAGATGCACCACGCCGCCACCGCGCCGTACCGTGTGCCACACAACGTCGCCGGACACGTCTTCGATCGAGATACGAATGTCCCCCGCGATCCCGTACGGATAGCGGGACCAGTACGGGATGTTGCGGGTGATCCCGTTCCACGCACCCGTGAAACGAACCGTCAACAACTCGACCACTTCGACCGTTCCGTCCGCACCGACACGCACATCCACGTGGAACTCCGAGATCTCGATGTCCCTGGCCAACGCGGCAGCCGAACAGACCAAGAGAATACCCAGCACTCGTACCATCGCGGTCTCCACCTACCAGCCGCCTCCGCCTCCTCCGCCGAAGCCCCCTCCACTGAATCCGCCTCCTCCGCTGAAGCCGCTGCCACCGCTCCAGCCGCCGCCTCCTCCGCTGCTGGTGCGGGGCACATAGCTGACCGCTGAGCCCGACCGCGCCACGAAACCGTGCAGCCCCCAGCTGAAGTTCTCGCCTCCGGTCATCCACGGCGGCGGTTCGTACAGGCCGCGAAACGCGTTCAGCCAGCGGTCGTGCAGGTTGAGCGCGATAGCGTAGGGAAGCATTTTCTCGAACGCGTCCTGCGGCAGACGTTCCAGGCGCCCGCGTTCGGCCGTTGCGATGTACTCCTCCATGCCACGGATGCGGCGGAGCGTTTCCATCCCCTTGCGCGTGCGGCGGGGCATGAAGTGCGCGACACAAAACATCCCGATCACGCATACGATCGCGAGCGGCCACCAATAGATCGTGCGTACCCAGATGACGCCGACGAGGATCAACGCGAGGGTCACGCCTACGGTGGCGAGGTGCCAAGCCAGCCGCGTCTTGTCGGCGCGTCCGCGAAAAAACCCGCGCTCGGACAGATCGTGGTGCAGCTTCACGCGAATGCGGTGCAGGTCCGTGTGGAAGCTCGTCTTGCGGTCGTCGAGCCAGATCGACCGCGAGCCGGCGAACAGGGTCTCCATCAGCTGGCTCTCGAACGGCTTGAGCGACTTGTCCTGCCGCCACTTTCCGCGCGTGCGGAGCTTGTAGCCGTCCTTTTCCTTGTCCCACTCAATCGTGATCAGGCCGCGTACCGCCAGGTCGACAATGCCCGCGGTGACGTCGCGCTTGTGCATCGTCTCATCGGCAAGCACGCCGACCTCGGTCGGACGCAGATCAAACGGTGCGTCGAATTCCGGCACAATCGTCGCGCCCGCAAGCGAGTCGCGTCCGCGGACGAGCCACAACACAAACCAGAGAATCAGGATCACGATCGGCAGTGCGAACGGCCAGTTGTCGGCAAAGAACCAACCTACGCGCGTCAGCAACGACGGGAACTCGACGTAGCCGGTCGGAAAACCGACGACGATCGTGAACTGCTCGCGCCGGTCCAAGATCTTCGTCGTCTTGAACGTGAGCCCGTCGATCTCGTGGTCACGGCCTCGCTCGCCGAACCGTCCGGTGAAGGCCTTCGTGCGCACTTCATCTCCCGGCACGTCCGCGGGCAGCTTGACGGAAACGGTCGCCTTCTCGATCGGGTACGGCCAACTCCCCGTGACGTTCCAGTAGAACTCGTCGTCGTCACTGTAGTTGCGCACGACGTTGTGGCACACGTAGCGGATCACGACGCGCCGGGTCGTACTGCTCGCGCCATCGACCTTGATCTTGATGCGCACGACGCCGCCCTTGCGCCGCACCTTGTGCCACGCAACGTCGCCGGTCACCTCCTCGATCGAGATACGGATGTCGCCCTGGATCCCGTTCGGATACCGAAACCGATACGGGATGTCGCGATAGATGCCATTCCAGCTGCCAGAAAACCTCACCTGCAGCGACTCGACCACCTCGACGGTGCCGTCCGCGTGGACCTGAACCTGCGCGTCGAACTCGGCGATCCGAATATCACGCGCAAGCACGGCGGTCGCGCAAAACAAGAGCGCGGCAAAAACCCGTCCCATCTCAACCCTCCATCTGAAAGAACTCGGCCGCGCGGAACCCGAAGAGCGGCCCGATCACGTTCCCCGGAAACTGCTGCCGCCGCGTGTTGTAGTCGCGCACGGTCGCGTTGTAGTAGCGCCGCGCGTACTGCAGATGATCCTCGACCTCGACGAGATCGTCGTGCAGCTTGCGAAAGCTCTCGTCCGCCTTGAGGTCGGGATACTGCTCGACCAAAACAAGCAACCGATCCAGCGCCCCCCTCAGACCCGTCTCGCGCCGTTCCCGGTCCGACAGCGTCAACGCTGTCTGGGCCGACGCGTTTTGGGCCTCGCCGCGCGCACGAACCACCTCTTCCAACGTCTCGCGCTCGTGCTGCGCATACGCCTTCACTACGGACACGATGTTGGGCACAAGGTCGTGCCGACGCTTGAGCTGCACATCGATGCCGGAGAACCCGTCGCGCGTCTTGGCCCGCAACCGCACCAGCGAATTGAACAACCAGATCGAAAGCGCCACCAGCGCGGCAGCAATCCCCCACAACATGGCCGTACTCTACCGCTCGAAGCCCCCCGCTATTCGCACGGAAGAACCTCGCCCAAAAAGCAAACGGACGGCGATACGTGTCGGACAGCAGTCCGATTCTCGCTTCAAGCGATTGCGACCCAGAATTGGACCGCAACCCGCGGGTCAAACACGTTTCAAACCGCGATGGTGTTCGCACTTTTGCTGTTCCTTGTTCCTCTTGCGCCTGGTGCCGAGCGGGACGCGCTTCCCGGGACGCAGGCTGAGGGCACCGTGTGTGTGCTCGTTCGGGATGCGCGGACCGGCAAGCCGCTCGCGGGCGTGCGTGTGGCGCAGTACCTCGAGGACGCCGGCGAGCGGTTCGTGACTCCCGTGTTGCTGGCCGAGACCCGGACCGACAAGCGCGGCATCGCCGTCGTGCGCTGGAAGGACAAGCCGCGCGACTGCCACTGGATCTTCGACGCGCCGCGGTTCGCCGTGTCCGAAAAGTACGGCTGGTCGCCCCCCGACGTCGTGGAACTCGAACCCGGCCACGACGTGTCGGCGCGCGTGTTCGGCCCCTTCGGCAAGCCGCGCGCCGGCGTGCGCGTCGAGTACCTGCTCGGCTGCAGCCACAGCCCCGCCGTACGGACGGCCGTCACCGATGCCGCCGGCCGGTTCTCCATCGGCGGCGTCAATCCCAGGATCGGCCGCTTCTGGCTCCGCGCGCCCGGCATCGCCTCGCGTTTTTTCGACGTAGGCGTCGGCGACCTGCACGCCGCTCCCGGCCTGGCCCTCACCGGCCGCGTCACCGACGACGACGGCAAGCCGGTCGCGAACGTGGTGGTCGGCTCGCACCAGGAAATGCGAGGACCGCGCGCGCGCACCGGCCCGGACGGCGCGTTTCGTCTTGAAGGCTACGTGCCGAACGAGACTCTTTTTGCCTGCGGCCCGCGCAACCGCGTCGCCTATCCGGCGCCCAGGCCAATCGATTCCCGGCAGCCGTTTCGCCTCATCATCCGATCGCCCGATCAAGGCGAGACCGACGGCCGCCCCGACCCCGACGCCAAAAGGACAGCCGTCCGTATCGTGACTCTGGATGCCGCTACGGGTCGGCCGGCACCCGACGTCCCCGCCTGGCTGCAGCGCGCGGACGGATGGCTTTTTTTCGCCGACGACGGCGTCGTGCACGTCCCGGCAGGCCGCTACGAGTTACACGTCGGTGGCGGATTCGGGAGCCACGCCGCGAAACAAAGAACAATCGAAGTCAAGGACGGCGATGTTTCCGAACATCGCGTCGTGGCGCAGCGGCAACCGAGGGTCGCTTTGGGGGGGCGCGGGGGACTGCCCAAGCATGCTGACATCGAGCTCGTGACGCCGCACGGCATGCTCCGACTGCGCGACGACGAAACCGGCATCGGCGCAAACGTGCAAGCCGTTGTGCGCGTCCGCGGGCAGGGCCTCACGCGAGTTTTCCCGCTCGGACCGGTGCGCGACGGCAAGCGCACGGCCGAACTCACGTGGCCCGCGCCGCGGCGCCTCGTGCTCGGCCTCAGGAGCTTTCGGGGCTCTGGGGGCAAACGGTCCGTTGAGATCGCCGGCGCGTGGTCGGAGCGCGACGGCAACATCGTGCGTACCCACGCCACAGGCGTGCAGACACTCGTCGTCAGCGACCGCAACCTGGGCACCCAGGCGATCGCTGTTCAGGTCGGCGAAGTGCCGGCGCAGGTTCCGGCGGACGCCCTGCGCACACCCGGAACGCTACGTGTCCTTTCCCCGAACGGCGAGGCATTCGTTACGGGACAGGCCACCGTGCGGGATGGTTTTTTTAAGCACTCTCCCAGGCTGAGTGACGGGCGCTCGTGGTGCCTGCGCGCTGACGCATATGTCCGCGTCGAGCGCGAGGGCTACTTTCCGTTGCGCCAAAAACTCGCCGACGCTGGCCCGTACACGCTGAGCTGGCCCGGCACCGAACTCGATATCGCCGCTGATCAGACACCGCCGCCCGCGAACGGGTTCGTCGTGCTCATCGATGGCGAGCTGTTCGAATCGAAAGACGGCCACGTGAAGCTCCAAGGCGTGCCGGCCGGCCGGCACACGATCTTGATCGGCGCCAGCGGACGCCGCACGAAGGCGTACGAGGTCACGCTTGATCCCAAGGCACCGGCACTCCTGAAGTTCACGCTTCAAGAGCGATAGGGTTAGTGCGGGTTAGCGCGGATCCAAGGCGGTCCAGTCCAAGTCGAACGGGCGCAGGTTCTTGCGCGCGCGCTTTAGGGCTGCCGGAAACGTCGGATCCTTGAGCTGCTTGCGAAGTTCCAGCTCCAGCATCGCCGCTTCGCCGACAGCCAGCAGTTTCTTGGGGTTCTTCAACACGCGCTTGCGGAGTAGCGCCACCGCTTCTTTCGGCTTGCCCGCCTTGCGGAGCACGCGCACGCGCGGCAGATACGAGTCCGGGTAAGCCGGCGACGGGCCGCGCCGTAGCGCTGCGATGTGGACGGCCAGCACCTTGCGCGCGCGCGCTTGCCCGCGGCGTTCGAACTCGGCAAACGAGATCTTCAATACGGATCGCACCGCGCGTTTTGGATCCGGCTCCTTCAACAGGGCGCGGATCAGCGTTTTTGCCTTTTTGCCGGCGGCTTCGAACGCGGCGGCGTCCTCGTAGTAGTCCAGAAATTCGTGCGCGCCCTCCAGGCCGTCGACGAGACGCGCGAGCGGATCGGATCCGTTTTCGCGCATAACGTGCACGGTCAACAGACGCGCGCGCTCCGCACCCTGGCCCGCCACGAACACCGCCGCGCCTTCGCGCGCCCACCCCGGCACGCGCGCGTACTTTTTTTCGCCCAGCGCGTGGCGGTGCACGATGTGAAACAGCTCGTGGGTCAGGGTCGTCTCGATGTCGAGTGCGCCCAGCGCGGCGTATTCGCGCGCCAGCTCGATCAAAAAAGCATCGCCGTCCGTACGCGACCAGGCCCGAGTGCCGCTCCGATCCTCTCCCGCGTCCCGCCACCGCACCTTCACCTTCGGCACCACTACGTCCTCGCCCAGGGCTGCGTGCAATCGCTTCTCGGCGGTTTGCAGCGCGGCGGCCAGATCCACGGCGGCCAGATCCGGAGCGGCGAGGAGCGCGACGATGGCGACGGGAATCACGGCAGCGGTCGCAGGTCGAACTTCAGGCGCGCCAGGCCGTCCAGCTCGAAGTGTTCGACGACTATCTCGTGGGCTCCCCTTTTGAGGGTCACCACCGTGCGGTTTTCCTTCGGCGCGTGCCACGTCCAGTCGTCCTGGACTTTTTTGCCGTCGATGAACACGCGGACACCGTCGTCGCTCACGGTGACGATTTCGTAGCGGCCCGCGGGGAGCGTGAGGGTCGTGGTCGCACGCGTCGCGAAGCGTTCGGGTCTAAGTCCTTTCGGACCGCCCTGGCCCCACGCGAAGTCGAGTGATTTCGTTTCGAATTCCACACCCGCGGGTTGCCAGCGCGCCTTGCGCGGATCCGCTTGCCAGTTCCAGTGGCGCACCTTCCAGAACGTGTTCACGAGGTGGCCCGAGACCTTGAACGTCTTGCCGCCCGCCGTGACCGTGGCTTCAAACGGTGTGATGCCCGGCTCGCCGCCGGTGATGCGGAACAGGCGGCCATCCTTTTTGACGCGCAATGCGGCATCCGTGCGAACGGTGTAGATTTCGTCCGGGCCGAGCACGTGAAACGACACAGCACCCCAGCCCGACGCGTTGCGGGGGAAGACGGCGTACGCGAGCGGGTCGAGCGGGCCCCATTCGTCCACGCGGATGTGGCGGCGGCCACGCGGGTGGCCGCGGGGTAAGAACGCGTCGAGCTCGCCGGGGAACTCGGTTTCGTCCTTGGTGCCCGGCACGTCCGGCGCCGCGTCGTCGTCGCGGACCACGAGTGCCGAGCCGGTCGCGCGCACGACGGTCCTCACGCTCTCGAAATCGTTGCCCAGAATCTTCACGCCGGTCGTGCGATCGAGCTGCACGCCCACGCGGTCGCCGTCGAACGAATTGAGGGCAATGAGATAGCCGCGCGAGTCGCATCCGTGGTTCTTTCCAAACACCGACGCGAGCAGCTCCTTGTCGTCGTCCCACCAAAGATGCACGCCGCGCGCGTTGCCGGTAAACGTGTTGTAGACGATGCGGTTGTTCTCGCCGTGCTCGATGGCCACGCCCGCGATCGAGTTGTGGGCGAATTGGTTGCCCTCGATCACCGTGTCGTAGCTGTAGCCCGCCCACACGCCGTAGTTCGAGTCGTCGCAGCGGTTGCCGATGAACTTGTTGCCCTTGGAAAAGGTCGCCTCGATCGCGTTCGCGACCGCGTGGCTGAAATCGTTGTTCTTGACCACGTTGCCATTGCAGCCGCCCTTGCCCGTGCGCTTCAGCGTCTCGTTGCCGGCATACAGAAAAAACCCATCGCCCGAATGCGTCGCCGAGTTCTTCAGGAACACGTTGTCGCTGCACTGCTCGAACACCAGGAACCCGGCGGAGTCCTGGCCGCGCGCGTACACGCCGTGGCTGTACCCGCGCACGCACCAGTCGCAGCGGTTGTGCGTGAGCACGTTCTTCGACGAACGCCAGAGCGCGATCCCCCACCCGGAGTTGAACGAAAAGTCGTTGTCGTAGACCTCAGCCCCGGTACAGCGATCCAGAATCAGGCCGTTTTGCTGGCCACGCCCCCTGCACCTCCTCACTTTTGCGCCTGCCGTGTTCTCCAGACAAATCCCGGCACCGTAGTTCTTTCGCCACTGCTGCTGGTCGTTTTTGTGCGGCCACAGCCAGTCCGACGAGGCCTCGCGATCCGGCGTGGACGAAAGGCGCTGGCGGAAGTTGCCCGACGCGTCGATCTCCTCGAGCACGACGCCCTGGCAGTCCTTGACGAGCACCGCGCAGCGAAATCCCGAGAACCGCCCCCCGCGCACGGTCACGTTGCGCCGCCCCTCCAGGATCAGCCCGATACCGGAGAACTTCGAGGCATCGCCGGTCCCGCCGACAAACCGCGCCGCGCGCAGGTCGATCGTGATGCCGTCCGCCGTCACCCGGATCGGCTTTTCCAACCGGTACGTGCCCCGCGGCAGCGTGACGTTTTCGCCGACCGTCTCGGGCGCCGGGTCGGCCGCGACCCACGCCGCGCACGCAAGAATCGAAAGCAGGACTCGCATACCGAAAGCGTACCCGGAGGGCTCGGAGCTTGCCGAAAAGGGGCGGCCGGGGTATCAACGCGACGTGTCCGACCTTGAAGCCATCGTCCGCGCGGGCGTCGAAAAGCGCGTCGCGGCCATCGCCGAGATGGAGCGCCACTTTCGCCGGATGCAAAAAGACAAGCTCGGCGCGATCGTCCGCAATGCCGCGGACACCGAATTCGGCCGCAAACACGGGTTCGGCTCGATGGGCTCGATCGAGGACTTCCAGAGCGCCGTGCCGCCGAGCGCGAAGGAGGACTACGACGACGCGTGGAAGCGCATGATCGCCGGCGAGCGCGGCGTGCTCTTCCCCGAACCCCTGTACGCCTGCTGCCTCTCGTCCGGCACCACGACCGGCGAGCCCAAGATGGTGCCGCTGAACAAGGCGCTCGTGCGCGGACTCAAGCGCGCGATCGGCTACGCGACGGCGAGCTACATCAACCGCACGGGCAACTATTCCCTGCTGCGCGGATACGCGTTGCAGATGTCGGCGCCCGCGGAGGTAAAGCGTACGGACGGCGATGTTTCAGTCGGCTACGTGACCGGCATCGTGTCCGCGGCGAAGACGTACCCGTTCCACAACCTCGGCATCCCGCCGGTTGACGTCATCAACATCGAGGACTGGAGCGAGAAGTACCGCATCGTCGAAGAGCGGTTCCTGCATTCCGATATCCGGATGATCTTCGGCATCCCCGGCTACGTCGTGGGCCTGATCCGCCAGATCATGGAGAACCAGGGCCTCGACGACATCCGCACCGTCTGGCCGAACCTCGAGCTCGTCGCCACCTCCGGCACCGCCATGGAGCTGCACCAGCCCGTGTTCGAGCTGCTCGCGCCCGGCGTGAAGATGATCGAGATGTACCTGTGCAGCGAGGCCGCGATCGCGTTTCAGCCCGGCGAAGAGCCCGGCATGATGCCGATGGTCGAGGATGTGTTTTTGGAGTTCGTGCCCGAGGAAGACTGGGAGATGGCGAACCCGCCGCGCTTTGTGCTCGGCGAAGTAGAGGCCGGCGTGCGCTACGTGGTGCTGGTCACGACACCGTCGGGCCTGTACGCCTACTCGCCGGGCGACGTTGTGGAGTTCTCGTCCAACGAGCCGCCGCGCCTGCGCGTCGCGGGTCGCCAGGGCACGGTCTTGAGCCTGTCCGGCGAGAAGGTCGATGCGGACCAGGTGCGTCGCGCGCTCCGCGAAGTCGGCGTGGATTTTGAGGCGTTCCTGGTCTGCCCCACCGATCCCGCGGCCGCCCCCGGACACGAGTGGGTGCTGGAGTTTCGCGGCGCGCAGCCGTCCGCGAGTACCGTCGAAAGCATCGCCGTCCGTATCGACGCTGTCCTGAGAAGCGCCAACGCCAGCTACGCGACGTGCCGGCAGGGCGGGGTTGTTTTGGCAGCACCCGTGCTGACGCCGGTGCCGCCGGGCACGTTCGAGCGCGCACTGCGACGGCGCCGCGGGCAGGGCAAGATCCTGCCGGTCTATCAGGACCGTCGCGTGCGGGACGAACTCGTGGCACAGTAGGGCCGATGGCCCACCGCCCCGTCGTCAAGAACTTCAAGGTCCGTCCGATCACGTTCCCGGACGGCCATTGGATGAACCGTTTTTGGGGCCCGCTTGCAAGCGGTTTGATGTCACTCATCGGCCGGTTCCCGACCCACCGCTATGTGTTGCGCGCACATCCGGAAACCAAAGCACTCCTCAACACCGACCAGCCATTGATTTTCGCCTGCACGCACCAGGACCTGTTCGATTGCTACAACGGCCTGCCGCGCGTGTTGCCCCCCGACCGAAAGCTGGCCGCGATTGTGTCGTATTCACGCGACGGCGGCCTCGCCGCAATGGCACTGAGAATGCTGGGCTACGAAATCGTAAGAGGCTCGTCGTCACGAGGCGGCGGCGAAGGCCTGATGATGCTGAAGTCGATGGTGACGTCGGGCACATCAATCCTGATGGCCTGCGACGGCCCGAAAGCACCGCTCGGAGACATCAAGCCCGGCATCGTCAAGCTGGCCGCCGCCAGCGAAGCCCCGATCATCCCGCTAAGAGCCTGGGGCACAAACCGAATGACACTAAGAAAGTCCTGGTCAAGGTCGGTCGTAAGCGTCCCCTTCCACCCGGTCGCCGTGTGTCTGGGAAAACCGATAGAAGCCAAAGACGGCGCAAAGAACACGAGAAGGCACCAATTAGAGATAGCCCAAGGCATCGTAGACCTAGCCAAGTGGGCAAACCAATGGGCCCACGGCACCGATATCGCCCCGTTCACGGTGGCGGAGTCGTAGGGGGGACGGCACGGCGACGGGCGCGTTGCGCGCAGACTCGGCTTCGGCTATCTTCCTAGCGCGAAGCAAAAGGGAAAGGCGTGGTTCGCCCCGACTGCTTGAGTTTGCACTGCCACCATGGCCGACCGACACGATGTAGTCATCCTCTGGTACTCGCCTGACCGCGATGTCGTCAGACCCTTGATCGAGAGACTCAAGGATCTCGGGCTGAGCACATGGGACTACGAGCACGATATGCAAGCCGGACTCGTCATCAAAGACGAGATCAAGGAGAGAATCGACGCGGCAAAGCTCGTTCTTCTTTGTGTTTCCGACGCCGCGGCTCCGCGCGAGTGGCTGATAACGGAGGCAGCGTGGTGCGACCAGAGGTTCACATCGAAACCGAATGGCATTCTGCTCGCCCAAGTCGGCCCATTCGACAAGACCAACCTTCCAGCCACGCTGAAGGGTCGATGCGTCTTCGATGTTACCGACGGAGAGCCGGAAGAGCGCACGCTCTGTCTGAGCGAAGACATCGCGCAACGACTCGGAGCCGGTCGGCCCATCGTTCTGACGGCGGTCGCCATCGCCATGACGCAAACCGAGTCTGGCCAAGTGGACAAGAAGACCGGCAATGCCTACAAGCTCTGTCGCTCCGCGGGCATCCCGCGACGAGAGGTTCCTGCCTTCCTGAGCGGTCGATACGGCAACAATCGACGGGACTTCAAGCCGTTCGGAGACCAAACGTGCTTCGAATTCGTCCGGTCGAGAGTTCGCTGCGTGAACAAGGCCGGCCGCCGCCCGATTGCCCTTCGTTGGATGTGCCAGGACTTCAACGGACCCAATACACCCGCAACGCGAGACGAGTGGCGTGAGAACGACTCGATTCTGTTCGTCGATGTGCTTTCTATGCACCATCCCGCGGTATGTGAACTGCTCGGTCGGATCCCGCCGGCGAACCACATGCACCGCAACACCGTCATCTGCTTTCCGCCTCCGCCGGTCGCGGACTTCGGCGACAGGATACGGGTGGCGCTAGAACTGCACGCGCCCTTCGGGGATTGCGTACGAGACTGGGAACAGGAGAGGCACTTCGAGATTGACCGTCGCATCATTGTCGATACGGCTTCCCGGCTTGGCCTCCGGGACTATCTCCACTTTGCACTTGCGGGAGTTGGTGCTCCGAGGCCCGATCCTCAGATCGTAGCCAAGCTCCAGGGCAACACCGGCCCGCATATAATCCATGCCCCCGGACGCACGAAATGAAGAGGCCGGGAATCGTCGTCACGTTCTACTCCTACAAGGGAGGTGTCGGCCGATCGCTGGCTCTTGCGAACGTGGCCGAGATTCTCTCGCAGCGCGGCCACGACGTGATCTGTTGCGACGCCGACCTGGAAGCTCCGGGTCTTGAGACACTCCTTGGGTCGGACGCGGCTCACGCTCGGGAACTGCGGGACAAGGCCGGGCTCCTCGATCTTTTGGCGGAGTACCGGTCGGCGGTGGCCATGGAGAGACCTGAACACGCCGGCAGTGCGGGCGCGTTCGAGTACCACGGCGTGCGGGTGCCGCGTCCCCGCAATCGTCTCATCGGGCTTCGCCGGAAGAACGAGAATGACGGGGCCTTGCATCTGCTCACAGCCGGGTCACGCGCAGAGAGTGTTCTGTCCCAGTACGCGAGCCAGGTCCAGGAGTTCGACTGGAACGACTTCTATTCCCGGTGGGCCGGCGATGCGTTCGTCGATCTGATGCGCGAGGACTTGTGCGGAAACGCGGATTTCGTGCTGGTCGATAGCCGGACGGGCGTGACCGAATTCGGAGGAATCTGCACGCAGCACCTCGCCGACGTTGTCGTCCTCCTGACGAATGCAACGTCCGCCTGTCTCGATGGCACCGAACTCATGGGACGGACGTTGATGAGCGAGCGCGTCGCCGAGGCCCGTGGAGACGCCGGGCTTCACGTTCTACCTGTGGCGGCGCGAGTCGAGCAGAGCGCAGAGAAGGACCATCTCGTGGCGTTTCGGCAAGAATTCCGAGAGCGTTTTCACGATCTTCTGAGAGCTCCCGTCGATGCCGCAAGATTCTTGGACGACTCCGAAATCCCGTATGTCCCGTTTTACGGTTTCGGAGAGCGCCTTGTCGCCCGCGAAGGCGTCGACAGGCTCGAGGAACTCTACGGCGCCTACTGTGTGCTGGGCGACGCGTTGGAGGCCTCACACGAGGAGCTGCGACCGGCACGGCCGGAAATCGCGGCAGTCGGAGCCGAACCCGCGAAAGCCCGCGGGGCTACCGATAAGCAGGCGACACCGCGCGTGTTCGTGGTTCGTGACTTCTCTATCGAGGGCATCTCTTTCCGCCTCGGCGAGTTGAACGAGGATCCCAATATCACCGTTCCGGGTCTGCGGGGGAGCCCGCGTCAGGGTCAGATCTTTCAGGAGATCCGAGAAGGGATCGACGGGATCGATCGGGTGCTCGCGCTTGTGGACAAGCCGAACGCCAACGTCGGGTTCGAACTCGGCTATGCGCTGGCCCGGGGCAAGCCCGTCGTGCTCGCAACCGCCGGAACAGATAGGGCGGGATGGCTGAAACGCCCCCCGATGGCCGGCCACCTCATCGACCGGGGCTTCGACACCGAACAAATACTCGAAATCCTGGCGGGCGAGTCATGGGTTCGACCGCCCGATCGACCGACCCCCGGGGACGACAGCCTGTTCCTTTGCCCCGGGAGCGGCGACGGCAAGGCCATTCGCACCGCGATACGGCGCGAGAGACCGGGCTGGCGCATTCCACCCGACGAAGGATGGACCGTGGAGGATCTCACGGAGCACCTTGAAGGAATCGGCGCGGTCGCCTGGATCCTCACACCCTATCCGCGCGGCAGCGATGAGCGCGACGGGGCGGAAAACGCCTCGGCGGCCATCATCGCGGGCTTTGCCCACGGCTGCGATCTCCCCGTCCACGTCCTTCGGCACCGCGACATGCGCGACATCGTCGATGTCGTGCACAAGGAGCGCGTATTCAGCACTCCGGACGAGCTGGAGACGCTGCTGGACGAAGTACACCCGCTCGCACCGACGCAGCCCGATCGACCGGACCCGCTTTCCGAGTACCGGACCTACGCCCGATCGATCCACAACAGGGTGGTGCCGTTCTTTGAGCAAGCCGCGCACACAGTCCTGAGCGAGGTGTTCGTCGAACTCGAAGCCACGATCGACGAGGAGCCGTCGCGACTACGTGACATGGACTCGCTCTCCGTACACGGCAAGCAAGGCAGCCGCTCACTTCGCGGGTTGCTCGAGAATGCCCGACTAGAGGACGCGACGACTACAGCCTGCTTGGCTGTGCTCGGCGACCCCGGCTCGGGCAAGACCACGACAGCCCGCCATCTCGTGTGGGAACTCGCGGGGGAACCGCAGGGGCCGGTCGCCGTCTACGCGACGGTGACGCGGCTCGCGCGCGAACGGAGTCACCCTTTTGCGCTCGCGGAGGAGGATGTTCGAATGACTCGGGGCGACCAGGCTGCCTCCGGAATCGAACAGGCACTCTTCGACAGGGCGAAACGTGCCAATGGAGTCTGGCTCTTGCTGGACGGACTCGACGAGGTCGCACCGGACCAACAAGACGACGCGCGACAGCGCTTGCTGGGCCTGGCGGATGATCTCAGACAATCCGTGATTGTCGTTCTGAGTCGTGGAATCGGCTTCCATTCACCGGGACCGATGTTTCGCAAGGCCGAGCTGAAACCTCTACCGGAGCCGAGACAACGCGAACTCCTCCAGCGCTGGCTCGGAAATGCCGCGGGCGACGAGGCATGGAGTCGGCTCGCGACGCGCCCATCGCTCAAGGTCATCGCGGGCAACCCGCTGATGCTCACGCTGATTGCCAGCCTTTCGCTGGCGAGACCGGACCTCCCGGCGAGCCGTGTTCGGCTGTTCAAGGACGCGATCCGACTCCTGCTGGAGCGCGGGTTCGGGTTCGAGCCCAAACCGGTTGCGGATGTTCGGTCGGCGCGCGTCGTTCTCGGCGAGCTGGCGCTGGGGCTTCAAGGTTCGGCGTCCGAGGCATGGCCACGCGACACGCTCGACGACTTGCTGAGGTCGCTGGCCCAAAAAGTGCCCGACGCCGACCGGTGGCATGATGCATGGAAGTCGCGCGCGGCGTTTCTGGAGGATGTCGCCCAAAACTCGGGTGTGCTCGCTCCGCACGACGGACCACGAGAGCCGTGGCGGTTCCTGCATCGACAGATTCGAGAGTTGCTTGCCGCCGAAGCGCTCGTCGGACGCAACGCTTGGATCGACACCCTTCCCGAGATCGACGACGATGCGTTGCCGCGATGGTCGGAGACTCTGGGGTTTGCTTGTGCGCTAGCTGAGGATTCCGAGGAAGCGTTCAAGAAGCTGCGAGAGAAAAGCGCGGCCGCCGCGCGACGGGCGCTGCCTGAGATCGAAGGGCTTGCCCCCGAGCAGATGCGCGATTTCCTGTTCGACGACGACGATTGGACATCGGACGATCTTGTTCGAGTGGTTCGCGCCTGGCGAACGAGCGGTGTGTCCCGATCGCGAGCAACCGCGCTACTACTTGAGACGGTAGAGGGTTTTTCCGAAAAACCGGAACGGCTGAGCATGCTCTGGTGGACCATGGAGCACGAGGCGGATGCGCCTGACCGCGAAGCCTTCTTCGAGGCATGCAACCGCCCGTTGGACAAGGCGCCGGACCTCACATGGACCCCGATCCGCGCGGGCAGCTTCCTCATGGGCTCCAAGCCAGACGAAGAAGGTCACTACGGCGACGAGTCGCCGCAACACGAGGTCGTCCTCTCAGCGTTCGAGATGGCGGCCACTCCTGTCACCGTCGCTCAGTTTCGAGTCTTCCGCGCCGAGAAGAAACCGGCGAAGGGAGACTTGCCGGTCGTCAACGTGAGCTGGTGGGAGGCGTACTTGTTCTGCCGGTGGATCGGCGCCGACCTGCCGAGCGAGGCGCAGTGGGAGTACGCCTGTCGCGCGGAGTCCCAAACACGCTTCTGGTCCGGGGACACGGAAGAGGATCTGAAGCGGGTTGGCTGGTACGACGACAACTCGAACGAACTCCACCCTGTCGGCGAGCTGCCCGCGAACAAGTTCGGGCTGTACGACATGCATGGCAACGTCTGGGAGTGGTGCGAAGACACCTGGCACGAGAACTACCGCGGTGCGCCGGAGGACGGAACCGCATGGATCGAGAGCGGAAACCCTCGTCGTGTGTTGCGCGGCGGGAGCTTCATCGCCGATGCGCTGGGCGCGCGTTCGGCGTGCCGCTTCGCCTACCGCCCCGCCGACCGCGGCGGCAGCATCGGCTTTCGCCCCGCCAGGGTCATCACGGGGTGACTTCACCGCTTCACGCTCGTTTTCTTGGTTTTCTTCGGGCTCCGGCGGCGTGGCGTAGCCCGCCGCGCGGAGGCCGTACGATAATCCTGTCTTTTTTCGAAAAAGGGCTTGGTGGTTGCGGGGTGGCGGGGCTAGGGCTACGCCCTCGTGACCATGCAAATCAAGCTGCTGACCTTTCGCTATTCCGCCTCCGTGGGCGGGTTCGATGACTCCCCGCTGTCCGAGTTTGTCCGCGATAAGGATGTGCTCTCGTTTCGTGAGCATTTCTTTCGGGTGAACGAGATCCCGCACCTGACTTGCGTCATTTCCTACGAAGACCGCGCCGTCGCGGCGCCATCCGTTCCGGTCGCCATGCCCGCCGCGAAGAGGGGCAAAACCGACAAGACCGATCCGACCGCGGCGCTCTCCGAGGCGGATCGCGCGTTGTTCGAGACCATCCGCGTGTGGCGCGCCAGGCGCGCGCAAGACGACGGCGTGCCGCCGTATGTGGTCCTGACCAACCGCCACCTTGTCGCGGTGGTCACCGCGCGGCCGGGGAGCCTGACCGCACTCGGCAGAATCGACGGCGTCGGCCCCGCCAAGGTGAAACGGTACGGCACGGCGCTGCTTGCGCTGCTTCGCGGCGAGGAGCCGTCGGCGTAATGGGGCCGAGCCGAGGTCCGCGCGAGGCGGGGCCGGAACTGCTGGTTTTGGCGAAATGGGAGGAGTTGACCGGATGGCTGCTCGAACACACCGATCGTTGGCCGAAGTCCGTGCGTTTCACGCTGACTCAGCGGGTGCAGAACCATGTACTCGACATCGTCGAGATGCTTGTCGTGGCACGCTACGACCGCAAGGGCCGCGGCGAGCGGCTACGGCAGGTCAACCTGCTCCTGGAACGGCTGCGGTTCCTCTTTCGGCTCGCCCGACGCGCTCGCGTGTGCGCCGCGAAGGGATTCGAGTCCGCCATGCGCGGGCTCGACGAAACCGGGCGGATGCTGCACGGGTGGCGCAAGGCGATCGACGCCGGAGGAGTCGTCCGATGAGGCGGGCGGGCGGACTGTGGCCTGGGATTGTCTCGTTCGAGAATCTCACGCGCGCGGCACGGCGCGCGGCCAGGGGCAAACGCGACAGCGTGAGCGCGGCGCGCTTTCTCGACCGGCTTGAACCGGAAGCTCTGCGCCTGCAACGCGAACTCGAAATGGACGGCTACCGGCCCGGTCAGCCGGTCACGTTTCGCATCTTCGATCCCAAGGAGCGCACCATCAGCGCAGCGCCGTTTCGGGACCGCGTCGTGCACCACGCGCTGATCGATCCGCTTGAACCCATCCTGGATCGCCGGATGGTGTACGAAAGCTTCGCCTGCCGGCGCGGCAAGGGCACGCATGCGGCACTCCGGCATGCGCGCCGTCTCGTCCGCAGATACACGCACTTTCTCAAGCTGGATGTGCGCCACTTCTTCGACAGCCTCGACCACAATGTGGTCCTCGACACGATGCGACGGATCTTGAAGAACCGACGCGTCCTGGCACTGATCGAACGAATCGTCCGGGACGGGTTCAGTGACCGTGGACTGCCCATCGGGAGTCTCACCAGCCAGTGGTTCGCGAACCTCGTGCTCGACCGTCTCGACCACAAAATCAAGGAGGTGTGGCGCGTGCCCGGCTACGTTCGCTACATGGACGACTTTGTCCTGTTCGCGAACGACAAACAGCGACTGGCTGACCTTCTTCCGTGCGTGCGGACGTATCTCGCGGGCACCCTGAAGCTGCGGCTCAAAGACCGGGCCACGATCCTCGCGCCCGTCACGCAAGGGCTGCCCTTTTTGGGCTGGCGCATCTACCACGGCACCGTGCGCCTGCGCCCGGACAACCTCAGGCGAACCCGCAAGCGGCTACGCGCGCGCACGCGCCGGCACGAACAGGGCCACGTCACCGAGGAACAACTCGCCGACGCGGTCCGGTCCGTCACGGTCCACCTGGCCCACGGCAGCACCTTCAAGCTGCGCCGCTCGATGTTTCACAATTCGTAGTTCAGGAGGGGACGGGTCGCAACGAAGGGGCCGCCAACGTGTGTTGCGCGGCGGGAGCTTCATCAACAATGCGCAGAACGCGCGTTCGGCGTACCGCAACGCCAACCACCCCGCCAACCGCAACGACAACATCGGCTTTCGCCCCGCCAATGTGTCACTCCGCCATGTCGGCACGCAGGGCCCGACCGCGCCGGTCACCGCAAGGGACCAGCGCACAGCGCCCGTGATACCCAGACCCGGCCTCTCGCGCCGGAATCATCCGGCCAAACAAACCCGGCGCGCCGGGCGTGGTAGGGATCCCGAACCGCCCTACGGGCCCTTTTTCATTTCATCCTTCATGGCGCTTCGCGTCGCCCGACTCAGCCCGCCGTTTCTCGTCACTCCAACGACTCCAACAGCAGATCTAGGACCGGCAGTTTGAGCCGCTCTTCTCTCATCCTCCGTGGCCCCCCGTGGCCCTCCGTGTTAAGCCAACGGCGCGCCCGCACTCAGCCCGGCGCACGCGTCTTCGTCCGGGGATCTTGGGCGTGAGCCCCGCGTGCAAATCAGACGGATCCACAGGCTTGCACCGCTCGGGCCACAAGCGCTTGCGTCCGTCGTATGCCGAACCGATCAGAGGCACGGGTCAGCCGTCCACCATTCAGCCGCTCTGTCGCGACCGCGCGCTTCAGCTTCGCTTCCAGGTCGCTCGGATCGACCCCCACCTTCTCGTGGTTCTCGATCAGATCAACGGCGTACCATTCCGGCGTCGGTTTCTTGGGAAACCTCACGCGGCGCAGCACGAACTTGCGGTTGCCGAACTGAAACACGCCGCTCTGCTTGGTGTTGTAGACCATTTGGTCCGCAAACACCGCCGTGCTCCCAAGCCCGAGAGCGTTCCAGAAGCGCGGCCCGGTGAAGACGAACGGTTCGCCATCGAGGAAGGCGCGCATCAACTCCCGGTCCGTCGGCGGGACCGGGCCGTACTGGCTCTTCTTGGGCCGGTAAAACAGGCCGTGCCGCAACTCCACCAACTCGCCGTCGCGCGTGAGGCGCCTCGCCAAGCGTGTGGGGTTTTGCCCCCAACGGGCGAGGTCTCGGGTTCTGTAGACCTTGCCCGGTCTTAGTCGAGGCTTTGCGGGGGCGGACATGGCGTGCGGGATCACCCCGTTGTACGGGTATCCGGCCCGGTTACCGTATGAAATGTTCGGAAGAAAACATACCGTTCTGTTGCGGCCCGTCCGAACTCAGCCCGCCGTCTCGCAACTCTTCTCCTATCTTCGTGATCGTCGTGATCTTCGTGGTGCCCCTCATCTCTCATTCCTCATAACCCTCTTCATCTCATCCTCCGTGGCCCCCCGTGGCCCTCCGTGTTAATCAACGGCGCGCCCGAACTCGCCCGGCGTGTCCGATTTTCCCCTCCGCGGTACCGCCAGCCCCTCCTTGCAATACCCGAGCGGCAGCCACGGGCATCTGCCGCAGATGTCGTCCAGGTCGTCCGGCGCGATCGACTGGCGCACCCGCGCCTCTAACTCCGTCCAAGACATCGCCGTCCGTATGCTGACTCCGATTCTTCTCGCAACGTCCTCGTCCTGGCTGACGATGCCCTTCTCCGTGCCTTTGCCGTGCAGTTCGCAGCCGGCGTCGCCCTTGAGGTTCGGACACGCCGCGCACAAGTCGTCCGGCTCCGCGATCACCGTGACCTGTTGCTCCGGGTTCTTGCGCAGCGCCTCCACGACGCGGGTCATGTTCTCGACGAAGGCGTCGTCGTAGCCCTTGCCGCGAAACCCCTGGATGCACAGCAGGTTGTGCGCGCGCAGCTTCATGCGATGAACGCGGCCGCGTCGCGGGCCATCTCCGGGGTCAGTTTGTGCGGCGCGTCGTACTCGCGGACTGTCAGGTCGAGGCCCGCGGCGCGCAACGGGGCGACGCCCTTTTCGATCAGCTCCGGAGTGACCGCCCGATCTTGCGTTCCGGTTTGCACCAGCACGCGGCTTGCGCGCGCGGCGGCGAGGTCGTCGACGAACTCCGCCTTCGGGCGGCCGCAGGAGCACACGAGGCCGGCGAACACGTCGGGGTGGCGCAGCGCGATGTACGAGCCCAGGTACGCGCCTTGCGAAAACCCGAGCAGCCAGATCGACGACGGGCGCAACGCCCGGCGCGCGGTGTCCGCCACCCCCAGGATGTACGCGCGCGCCTCGTCCATGCTCGCCCGCAGCGCGTCCTGGTCGCCGTCGAACACGTACCACCCGTAGCCGATCCGGCGCCCCTGCGTGCCCTTCAACTCGAACGGCAACACCCCGCGCGGGAACCACCACGACAACGCCTCCGCCTCGATCCCGGGCGCCAGCCACCGCTGAAACGACCGCGCGCGCATCCCCCACCCGTGCAACGCAATCACCAGCGGCGCCCCGGGCTCGGCGCGCGCGACGCGGACCCGGGAGCGGAGCGTGACCGTCGTCGGAAAGACCTCGTCCATGGGGCGGGATTGTAAACACGGCGGTCGGGAAGCGGCTTGGAACCGGCCGGAAGCAGGTCTAGGGGGCCCGGGGGCAGCGGGAGACATGAACTCCTAGGCGATTTCCCAAGCAGGGCCTAGGCTATCGAGATGCCGGAAGCTGCCCCCTTCGACCCCATCAACCTGACCGGGAAACACGTGCTCGTCACGGGCGGATCGCGTGGAATCGGGCGGGCGATCTCCAAGCGGCTCGCGGCGCAGGGCGCGACCGTCTGCTTCAACTACCTTCGCAACCGCGAAGCCGCCGCCGTCGCCAAAAAGGAAATCGCCGCCGTCGGACCCGAGCCGCTCGAGGTGCGCGCCAACGTCGCCGACGAGGAGCACGTCGAGCGCCTGTTCGGCGAGATCGAAGAGAAGTTCGGCAAGCTCGACATCCTCGTGTCCAACGCGGCCCTCGGCGTTCTCAAGCCGGTCACGAAGCTGCGCGAAAAGGACTGGCGCTGGACGATGGACATCAACGCCCGCGCGCTCATCTCGCTCGCCAAGCGCGCCATCCCGCTGATGGGCGAACGCGGCGGATCGATCGTCGCCGTCTCGAGCCTCGGCGCCACGCACGCCATCCCGTTCTACGGCGCGGTCGGCGCGTCGAAGGCCGCGCTGGAAGCACTCGTCCGCCACCTCGCCATCGAAAACGCCGCGGACGGCATCCGCGTCAATGTGGTCTCCGGCGGCGCCGTCGATACCGACGCGCTGAAGTTCTTCCCCAACCGAGAAGAGATCCTCGAGGACTCCTTGAAACGCACCCCCGCCGGCCGCCTGGTCGAGCCGAACGACATGGCCGACGCCGTGCTGTTCCTGGTCTCGGACATGGCCCGCATGATCCACGGCCAAACCCTGATCGTGGACGGCGGCACAAGCGTCCTCGCGTAGGCAACAGCCAAAGAGCGCCCGAAGAGCCCCCCGAGAAAGCAGACGGACGGCGATGTCTGCGCGCGCCACGGCGTGTGATCGCGTTTGGGGTAGAATTCACGTCATGAACTGGCAGGATCGAATCTCGGTCAGCCCCGAGATCCGTAGCGGCAAGCCTTGCGTCCGCGGCACGCGCATCACGGCGTACGACATCTTGGAATACCTTGCCGGCGGGATGAGCGAAGACGACATTCTGAGCGATTTCCCGGATCTCACCCGCGACGACATCCGAGCATGCCTGGCCTTCGCCGCCGCCCGTGAGCGGCGTCTGAAAAACTCCGTGGCGTGAAGCTACTCTTCGACGAAAACCTGAGCAGAAAGCTGCCCGGAGTTCTGAGCGCGGAGTTTCCCGGCAGCGCCCACGTCGGCGATGTGGGCTTGCGCGCGGCTGAGGACCACAGGATCTGGCACCACGCGCGCACGGACGGGTTCATGATCGTCTCCAAGGACACCGACTTCCGCGAGCGGAGTTTCGTGGAAGGACACCCCCCAAAGATCATCTGGCTCGATGTGGGCAACGCGGGCACACTGGTGATTGCTGAACTGCTTCGGCGTGAGCGCCAACGCATCGCGCACTTCGACTCGCAAGAAGAGGCGTCCTTGCTCATCCTGTCGATCGGAGCCAATGCGCTCTAGACAAACGGCGATGTCTGTGCGCGCTACCGCGCGACGACCACGGTCTTGACGCCCGATTTCGCCGTGATTTCTCGCACGAACGTGCTGCCATTGTCGAGCGTGAATCGAAACTGCACGCGGCCCGGCGGCACGGGGCCGAATCGGTTTTCTTCCCGGACACGGCCGTTGGGGAGCGGGAATCCGTCCGCGGTCTGGACGTTATGCACACCCCAGCTAAGCGCATGCTCGACGTAGACCCGCGGCAACGGGACCAGGCGCAGTTTCAGCTCGGCGTCGGCCTCCACGACCGCCGACATCGCGACGCCACGGCTGCGCTTCCAGGCGATCACCCGAAACGACTCGCCGAACGCGACCATGGAAAAGCGTCCGTCGGGACGGGTTATCGCATGGCCCGCCCGCCCCAGCCCGCGCCTGAGCGCCAGGATCTGGACGCCACCTGCGGGCTTGCCGTCCACGCCGGTGACCAGACCCGAGAGAAGACAACACGGCGGCACGAACAGATCACCGAGAGCCACGACACCGCCGGGCGTGACAAAGACACGCGCGAACTCGATGACCACGGCGGGAACAACGGTCCACCGATCCGCGATGCCGCCCTCGCGAATCGAGAGCACATGCCATCCGGCCGCCACGACGATCCGAAAACGACCATCCTTGCCGACGTCGAGCCCGATCACGGGCCGTCCGTCCGGACGACCGTCCCGCCCGAGAAGGCGGCCGGTAACCACAGACTCCCTCGCAAGACCGATCTGATACAGATCGCCGTCACGGGGGGTCAGCCCTTCGTCGAAACCAAGATAGCCGGGCGCGCTCACCTCGACGTTTTGCTCACCCGGCGACATCGCAAAACGAAAGTCATGTCCGGCTCGGCCGACGAAGTATCCAGCGGTCTTGATCTTGACCAACTCGGCGGGCGCCCCTGTAACCCGAAGCGTGACCATCTGCGGTGCAGGAAGCCTCATGTGGACCTCGGTTTGTTCCGCTTCCGGAACCTGGACGCTCACCTTGCCCCCTGCCAATCGGATCGCAGCATTGGTCTCGACCTCGACGGCGATCTCGTCTCCGGGCGCTGCCTTCAACCGGACCTGAACGCGACCCGTGCGATCGGTCCTTGCTCGAGAATAGTCGATCACGACGCGCGCGTTCGCCAACGGCCATCCGCCGTTTGTCAGAATCTGGGCACGAAACATTCGCTCAGACTTCGCCACCGTAGAGCCTTTGGACCGCCCGAACGGGTTGCCCTCATCCCCTGGCTGCAAGACAATCTTCGCGGTTTGGTCTCCGGCGGTCACGAACACTCGAGTGCTTTCGTAGCCGCGGCGCCACACAACGAGCACGTACTCACAGGCATCGGCGTACTGCAGCGTGAAACACCCCGATGCATTGGTCTTTTGCTCTGTTTCACGCAGAACGTGTGTGAAATCGGGCCATGCGCCGCCCCACAGCAGCGCTGGGTATCCGATTCCAATGATCGCTCCGGCGATCGGTCGCCCCGAAGGATCGACGACACGCCCCCGAATCGAGTAGCCGTCCTCGATAGAGTCTTCCGGTTTCGTCGATTCCGTTGCAATCGCTACGCTGGCCGCCCCGGAAACATCGCCGTCCGTTTGCTGTGTCGCTCCTTGGGCTTCGGATCGAAAAACAACCTGCCGCTTGGAAAACTCGCGGGCGGATCGGCGCGTTTCGTTGGCCTGCCACAACAACGCGACGGCAATCAGGATCGCAACGGGAAGCATCCGGCGCGCCATGGGTTCCAGAGTAGCGCGCCCTTCGGACGAAAGCGGACGGACGGCGATGTTTGCCGAAACGACACGCCCCCTCCAGCGAAACGTGTCTTGGGGTTCGTACTGAACTTGATCTTGACGTTGATTCCGGCAGGCGCGGTCACGGCGAGACGACCCGATCGATCCGTGCGTGACGATCGAGACGAGCCGTCGTTGAGAATTCGGACCTGCTCGTTCTGGGCAGGAGATCCGTCGTGATTGAGGACTTGGACCCGCTGGGTCTGCGCAGCTATCCGCTCGACCGGCGGCAAACGCTCACCCGGAGCGTCCCCGTCCGACAGGCCCGTCGTGATCGAATCCAGCACCGACAACGGGCCGGGCGCCGGCTTCGCCAGCTTGGGCTCATTCCCTCTTTGCAGCACGATCAGCGCGGTCCAATCCCCACCGGTGATGATCACCTCGCCTGCGCAGAATCCCGGGGCCCACGCCGAGACGCGCTGCTCATACGATTCAACCCCCGTGGCGACAAAACGCCCTGTCGAGTCGGTCTTGGATTCGTTGAAACCCGTTCCTCTGCCGCCATCGTCCAAACAGAACCAAGGTAGGGCCCCGGTGTACACCCAAACCGAAGCGCCGCCAATCGGGTTCCCGCTCTCATCGACCACGCGGCCCTCGATTCGACACAACGAGAACGGATGCCAAGGCGCGAGCGGCCGGAGTGAGTCGCCACCGGCCGAGGCAACCGTGTCGCCCGACGCATCGCCGTCCGGTTTTGCTGCGTCGTTTGCCGCGACTGGACGTAGAGATTGCTGGCCCCGCGGAGCGCGGCGGTCGGTCGAGCGGCGTGCTGGCTGAGCTGCGAAGTACACGCCGAGGACAAGTAGCGCCAGCAGCGACGTGCGCGCAACCGTTTTCACAGGTTCACCCTACTCGGGTTGCGCCGGAGACATCGCCGTCCGTTTGCTTTTTTGGGGATCGGTCAATCCCGGATCATCATCGGTAGTGGGGTTTTCTTCGGGTCTGCCAGGCGCAGGAAGAAGTGGCCGATTCCGGAGAGGCCCAGCATGTAGGACGGCGCGTAGCCCATCTTGACTTCGAAGCCGTCGCCCTTCTTCTGGAGTAGGGCGCTTGCCGAGTGGCGGGCTTCCTTGAGCCAACCGTTGTCTTTGTTCGCGGCGTAGACCTCGAGGAAGAGTTCCGCGTTGCCTGCTACGCCGTGGCATTGGCAGCCGCTCTTGCGGGCGTTTCGGCCGCGGCGTTTTGTCGTCGCGAGGCAGCGTTGCAGGGCTTTCTCGTACGGCTCTTTCTTGAGGTGGCGGTGCAGGTCGTTGAAGAACAGGCCCATGCCCGGGGCGCCGTGGCACCACTGGATGCGCTGGAAGTTGCTGCTCTTCGGGACCGTGCGCCACCAGTGGGCGCCGTCCTTGCCCTCGGGCTCTTCGTGCCTGAGGACGAACCGCGCAGCCGCTTCCGCCAGGTTCTTGTACTTGGCTTCGTCGGTGCGGCGCCCCAGGTGCAGCAGGAAGTAGCCCACGCCGGCGGCGCCGTGGCTGAAGCCGAGGTAAACACGCGGATTGCCCCTGGGCACCAGCGGCCAGTGGGCGCGGCCGTCTTTTTCGATGGCGGTGGCGGCGAGAAACTCGCCCAGCTGTCGCGCTTGCTTCAGATACGTCTTGTCGCCGGTCGCACGGTGCAGGTTGAGCAGGAACACTCCCCCGCCGGCGGCGCCGAAGATGATGTCGGTCGCGGCGAACTCGCCGAGCCCCTTGGCACACTTTCGGGCCAGGTCCAAGAACGCCTTGTCGCCCGTGGCCCAGTACGCCTCGACGCACGCTTCGCCGACGCCGGCGCGGCCCGTGTAAAGACCGCCGTCCTTGCTCTTGGCCTTGGCCGCGGAAGCCATCGCCTCGCGCAGCGTCGCGCGCGTCGCTTCGAGCCATTTCTTGTCGCGCGTCGCTCGATGCAGGCCGGCAAACAGCAGTGCGACGCCCGCATCGCCGTCGTACACGTACGGACCGTTCCCGAACGTAAGACCCGCCTTCGTCTTCTTGGCGCGGCGCAGCAGTTGCCGGCCGACGGCTGCGGCGTGGGCGACGCAAACGTCGCGGTCCGCCAGCGTCGCCGCGGCGCGAGGCTGAACCGGATTCGCTTCCTCCTCCGCCGCAACCGGAAGCGCGGCGAGCGTGAGCAAAAGCAGGACGGCGCGGAGTCGCAAGGAGCCCATGCCAACCAGACTACCGCAGCTCCGACAACGCCAGCAGCACCAGTCCGGTGGAACTCGTCTTGCCGACCATCTGGCCATCGACAAAACTACCGTCGATTTCCTGATGGCCGAGGATGCGCGCCTTCAGCCGGACCGCGCCCTTCTTGTCGCCGACGAGCCGGACTCCGCACGCCGCGTAGTAGACACCGAAGAAATAGCGGTAGGCGTCCTGCCACGCGATCGACGGATCGACGTAGGACTCAAACACCTTGGTCGTGCTGCGCGCGGCGTCGAGGCCCGCAAAGAACACGGCGAGCGCCTTCTTGATCCCTTTGGTTGACTTCTTGGCGCCGCCGCCGCCTCGGTGAAGACGGTGAAGCGCAAGCTCGCAAAGCGGACTGCGAAAACACGACGAGTTCGCGCCCCGCGCGCCCTTGGGCATCATGTGCTCCATCGTCGTGCCGTAGTGGAAAAGCACGCCACGCACGCGGTTGCGCTCCAGGAACGCGGCCGCGCGGCGCATCATCGCCGCGTCGATCTTGGCACCCTTCGACTGGGCCTCGGCAAGCAGGATCAGGATCGGAGCGGTGTTGAACGTGTGCAGGCGGTTCGATCCCGTGTAGGTCCAGCCGCCATTGTGTTCGATGGTGCCCAGCTGTTTCGCAAGCTGTTCCATCGCTTTTTTGTCGCCGAGATCGACGGCGAGATGAAGCGCATAGGTGAGGTGCCAAACGCCGGTCTGCTTGTTCCATCGTGCGCGGACAAACTCGATTCCCTTCCTGATCGCAGCGTCGATCTGCTTGCCGGGATGCTCCTTGCGCCAAGCGCGCAGGGCGCTCACGCAAATCGCCGTCCGTGGCAGGACGAGGCTGAATCGTTCCGGCAGGGAAAACCGATCGTTCGAGTCGGGCCACGCACCATCGGGGCGCTGCTGGTCGAGCAGGTAGTCGATTGCCGCCTTGACACCGCCGCGGCCCACTTCCGTGGTCGGAATCATGGGATCGACTTCGGCAAAGTCGCGCAGCGTGATCCACTCGCGCGGACGGGGCCCGTGCGGATCGAGATGCAGTCGTGCGCGCGTCGCCCACAGGCCACGACCGGCGGCCAGTTTGTTCCACATCGCCTTGGCTTTGTCGGACCGGCCCGACCGGTGCTCGGCGTACGCCAGGTAGAAGCGATCACGCTCGTCCGGCTTGCGGATCGCACGCAGCACTTTGGCGGCGCCCGCATAGTCCGCCTTGCGGAGCAGGGCCTCTCCCGGCCGCACGGTCAAGGTCTGTTTCAAGCCAAGGACTGCGTTGCATGTCCGGTAGGTGAGCGGCGCGCTGAACACCCCCATGTTGGTGATCTTGTGGAGCAGCTTGCCGTCGTGTGTCGCAAAGATCAGCGCCGGCGGGTGCGCCTCCCGGGCGCTCGTGCCGAGACGAGTCAGCGGGTCCTTCCAGGTGCCCCGGCCCGACGACATGAAATGCCACGTATGCATGTGGACGCGCACGGGCACGAAGTGCTTGGTCACGAGCTCGGCAAGATCGGGGTTGCACAAGAGCGCGGTCAGCAACGCGCGTTCCTTGATGTGGCCGGGGTCGGTGCGGCGAGTGCGGACCGGGTCGTAGTTGGCCGGCATCCGGTGGTTCACGACGTCCCCGGCCCCCTCATAACCCGACTCCATCTGCTTGCTGTTCCACGGCGTCACGAAGGCGAGGACCTTTTTTCTCTCCTGGCGCGCCCTCGCGCGCGCCTCCTCGATCGTCTTGGCCCAAGGAATCCACGCGAAACCGACCGGCTCCAGGACATCCGGTTTCTTGGGCACCTTCGGCGCCTTCGGCGGCGGCCCGCCGAGCTTCGCGATGCTCGAGTCGAGGGCCTTTTGGATCTGCGGGTGGCGAGCCGCGCCGCGCAGTTTTTGGAGTTTGCGCAGGACCGACTTGTCTCCGATGTTGCCGAGCTGATCCGCTGAAACCGCGGCGACCCGCCAGTCGCGGTCCTTGACCCCTGCGAGCAGATGCGGCACGGCCTTTCTGGCCTTGAGCCCGCCGAGCACCATGGCTGCGTGCCAGCGGCGCATGGCGGGCTGTTTCTTGTCGCGGAAAGCCTTGAGGCAGGCCGGGATCGACTTCGGGCCATGGTCGATCAGCGCCTGCAACGCCCCGTAGCGCTCTTTCTGGTCGGGGTTGTCGAGCTGGCGTACCCACTCGTTGACCTTGGACTCGCCGCTCCGGGCGAGTGCGACGATGAGGAACAGGGCAGCTGCGGCACGTTTCATTTCTGCTCTCCCAATTCGATCGTTACGTTCTGGTTCGCGACGATCTCGAACTTCCGTTCGATCGTCTCTTGACCCGGGCACACAAAGCGAGCGACGTAGCTGCCTGCTGGCAGCGACCACTTTGACCAGCCGCGGTGCGACCAGCCGATGGCGCGATCCAGGGCCCACGCCCCCGCGCCCCCCACAAGCTTTCGTTCGATGTCTTCGATTGCCAAAGACGCCCCCTCGGGCAGCCGTCGGCGCGCCACGACGAAGTCGGCCGCGCCACCCGGCACGACGTTAAGATTCAACACGGCCTCGCGATCGTGGACACCGAGCGTTCCTTGCGGAACTCCGCGCAGCGCGAGTCGCAAAAAGCGACCTCCACGTTCCACGTAGACCTCCGCGACGTGGCGACCCGGCCGCACATGCCGCACGGAAAACGTGCCGTCGGGACCGACGGATGCCTCGGCGTGCGCCCAGCTCTCGTCGATCAACCGGACGCGGGCTCCGAGCGGCGCGCCCGTGACGACACCGCGCACCGTCGCGCCGCGCACCAACTCCACGGCCACCCGCAGTTGCGCTTGCCCCGGCTGCACTTTGAACTTGCCGTCGTGCGGCATGTACCCGCGCGCCATGATCGAGTATCGGTACTCGCCCGCGCCGAGCGGCGGCGGACTCCACTCGCCGGGCGCCGTCGATCGCACGGGGTACGGCGGACCGGCGCGTCTCACGTAGGCCCGAAACAACGTTACACGCGCACCGGTCTCCGCGTCGCGGAGCGTGCCCGTCACGGCGCAGTTCGTCACCGTCGGACGCGGACCGGGGAGCGTGAGCGTGACGCCGCTTGCGGGATGCACGGCCTCCGAGACCACGGGTTCGCTCAAGAACGTCTGATGGGAGGCGGTCGCGTGATAGGGGGGCGGGGGCAGGTTCAGGATCTCGAAGCGGCCCTGTCCGTCGGTGCGGCCCGTTGCGTACACGACCAGTGGCGGCAGTCCTTTCCTGCGCGTGCTCGTCCGGAGCGCGGACTTCGCGGCGGCGAGCGAGACGGCGCCGTTGTAGACGTAGAACAGGGCGTCCCGCGCCGGCTTGTTGTCTTGCCAGCGCACGGTCCCGGACAGGGTGTGCCCGGCTCGCAGGACGACACGCACGATCGGCGGATCATGCACCGCCGGTGAAAACGGCGCGGTCACGACCGGGGCATGGCCGGGGGCCAGGACCACCCTGCGAACCGGATCGGAGCCGGAAAACATCATGCGCAGCCGGCCCGCGCGGTCCGCGCGTGAAAACCCCTCCGCTCTCGTTCCGACCGCTGCTCCCGGCACCGGCGCCCCACTCGCGTCCACCACCACGAATTCGGCCGCGGGCTCGGCGCGCTGTCGGAGGACGAGCGTTCCTGCATCCCACACATCGTTGCCGTTCGGACGCAGCCGCGTCGAGATTCGGGCGGCTCTCCATTCTGCCTGCACCTGCGGCTCCGCAGTAACCCGCAGCTCCGCAAGGGCGGGGGCGGGCAGCCCGTCGATACGAAACGATCCGTCGGGGCCGCTGGAAGCTGCTCGGCCGAGTACTTCGATTCGAGCGCCGCGCAGGGGGCTTCCGTGACCATCGACCACGACGCCATGGACGGCGACGGCGCGCACCAGCCGCAGCTCGACGTGTTTTTGTTCGCCGGGCCACGCCGCAGGCACGGGAACCGGTCGCGATGTCTGACCCGCCGCCGTCGCAGCGAGCACGCACCTCTCTTGCCTCGTCTGGTTGTGGAATCCCGCGGACGGAACATGGAACAACCGAAACGACCCGTCCACGCCACTGCGTGACTCGCCCAGGAGCCGCGTGCCGACCGGGTCAGGCATGCGGCCCTTGTGCGGAACCTCGAAGTGCCGCGCGAAGTGCGTGGACCGGAGCCGAACAAGCGCGCCGGCCACCGGGCGGCCGCTTGTGTCGTCGAGGACGACGCCGTGTACCGTCGCTCCCTTCGTGAGTACGAAGTTGTGGTCGCCCGTCGAAACCGGCACCGTCACGGGGGCGTAGCCCGCCGCGGAAACCATGACCCCCGTATCGCCTTCGCCTCCGCGCTGCCGAAACGTGCCCGGGGCAGGCAGTCCCTTGAGCCGGTACCGGCCATCGGCGCCCGAAGTGGCCTTTCGTTCCAGAGCCACGCCCTCCCAAAAACAGTGCCACCGGACGGTTGCGCCGGAGATCGGCTGGCCGGCGAGATTCATGACCTGCCCCGCCATGGTCGCCGCCGGCCGTAGGCGAATCACGGGCGCGCGGGCGGACGGGAGGTCTCTTTGCAGGATCGGGGAAAACCCCGGCGCCTCGGCATACAACGACCATGCGTACGTACGGCCGTCCAAAGCGACCTCGAAGCGGCCGTTTGCATCGGTGCGGGTCGAACGCGCGGGAGCCACCGTTTGGCCGGGGCGAAGCGGCCGCGGATTGTTCATCGGACTGGAGACGACCAGCGCATCGCGGACCGGAGCGCCGTCGGGATCGACGACGTGCCCGGTCAGGACGACACCGGGAGCGGCGGGCACCGGCCTTGTTGCCTTGCCCGATGAAGCGCCAAGGCCCCCGCCCCCCTCATCCGCTACGGTCGCGGCAGCCCGCACCGGAACATGCGCGGTCGATTGCTGTGGACGCCGGGCGATCGTGACGAGCAGGCCGACACCGAGCAGGGCGGCGGCCGCAAGCGAGGCGCTGGCCGCCTGCCGCGCATTGCCTTTGGCCGACAGGTCGGCGACGAACCACGGCAGCGCGAACATCGCGCAGGCCACGCGAGGCGGCATGCGGGTGCGCAAGACTGTCCGCGCACGCTGCACGCGTACCCGCACGTTGGCTTCGGTGATGCCGAGGAGCAGCGCCGTTTCCCGCGTTGAGAGTCCCTCGAGGTCGCGGAGCACGAGTGCGTCGCGGAGCTTGTCCGGGAGGCGCGCGACTGCCTGGCGCAGGATGCTGGCTTCTTCGGCTTCCGCAGCGCTCTGAACCGGGTCGCGCGATTCCCGCGGACGCGCGAGCTGCCGGGCGATTTCCGCGCGGCGCGCGCCTTGGGCCCGGTACCGGTACGCGGTGCGTACGACCGCGGTGATTAGCCACGGCCAGACGGGCGCCGCGAGTGCCGCGCCGCGCTTGTGCACCAGAGAAAGGTACGCGGTCTGGACGCAGTCCTCGGCGTCGGCTGCCGCGATCCGGCGGGCCGCGCGCAGCAACCGGCCGCGCGTGAGCCGCACCACGGTCCCGATCGCTGCCTCGTCGCCGTGTACGAGGTACCGATCGACGAGTTGCTCGAGTCTCTCCACACCCGAGTAGTACATCTCGCACCCCAACCGTAACAAGGGACCGGGATTCGGGGAGCGCGGTCCGGGAAGCGAAACCGGCTCGGTCGCAAGAATCCTGTCGAACCGTCCCGTTAGGCTCTCGTTAGCCATGAAGATCGAGACCGATCGCCGCTCCCGTGATGTCGAGCCTGCGCCGGATGCCGAGCGCAGCGCGCGGCGGGCGTATCGGGCGATCGTGAAGGCCGAGACCACGGCAGCGATCGCGCTCGCGACCGTTGAGCAGCGGCGATCGTACGTTTTGTCCGGTTTTCGGTCGGTCCACGCTTGGGCGCGGAAGGTCGGCTACGGGCCGCAGCAGACTCATCGGCTGCTTGAGTTGGGCCGGACGCTGATTGCTGAGCCGGACCTTGAAGAGAAGGTCGCCGAGGGCAAAGTGCCGGCGGAGACGGCGGCACAGATCGGGCGGGTTTTGCGCGAGGGCAAACTCGACCTCGATCCGAAGCAAAAGGACGACTGGA
>JAJFFH010000044.1 GCA_021776735.1 Planctomycetota bacterium | reverse complement strand
GTGGGCTCCAAGTACCTTGCGCGCTACCTCGCCGAGTTCACCTACCGCTTCAATCGACGTCGGTCTCTCCCAAAACTCTTCGGCTGGGTCATCCGGCGTCTCATGAACCGGGAGCATCTCGGCCTTGCCGAAATCACGGCGCAGCCAAGTGCATAGGCAGGGCCCGGGCTAGGACCGGCCGAGCGAACGTGCTTCGGACACGTTCGGGGTCGGGTTCGGGTTCGGGGTCGGGGTCGGGTCGCGGGTATGTCGCGGGTCGTTCGAATGGTCGACATCCGTGTATTCGGCAAGCGCTACGTGAACGCGTACGTCGTTCGTGAACGAGAACGGATTCATCGGCGGTTGCCGCGCCAGGGCGGACAGACCGGATCAACCCGACTCCGCCAGCCGCCGCTCGCGGCGAATGAGCCCGGTGAGCATCGCCGCAACCCTGCGGGCGGTGCCCTTGAGTGACTCGACCTGGGCGGCGGACGCCAACCCACAGACGTACAAGAGATCCAACGCACACGCACACTCGCCGCATTCGCCGCGAGCAATGACAAACCGAGATGCCTTGTCCTTGTGGTGCGACCGATTCGCGCCCTCTCCGATGTTGAGCACCGTCGATGCAGCGCAGCGCCGAAGCTGCTTGAGAAGATCGCCGTGCCCGGCAGGTATGTCGCACACGATCTCTTCAACGTCGAAAAACAACCGAAGCGCGACCTGATAGACGTCGAGCCTTTCGTGAGCGAACGGTGTTTGAGAATGATTCATTTGGATGTGCTCCAGGGTCGCGACGTGGGGCGCCTATCGCCCCACGCAAGTGGAAGGGGGCGATAGGCGCCCTCCCGCCTGGAGGCCCACGAGAATTCGAGCGCCCGCGCAGGGCGCGTTGATCGTGCCGCCGTCGTTCGAGTCAGCAAGCGCTACGTGAACGCGAACGTCATTCGTGAACGGGGTCGGGGTTCGGGATCGGGGTTCGGGTTCGGGTTCCGGTTCGGGTTCGGGTTCCGGTTCGGGTTCCGGTTCGGGTTCCGGTTCGAGGGCCGGTTCGAGGGCCGGGGGTCGGGGGTCGGGGGTCGGGGGTCGGGGGTCGGGTCGCGACTCCGTCGCGGGTCGTTCGTGTGATCGACTCCCGCGTATCTAGCAAGCGCTACGTGAACGTGAACGTCGTTCGTGAACGCGAACGGGTTCGGTCGTTTGGCCGTCGGACTCGCGGGCGGATCGGTTGTCGGGGGCTCCTGTCGGGAGAGCGCCCATCGCCCCTATCCACGTGCGTGGGGCGATAGGCGCTCCCCGTCGAAAGGAGTCTTCTATGACCGACAACCGCAACTTCTCCGCGGATTTTTTGGGCCCCGTCCCGGTCATCCCGGTTGTCGGGGGACCCCTGTCGGGAGAGCGCCCCATCGCCCCTATCCACTTGCGTGGGGCGATAGGCGCTCCCCGTCGAAAAGAGTCTTCCATGACCGACAACCGCAACTTCTCCGCGGCTTCCCGGGCATCGTCCCTGGCACCTCACCAACGGCTTGATGTCTATCGGGTCGCGATCTTGCTGTTTGCTGGCGTCGAAGAATCGGCTGCTTCGTTTCCGCGCGGATACGGAGCGATCAAGGATCAGTTGCGGCGTTGCGCTACGGCCACGGTGCTCACCATCGCCGAGGGTGCGGGCGCTGGAAACCGGCCGATAAGGCGTACCGTTACACGATCGCGCAGGCGGAGTGTCTTGAGTGTGCCGCGGCTCTCGAGTTGGCCACGATCGTCGAGATCATCTCCCAAGAAACGGGAGACGAACTCATGTCCTACGCCCAGAGAATCGGCGCGATGTTGACCCGGCTGATTCAGAGTCAGCGCGCTCGGAGGTCGGGTTGATCCCGGCGTCTGCGGGTTCGGGTTCGGGTTCGGGGTCGGGTTCGGGTTCGGGGTCGGGGTCGGGTTCGGGTTCGGGTTCGGGTTCGGGTTCGGGGTCGGGTTCGGGTTCGGGTTCGGGGTCGGGGTCGCCCGATGGGCTATGGTGCACAAGTCGGGGACGCGGCCACGCGATGGATTCGAACGGGTGCTATCGCGGCGGGTGATCTTGGGGGCTCGACCGGTCCGGCCGTGCGCGGTCCTCGGAAAATCGCTGCGCCCTCATAATGAACGGATGCGTAGGATCGATCATGTTGGCGTGGCCGTTTCCGACCTCTTGGTTGCGCGCCGGATCTGGGACCGGCTTCTTGGCCAGGAGCCTGTCGAAGAGGTTGTCGAGACCCAAAAGGTCCGTGCCGCCCTGTATCCCTGCGGGATCGAACTTATTGCGCCGACCGCTCCCGACAGTCCCATTTCGCGGTTCCTGGACAAACGCGGCGGGGGGATTCACCACGTGACGATCGCCGTGGACGACATCGACGCGGAGCTTGCGCGATTGCGCGGGGACGGCGTACGGCTCATCAACGAAACAGCGGTGCCGGGAGCCGGTGGGTGCCGCGTCGCGTTCCTGCATCCTTCCGCAACCGGCGGCGTGCTCCTGGAGCTGAAGGAGAAGCCCGCGTGAAAAACCGCGACGAAATGCATCGCCGTCGTGAAGCTTCCCTCCTGGGGGGCGGCCCCAAGGCGATCCAGAAACAGCACGAAAAGGGCAAGCTCACCGCGCGCGAGCGGGTCGACCTTCTCGTCGATCCCGGCTCGTTCACCGAAATCGATGCGTTCGTCACGCACCGTTGCTACGACTTCGGGATGGAGAACAAGCGCATCCCGGGCGACGGCGTGGTGACCGGCCACGGGCTCGTGGATGGGCGGCCGATGTTTTTGTTTGCGCAGGACTTCACCGTCTTCGGCGGTTCGCTGTCGGGCGCGTACGCGAAAAAGATCTGCAAGGTCATGGACCTCGCGCTGAAGGCGGGCGTGCCTGTCATCGGGCTCAACGACTCGGGCGGCGCGCGCATTCAGGAAGGTGTCGAGTCGCTCGGCGGGTACGCGGACATCTTCCTGCGTAACACGCTGGCGTCCGGGGTCGTGCCGCAGATCAGCGCCGTGATGGGGCCGTGCGCCGGGGGGGCGGTCTACTCGCCCGCGATTACCGATTTCATCTGCATGGTGGCCGACACGAGCTATATGTTCGTGACCGGCCCGAGCGTCGTGAAAACGGTCACGCACGAGGAAGTGTCGTTTGAGGATCTCGGCGGCGCGAGCGCGCACGCGGGCAAGTCGGGGGTCGCGCATTTTACCGCGGCGGACGACGCGGCCTGCCTCGCGCTGCTGCGACGCTTGTTGGGCTACCTGCCGCTCAACAACCGCGAGGATCCGCCGCTCGGACCGCGCGACGACGATCCGAACCGGACCGACGAGGCGCTCGACTCGATCGTGCCCGACGATCCGGAGAAGCCGTACGACATCAAGGAGGTCGTCACGCGCGTCGTTGACCGCGATTCGTTCCTGGAAGTGCACGCGGGGTACGCCGGTAACATCGTCGTCGGTTTCGCGCGCCTGAACGGCCGCCCGATCGGAGTCGTCGCCAACCAGCCCGCGTATCTCGCCGGGGTGCTCGACATCGACGCGTCGCTCAAGGCGGCGCGCTTCGTCCGCTTCTGCGATTGTTTCAACCTGCCGCTGGTGACCTTCGAGGACGTGCCGGGATTTTTGCCGGGCACGAACCAGGAGTGGGGCGGCATCATCAAGCACGGCGCGAAGCTGCTCTACTCGTACTGCGAGGCGACGGTGCCGAAGCTGACCGTGATCACGCGCAAGGCCTACGGCGGCGCGTACGACGTGATGAGTTCGAAGCACATCCGCGGCGACTTCAACTTCGCCTGGCCGACGGCCGAGATTGCGGTCATGGGCGCGAAGGGCGCGGCCGAGATCATCTTCCGGCGTGAGATCAAGACCGCGGAAGACACCGAGCGCTACACCGAGGAGTACAAGAAGAAGTTCGCGAATCCGTTCCTCGCCGCAGAGCTGGGCTACGTCGATGACGTGTTCGAGCCGCGGTTCACGCGCCCGCGCCTCGTGAGCGCACTCGAGATCATGGCCACCAAGGTCGATCGCAACCCGCCCAAAAAACACGGCAACATTCCCCTGTAACTGTGGATTGGCCCCTGTAGCTGCGGACTGGTACGTTTCCCCCGTGGCCATCCAAAAGGTCCTGATCGCGAACCGCGGCGAGATCGCGCTGCGGATCGTCCGTGCGTTGCGCGACATGGATCTCCGCTCCGTCGCCGTCTACTCCGACGCCGACCGGCACGAGCTTCACGTCCGCGGCGCAGACGAAGCCTATCGCCTCGGCCCGCCGCCGCCGGGCGAGTCCTACCTGCGCGGCGACCGCATCCTCGAGATCGCGCAGGCGGCCGGTTGCGACTCGATCCATCCCGGCTACGGATTCTTGTCGGAGAACGCCGAGTTCGCGCGGTCGGTCGAGGCGGCCGGGCTCGCGTTCATCGGTCCGACCGCCGGCTCCATCGCGCGGGCCGGCGACAAGATCGTTGCGCGCACCACGATGAAGACCGCGGGGGTGCCCGTTTTGCCCGGCAGCGACGGCCCGGCCGCGGACGCCAGAGAGGCGCGGGCGGTCGCGGATGCGATGGGCTATCCCATCATGCTCAAAGCGGTAGGGGGGGGCGGGGGCAAGGGCATCCGCATCGTCGAGGAGTCCGGCGACGTTGAGGCGGCGTTCACGCGGGCCGCCTCGGAGGCCGATTCCGCGTTCGGCAACGGGTCGATCTACGTCGAGAAGTTTCTGCAGGCGCCGCGGCACATCGAAATCCAGATCCTCGCGGACCAGCACGGCCACGTCGTGCACTTGGGCGAGCGCGAGTGCTCGATCCAGCGTCGCCATCAAAAACTGCTCGAGGAGGCGCCGTCGCCGTTCGTCACCCCGGAGCTGCGCGGGCGCATGGGCGATGCGGCCGTCGCGGCGGCGCGCGCGGTCGACTATCGAAACGCAGGCACGGTGGAGGTCCTCGTCGAGGAGTCCGGCGCGTTCTACTTCCTCGAGGTGAACACCCGCATCCAGGTCGAGCATCCCGTGACCGAGATGGTCTACGGCGTCGATCTCGTGCGGCTCCAGATCGAGATCGCGGGCGGCGCGGCGCTGCCGTTCAAACAGACGGACCTGGTCCCGAACGGGCACGCGATCGAGGTCCGTCTCACGGCCGAGGATCCTGCTGCCGGATTCTTGCCGGAGACGGGCCGCGTCGAGGCGGTTCGGTTTCCGGAGGGACCGGGCGTGCGCGTCGATGCGAGCCTGTTTCCCGGTCAGGAGATCACGCTGTTTTACGACCCCATGGTCGGCAAGATCATCGTGCATGGCGCGACGCGTTCCGAAGCCGTCGCACGGCTCAAACGAGCGTTGATCGAGATGCGTCTCGTCGGTGTTCGGACATGCGCGCCCCTGCTGCGCGCCCTGCTCGACGACTCGCGGTTTCTGGCCGGCGACACGAACACCGCCTACCTCGAGGAGTTCGTCGCGAGCAGCGATTGGCAGACGATTCGAGACGTGAACGACTTGCCCGCCGACCTGCCGCCGGTGCTGACCGCCGTGCTCTACGCGCACGCCCAAAAAGGCGGCGGGCGCGCGGTGGCAATCGATCGCGGCGAAAGCACGGGCGGAACCGGGGGCACCGGGTGGGTGCAGGCGGCGCGCGCGGAGCGGTTGCGATGAAGTACTTTGCACGCTGTGGGGAGCGCGAATACCTCTGCGAGCTGGAAGCCAAGGACGGCGATGTTTTCATCACCGTGGACGGACGGCGCTACGAGGTGGATCTGGGGCAGATTCGCGGGGCGGCGTGCTTCACGCTGCTCGTCGATGGGCGTAGCTACGAGTTCGACCTCCACGAGGACGAGGACGGCATCGAGCTGTCCGGTGGTGCGGGCCACTTCCACGTCACGGTCGAAGACGAACGCACGCATGCCGCACTGGAAAAGACCGGTCGCGGACGCGTCGCGTCGGGTCCGAGTATCGTGAAGGCCGTCATGCCTGGCATCGTGCGCGAAATCATGGTCGAGAAGGGCGCGGTCGTCGCCAAGGGCCAGGCGTTGCTCATTCTTGAAGCGATGAAGATGCAAAACGAGATTCGCGCCGATCGCGACGGCACGGTGCAAGTGCTCCACGTCGCCATGGAAGACACCGTGGACAAGGGGCAAAGACTCGTCGAGATCGGCCCGTGAGAGGTGCCGCGATCGTCGTGTTTGCCGCGGCGATGACCGCGGTCTTGTACTTTGCGCTCTACCGCGGCGAGGACGGTCCGCCCGGATTCGATACCGTTCGCCCGCGCGTCGCGCGCGACTATCAGGGCGTGGTGCGTCGCGACGGCCAGCCCGTCGCGGGCGCCACGGTCACCCTCTATGAAAGCGGGACCGAGGCCGCCGCCGGGCCCGACGCACGGGCGACGACGACGGCGGACGGCGCATTCCGTGTTTCCTGGCAACCCCAGACGACCGTCGATGCGCGGCGCGTGTTTTTGCACGCGCGCGTCGGCGACCTCGAAGCGATCGCGCCCGCACGGCGAGGCACCACGGGCAAGGGCGGCACGATTCTCGATTTGGCCGCGCCTGCGACAGCGACGGTCGAAGTCGTGGACGCGAGCGGCCAGTCCATCCCGGGCGTGCGCGTGGTCGCGGCGCTGCGCGACGGACGGTTGCTCGGTCCACTCGCCGCCGGGAAGGATCCGGCCACGCATTCGCTCACCGCGCCACGCGGCATGCGACTCGATCTGGTCGTGACGGCGCCCGGCCACGCGTCCCGTGTCGATCGCCGGTTCACCGGGGGCGAGGCGGTGCGGATTCACCTGCCGCCGGGCCGGCCGGCGAACGTGCGGGTGCGCGATCCCGATGGCCTGCCGGTGGCGGATGCTCTCGTTCGTTTCGGCGGTCCGCGCGGACTCGCGGTGCATCTGCCGTTCGTGCGGACCGGCGCCGATGGCACCGCAACACTGGCGAACGTGAGCGACGGCGAAGGCGCGTATCTGACCGTGCAGAAGGAAGGGTTCCTGCGGGCGGGCGTGCCCGTGTGGCCCGGAACAGAGCGCGAGGTCGTCCTGTGGCCCCGCCGCGACGTAAGCGTGCTCGCGTGGGACTCCGCGAGTCGGCAGGGCATCGACGGCGCGCGCCTGAAGGCGCAGATCGATCCGGTCAACAGCGCCGGCGCATGGCATGTGGGCCACCACGGCGCACTGGTGCGCGATACCCCGGTGAGGCCGGGCGACGGCGCGGGACTCTATGTCGTCGGTGTCCCCCGGACCCCCTGCTTGCTTTTCATAGAGACCGACGATTACCCCGAAGAGACCGTCGAACTCGGAATCGACAGGAAACGCGTGCGCGTGCGCCTCACCGCGCCGGGGAGCCGGTCACGACCCGGCCGCATCGAGTTGCAGGCGGACGGACACAAGGGCGAACTGCCACTTGCGATCGCGGACGAGGGCGGCGGTTTTCACCGCATGGTGTGGCTGCGCGACGGGAAGGCGGCGGTGGATGTGGCGCCCAACGTCAAGTTGGTCGTGGCGTCGGTGCGGGCCGCGGACGGATGGTGGCTCCCCGTGTTTCCCGTCGGCAAGGTGCGCGAGCGAAAGACCAGACGTCTCAAGATCACGCTGGAAAAGGCGGTGAGGATGACGGTGGTGACGGATCCGCCGAGTGCCGGAACCGTGGAGGTCCACGATCTCATCTACGACCGGCGCGAGGCACGGGTCGAGAGCGAGCTCGCCGACGGGCGCGCGGTGTTTTGGGTGCGGCCGAGACGCAGGGTGCGGATCACGGTCAAGCCGCGCGACAACTTCGCCCCGGAAAAATCGTGGATCAAGACTCCGCGCGCCGTGTTCGAGCACGTCGTGCGCCTGAGCCGCCAAGCCGGCGCGCGCTGGCACGTCATCGACGCCGCCGGCAAGCCGATTCCGTTCGCGTCGATCCACGTGTGGGAGCCGGGCCTCGACGGTCAACTGGAGTTGCGCGTCGCGCCGCGCGTCGTACTCGCGGACGCGGCCGGGCATGCGTCGCTCCTTGGACTACGCAGCGGCCGGGCGACCGGCGAGGTGCGCGCACCCGGGTTTCGCACGGCGCGCCTCGGCCTGTTCGGGCTTGAAGCGGGGGAGGTCCCGCCCGCACGTCGCGTCGAACTCGTGGCCGCGGGCTACTGGGCGGGAACGGTGCGTGACGAGGCCAAAAAGCCATTGGGGGGGGCGGGGGCGCGAATCCTGTGGCCGCGCGTGAAGCCGCTGGAAACGCCCGGCGGCGGTCAGCGGCTGGTGTACGAGTTGGCGCGGATGGGCAAGGCGCACGTGCGCACCGGTCCGGACGGCGCGCTGCTCGTGCGCGACGAGTCGCCTGCGCGCGTCGCTCCGCTGTTGGTTATCGACGCGGGCCGCCCGGGGGACTACGCGCCAGGCTTTTCCGTCTTGTCCGCGACGGAGGAGCCCCGACGCGTCCCGTTCGACCTGCCGCGCATCGCGTACGTCGAAGTGGACGTGTCGGGCCGCATCGACGGCGTGTACGTCATGTTGCCGGGAGGCCGCGGTGCGGTGCTCGTCACCGTCGATCGCGCGGTCACGTTGCGGCCGATGCCCGTCAGGCTGCCCGCGGGCGGGCACAGCCTTTACCTGCGCATGGCCGACGGCCGCTGGGACGCCCTCCACGTTGAGCTGGCCGCCGGCCAGACCCAACGCTGGACGCCGCGCCTCCGCCGGTAGCGCGACGCGGGCCGGACGGACGGACGCGTACCGACAGGAACGGACGGCGATGTTCGCTGTTCAGCGTTACCCTGAAGAGGTGCGCTGTCGCTGTCCCGCATGTCAGGCTGGCATTCGTTTTCGGACCGTGTTCTTTGCCTTGTGGCCCCCGCGGATTCGTTGTCCAGAGTGCGGGAGGCGGCTCGTTGGCGACCGGTTCGTGCGCCAACAGGGCAAGGCCGTGGTGGGCTTGGCGGTTGTCGTCGGTGTCGTGGCCGCGTTCTACTGCCTTCGGGCCGCCTCCACGCCGGGGTTCTTGATCCGGCTTCTTTGCTCCGCGACCCTCGGCGCGATTGCGATTGGCGTACCCATGACATTGCAGACCCTGCGCCGCGGATCATACGGGATCGACCCGAAGGAGGCGGAGCCCACGGATGTGCCGTAGATTGGCAAGCCCCGCTCCTCGATTGTGCACTGCACCTGTCCGCGGGATATGACGTGTAGAATCCTCCGCCATGCGGGAGAGACAGCTCGACGAATTCGAATCCCTGTTTCAGCGCTCGGTCATTCCCACGATCGAGGTGGAAAAGATCGACGTGAAGGACGTGGTCGTGCTCGCCGATTTTTCGGAGCGCGCGGTTGCGTGCGGCGAGGTCGGTCGCGAACTCAAGGAGCGGTTCGGAGCCACGGTGTCCGTGCGCTTTTTGCTGCATCCTTCCGACCACCGCCATGCGGACAAGGCGCAGGCGATCATGGAGCAGGTCGCGGGCGACGAGCGGAGGCTTGTGGAGGGCGACCTCGCCGCACACCTCGGCCAGATTGTGGACGAGGAAAAACCGTCGCTCATTGTGGCCCCCGCCCCCCTCCATCTCTGTGACGAGAGCGCGGAAGCGGAGACCCTGGGCCGCTTCATCGACTCGCTGCTGATCTCGACGTCGATTCCGACACTGCTGATGCGGTCGGTGCCCGAAGGGTCGGTGTTCCAGACCATTTTAGCGAAGATTCCGGGCGGGCGGCACGAGCTGATCGAGCAATTTTCGTTCGCGTTCGCGCTGTGCCGACCGGGCGGCGCCATCCACCTGTTGCATGTCGTCGAGGAGGAGCGGCTCAAGGAAATCAGCGAGGCGCTCGAGGTGGCCCCCGGCATCGATTCCAAGGCGGGTGCCGAAGAACTGCGCTCCGCGATCGAGACGCGGATGGATCACCTGCTGCGCGGCGCCGTTCGAACCGCGGAAGACGCGTCGTTCGACGTCGATGCCGCCGTGCGCATGGGCGATCCGTTCGACATCGTGCCCGAGGAGGCGAAGGACTGCACGCTGCTGATCGTGGGTTCCGCCACCTCCCATACCGAATTCCTGGAATCGCGGGCCTACGAGATCATTCGCCGGATTCCGGGTCTGCCCGTTCTCGCGCTCTAGCCGGAGACCCGCGTCATGATCACCTTGTTTTTCGGCGCCCTCCTGCTGGCGACCCTGCTCGGACTCGCGTTCGAGGTTTTGCCCAAGGCGGTGCTGGCGCTCGTCGTGGCCGGCATCGGCCTGTTCGCCGCGATCGCGTGGGGCGTTTCGTTTGGCCACGGCGGTGGCGGGCATCACATTCCGGCACCCGTCAACCTGATCGAGTGGCCGACGCTCGGGGTCATCATCGGCAGCTCGATTTTTGTCGAGATCGCGGCGCGCTCAGGCATCTTCACGTGGTCCGCGATCCGGATCCTGAAGCTGTCGCGCGGTGATCCGTGGCGTCTGCTCCTGTTGCTCGGCGTACTCACCCTGGTCTTCTCCGCGTTCTTGAACAACGTGACCGCGATGATCATCATCGGGTCGCTCACCGTGGTCGCGTGCAAGCGGCTCGACATGGATGCGCGCCCGTTCCTGCTCGTCGAGGCGTTCTTGACCAACGTCGGCGGACTGCTGACGCTGATCTCGTCGCTACCCAACATCATCCTGGGCCAGGCGGCCGGGATCACGTTTCTGCGCTTCTTCGTCATCGCCGCGCCGTACTGCGTCATCGCGTCGGCGGCCACGCTCTGGCTCGCGCGCAGGCGGTTCGGCATCGTGCCGCTCACCGATCCCGAGGCGGTCCGCAAGGCCAACCAGCGCGTGCAGGAATTCGACGAGTGGGAAACCGTCGAGGACCGGCAGTTCTTCAAGTACTCGTGGTTCGTGACCGGCGGCGTCATCCTGCTCTTCGCGCTGCAGAGCTACCTGCCGGTGTTTCGGAGCGAAGACCTTGGGTTGCAGTTCGTCGCGTTTCTGGGCGCGACGGTCATGCTCGTTCTGCGCCCGAAAGCGGTGGACGAAGCGCTGCGCAAGGTCGAGTGGTCGCTCGTGTTCTTCTTCGTCGGCCTGTTCGTGCTGATCGGCATCTGCGGCCATCCCGACGTCGGCGTACTCGCCAAGATGGGCGACGGCATCCAGTGGCTGGTCGATACCACGGGTGGCGGCGCGTCCGCGATCCTGGTCTGGGTGACGGGGATCCTGAGCGGCCTGACCGACAACGTCCCGCTCGCCGCGATGCTGGCGAAGATGCTGCCGGCCGGCACGCCGGAAGACATCTACTGGGCGGGCATCATCGGCGGCAACCTGGGCGGTAACGTCACCCCGATCGGCTCGGCCGCGATCGTCGTCGGCGTAACCCTGATGAAACGTGAAGGCATCAAGATCACGTTCCTGGGCTTCATGAAGACCGCGGCCCCGTTCGCGTTCGTGCAACTCCTGATCGGGTCCGCCTATGTGCTCGTGCTGCGGGCAATCCTCTGAGACGGCAAACGGACGGCGATTCCATCTCAGCCCCGAACAGGGGCGAACCCCGGTGCGCGCCCGGCCTCGGTGACCTTTGCACAAAACTGGCCAAAGCTAAGGCAGACGGCGCGGTTCCGAAGAACGGGGATCCGCTGTGGGATTGGTACCAAACCCTCCTGAAGTGCGCGACCGATGGCAAGAACGCACTTGTTGCCTACAACGCACAGGCGGATCCCAAGGACAGGCGGAAGCCTCCCGGAAAGTAGAGACCGTAATGATGAACAACGTCATAAGGACAGTAATTGGCACTGTCATTGTTCTGGCCGTATCCTGTTCGCATGCCGGATCTTCCCCCGTGATTCGCGCGCAAAGCCAGGTGCTGCTCACCCAGCCTCCCGACAAAGCGATAGCCGGCTCTTATCAAGCCTCGGAAACGACGAACTGGAACTACTTCGCGAGATCCGATAAGAACGAGATCCTCCTTACGGACAAAGTCGGCAATGGCGAGGAGATTCTCACGGTTCCCGGCACGGGCGTCTTGGCGGTCCTTAAGCGGGAGATCGACGACACGACATACCTCCTCGTCTCTACCGTGGATGCGTCGGGAAGGTTTGTTCTCGTCCGGTACCACGATTCCGACGGAGACGGTGCACCGGACAGCGGAACGGAATTGCAACTTCTCGACTCGGGCTCGAACGAGATGTATGTGACGCAGCTCACGGCCGAGGATGGACCGGACTTCTATCTGCTGGACGCCCGATGTCAGGATGTCCTTCGCGCCGATGACACCGACGGAGATGGTTGGCCCGATACGCTGGAGACCGTTCCGTTCGCGATGTCAGATGACCACTCCGACCTGAAGAGTGTTGAACAACTGTTCAAAGGCAATGAGCCCGGCGTCCTGAACGCGATCATGGGGAAGAGAACGCCGGGCAATCCGGTCGAACGCGAACTTCGTGTCGTCCTGACCGACGCGAACGGCGATGGCGTGGCGGATACGGTGGTGTTGACAGAACCTATGATCACCGTACCTGTGATACTTGGGACGCCTTACGATGGCCAGACGGAGGTGTTGGTCATCGGGGAGACCGGCAGGACAGTGGAGTTCTATCGTCTTGATCCGTCCGGCGATCCGACGGTGCTTCTTGGGTCTTGGACCTTTGTATCGGGCCTGGCGGAAACCGCAACGTTGACCTCGCCGCTGGCGAACACCGAGGAAATCCAGATCCGATTTACCAATGTCGGGGCTCCGACCGTGTTCGCCAAGGTCGTAGAGAAATCGCCCCAGGTTATCGAGGTGACGCCACAAATCTGGCGCTACGACGAAGGCGCTACGATTCAGCTGTTTGGCCAAAACTTCTCGACAAACATGACGGTGAAGCTGGTCACCGCGGGCAACAACACCTACACGGCGAGCTACTCCTTCATCGATTCCAGCAACATCACCGTGACCGTTCCCGCCCTGACGCTGGAAGAGGATATCGGGTCGGCGACGATTGCTGCGTGCGATCCCGGACAAACGGCTCCTGGGTTTCCCGGAGGGTGCGCCTTGTGCGAGTCCGCGACGGTTTCCCATGGCGGAGAATGACCCGAGCGCATGGATTAACACTAGCGCTGTTCCAGGATGGTCTTGCCAAAGGCGAATCCGATCGGGAGCACGAACAGTTTGAGCTGCTCCTGGTCTTTTTGGCCGCTGTATGCTCGCGTCGCCTCGGTCAGGTCGTGGCGGCGGCGGTGTTTCTTGAAGCGGATCAGGCCGAGGATGTCGATGCCCGTCGTCGAAGGGCCACAGATCCAGGCGCGGGCTGAAGCGCAGTCCGACGTGGAGGATGCGCAGGCGCTCCCAGCTCTCGCGCCCGACCTTGACGAGGGCGAGTTCCTCGCGCTTGCCGCGGCGGTAGCGGATCGCAACGTTCGCGCCCTCGTCGCGGCGTTCGATCTGGCGGCGCAGGTCGCGCGGTCGCTTCACGCGCTCGCGATCGATGGCGAGTACCACGTCGCCTTCGCGAAGTCCGGCGCGTGCGCTCGGAGATCCCGCGGGTACGCGCGTGAGCAGCACCGCGCGGTCGCCAGCCGGTGTGCGTACACGGACCGTCTCACCGCCAATCCAGCCGCGATGGTGAACCCCGGGCGCCGCGCAGCCAACCGCGGCAAGCAGAAGCGAAAGCAGAGGCAGCAAGGCTTGTCTCATGCAGACCCTGATCCCGCGGACCGGTATTCCGGTTCGGCGGGGGGCGCGGGGGCAGGCTCCGAACCTCGTCGGCGCGCGCCCCCCGCTCGCGCAGGGTTGGGCGGATCCCCTCGCTGGCGAACGCACCAATGTGGGTGGACGTTCTGCTGGCAGCCCGTACCGAGCCGGGATCAAAGGGATGGTTTTGGAGGAGGCTTGACGACGCAACTCCTTGTTTGAAAAGGGATTACGGGAGATCGTCGGGTTCCATCTTGGGCTGCCAGCGGGCTAGAATCATCCTTCTGATCCCGGCTCGGTATGGAGGGTCAACCCAGAACTCGCTCTCGAACCCACCGGGGGGGCGGCGTTGCGCGGCTGGCAGAGGGTCGTTCAACCCAGAACTCGCTCTCGAACCCACCGGGGGGCGGCGTTGCGCGGCTGGCAGAGGGTCGTTCAACCCAGAACTCGCTCTCGAACCCACCGGGGCGGCGCGTGCAGCTCGCAGAAATCGCCGTCCGTTTGCTGTGTTCCGGTCGTCGCGCTAGCGCCGCGATGCTTCGTCGATGTGGTCGCCGAGCGCCTCGATCTTCACGCGATCCTGTTTCATCGTGTCGCGGTCGCGGAGGGTGACCGTGCCGTCTTCGAGGGTTTGGCCATCGACGGTGGCGCAGAACGGAGTGCCGATTTCGTCCTGGCGACGATAGCGGCGGCCGATGGCGCCGCCCGCGTCGTACAGGCACGGGAAGCGGTCGAGATAGCGCTTGAGGATCTCGCGCGCCTTTTCCGGCATGCCTTCCTTTTTGACCAGCGGGAAGACCGCCAGCGTGACCGGCGCGATGCGCGGGTGAAAGCGCAAGACGTTGCGCTCCGAGCCGTCCTCGAGCGTCTCGTCGTCGTAGGCGTCCATCAGCGCGACCAGCACGGTGCGGGTCAGGCCCGCGGCCGGCTCGACGACGTGCGGGGTGATCCACTCGTTGGTCTGCGGATCCATCCACTGAAGCTTCTTGCCGGTCGCCTGCGCGTGGGCGTTCAGGTCGAAGTCGGTCCGGTTGGCGATGCCCTCGAGCTCGCCCCAGCCCCACGGATACCGGTATTCGATGTCGGTGCAGGCGGCGGCGTAGTGGGCGAGGTCTTTTTCGGCGTGCTCCTCGGCGCGCAGGTTGTCGGGGCTGATGCCGATCGAGTGGTACCAGTTGAGCCGCTCCTTGATCCAGTAGCCGTACAGGTCAGCGGCCTGCTCGGGACGGCAGAAGTACTCCATTTCCATCTGCTCGAACTCGCGCGTCCGGAAGAAGAAGTTGCCGGTGACGATCTCGTTGCGAAACGACTTGCCGATCTGCGCGATGCCGAACGGCAGCTTGAGCCGCATCGACTGCTGGACGTTGAGGAAGTTCGTGAAGATACCCTGCGCCGTCTCGGGCCGCAGGTAGGCGATCGCCGCGCTGTCCTCGACCGGGCCGACCCGGGTCTTAAACATCATGTTGAACTGGCGCGGCTCGGTCAGGTCGCAGTCGCCGTGCTCGCCCGGATGCTTGCTCGGCTTGCGCGGGCATGCCGACTCCTGGAGCTGATCGGCGCGAAACCGCCCCTGGCAGGTCTTGCAGTCGACGAGCGGGTCGTTGAACCCGGACACGTGCCCGGATGTGTCCCAGACCTTTGGCGACTGGAGGATGGCCGAGTCGATCCCGACGATGTCCTCGCGCGAGACGACCATGTCCCGCCACCAGGCGTCCGCGATCCGGCGCTTCAGCTCCACGCCGAGGGGCCCGAAATCCCACGTGGATTCGAAGCCGCCGTAGATTTCGGAGGCCTGGAACACGAAGCCCCGGCGCTTGCAGAGGGAACGGAGAACGTCGAGGGCGACCATCGCGCCAGATTACCCGGCCCGTGAAGAAGGCGCAGCGAAGAAGGTGCCGCCCGCGAACAGGTTGTGTAGCGGAGGGGGGCGGGGGCCGGAGGCCGCGCAGCACCCCAGAAAAGGGCGCGGGCCGCCCCAGATTGGGACGGCCCGGCGGAGTCGGGAAGTTGGGTTGGGTTGGGCCAGTGGGAGAGGCCCGTGGACATTTGGACAACTAGAGCATTTGGGACAAGAGGAACCGGGTTGTTCCACAAGAACGAATACTCCACGTCGCTAGGTATGCAAGCCGGTACAGAATTTTGACAGTCGCGGGTGGTCTCACCCCGGTACGATGCCGCGTGACATCCACGTTTCCGGCAATCTCCGGGGCACACTTCGGGGACACTCGGGAACACTTCTGCGTTGGGGGGCTTGTTGACGGGTTCGGGTGAAAAAGCGCGCAGCCGAAGCACATGGGCCGTCGTCCTGCTTGTGCTGGCAGGTGCGGCTGGAATGCTCCTGCTTTTGGTCTCACCGTGGGCGGACCAGGATTCCCGTCTGCGAGGGACTTCGTCGACGGTCGCCAGCGCGAGTGGGCTGTCCCGGATCGAAGCGGGCAAAAAGCCGACGGACGGCGATGCCCCCGAGAAAGAGGCGTCCGCCAAGTCGGAGAAGGCCGAGCCCGATGAGGTCGTTCCCTACGGCGACAAGTCGCTGCCGCAGGACAAGGCGATCCGCGGTCGGGTCATCGACAAGGAAAACAAGCCCGTCCCCGACGCGATCGTCGTCGCGATCTATCGGAACTGGCGCAGCTATCCATACCAGTTCGTCCTCGCGTCCCGCGTCCGCACCGAGGAGGACGGGACGTTTGTGCTGGGACCGCTCGAGCGCAAGTACCACGTCATCCTGGCCGTGAAGCCCGGCGTCGGTGTCGGGCGCATCGACAGCAAGATGCCCGGCGCGTTCGTCGAAATCCCACTCGGCGCGGGCTCGAAACTCGAAGGCCGCGTGACCGCGCGCGATGGCGGCGAGCCGGTGTCGGGGGCGCGGATCATTGTCAAGGACTGGTCGTATTTTCAGGAGACCAAGACCGACGAAGACGGCAAGTACTCGCTGTGGCCTCTGCCCGCCAGCACCAACACCTGGCAGGGCAACGAGGTCGTGGTCGTCGCGGACGGGTTTGCCAGTTCCGGGCGCACCAACCTGCTGCTCAAGCACGGCGGCGAGTACAAGGTCGATTTCGCCCTCGACCCCGGGAAGTCCCTGAACGGCAAGGTGACGGACGCAACGACCGGGCTGCCGGTCGCCAAGGCGGTCATCGCCGAAGGCTGGGAAAACTGGCACAAGACCGTCGAGACGGGCGAGGACGGCACGTTTACCCTGGCCAACGTCGACACGACCCCGAACCGCGTGTTCACGGTGCGCGCGCAAAAGTACCTGCCGCAGCAACGCCAAAGCGACGGGACCGGCAAGCTCGAGTTCGAGCTCAACTCGTCGCTCGTGCTCGAGGGGATCGTCAAGGACCCGAAGGCGCAGGGCGGCATGGCGGGCGCGCGGGTCTACCTGCACCGCATCAAGTACGCGCCGGGTTTCAAGCGCGCGGCGAACAACCGTACGAAGAACTACACCACGGCAGATGCCGAGGGGAAGTTCACCTTTGATTCCGTACTCCCTGGCACGGTCGCCGTCGTCGCCTTTCACACCGAGCATGCGCCCGGCGAGAAGGGCACGATCGAGATCCCGGTCGGCGGCCCCGCGCCGTCCGACATCGTCGTCGAACTCAAGCACGGCGTGACGGTGGAAGGTGTAGTCCGCGACACGCAGGACCGGCCCATTCCGTCGATCCAGGTCTCGCTGCAAAAAGGGTGGGGCCAGATCAAGGGCTACAAGTGGGCCAAGAACTACATCTGGTGGGAGAACCCGACGTGGTACACGGACCAGAACGGGAAGTTCGTGCTGAAGGGCGCGGTCCCCGGCAAGCTCTATCTGAACGCGTGGCACGAAACGTACGGATGGTCCGGCACCACGATCGAAGGTGTGGACGGCCAGCGACTGACGGGCATCATCATCAGCTTCGCGGGCCAGGTCATCGAAGGTGTGTTCACCAGCAAGACCGGCGAGCCGATCCCAGGCGCGACCGTGTACGCGACCGGCCCGAAGAACACGCCGGACAAGACGTGGCGCTACACGACCACGGACAGTCTCGGCCGTTTCAAGCTCGGCGGTCTCAAGGACGGCAGCTACGACATCCAGGCGTGGTCCAGCTTCGGCAATCCGGAGCCGGCGAAAGACATCCCCGCGGGCACCACGGGCGTCGAGCTCAAGCTCAAGCCGACGCAGGTGCTGCGCGCGCGCGTCACGAGCGTCCTGAGCGGACAGTCCCAGGAGAAGTTCCAGGTCCAGATTCAGCCGCAGCGCACGCCGGGCCGGCGCAGCCGGGGCGGAACGCATTGGTCCGGCCAGGTGCGGTCGCCGGATGGGGCGTTCGAGCGACCCGTGAACGAAGGCACCTACATGGTCACGTTCAAGGCGCCCGGTCACGCCCCGACCACGATCAGCGACGTGGTCGTGGAAGCGAACGTCGCGCCGCAGGAACTCTTCGTGGTGCTCGAGACCGGCGGCGGCATCAAGGGCACGCTCCGCGGCGCCGACGGAAAGCCGCTGTCGCACCGATCGGTGCGCGCCACGATGTATCGCGCGCCGGGTGAAAAGCGTGCGGCTAACGAATGGCTGCTCGGCGGCAGCGACTACGCGGACAGCCGCGGTCGATACTTCATCCAGGGCCTTGCGCCGGGCACATATGTGCTCCAGTTCAACATGGGCTCGCGCGGTTCCGCGCGCGCGCAGGTCACGGTCGCCAGCCAGGAGATGGTGGTTCAGGATCTCCAGCTCGTGCCGACGGGCAAGATCGCCTTCCGCGTGACGGACGACCAGGGCCAACCGCTCAAGGGGGTCTACTTCTACATTCGCGATCCGGCGAACAACGGCTGGCTCGGCTGGGTGCGGCAAACCGATGCCCAGGGCTACTCGATATCCGGCGCGCTCCGTTCGGGGCCGGCCAAGATCCAGGCGCACTCCAACAAGTGGGTCGTGGACAACTTCGATGTCGAGATCCAGCCGGGTCGCACGACAACCTTCGATATCCAGATGCGCCCCAAGCCGAAGCCAAAACCGAAGAACCGCTAGTATGAGTATGAGGGGCGTACGGACGGCGCGCCGTCGAACGATCAGCCCGGGTACGCCTGGATAGGAACCTCGCTTTCTCGGAGTACCTCGCAGGCATGCCAGGCACCGTCCTCGAAGGGACTTGTCCATCGGACCCGGTGGTGCGGTGTTTCGTCCGACCGCCATCGTGCGAGGGCGTGCGTCATCCGAGAAATGAGCCCCACCGGACGCGGCGTGTCGGGGAATCCGCTGGCGAATGTGTCGATGGATACGTCAGGAACGCCTCGATACGGGTTGTATCCGAACACCTCGATTGCCATGGCCCAGTCGATGGGGGAGCGAAACAGGCTCAATCGTGCCGCGGCCGGATAGACGTACGGGTGGTCGAGCCACGGAATCTCGTAACGATCCAACGTCGCGAGAATCCTCATGGTGTCCCAATCCCAGGTTCCCCACGCGTTACAAGACATGTCAGTTGTGCGGCTTGTCGTACTTTTTGGCGGCCTCGGCCATGTCGACTCCTCTTAGGGAGGCCAGGCTCACGAGCCAGGCGGCGACGTCGGCGAATTCTTCGGCCAGGTTTTCCTGGTCGTTGCGGTGCAGCGCCCGGGCGAGTTCGCCGACTTCTTCCACGAACCACACGAACGTCTTTTCCCAGCCGCGCTCGTTGTCCGCGTCGAAGTAGAGTTTTTCGATCTGGCGCTGGAACGCTGCCAAGCCCTCGAAAGGGTCGATGCCGGGTGTATCGCCGTCCGTTTGCTTTTTTCCGGCTCGGTTCACTACTTCATCCGCTTGAGCGTGATGATGGTGATGTCGTCGTTTTGTTCGGCTTCGCCCAGGAAGCGGTCGATGTTGCCGGCGACGAAGTTGACGAACGCGGCGCTATTCATCGGGCCCTGCTTGCGGACCGACTCGAGGAAGCGGGTCTCGCCGTACTGCTCGCCCGTGTCGTTCGAAGCCGAGATCACGCCGTCCGTGTAGAGCACGACCCGGTCGTTCTTCTTGAACGAGAACTTCTTTTCCTCAAGGGTCTTGTCGAAGACCGGGCCGATGTCGAGGCCGAGTGCGATGCCGTTCGGATTGAGCGTGGCCGTCTTGCCCTGGCGCCACACCACGACGGGCCGGTGGCCGGCGCTGACGAGGATCGCGTCGTGGGTCGTCGTGTCGACAACCATGACCTGCGCCGTCACCGCCATACCCGACTTGAGGTCGCGGGCGAGGCGGCGGTTTACCGACCGCAGCCAGTCGCCCGGCGGCGTGCGGGGGTCGATGGCGGCACGGAGGTAGGCCCGCGTCATGGCCATGATCATCGCGGCGGGCACGCCGCGCAGGCTCTGCGAGCAGTCCGCGATCAGCAGCGCGATCCGCTTCTCGTCGAGTTCGACGTAGTCGTAGTAGTCGCCGCCGATGTCCTGGCCGCCCCGAAAGAGGGTTTCGAGTTCGTAGCCCGGGATGCGCGGCGGGTCGGCCGGTCGCAGGCTGTCGTGAATCTGCTGCGCCGTGTCGAGTTCCTTCTCGATTGCCTCGTCGAGGTCGGTCGAGCCCGTCGTCTGAATCAGGGTGAGGTTCTTGACCATGCGGTCCGCCGTCCGCTGGACCAGACCGACTTCGCCGGTGCCGCCCACGCCGATCCGCTGGTCGAGCTTGCCGCGTCCGACCGAGTCGAGGTCGCGGGCCAGCCCCTTGAGTTCTCCGGAGGCCTTCGCCGAGAGGGCGAGCAGAAAGCCGACGGCGGCCACGACGAGCAGGGGGGTCAAGAACAGCCACATGCCCGAGCCGCCCTGGCGCTGCGCGGCCGCCTCGGAGAGAACGACGTAAACGTCGCCGATGTGGTCGCCTGTGCGGTTTCTGTATTGCCGGTGATACACGCGCCCGGCGAACGCACTTCCTCCGGGCGCTGCGGCCGACATGCGCGCCGACGAAACCTCCGGCGTGATTGCTCGCTGCTTCGCGAATTGGCTGGTCGTGATTCTGGCGCCCCAGGCCTGATCGCCGAGTTCCTTTTGGTTGTTCGACGAGATCATCACGCCCCGCAGAATCCCGCCGGTTCCCGCGGCGATTTTTTGCATCTGCTTGTGGATGCGGTCCGTGTTCGCCTTTTGCTGGTGGAAGTTCCAGTTCTGGCGGGTCTTGTCCGATCCGGCGCCCAACTCGAGTTTGGGGTAGAAGCGTTTCAGGAACCGGATCGTCGCGCCCGTGGTGCGGTAGTCCTCCATCCACGTGGCCGGATCCGGGGTCGAGAACGCGACCGCCAAGCCTGCGCCCAACTGGTCGGCGTTGGCCCGCAACGCCGGCTCTTCCGCACCGCCGGCCATGAACACGCCCACAAACGCGGCCACGACGGCGAGCAGGCCGGCGAAGAGTGCGACCTGAACGAGGCCGAGACCGGCCATGCGGGGCGGGGGGGAGCGGTCGCGGGGGCTGCGGGCTCGTTCGCGCGTTTTGGCCATGGAAGCCGAAATCCTAAGGGAAAACGGGAGTTGTGTCAGCGACCGTCGCTGGCCGCCAAAGCCGCCTTTGCAGCTCGTACATAGAGAAGTGCGCTATACACCGAGATCGCGAGAGTGGCCCAGAGGGCAAGGACGGCGACCACGTGCACCCACGCCCAGAAATGGCCTGGATAAAACAGCAGCGCGCCGCAGTACACGGCCTGTACGACCATCTTGACTTTTCCGGCTGACGACGCCGCGAAGCTCTTGCCCTGGCCTTCGACGAAGCCGCGCAGGCCCGAGACGAGAAACTCGCGTGCGAGGACCACGATCACGATCCAGGATGGCGCCAGCGCCCTGGTGGGCGCCAGATCGAGGCAGAGCACGAGGACCCCGCAAATGACGACCTTGTCGGCGAACGGGTCGGCGATCCGGCCAAACGCCGTGACTTGGTTTCGCGCGCGGGCGATGTAGCCGTCGAGGCCATCGGACAAGACCGTGACGAGATAGACAGCGAAAGCGACGTACCACCGCCAGCCTCCAGCCGGGTGATACCGCAGCCACGTCGACAGCATCACAAACAGAACCGCCGCGAGGATCATGCGGCCGAGAGTGATGCGATTGGGCAGGTTCAAGCGTCGGGACCTAGTCACTGTTTGAAAAGTCGCCTGGCTTCGGCCGGCTGCGGCTGCGCCCAGTCGCTCGCCTGCGGCGCTCCTTTGCTGGACTTGTCCTCGCTCGACCTCGGGCCTACGCCGACTTTTCAAAACAGCGCCTAGTCCGTAGTCTACGGATCCTGTCGCAATATTCACTACCGGCGGGGCACCCGCCGCGGAAAGTACGAGTGCCTCCTCGTGGGAGCGGGCAATTTGTTTCGCGCGAGGCCAGATCGCCGAGGTCGAGGAAGGGAGAGCTGTACTCCGCTGCCCGGGATCGGCGGTGCTACTCCAGGGGGCGTCCCCGCCAATCGAAGGCGGTGTACTGGGCGTCTTCGCCGTCGATCGCAGTCGGGTCTGCCGAGAGGTGTGCCAGCAGGCCGCCACGGGCATACGGGTCGCGCGCCGGATCGTCCGATTGCGTGCTGTCGGTCGCCGGATCGTTTTCTGCGACCTCGGGGGCGGCGGCGGGACGGTCCTCGTCTACGTCATCGACCTCGTCCGAGTCGACATCTTCGTCCGAGTCCTCCTCGACTTCGACCCACTCTTCGGGATTCTCCGCGTCTTCTTCTGCGTCCTCTTCGTCGCTCTCGGCCTCGATCTCCTCGTCTTCGTCTTCTTCTTCCGCGTCTTCGGCGTCGTCGATCGCGTCCGCTTCGTCCGGAATCTCACTGCCCGAAGCCTCACTGCCCGAAGCCTCACTGGCCGGCGGCTCGAACTCGTCGGTTTCGTCGTCGTCGTGGTCGTACGTTTCTTCGTCGTAGTCCGTCGCCGGTTCGTCCGTGTCCGGTGCCTCGGTGCCGCTTTCGACTTTGGCAAGCGCGATATCGGCGTGGGCCAGCGCCGCCTCGATCGCCTCCGCAGCCTCGGTTTCGCCGTCGCCGTCCTCGCCGTCGCAGGCCTCACCGTTCGCGTCCGCCGTATCCTCGGGTTCTTCCCGATCGCGATACTCCTCGACATCGATGCATTCGTCGTCGGTGCACTCGTTGTCCATGGGGGGTGCGGGGGGCGGGCCCGCCAGGACGTCGGCGACCTGTTGCAGACCGCGCTGTACCTCCGCCTCTTCGGTGTCCTCCGCCGGTTCCGGAGCCGCTTCGACCTCCTCGCCGATGCTCGGCCGGTCGACATCGACAATCGTCACGCCTTGGGACCGCTCGATTTCCTCGACAGCCTGGATCACGGCGAGCGTGCGCTCGTCGGCGGTCGGATCGCCGTCGTCCGGGAGCGGTGTGTCGGTGTGGAATCGGCCGGTGGCCGCCTCAATGCCGAAGCCCGCGCCCCCCCCCAAACTGACTCCGGGAATGCCCGCCGCCGCCATCGCGGGTCCGCGCATTGCCGACCACGCACCCTGCCCGGCGAGATGCGCGCCGAGCATGAGGAGCAGAATCAGGATCGGGAAGCCTAGGGTCGCGCCGAAGGTGTTACCGATCGCGCCGCCGACCGTCGTACCGAGTGCGCCCGCGGTCACGAGACCCGGGATACCCAGCAGACCGGATATGCCGATGGTCACGCACATCGCGGCGAACAGGCGCCCGGGTAGTGGACCGACCCGGACGACGTTTTCGCCCTTGAAGTAGATCAGCCCCGACCAGACCAGAACGAGCGCGTACAGGGCGATGATGCCGCCGCCGAAAGTCTGTGCCAGCCACGCCGCGAACGACGAGATCGGATTGAGCCCCTGGTCTGGGGCGTAGGCCCGATCCCCGGCAAGCACGGTCAGCACGCACAGCGCCAGCGTGATCCCCAGGATCAGCAGGGCGACTTTTTCGCGCGGGGTTAGATAACGGCCACCCGGGCCCTTGATCGGCAGGAATGTCCTCACGGGAATGTCCTCACGGTGTACCCCAACAACCGGTGTACTACCTACGATTGTGCCACAACATACAGCATGCGGGGGAGGGAATCGGGGGGCGCGGCGCGCCGCACGAAAAGGCCACGGGCCAAAGCTAAAAAAGCGGGGCGGGGGTGGCGGCGGGGCCGGGCCACTGCGTTCAGCGGCGGCGGGAGGCCAGGGCGAGGAGGAAGGCGCCCACGACCACCAGCATCGCGCTCATGATTTCGTCTTGGCCGGGAAGCTTGTTGAGCAGCAGCCACGACAAGACGAACACGATGGCGGGCTGGATTCGGTTGGTCAGGGCGGCCTTCGCCGCGTCGATGTGGCGCAACGCCTGCAGAAAAAACAGGCCGTGGAGGTACGGCCCGGTGATGCCCATGGCGATCCCGGCGATGAGCGTCGCCGCGTTCCAGTGTGGCACGGGATTCTTGTTGAAGACGTAGATGCCGGTCACGACGAGGGCGACGGCGTTGCGCCACACCATCAGCACTTCGGGGGCGATGCCCGCGACGCCGCGCTTGGCCACGACGGTCGAGAACGCGCTCGACAGCATGCCGGAGGCGACGATCACGAACCCGATGACCTGACCGCCGCCCTGCCACGGCCGGAGAAAAAACCAGCCCGCGAGAATGACCGTGGTCGCGAGCCACTCCAGCCGCGTGAAGCGTTCGCCGAGCAGCCACACCGCCAGGATGATCGTGAAGAGGATGTTGGACTGCGCCAGGCTTACGACGACCGTCTCGTTGAGATAGTTCAGCGCGAGAAAGCTGGAGAGGGTGCCCCAGGCCATGAGCACGCCGTAGAGCAGTGCCTGTTTCCAGCGACCGCGCAGCGGAACGAAGCCGCTCGGGCCGCGCGTCGCAAGCACGTGGCCGGTGCTGCAGACGAGTCCCACAATCAGCGCAAAGGCCAAAAAGGAGACGTATTCGAAGCCGTGGGCGTCGTGCGCGAAAACCGCGAGGTTGTAGCGGACCGCGCCCGTGAGCGCGGACAAAAACGCCAGCAGGTAGCCGAGAGCGACCTTGTCCCGCATTGTGGCTCAGATACTAGGCTGTGGGCCCGGTGATTCCCATTGCGTCGAGCAGGACGCCGGCCAACTCGGCCTTGGTGATCTCGCCCACGTCGCGGTGTTCGCCGTCGCGAAACACAAGCCGAAACGAGGCGCGGTCGGCCCCGATGGCGGCCGGCTCGTTGAGCACGCAGACGTCGGCGTTCTTGCGCGCGAGCTTGGCCGCCGCGTTCTTGACCCCGTTGTCGGTCTCCAGCGCGAACACGGCCAGCGGCCGAGTGCCGCGTCGTGTCCCGACCTCCGCCGCGATGTCGGGATTGGGTACGAGGTCGAGCGAGAACGCGCCGTCGCCGCGCTTGATCTTTTGGGCCGAGAACGCCGCGGGCCGGTAGTCGCACACCGCCGCCGCGCAAATCGCGGCTCCCGCGTCGGGCAACAGATCGAGTACGCATGCGAGCATTTGCTCGGTCGTTTCGACGGCGAACACCTCGGTATCGACCGGTGGCTGCTGCTCCGTCGGGCCGAGCACCAGCAGCGGTGTGTGTCCGCGCGCCGCTGTTTCCGTGGCCAGCGCGAAACCCATGGCGCCGGTGGATCGATTCGACAGGAAACGGACGGGGTCGAGCGGTTCGCGCGTCGGACCGGCGGTGACGATGACCTTCACGAGAGGCACTCGTCGATGGCGGCGAGGATCGACTCGGTCGCAGCGAGGCGTCCGGTGCCGATGTCGCCGCAGGCGAGTACGCCCTCGTCGGGCTCGACGATCCGAACGCCACGTCGCCCAAGGACGGCGATGTTTTCGCGAACGGCCGGGTGCTCCCACATGCGGGTGTTCATCGCCGGGGCGACGAGGACCGGGCATTGAACGGACAGGTAGGTCGTGGAGACGATGTCGTCCGCGACGCCGTGGGCCATCTTGCCGAGGATGTTGGCCGTCGCGGGCGCGACCACGAACAGGTCGGCGAGGTCGCCCAGCGCGAGATGCTCCGGCCGGTCCGCGAAGTCGCCGATGTTGTCGTCGGTGATCACGGGGTTGTTCGAGAGCGTCGTGAAGGTCAGGTCGCCCACGAACTCGCGGGCCCAGCGGGTCATGCAGACCCGCATTTCAAAGCCGTCCTTGCGGAGGGCCGAGCACAGATCTGCGGCTCGAAATGCCGCGATCGAGCCGGTAACGCCCAAGACAACCGTTCTGCTCACGCGGCCCATTGTAAGCCGTCCTGATAACCTCCCAAGGCCGCGCGGAGCATCGGACTGATGTGTGCGCGTAAGAGTGGTCCTTGGGCGGCAACGGCGCCGTTCGAGCATTCCGGGTGCTCGTTCTGGGCGAGGACAGATCGTCGAGGTCGAGGAACGACGACGAAGAGATCGGCGATATGGCGGCCAGAACACGCGTGGTCGTGAATAATGCGGGCTAGGCATGGCGCAACGACCCGGCGGAGGACAGATCGACGACGTTCCCGATTCCGCGGACCAAAGGGGCTACTACGAGCTCGACACAACGGTGGACGAGTACCTCGCCTTTCACTACCCGGATGGCGACCCGCTGAGAGATCTCCTGGGCGATGGTGTCCCGGGCCTCGACGCGCGCTACCCCTACGCCCTCCGTCCGCTCTGGAGTCCGGTCCCCGACGGTCTCGCGCTGGACGTCGGTGCCGCGACAGGCCGCGTGACGTTTGACCTTGCTCGCGACCACCGGGCCGCCGTCGGCATCGACCTGTCGCGCGCGCTGATTCGGGCCGCCGCACAGGTCAAGACGACCGGACGTGCGCGCTACCGGGTCCAGGTCGAGGGTCGGCTCTTCAAGTCCGAAGACATCGCCGTCCGTACGCGTACGTCCGATGCCTACTTCGCACCTGCGGACGCGTTGCATCTTCCGTTTCCCAGCGCGACGTTCGCGACGGTGGTGGCCCTCAATCTCGTGGACCGCGTGCCCGACCCACGGCGTGCGCTGGGTGAACTGGCGCGCGTTACGGCTTCGGGCGGATGCCTCGTCGTGGGGTCGCCGTTCACGTGGCTGGCGACGTTTACCCCGCCCGAGGAGTGGCTCGGCGGATTCGAACGGGACGGGGAGCCGGTCCGCGGCGCCGACACGCTGCGCGCGCATCTTCAGGCGTCGGGGTTTGAGTGCAGGCGCGCGGTGCGCTTGCCGTTTTTTATCCCGCATCACACGCGTTCGGGCCAGTTGGGCCTTTCGCACGTGCAGGTGTTTGAAAAGGCCCGATGACGGGTGGGGCGTCGGTCGTCGCGGTCAACTGCAGCTCGCGGACCGGGCCGTCATTCGGGTGGTCCGGCGTCCCGGCGTCGTGAACCCCGAGTTTTCCGAGCACGCGGTGGCAACCATGTCGGGCCGCGATCTGCGGAATCCACGCGGTATGGCGTCCCGGTCGATCGGGACGAGAGCGATGGCGTCGTTCATCAGAGAACCTTCGCGACGACCAGCGTGATGTCGTCGTCCTGAGGCCGTGCGCCGGTCCATTCGCCCACGGCGGCGACGAGCGTATCGCACAAGCCGCGCGCGCTGACGTCGCAGTGGGCGAGCGCCTGATCGATCCGCGCGACACCGAACAGCTCGCCATCGTGGCGGCGGGCCTCGGTGACGCCGTCGGTGTAAAACACCAGTTGGTCGCCCGGCCGCAGCCGTACCTCCGCTTCGGCGATCTCGGTTTCGGGGAACAGGCCGAGCGGCGGGTGGCGCGAGCCGTCGAGGGCCTCGAGCGTCTGGTTGTCGCAGCGCTTGAGTCGCGGCGGCGGGTGGCCCGCGAGCGCGTATCGAAACGAGCGGTTCTTGCCGTCGTACACCCCGTAGCACGCGGTGACGAACGTCGCGCGCCGGCGCGTGTAGCGGGCGGCCAGGGTCTCGGAAATCCGTTGCAACAGTGCGCCGGGCCGGTCGTGGTCGGCGGCAAAACTGTGGGCGATCGCATGGGTGACGGCCATGAGGACGGCCGCCGGCGTACCGTGTCCGCAGACATCGGCGATCAGGATGCCGAGGCGATCGCCGGGGAGTTCGAAGAAGTCGTAGTAATCGCCTCCGGCATAGGTCGACGCGGCGTAATGAGCCGCGAGCTTGAGGTGGGAGGGCGTCGGGAGGGTGGAGGGCAGCAGCGAGTTCTGGATGTCTGCGATCTCGCGGGCTTCGCGTTCGAGTTCCCGGTTCGCCGTTTCGAGCTGCCGGGAGACCACGAGGTTGTGTGTCGCGCGCCCAAACAGGTTGGACTGCCATACGATCCACGGAAGCTGCTCGGGGTCGAAACCCGCGGGCTTGCGCTGCATCTGGATGACGAGATTGAGCGCCTCGCCGCGGTCATAGATCGGAATCGCGAGCGCCGACCGCATGTTCGCAAAGTACTCGCGCGCCGGGTCGTCGTCCGCGACATGCAGGTCGTCGATGACGCGCGGCTCGTTGCCCGTGAGTAGCTCCCCGATCAGACCGCCGCGCAGCACCGGAAGCTTGTCCCGCTCCGTCCAGGGGTTCCGTTCGCCGCCCCAAAGATGGGACCGCGCGATGCGGTAGAAACCGGGCTTGGTGTCTCGCCGGCTGATGGATAAAAAGCCATCGGTCGGATGCCACCGCCGCAGTCGCGCCGTGTAGCCCCGCACCATCTCTTGGGGATCAGTTTGCATGCTGATCTCCCGCATGTTCTCGACGACGTCAGCCAGCCGACTCTTCCAGTCGTGCGCCATGCCCTCGATTATCGCGCAGGGGCCAAGCCCGTAGAACCTCCGACTCAGGCGTACGGACGGCGATGCCTCCGGCCTCGCTCGCGCGCTGAGGTCGAGTTCTTCCGCACGGCTGTCGCCCACGCACTCTTGCCGTCCTGTACCGCGATCAGCTCTCTTCCGTTCCCCGTCGCGACGGGGCCGCGCTTCATTCCAAGGCGACCGGGCGCTGACCTGCGCGGACGCGGTCCCGTTCGGACGGAGCGTAGCCGGGTCCTGTCTACTTCTTGGAACCGGGGGAGGAGATCATCCCGGTTACGGCACCCAGGGCGGCGACGACGGCGCAGACGTAGACCACCTTGAGGGCGGCGTCCTTTGCCAACGGGCCCTCCATGATGTCGAGCAGGAACAGCGCGCCGACCAGGCTCAGCAGGACGACGGCCAGCAGTAGGGAGAAACGGACGGAGGCGGAGAGTCGGGAGATCATGGCACCCGCTTTATAGCGAACTCCGCCCGGATATTCGGCGGCGCCCGATTTCGCGCGTACCTTTCCGGGATGCGCGTAGTTCTCACGGGTGCCAGCGGCCTTGTCGGCCGGGCCCTTTGCTCCAGACTGGCCGCGGAGGGCCATGCGGTCGTGCGGATGGTCCGTCCGCCGCGAACACCCCAGGAGGGCGAGGCGAGTTGGGATGTCGGCACCGGCCTTATCGATGCGACCGCGTTTGAGGGGGCCGATGCGGTGGTGCACCTGGCAGGCGAGGCCATTGCAGGCCGCTGGAACCCGGAGAAGAAGAAGCGCGTCCTCGAGAGTCGGGTCCGCGGCACCGAGCTGATCGCGAAGACCGTCGCGAACTGCAAGAACCCGCCGCGCGTGTTCGCCAGCGCCTCGGCCGTCGGCTGGTACGGCAACCGTTATGGCGAAGTCATGCGCGAGTACGCCGAGCCCGGCGAGGGTTTTTTGGCGGAGGTGTGCAAGGCCTGGGAGGCGGCGGCGGACACCGCGGCGGATGCCACGCGAGTCGTCAAGCTGCGGCTTGGCCTGATCCTGGCCAAGGACGGCGGTGCGCTGAAGCAAATGCTGCGGCCCTTCAAGCTCGGCCTTGGCGGCCGGCTCGGCAGTGGCGACCAGTTCATGAGCTGGATCACTCTCGACGACGTGGTCGGCGCCATCGTGCATTGCCTCAAAGACGAAGCGATCCGCGGTCCGGTCAACGTTACGGCCCCCAATCCGGTCACGAACCGCACGTTCACGAAGATGCTCGGCAAGGTGCTGATCCGCCCGACGATTCTGCCCCTGCCTGCCCCGGTCGCGAGTCTCGTCTTCGGTGAAATGGGCCGAGAGCTGCTGCTCCAGGGCCAGAACGTGACGCCGGAGCGTCTGATGCAAACCGGGTACGCGTTCAAGCACCCTCACATAGAAGGGGCCCTGCGTGCGGTGCTGGACCGGTGAAACGAAAATCCGCTGAGCGGATTTTCGCTAGTAGGACTGAAAGCAAACGGACGGCGATGTCTATCCGGCTAGCCGCCGGACGTGGGGCCGCCTCCCGCTGAGCCTCCGCCCGCCGGCGGTGTGGCCGGAGCCGGTGTCGGGTCGTTGTCCGAGAACGCCGGCGTGCCGGGCGGGCCGTTGCCGCGGGACGGCTTCAACTTCTTGCGGCGCGTCAGCTCGTAGGTGTTCACTTCGTTGCGGCGCACGATTTCGCCGAACGGCGTGCGACGGTATCGCTTCAGGTACCGGACGCGGTCAGCGAGCACCCGGGCGCCGCGCTTTTTTTGGGCGATTCGGTCGTGGCGCGCGGTGGGGGTTTCATCTTGCGGCGTCGGCGGAATCCACACCACCGGTGCCAGGCCGGGAAACGTGTCCTTGTCCTTGAACGCGTTCTTAGGCAGCTTCTTGGCTGCGGCGAGTGCCTCACCGAGCGAGAACGACTGCGTGAGTGCGATCTGGGCGACCAGGTGTGCGTCCGCGAGATAGCGACGATCGACAGGGTTGTCCGGCTCGCCGGCACCGCGGATCGCCTTGAACAGAATCTTGAGCGCGCGGTTGGCCGCGTCGCGCATCTTGCCGGCACGGCGGAGAAACTCGGTGTGCTGTGCGCGGGTCGGCCACGCGAACGGGAGCCGGTTGGTGCGAAACGTCGGCGCGATCTCGCGCGAGGAGGCCAGGTTCGGCGCCAGAGGGCAGGTGAGTTCGGCGATGTCGGCGTCGGCGAGGATGTGCCAGGCGCGGCCGAGCGCGCGGGCCAGCGAGCGGCGGTTGATGTCGCGCAGGATCGCGGTGCGTGAGCGCAGGTCGGGCGCGAACCGGTCGCAGCGCGTGTAGTCGTAGCGCACGAACGCTCGGCCACCGGCGTTCCACGGCCACAAGACGTACTTGCCGCCGGTCTCTGCCGCCGCGCGCATCAACGCGTAGGGGCCGAACGCGGACGGAAGTGGGTAGCGAAACATGCGCCGGGGCTGCTTGTCCTCGATTTCCTGGAGCCGCTCGCGCACGTCTTCCGGCCAGCGCTCGTCAGGTTTTTTGCCCGCGCCCTTGCCCGGGAATCCGTTGCCGCCCGGAAGCCCCTTGCGATCCATGAGATCGCGCAGGCTGTCGAGCCCCGCGACGCGGGCCGGGCGGCCGAACTCGGTCTTCCACCCGGTGCCGCCGAAGAGCCACGGCACGTGCGGATAGGCCGTTTCGCCGCCGTGCCACGGCCGCGCGCGCGTTCCACGAAACGGATCGCGTCCGATCTGTTCTTGCTGCTGCTCTCGCCCGAACGCATCAATGCCGGTGTTCCAGCCGTGCTCGAACGCCGCCTCGCTCCCGAGGACGGACAGTGTCTGGCCGCGCCCCTTGAGCCCGGCAATCATCGCCTCGAGCCCGTCGTCGTCCTCGAAGTGCCAGTCGGCGATGTAGACAATGACCCCGCCTCGCGCGCCGAACGATCGCAGGGTGCGCCGCAACGCCGAAAGCGTGCTCACCTCTCGTTGCGTCTTGGCAAGCACGCGCTGCAAGTCCGCCGACAACGCCGCCGCCGCGGGCCGTCCCGGACCCGCCGCCTTCCCCAGGCGTGCGAGGCGCCATTGCGAAGCCTGCAAGCGGCCGGGTTTGTCCGTGAGCGCATGCAGCGCCTCGGCGAGGACGATCGCTGCCGCTTTGGTGTACGGCGTCGCATCCACCACGAAAAGCACCGGCACGGGGTGCTTGCGCTGGTGCAGCGGCGATAGCGCTGCCCGCAGCGCCCGATCAAGCTTGAGCTGACCGCGGACCACGGGTCCCGCCATCGCCGGTAGGGCAAACGAAAACACAAGGAGCATGAGAAACAGGAGGGAAGCGTACGGACGGCGATGCATCGTCAGTCGTACGCGCCAGGTGGGGGAGTGCTCCCATTCGGCGACCTGTCCTGGCGAGCTGCCTGGGAGCTCTCCAGGCCCTTTGGGTTGTCTCGTTCAACCCGCATCCGCAGGATTCCTGACAAGAGGAATTGTCTAGCCAAGAGATTTGTCATGACACGTCTGCGGGCGGCAGCGTACGGACGGCGATGTCGGTTCGGGTCAGCTTGTGGGCTCGACCCACTTCAGTTCCCCATAAAGGCGGCAATGACGCGGCCTTGGAGCGTGGTAGAGCACCGTGACAGTGTCGTTGGGCGTGAATTCCAGGCCGGCGCGGGTTTTGCCCCTGATCGTGGCGCCTTCCGGGGTTTGGAACGTGTAACGGGCGGGGCCACCCGCGACCACGCTTTCGATCGAGGCGACGGCGGTTTGGTAGGTGCGCGCGACGGCGAGTTCCGCGCGCGCTCGTGCCAACTGCCACAGGTAGAACGGCAGGATCACCGCGGCGAGAAACAGCGCGACGGCACCCACGATCTTGGGGCCGGACCAGACCCGTTCGGATTCGTGTTTCTCGTTGACGTGCGTGAGGTCGCCCGCGCGGCTTGTTCCCGGATCGTTGGCCAGGTAGGTGATCTCGATCTGTTCGCCCGAGCGCGTGAGCGGCAATACGTCCTGAGTGTTCCGGTATGTCGTGCCCTGAACCGTGTATTCGTAGTCGGCGCGCACGCGCAAGCCCCCGCCCCGTACGCGCCGGCTTGAAACGCGCTTCACCGTGGCTTGCGTGACCACCCCGTGTTCGGCGAACTCTTCGCGCGTGTCGGTCTCAAACAGGCTGAGCACCCAGATCCCGCCGCCGACCAGGGCGAAGACGCCGAACAGGATGATGGGCATGGTCAGGTCGTAGCGGTACGCGCTCTTCTTGAGCCGAAACGGTCGCGGCGGATCGGCGCGCAGTTCGGGCTCGATCTCGTGCGCCATGACGGCCATCGTAGCCGGGTACAATCCCCGGCGTGGACCGTATTCCGCCTCTCTTGCTGCGCTCTTGTCCGTTCCGGGTCGTCGTGCTCCTCCTGATTGCTGGTGCGTGCGGCACGGAGGATCCGGTGCCGTCCAAGCTGGAACTCTTGCGAACAGCGCTCGCGCAGCGCGGTCGGGTTGCGACTGCGGCAAGAAAACTCGGTGCAATGGGGGCCGCCGCGGAGTCGGCCGTGCCGGATCTGATTGCCGCCCTCTGGCGTCGCAAGGGTGGCGGGCATCGAGAGATCTGTACAGCACTCGGCGACATCGGTGCGCGGCCCGACATGGTCGTGCCGGCACTGGTCAAGGTCCTGCACCACGAGTCGATGGAGCTGGCGGGGATCACTGCTGTGGGACGGTTCGGGCCGGACGCGCGGGCAGCACTTCCGGCGCTTGCCCAACGCGCTGGACACGCCGATCCAACGACGCGATACGCTGTCGCGGAAGCGCGCTGGCGCATCACCGGCGACACTTCCTTTTTGACCGGGCGGCTGCACGACGCGTCGGAATCCGTGCGCCTCGATGCCGTATCAGGGTTGGCCGAGGCCGGGGATCGGACGACGTTGCGGCGCGTGGCCGCGGATGAAACGATGTCTCCCGACGTGCGTCGCGAAGCCCGCGAAGCGCTGGCGGATTCGAAGTAGCGGTCGAGGCGGTTCGTCTAATTCAGCCGGACGAGTCGCTCCACCGTCTTGCCCGGTTCGACCTCGATCGCGATCTCCCGGCTCGCGTATCCACTCGCGATCGGAGGCGTGACCCGCAGCGCGTAGCGTCCGGATGGAAGGGTCTCGTCGATGTACGCGGGGCCGGTCAGATTCGCGATCGCGCCGCGCGTGCTCATCATCCGGCCGTCTGCGAACTTGGTGTAGAGCACGTCGACGATCGAGCCGCGCGCGTCGGTCAGTTCGCAGTTGCACGGGAGGTCCGAGCGTCCGTCGGGGGTCAGCACCGTGATCTCGATCCGACCACCGCGGGTCAGCGTGACCATCCGGTCCGCCGTCTTGCCGGGCCGCAGTTGTGCGCGCAGCCTCGCGTCGAGAAAGTGGGCGACGTCTCCGCCGTGCGCGGCTCCGAGCCGGACCGTGACGGCGTAGTTTCCGGGTCGGATTCCGGGCACGGCGCAGCGGTTCTTGATAACCGGGACAGACCGCCGCTCGGGCTTCTCGCCGGGCTGATCCGTGCTCCGGAGCGTCACGACGGCCGTCGACGGCAACGCGGCGCCCGACTCGGCCACGAATTGCAGGGAGAGGGCGGAGCGAGGTGCCGCCGGTTCGAGCGCAACGGCAAACTCGGCCCGCTTCCCGGCCACCGGTGTTGTGATTTCGTGCCGGGCGGGCTTGAACTCGGACTCCCGGGACTCCACGACGTAGTGCGTGCCCGGCCGCACGAGCAGGCGGAGCCGTCCCGAGCTGTTTGTCGTGTAGCGCTCTTGCGACCACCACTTCAGGTTGCCCTCGACGTACATGCGTTGAAAGATCTCAAGCTGCGTGTCCGGCCGGGGCGCTCCGGCCGCCGTGCACACAACATCGAGGATCGCCAGTCCCACCGTGAAGTCGATGTCGGCACGCGGAGCCGTGGCGACGCGCCGATACTCCGGAACCCGACGCGCGTTGCGCAGCGCGCCGGGATGGCATCCCGGGATCGACGCGCACGCAACCGCATGCTCGACGGCCGCAAGGCCGCTCGCGCGATAGCCACCGTCGGCGTCCGTGCGGGCACGCGTCGCGTCCAGATGAACCCGGCCGGCATGGAATCGGATCGCGAAGCCGGGCAGTTCGAGGCGCTTGCCCCGCCCCTCGGCTTGCCGGACCTCGACTTCGATGCCGGCGATCGCCTCGCCGTTCGCGAGGGTGACGCGGCCGCCGATTTCGAGCCCGCGCTGCAACACGATCGGCGGGAACGAGAACGTCTCGCGCAGCGTCAAGCGAGCCGTTGTGCTCCACGGCACAAAGCCCTCGCGCACCGCGACGATCAGATGCGGTCCCGGCACGATGACGCCCAGTCGGAACTCGCCGGCGGTGCGTCCGACTGCGACCGGTCGCTCGAAGGGAATTCCATCGCGTGCCAGCGCGTAGACGGCAACCACGGCGTGTGGGGCATCCGCCGGTCCGGCGACCCGGCCCGCGATCAACGCGGCCGGAACAAGGGTCAGCTCGACGCGCTGCGCAGGCGTTCCGGACATGCTTACCGGTCGGCTCCACATTCGCGGATGCTCCGCCTGAATCGTGCCCGCGGTTGCGGCGACATCCGCGATCTTCAGATCGAACGACGCCGCGTCGATCGAGTAGCGGCGCGGTGCGGCGCCTGCGGAGCGCACAACGATCGTGACCTGTCGCGCGTCGAACCTTTCGGCAGACGACACGCGGCCGCGCAGGACGCGACGTCGCGATCGGTCCGTACTCGCCGGCGGTGCGGCCGAGCCTGCGTTGGTTTGGGGGGGCGCGGGGGCCCTTCGTGAAACGGGATCGGACGCCCGGGCCTCGCGGTCCGTCCGCGGCGCCTCGTCTTTCGCGCCCCAGGCAAAGAGTGCGGCCAACGCGGCGATGCCCAGCACGGCGGCGGTGATCTTGGTTTTCATGGCGATGACTCCTGCAAGGGCCGTCCATATGCCGAGGCGGGCGGGGCTGGCGACGGAGACGAGCGCGAGGGACCACTCCCGTTCGCCGCCGTAGCGTTGATGAAGCGACGACCGCAGCCGGTCGAGCGCGCGCGCGAGCCGCGTGCGTACCGTCGAGCCGGGCACGCCGAGGCGCCGGGCGATCTCGCGGGGCGGCAACCCCTCGAAAAAACGCAGCAAGACGATTTCGCGCTGCGCCTCGTTGAGCGCGAGGACGGCGCTGATCACATCCCGGCGACGGGCCTCGTGCGCGAGGAGTTCGGCCGTTGAACCGGTCGCTTCGGGGCGGGCTGCGCGTCGTTCGCGGATGTCACGGCGGGCCTCCTCGCGGACGATGTTGCGCGAACGGTTGCGGACGACACCGGCGAGCCACGCCTTCAGGTTCCATCCGCGTCGGGGCGGCTTTTGGAGAGCAGCCAACCAGGCGTCCTGCACGACGTCGTCGGCGCGGACGGGGTCGGCCAGAAGCCGGCAGGCGAGTCCGCGCACGAATCCGTCGTGCTCAAGGAGGCGGGCTGCGTCCAGCGGTTCCATGGCTATCAACAATGGTCGGAGTCGCCGAAATTGTCCCACCCCGCGTCCGTGGCAGGCGTCCCGCGGCTATTCTGGGGTAATGAAGACCGGGATTGCGGCGCTTGTCGTTGTTGTGGCTCTTGCCGGCGCGGGAGCCAGCGCGGTACGGGCGGAGTCCGACAAGGAGGCTCGCGATCTGCGCAGGCAGTACGACGAACTGCGCCGCGAGACCGGCTTGCGCAGTGGCATCACGCGCTGGTCCATTCTCAGAAAGCTCGGCACCTCGCGTTCGGCGACGGCCCGCAAGGCGCTGGCGCAGATCATTCGCCGCCGCACGACGCTGGGCGGCGAAAAACTGTTGGCCGCCATCTCGCTGGCAACGGTCGCGGATCTTTCAACGCTCGTATCACTCGCCAAACGCATGAAGGACGCCTCGGGTCCGCTGCCGGTGGCGGTCGCGTACGGGCTCTTGCGCAACACGAATCCGGAGGTCGAACGCTGGACCGCGGGCGTGGGACTCACAAAGGGCGCGCTGGGCATGCGCACCGCATGCGCCATGACCTTGGCCTGGCGCAAGTCGAAGACCCAGGCTCTCGCCGATGGGCTGCGGGCGGTGTACGAGCAGCACCAGGCCGCAACGGACGACACAGGCATCGCCGTCCTTGTCTATGAGACCGTTTCGGCCCTTGCGCGGTATCCGGCAAAGTTCGCGGAGGCGACGTTGAAGTCCGCGGCTGTGCATCCGGATTGGCGGGTACGGTTGGCGGCGGCGCGCTCCGCGCGGGTCTCGCTGCTCGCGGACGAGCACGATCTCGTCTGCGTGGCGGCCGCGCGGGCCGCGGGAGCGCGCCGCGCCAAGGCAGCGATCCCGGACCTGATCGCGCTGTTCGAACGACCGGCGTTGCCCGTCAAGCGTGCGGCCTACCGAGCGCTGAAAGCGATCAGCAAGAAGGACCTCGGCCTCGACCCGGGGGCGTGGCGGAGCTGGCACAAGCGTCAGGCCCGGGGGGCCGGGCAGGCGAAGGGGTCGGTTACGGTTTCGCGTTACTACGGCTTCGAGATTCTGTCCGAGCGTGCGCTTTTTCTGGTCGACGTGTCCGGTTCGATGTCCTGGCCGGAGACGGGCACGCAGCGAATCGACGTCGCACGCAGCGAACTGATCGGGGTGCTCGGCAAGCTCGGTGAGCGCACGCGCTTCAACGTGATCGGCTTCCACAGCGCGGTGCGATCGTGGAAGAAAGCCAAACTGATGCCCGCGACCAAGAGCAACGTCGGTCGCGCCTCGTCATGGATCCGGGAGTCGCTGACCCTGGGCGACGGCACCAACGTCAGCGGTGCTCTGGCCACGGCATTCGCGCACGACGATGTCGACACGATTTTCCTGCTGGGTGACGGGGCGCCGAACCACGAGCCGAGCTTCTCGATCGAGGCGCGCATCCACGCGTGGAACCGTTTTCGCCGCGTGGTGATCAACACCATCGCCCTGACCCTGCACAAGCGCGGCAAGCTGTCCAAGGATCGCATCGACAGTCTCACCCGGATCATGAAACGCCTGGCGACGATCACCGCGGGCGAGTACCGGCTTGTCAGCGACCTACCATCGCTGCCGCAGAAATAGGAGGCGCGGGGGTCAGGCGCCCGATATCGAGCGGCGGGCCGCCTCATTCGGACCGGACGGAGCGCCGATAGGGGCTCATGCGTCTTGTCCTTGCCCCCCTCGCGTTGCTCGGCTTTTTTGCCACCGCATCCGTCGGCGAGCCTGCCGAGCCCGATCTGGAGGCCCTGGTTCTCGCCGGTCGGTTCGACGACGCTCTTGCGCAAGCGAAGGCGCTTCAAGGACCGGATCGGGTGAAGGCGCTGAACCTGATCGTCAACGGCGCGACGGCGCTGTCTGGGCCGAACAAGAAACTTGCGCATGGCATATGGTCGGCCGCGCAAGCCACCGAACCGGCCCAGCGCACCGCAGCGGTTCGTGTCGCGCTGCGCGGACTCCGACGGCTCGACTCTCTCGACGCGGTCCGGGCCGCGCTGGCCGCTGCTGTTGTGGCGGCCGACCGGACCCCGACCGCGATGCGCAAGGTGCAGTTGCTGCTCGAATGGCTGCCGACCCTACTGCGGTTCGACGCGCCGCGGCCGCTTCGGGCAGCTCTGGACAAACTGACGGTCGCTGCGGAGGCGGTGACTTGGAAGGAGCAGGCTGCGATCGGTGTAGAGGCGGCGAAAGCGTGCCTGAACGCCGGCAACGCCGAGGCGGCGCAGCGGGCCCTTTCGCTCGCCGTGCGAGGGGCTGCGCGAGCTCCGGCGAGTAAGCTCCTCGAACCGCGCTATGTGGTCGCGGTCGCCGTCGTGAAAGCGGGGCTGCGCGAGCCGGTTCATGCTCTTCTCGACGGACTTCTCGTGGACGTGGAAAAAAATCCTGACGTGCGGGTGCGGCACATGGCCTACGGGAACATGGCCCAACTGTGCCGGGACGCAAGATACATGAGAGGAGCGGGGGTGGCCTTGGCCCGCGCCGCGCGAGATGTCGAGACCCTCGGTACGCCGGTCCAGCGCTTCGGCGTGCTGGTGAAGATCGCCGCGGCGCAGGAGCCGTCGGAGTCCGGCAAGACCCTGGCGCTCGCGGCGGCAACCGCGGACGGCTTTGCGCGCCGCGATCAGTCGGTCGTGGCGTTGATCCGGGTCGCCGAACAGCTCCTGGTTCACAAACAGCGCGACCCCGCGCGGGCCGTGCTGGAGCGGGCCGATGCCAAGAGCGCGGGGCTCAAGGACGACCAGAGGGCGTCCGCGGCGATGATGATCGGCCAGTCGTTGGCGGAGGCCGGCGATGCGACCCGCGCGATCGCGCTTGGGAAAAGACACGAGAAGCGCCTGCGCGATTCGGCGAAGTACTGGCGCGACGTGCACGCGCGCGCACTCCGCGGCGGCAACCTGCGCGGCGCGATGGACGCTGCGGATCGAATCCGTGCGTCCGAGACGAATCGCAAGAAGCGCGTCGAGCTCGTCGTGAAGGCCGTCCGTCTCGCGATTGACCAGAGCCGATTCGACATTGCACGGCACGGGATCAAGAAGCTCGCGGAGTACCGCGACCCCATGGTCCGGCTCAAGATGATGAAAGCGAGCCGTGCGGGCGCGGAGCTGACCCGGCGCGTCGCCCTGATGAGGGAGCTCGCCCGGGCGCAAGCCAAGGACGGCGATGTCGCCGGCGCCGGAACGACGCTCAAGCTCGTGCGAACCTGGCTGGACGCATTCGAGGTGCGCTTCCTGGCTGTTTCCTTCTACATCCGCTTGGCCGGGGTGCAGCACGAACTCGGCTTGATGGACCAGGCCCGGGACACGCTTGTTGCTGCCTCGCGCACCGTCGGAAAGCTGAACGTTCGACAGCATGCGGAGGAGTACGAGCGGATTGCGGCGGCGCGAATCCGCACGGGTCAGGACGCTGACGCACGCATGGTGCTTCAGCTCGCGCAGAAAGCGCTTCCGCGGGCCGGTTCGGCCCACCGGGTCGCGCGCCGGATCGGGAGCGGTTGGGCTGCAGTCGGCGACGACGACAAGGCACGGGCGCTGCTAAACGAGAAGTACCGGGAGACCTGGCTACCGGGCGACCTGGCCGACCGCGGCCGGTGGGTCGCGGCCCTGAAGTGGGCGCGGCGCATCGCGGATCCGAAGGGGCGCGAGCAGACGATCACCGGTATCGCGATCCGGCAGCTCAAGCGCGGCGCCACGGCGTCGTTCGACGAGACGTTCTCCGGGCTGCCGGCCGACGCCGCTGCCTCCGCACGGGCGAGAGCCGTGATCGCGTACGTCGGCACAAGTCGGCACCCGTGGAAAGAACGGCACACGCGGGCGCAGGCCGAGCTGGCTCCGCTCGCTCCGGCGGTTCGCTCGGAACTGCTCGCGCTGCTGGTGCAACAAGCCGCCCGGGCGGGCGACCTTGACGCAGCGCGGGCTTACCTCGGTCACCTTGCTCGGCTTGATGTGCCGCGCGACGTACTCGTCAACGCCCAGGTCGAGATTCTGCACGCGCACCGGCAGGTTTCCAACGTGTTGGGAAGATGGAAGCCCGGATCGCGGCGGGCTCACCGCCAACTCGTGCATCGCACCATGGACCGGCTGCGCAACGTTGTGGCGAAGACCGACGATGTCCGTGTCAGTCTGGTCTTTCGCTGGACCGTTGTGGCCGAGTCGGCGAAGGCCCTCAAAGAGCCTTGGTACGCCGACATGGCGCGACTCGCGGCCGAGGCGCTTCGCCGCGACATGACGACTTCCGCCGCGCGCGACAAGGTCGCTGGGCGCATGCTGGCCATCGATCAGATTCAAGCCTCCGCGCGTGGCGAGTGAAATCGCCGTCCGTTTGCTGTCGCCCGACTCATTCGTAGGTGAGCGCGTCTGCAATTCGCATCCGTGCGGCGTGGCGTGCGGGAAGTCGCGACGCGAGCCATGTCGCGCCAGTCGTGAGCACGACCACGGTCACGACGAGGTACGGCTCGAGGCGGAAGTCGAGCATGATGCCGGTGACCGCGTACGTCGAGCCGTGCATGGCCCAAGCGAGGGCGAGGCCGGCGATCGTGCCGGGGAGCAGGCTGACGGCGGCGAGGGCCAGCGCCTGTGCGCCGATCATGCGGCGGATTTGGCGGCGGGTCATGGCGACCGCGCGCAGCAACCCGATCTCGCGCCGTTGTTCGAGCACGTGCATCGTCAGGGTGTTGACCACTCCGAGGCAGGCGACGACGAGGACCAGCACGAGCAGGGTCCAGAACATGCCGACCGTGCCCTGCACGAGTTCGTCGATGAACGCGCGCATGTCGGCGTTGGTCTGGAACATGAGGCCGTGACGTGCGGCGATCGCGCGCAGCTCCGGTTCCGCCGACGCGGGCGCATCCACCATGTAGACATCGACCCCGCGCAGGCCGAACAGCTTGTTCGCGGCCGTCCAGTCCATGTAGAGCAACATGCCCGCCGCCGTGTAGTCCGTCACGAGTCCCGCGATCTTCACCTGGCGTGGTCCGGTGGGTGTCGCCAGTTCGATCGAGTCGCCGGGTCTTAGTCCGAGGCGGTGGGCGAGTACGGACGAGACGGCGGCCTCGCCGCGCGCGACCGCTTCGGCCAGTTCCGTGGGATCGCCGTCGACGACGTCCAATTCGATCGGCCGGTTGGCCGAGAAGCCGCGGGCCATGAGTACCGCCGGTTCGCCGCCGGCCTCGATCGGCAGAAAGCGCAGCGGAAGGACGCGTTCGACATCGTGTACGGCACCGAATTCGGCCGCGAGATTCCGGGGCATGCTCGGCGAGGTCATGGTCGCGTTCGCGGGCATCGCGGCGCGCACCAGGTAGTCGGACACGATCGTTTTTTCGTACCAGTCCTCGATGTCGCGCACGTTGCCGAGGATCGCGGTGCCCATCCCGATGCCCGTGATCACCGCGAGGGCGAGGACTCCGGACGTGAGGCTGGTCCGTAGCGGGTAGCGTTCGAGCTGCCGGAAGGCGAGCCCGGCGCCCACACTCGAGACGGGACGGGCGATCGCGCGGAGTGCGCGAAGCAGCGAGGGGACAACGAGCGGGACGCTGAGTGTGCAGGTGACCAGCATGAAGGCCATCGCCGGCGCGATCAGGGCGCCGGTCAGGTGACCCGCGACGAAGCCGCCCGCGATCGCGGTCATCAGCAGCACGAGCGACGCCGCGACCGGACGGAGCCAGCGCGGCACATGATCGCCGCCGAAGGCGCGTTCGGGAAACAGGCCCGCCAACACCGGTCGTCTGCCGGCGCGGCGCGCGGGCAACCACGTCGCGATGACGGCCAGACCGGGGCCGAGGGCCAGCGCTCCGAGCAGTGTCGAGGAATCGTAGCGCAGCTCGGGCAGCGTCACGCCGAGGTACTGCCCCATGCCCGCGAGCATGCCGCGGGCGGCGCCGATGCCGAGTCCGATCCCGAGAACCGTGCCCACCGCGGCCAGCAGCAGGGACTCGCCGAGCAGCATCCGGGAGAGTTGTGGGCGCGTCGTGCCCAGGGCGCGCAGCAGGGCGAGGGACCGGCGCCGCTCGCTGATGCTCATGAGGAACGTGTTGAGGATGATGAACGCGCCCGCGATGAGCGACATCACGCTCAGCGCGTCGAGCGGCTGCTCGATGTTTTTGAGGACGTGGCGTGCCACCGAGGCGCGGGCGGCGGGGCGGCGGACTTCCAGGCCCGGCTCGAGTCGACGTTGCACGGCGTCCGCGACCGTCGCCGGATCCGCGTCCGCCTCGAGCACGAGTTGGATGGCGTTGACCTGATCGCCTAGCCCGAACAGTCGCTGCGCCCGAGTCAGCTGCACGACGGCGATGGACCCGCCGTTGAACGTGACCGCTCCGCGCGCGTCGAGGATGCCCGCGATCTCCAGGTGCGCCAATCCCGCGGGCGTTACAAGCGCGCAGGAGTCGCCCGGCGTCAGACCAAGGCTTGCCGCGAGACCAGCCGGAAGCAGGATCCCGTCCTTTTCCTCGAGGCCCACGCCGGCGTGGAGCCGGAGGTCGCGCGCCGCGCGGTCCATCGCGGGGTCGATGCCCAGCGCGAGCAGGGAGACCGGACCGTTCTTGCCGACGAGGGCCGCGGGTGCGACGACGACCGGAACGGCCGCCTGGACCCCGTCGCTCTCGATCGCGGCGGACGCGCGTTGCGGATCGAAACCGCCGCCGCCTGCTGCGACGATCTCGAGTTCCGCATGGCCCGCCAACGTCTCGAACATGGCGTGCGTCGCGTGCCGCGCGGTCCGGGCGGTCAGCCCGATCGAGACGAACGCGGCCACGCCGATGACGAGTCCAAGAAGCGTCAACGCCGTGCGACCGGGCCGCCGACGAAGTTCGCGCACGCTGTAGCGCAGACGGGTCACGACAGATCCTCGCCCAGGAGTTCGTGCGCGTCGCGACCGGCCGGAAGCGACTGCTCGTCGGCCACGACGCCGTCGCGCAGCCGCGCCAGCCGATCGGCCATGGCCGCGTCGCCCGCGTCGTGGGTGACCATGAGAACGGTTTGGCCGTGGTCGTCGGCCAGCGAGCGCAAGAGCGCCATTACCTTTTCGCCGGTCCGGCTGTCGAGGTTGCCCGTGGGTTCGTCCACCAGCAACAGGACCGGATTGGTCACGACGGCGCGCGCGATCGCGACGCGCTGCTGTTCGCCGCCGGAAAGCTCGCCCGGCAGGTGGGCGCTGCGGTCCGCCAGCGCGACGCGGTCCAGGGCCGCCCGTGCACGTGCGTGCGCCTCGGACTCGGCGACGCCGTCGATGACCAGCGGCAGCGCCACGTTCTCCGCGGCGGTCAGGACCTGCAGGAGGTTGAAGGCCTGGAACACGAAACCGATGCGCCGGCGGCGCAGCACCGTGAGTTCGTCGTCGTTGAGTTCGCGCAGCGACCGTCCGTCGATGCGTACATCGCCGTCCGTCGGCGGCTCGAGCCCGCCGATGACGTGCAGCAGCGTGCTCTTGCCCGACCCGGACGCGCCCATCACCGCCACGAACTCGCCGGGCGCGATGGTCATGTCGATGCCGCGCAACGCCTCGACACGGGTCTCGCCTTCGCCGAACACCTTGGTCAGTCCGACGACATCGACCGCGGCTCCCTTTGCTTGCCTCATGACAACTTCTCCTCGCAGTGATCGAGCCATTTCAAGAAGGCCTGGAGACGCAGCGCCGCCAGGTCAAGCAGCAGGTCGTCCTCCAGCGACGCGTCCTCCGCACGCGCGCGCGCCTGGGTGACCTCGTGCAGCCGTTCGAACGCCGCGCGCCGCTCTCGATCGACGACGCCCCGCGCGTCGACCCCTTCGATCCGTCGCGCCAAAACGATCTTCAAGAACACTTCGTTGCGCAGGTCGAGCCGCACCGGCGAAGGCTCGGCGAGCCAGGTGTGAAGCTCCGCATGACCTTCCGGCGTCAGGGCGTAGACCTTCCGATCGCGACCGTGACCGTCGGTGCCGACCACGCGCTCGTGCTGCACAAGCCCGTCCCGCTCGAGCCGCTCGAGCGTTGTGTAGACCTGCCCGATGTTGAGCCGACCCTGGGGCACGAGACGCCCCTCGTACGCTGCGCGCAGCTCATACCCATGGCGCGCACCGCCGGCGAGAAGACCCAAAAGCGCCTGTCTTACGGACAATTCCAGGGCTCCCCGTCGTTCGAGACCATATACATACTCGATATAGATACTAAGTATGTATATCCGGTCAAGAACTTCTTTGGGGGGCGGGGGGCGGCACCTTGAGGGAGCCGAGTAATCGGGCTAGGTAGACCGGGGCGAGCCCGTGCTGGGCGTGGTCCTGGACACTGACGTAATCCGGGATCGGTCTTCCTACCGCTCCTGATTTTTCCGCGGCCAACATCGAAGGTCCCGACGGTCCGCGAGGGAATCTGCCGCGCTCTCGCGCGGATGGGCAAGAAAGCTGTCGCGGCAGCTCCGGCGCTGACCAGGACAGTGCTCAACGATTCCAGCGACGAGGTGCGCGCGGTGGCCGCGCGCGCAATCGGCAGGACCGGCGTGGGCTTCGACGCGGTCGGCGCCGCGTTGTTTGCCGGGCTCACGTCCAAGTCGCGGACGCTGCGAAACGGGTTTATCGACGGACTTGCAGCGTACGGCGCTCCCGCGGTCGCCGGTCTCGCCAAGCGCCTCGATTCGACACCAAGCCCCGAGCACGAAGGCGCAGCCGAGGCGCTCTACCGAATGGGCGGTCCCGCCGTCAAGCAACTCCACGGTCTACTTGAGGACGGGACGCCGTTCCAGCGGCGCGCTGCAATCGGGGTCTTGCTGCGGATGCGCTGGGCGGACAAGCGGGCGGACACGCTGCGAGGTCTTCGGGCGTGCCTGATGGACAAGTCCGCCGCGGTTCGTCTGGCGGCAGCCACGGCGCTCGGGCGCTTGGCGCGCAACGAGGCTCTGCGCCATCGACCCGACCCGCGCAACGAGGTGTCGAGCGCGCTCCTTGCCGCCGCGAACGATTCGGACTCAACCGTGCGCGCCGCGGTGCTCGTCAGCCTGGGGCAGCTCGGCGTGGACGGGGCGCGCGACATTCTTGCGAAGGGCCAAGAGGACAAGGATGTCGCGGTTCGCGCCGCCGCTTTCTACGGCGCATGGGCGACCGGCGGGGACGCGGCGCCAGCCCTGAAGCAGTTGCGGGCGCTCCTTGCGGATCCCGCAGCCCGAGCGGCGGCGGCCGACGCGCTCGGCCGCATGGCCGCGGCGGCGGAACCGGCGGTCGAGGATCTCGTCGGCCTTCTCGGTGACGAGGCGCCCGAGACCCGCCGCGCCGCGGCGCGCGCCCTCGGCACGATCGTGCGTCCCGGGCGTACGTGCGCGAGTTGCGCGGGGTCTGGAAAAAGCGCGCGCCGACGGACGTGCGCAAGGCGGCCGAGTCCGGGCTGCGCTGGCTCGAGGAGCACCAGGAGAAGAGTGGCCTCTGGGACAGCGACAAGCACGGGGGCCAGCCTCTCTTTGACCCCGGCGTGACGGGTCTGGCGCTTTGGGCGTTGCTCGGGGCGGGCGTGACGGACAGCGCGACCGTGCGGCACGGACTCGACTACCTGCTGAAGACACAGGACACCGACGGTGTCATCGGCTCGCAGCGCAGCCATTCGTTCCAGTCCTATCACGCGTTTGCGACCATCGCTCTTGCCGAGGGAGCCAACGTGGAACCGGCGACGTACGACGGCGTCGCGCGCTGGATCGACTCCATGACGGACCCGGTCTTCGGTCAAATCGGCTACAACTACCCGGGCGGTTCGTCCGCACGGCCCGAGGGCAGGCAGGAGATCTACCTTGCGGAGAAATCGCAGGCCATGACCGCTGCGGGCGCGTGGTGCCGGCAGCTCCTCGGGGGGGCCGCGCATGCGAGCGAAACGCTGCCGAAGAGCATCGAGCTCTGCATGAGAATCCTGCCAACCTGGAACCTCGGCGGGCGCGACCAGCTCTACCATCAGTTCGGCTCGCTTGCGGTTTACCAGCATGACGCAAAGGCCTGGCGGAAATGGGAGAAGGCGCTCCGCAAGGTGTACGTGGCCGCCCAGGAAACGAACGGCTCCTGGCCGCCGACCGGCGTATGGGGCGGCGACGGCGGACGCGTCTATTCGACGGCGATGGCCGTGCTGTCGCTGCTCACGCCCTACCGCTACCCGCCGGGCTTTGCCGCGAAGCCCCGTCAACGAGCGCACGAGGCAGCGGCGATCCGCGCCCTCCGCGCCGCACGCAAGGACGACAACCCCGAGGTAGCCGCAGCCGCCAAGCGGGCGCTCCAGCGCATCGGCCCGCGCGAGTGAGCACGTTGCGCTCGTCTTGCCGAGCGGTCAAGTCCTGTTGACGCCCAGCCTCGCGGCTCAGCGCCTGCGACTGGCGGGGCGCTCTCGGGCGGGGAACAGGCTTCGCTGTTCGTCTTTCGGCAGGGCGTCGTGAAACGCCTTGAGGAGCCTCTTCAGCTCCTTGATTCCGGTCTGCTCGGGATTGAACTCATAGATCCGCTTGGCGCCGACCCTCTTCGAGACGAGGAAGCCGGCAAACGCGAACTTGTCCAGTTGACGCTGAACCTGGTCGCACGACAGGCGCATGTCCCGGGCCATCCCGGCCGGGTACAGCTCTCCATGGTGGAAGAGGTACAGCATGACCAGCATGGCCGATTGGCAGCCGAACAGGGATTGCAGGGGACTCTCCAACGCGCCTCCATGGTCGGCCCTCGTCCCGGGCCGTTCAACTTTCTTTCGAATCGCCGGCCGTCGCTCACCGCGTTCCGAAGAGTCGATCGCCGGCGTCGCCGAGTCCGGGCAGGATGAACCCGTCGTCGTTCAAGCGTTCGTCGAGTGCCGCGGCGTAGACCTCCACGTCGGGATGGGAAGCCTCGAGTTTGGCGACGCCTTCCGGCGCGGCAACAAGGCAGAGCATTCGGATGCTTCGGCAACCGGCCTTCTTGAGACCTTCGATCGCGGCCATGAGCGAGTTGCCGGTCGCAAGCATCGGGTCGAGGATGCACGCGCTGCGCTGCTCGATGTCGCGCGACAGCTTTGTGTAGTAGTGAACAGGCCGCAGCGTCTCCTCGTCGCGGTACAGCCCGACGACGTTGACGCGCGCCGATGGGATCAGGTCCAGTACGCCCGGTAGCATCCCGAGCCCGGCGCGCAGAATCGGCACGACCGCGATTTTCTTGCCGGAGAGCTTTCGCACCGCGACCGGGCCGGCCCAGCCCTCGACGGTCGCGTCCTCCAGAGCCAGATCCGAGAACGCCTCGTAGGCGAGCAGGTACGTGATCTCGCGCGTCAGGTCGCGAAACGCGGCGGTCCCCGTGTCGTGGCGGCGTAAGAGCCCGAGCTTGTGACGGACCAGGGGGTGCCGGATCGCGTGAAAACCCATCGCAACAGGGTGCCATGGTTGGGGCCGGCGAAGACAGGAGAAAGCGGACGGACGGCGATGTTTGCGAAACACAGCCGTCCGTTTGCTCTCTTCGCGGCTTGGCTCCCTGACCCCGTGCGTACACCCCGTGCGTATGATCGGCCTCATGGTCGAGCGTGACGTGGGTGTTTTTGATCGCGATCCCGAGGCGTATCACCGGGCGCGGCCCGGCTACTCGGACGACGTGATCGATTTCGTCGTCGAGGGTTTGCCGGTTGGCGCGCGTGCGCTCGAGGTTGCGTGCGGGACCGGGTACGCGACGTTGCCGGTGCTTGACCGCGGGTTGTCCGTGACGTGCGTCGATCGGGGAGCGCGGTTGCTCGAGTTCGTCGCGGAGCGCACGCGTGGTCGGCCGATCGAGTTTGTGTGCGCGCGGTTTCAGGACTTCGAGCCGGAGCCCGGCGCGTTCGATCTCGTGTACGTCGCCCAGGCGTGGCACTGGCTCGGGTACGAGGGGACCGGCGCGCGCGAGGACCGGCATGCGCGCGTGGCGCGGGCGCTGAAGCCGGACGGCCGCCTCGCGATCATCCAGTGTTTTGTCCACAACAACTGGACGGAGGCGGACGATTTGTACCGCAAGCACTGGCCCGGCACCGGCGAAGGTGGCGGCGATCTGCTGCCGGCGGCGGAACGTCTGGAGCGCATGCGCGCGGAAGTGTCGTTGGGTGGGCACTTGGTGCCGACCGAGGTGCGCACCTGGCGCGACGATCGTACCTACACGGCGCAGGGCTACGTCGACTGGCTGGCGACAACATCGGACCACGGCGCGCTGCCGCCGGACGTGCAGCACCCGTTCTTTGCGGCGATCAAGAAGCGCATCGAAGAACAGGGCGGCACGATCGTGCGCCCGTACGAGGTCTGCGTGATTCGGGCGCGGCGGAGGGACGGATGAGTCCGAATCTTTCTGAAGGCTGAAACGCTCGGAGTCACTCCGAATGGAGTGTGGATTCTGTTCGACGAGGAGCAAAACAGTTCAGAGCGCCTGCGGAGGCGGGTCGCCGGAGTCTTCGTAGCGGCCCAGGCGATAGACGTGTTCGCGGTAGTTTTGGACGTCGATCAGCGACAGCGTTTGGACGATTCTCAGGGTCACGAGCTGCTCGGTCAGGCGTTCGGGATGGCGCAGGAGTTCGGCCATGATTTCTTCGCCGATCTCGCGGGCCTTTTGGCCGTGTTCCGACCAGGCATTCAGGGCGTCCGCGACGCCGTCGGCGTTGTGTGCGGTGGCGCGCCACGCCGCGCGCTTCGCGTCGGGATCGTCGCCTTGACCGTTTTGCTTCCAGTAGCGGCCAAAGCGAATGCGCAGGCGGAGCTGGGGCCACCAGCGTCGCGGTCGCTCCACCTCGGAGGTGGCTTCGCCGTACACCGCTTCGAGGATTTCCGGGGCCGACAGATGGCGGCGGACATGCTTGATGTCGCCGAGGTAGGCAACCGCCGCGGCGCGCAGATGCTCGCTCCCGAAGTGTGATTCGGGCAGAGCGAGATGCTTGCCGATCCGCTGCCAGAGTCCGCCGTCGATCAGCCGCCCGAGACGCACCATGTCGCGTCCGGCGCGCAGGCGCTCCTCGCGCAACTCGCTTTTTGTGGCGCTGTCCGCGCCGAGAAACTTCAGGTCGGAATCAGCGTCGCCGTCGATGCCCGTGTCGTCGCGGTCGGGCAGGTTGGGACCGGCGTACTCCGGATCGAACCGCGCCCGCAGGCGCAGCGCGGCCAGCGCGATCGGCAGGCGCATGCGCGCGATCTTGCGTTGCGCGGCATGGAAGTCCGCTCCCTCGACGGCCGCGTCGTCGACCTGAAAGCGCGGACGACGGATGTCGTCCACGCACCGCGCGACCCAGACGACGAACCGGCTCGCGAACTTGATCGCCACCCACAACGCGCGGAGCGGAATGAGCAACGCGCGTCCACCCGCGAGCCAACCCTGATAGACCCGGTAGAGATTGATGACCCGTTCGTCGTGCGGACGTTTGTGGAGCGGAAACGTGCCGAACAGCCGCCGGAACAGGTCGCGCCGGTCCCGCTTGAGGCGCGCGGCGACCGGGGCGCCGAACCGAATCTCGACCTCCCCGTCGCGCTCGGCGTCCTCGTCGAGAAAGTGCAGGCACATGAAGTCCGTCGTGACGTACACGACCCGGTCCGTCTTGACGTCCTGCACCTTGTTGGACGAAAGCCAGAGTTCGTACTGCGCCCGTTCGTCCGCGGACGCGGTCTCGAGCTGGTCGAGCGGCAGCGCATGGCGGTTGTAGTCGACGAGCAGTCGCGCCACACCATGCTCGACCGCTTGGCAGATCAGGGAAAACCAAAGATACGGTCCGCGGAACATCGACTTCTGGCGGTCCAGATCGAGCTTTTGCATCTCCCGGCGCTCGCGTCGTGACACGCGCCCCGACAGGCGCCGCAAGTTGCGCAGCGCCGGGTTTCCGAGAAGCTGACCGGTCGTGCGGGTGTCCGAGTTGACGAGGAGCGCGCCGTCGAGGGCATCGCGATAGAGCAGCGTCGCGCGCTCGATGGGATCGAACCCGCGGTGCAGGCCCGTGCTGCCCTGTGCTCCCCTGAGCCAGCTTTCTACGCCGCGGATGAATCTGGCCCGCGCCGCGGTGGCGGGTGTGTCGGACGCCGAGTTCGGTGTCGGGGTCGGGTTCGGTGTCGGGGTCGGGGTCCGCGGGTGCGCCTGCGGCGCCTCGGCGGACGGGTCGGAATCGCGGGTGGGGGGAGGAGGGGTCGGTGAATCGCCGTCCGTATGCTGTCCCTCAAGGAGTTGTTTTTCCGCGGCAAAAACGCGGCGGTCGAGGATGGCGGCGTCACGTTCGATCCAACGGCTCTTGACCGACTCGGTCAACGCGAGGAACTGGGCCTGCGCGGACTGCGAGAAGAACTCGGTGGCTTGGCCCGCGACGCGGCGCAGCCACCAGCCAACGCCGAGGATGGCGAGGCAGACGACGCCGAGAACTTTCAGGACGGTCCCGACGATGCGCTCGAGGGTGTCGTGCGCCTTGACGAGGAACGAGCTCGCGTCGCGGCGCGAGTCGTCGGGCAAGAGCGCGACGACGACGAGGTACGCGAGGCCGAACAGGAGGAGTCTTACCGCCGGCCGCTTCGCGCCCTTGACCATGGCGGAGCCGACGCGATCGACGAACTGGGCGGGCGTGACGGTGCCGTACAAATCCGCGAACCAGAAGTAGCGGTCGTGTTGGCGCTGGAGTTCGCCGGCGGACTTGCGCGCGGCTGCCGTGACCGCGTCGGCGTCGCTCATGCCGCGGGGGACGCGCGGCACATACCGGCCCACGAACGGCATCCAGCGCAGCACGCTCAGGAGCCGGACCGCGCGGGCGACGCGGGCGACGAAGTCGTGGCCGGCTTCCGCCTCAAGCTGTTGCGGCGTCAGGTTGCCGAGGTTGTGCAGTACCGCTTCGGCGGAGAGGTCGCGTTCGTGGCCGGCGCCCGGGGCGGCGCGCGCCGGCTCCCGTTCGAGCAGACCCGCATCGCGCACGGCGTGCAACCGCTGGACGCGAACGACGGCGACGCCTGGGCGTTGGAGGCGCGGCGTGCCCGCGAGGAGCTGCTCCCAGCGCTCGTTGACGTGGGACTGCAGGCGGCGGAGGCGCACGGCGGTGGTCTCGTTCGTGGCCGCCATGCGCGCGCGTTCCTCCCGCGTCGGATACAGCACGATGTTGCGGTTGAGCAGTCCGCCGAACTTGCGGGCGAGCCGGTCGATGCCGCGCGACAAGAACCCGAGCGCGCGGACGAGGCGGATGAACGGGCGCAAGATGCGAACGTAGCGGAACAGACGGCCGAAGCGGGCGAGGCGCGCCGCGCGACCATAACGGACGGCGTCGGCGCCGTGCCACAGGACGAGGCCGAACGGAATCGACGGCAGGAGATCGACGAAAAAATGGCGCACGAACCACCGCCACCGGGCGCGGCGTACGAAGTAGATCCGGACCAGGAACTCCCAGAGAAAGATCCCGCACGCGACGGTGTCGATCACGGTCAGCCAAAACGCCAACTCGTGTTGCGCGGCGGTTTGCTCGCTGGGCGCTGGCAGGAACCAGGTTTCAAACGCGAGCAGCCCGAGCACGAGAAAGATCAGCAGCAGGATGCCGCGCTCGAAGCGCGCGACGTTCTTGCGCCCGAATCGATGTTCGAGCTTCGCCTGGAGCCGGCGTTCCTGGCGCTCCGCTTCGAGTCGGCGGATGCGTTGCCGCAGCCGGGCGCCGCGCAGTCCCTTCGGTTCGACGTGCCGGACATGCCACCGCAGGTCGTCGATGAGCCGGTCCAGCATTGCGCGGGCCGGCCGGGGCTCCACGTCATCGATCGAGGTCAAGACCACGTCGACCCGGTCGCGCAACTCGATCGACCATTCGCGCCGCAATGCCTCGTCGGGCGCGCGACGGTCGAGCGCTCGCAGGAACGCCTCGCGCAGGGCGGGCAAGTCTCCGGCGAGGGGCGCTTTCGCGCGGCCGCCCATCAGGACGCCCAGATCGACCATGCGTGCTTCGGCAAGCCGGTGAAAACAATCGTTCGTGCTCGCTTGATCCAGATCGTCGAGCGCGTCGGCGCGCCAGCGCTTGGCCTGATCCTCGATCAGGCTCGCGGCCAGGTCGTCGGCGCGCGCGGCGGCGTCGGGCGCGCCCTTGCGCGCGCACAGCTTCGACCAGTGGGCGAGATCCGCCAGGACGGGGTCACCGCGTTCGTCCGCCAGATCGCCGCCGTCTTGGCGGGCGGCATGGACTGCCTCGAGAACGGCATGCTCGACGCCCGCGAGATGGCGCGCTTCCTCTTCGGGGTCGGGTTCGGTCGCGTCGAGGCGCCGCTCGATCCTGTCTTCGAGCAGATCGAGCCGCGAATCGACGACGCGAGACATCCAGTCCTATCCGTCCGCCGCGTCGTCCGCGTCTATTTCGCCGTAGGATGGCCCGGCGGTGAGATCGACCGGCGGCGGGCGCTTGTTGCCGGTGAACTCCTCGACGATGTCGCGGGCGAGTTTCTTGCCCTTCGCTTCCGGCTTCTTGAGCCCCGCGGATGCGTCCGCCGCGTTCTCCTGGCTTTCCTGAACGAGGTGCACCGTACGCGTCGGAAAGGCGAACTGGACCTCGAGCCGGTCGGCGAGCCGCACGATGTCGAGCAGCAGACGCTGGCGTTCGCGCAACTCGGTGGCCCAGTCGGGACAGGACCAAAAAACGTAGAGCAGGATGTCGAGCGAGTTCGGTCCGAAGCTGTTCAGGTAGACGTGATAGTAGTCCTTGCGCGTGTAGGGGTGGCGCCGGATGAGTTCGCGCATGCCTTCGAGAAACGCTTCGAGCCGGTCCGGCGGCGTGTCGTACGTGACCCCGACCGTTGCCTTGAAGCGGCGGTAGCGGCGGATGCCGAGGTTATCGACCTCGGTGCGGATCAGCATCGCGTTCGGAAACGAGATGACCGAGTCGTAAAACGTCCGAACGCGCGTCGATCGAAAGCCGACCGCTTCGACGGTGCCCTCGATGCTGCCCATCTTGATCCAGTCGCCCACCTGGAACGGGTGGTCGGCAAGGATCGCGATCGCACCGAAGAAGTTCTCGACGGTGTCGCGGCTGGCGAGAGCAAGGGCCAGGCCGCCGATGCCGAGGCCGGCGAGCAGCGACGCGATGTTCATGCCCATGTTGTCCGCGATCCACACGATGCCGAGTGCGATCACGAACAACTTGGCCGCCTTGCGGACCATCGGCACGAGGATGTCGTCGATCCGCGTGTCGGTCTGTTGGGCGAGGTCCTCGAGCACCTCGGAAATCCAGCCCACGATCGTGCACAGCGACCAGACCACGCCGACCATCATCACGAACCGGGCGGCGAGCATCAGCACCGTGTAGGTGGTGGGAGGCAGATCGAGAAACGGCATCCCCGCCATCCAGATGCCCGCCATGGCGACAAGACCGAAAGGCCGCCCGATACGCCGTTCCTTCTTGAGTTCCACACCGCGAGAGCGCGCGACGCGGCGTGCAACCCCGAACGCGATGAGCCGGCTGAACGTGCCGACAATCAGCCCGAGAACGATCAGTCCGAACAGCCCGATCCACTGCCAGTTCTGGAGCAGAAACACGCTGCCACGCAACCAGTCCGGGATCCACTCGCGCAGTACGGTCGTGCTGTCACGGTATTCGCTCTCGTCGCCGCGGATGGGATCGCCGCGGGCCTTGTCGTAGAGCTCCCGCGCCTTGACCACGGTTTTTTGCGCGAACCGCCAGGCTCCTTCGTCGTCTTTCGACAGCAAGAAAGCGCCGTACGCCGTCGTGAAGCTGTACTTGTCTTTGGTCTCCGCCAGCGACAGCTTCGAAATCACGCGGTTCTCGACCCGCAGCAGCGTGTTGTAGAGGTTGGCGGCGGCCGACCGACCGAGGCGCTCACGGTCCCCCGGCGTGAAGTCGCCGAGGTCGAGCCGCGCGACGGCCCGATCCAGCGCCTCTTCGTCGCCATCGACGGCCTTGGCCATGTCCTCGCGAAAGGCGAGGACCATGTCCCGGGGGCCGACGTCCTGTGCCAGGGCCGGCGCTCCCGTGAAGGCGAGGAAGGTGAGCCCCAGAAAGGCCAGCCGGAAGGTGAGCCCGCCGAGGGGAAAAAACGAGTGCCGCGTCCGCATCCGGCCCTGATCGTAGCGATCCAAACCAGCGAAACCTACGCCCGCCCCCGCTCGTGGCCGAACACTTTTTTTATGTGCGGCTTTGTCGGCGTCGTGGGAACCGGCGTGTCCCGGTTCCGCGACCGCCTCGAGCGGGCCGTGACCGGCATGAAGCACCGCGGTCCCGACGACCATGGCGTGTTCGCCGACGACAACTGTCTCCTCGGATTCTGCCGCCTGTCCATCCTCGATCTGACGCAGGGGCACCAGCCAATGCAGGGGCCCGACGGCTCCGTGATCGTCTACAACGGTGAGGTCTACAACTACCGGGAGCTCGCGGACGGGTTTTCGGACCTGCGCACGTCGGGGGACACCGAGGTCGTGCTTCGCTCGCTGATTCGCGACGGGACCGAGGCGCTGCCCCGTTTCGATGGCATGTTCTCCCTGGCATGGTGGGACGGACGGCGATGCTTTTTGGCCCGCGATCGGCTCGGCATCAAGCCGCTGTACTACGCGCGGCTCGACGACGCGTGGGTGTTCGCTTCGGACATTCGCGCCTTGCTCACCCTCGGCGTGCCCCCGGCCCCCCATTTCCCGGCACTCGATACCCATACGTCGTTCTTGTGGAACCACGGTCCCGACACCGCGTTCGCGGGCGTGCGCCGCGTGCTACCCGGACAGTGGCTGGCGTTCGAGCAGGACGGGCGCACAAGTGAGGGGCGGTACTGGCGGCTCGGGCCGTCCGCGGAACCGGACGCGTCGAATCGCGCCACGGTCGATGAACTTCGCGACGCGGTCTTTGCCGACGTGGAGCGTCAACTCGTGTCCGACGTGCCCGTCGGCGTGTTCCTGTCCGGCGGCGTCGACTCCAGCTTCGTTGCGTGCGCGTTGCCGGAGGGGCAGGTCAAGCGCGCGTACACGATGTCGTTCGCGCCCAAGGATCTTGAACGCGACATCATCATGGATGAGACCCGCTGGGCGCATCAGGTCGCCCGGGCGCACGGGCTCGAGTTGATCGAGGTGCCGCTGTCGTTTTCGCCGGAACTGTTCCTCGACACCGTGCGCGCGCTGGAAGAGCCGGTGGGGGATCCCGCCGCGATCTCGACCCGCGTTCTGTGCGCGCGTGCCGAGGAGAAGGTGCTTTTGTCCGGCATGGGCGGCGACGAGTTGTGGGGCGGCTATCCGCGCATGCGCGCCCTGGAGTTGTCGCGCCGCCTGCCCGGCTTCACGCGTCCGGTCGCCCGCTGGCTCCAGCGAATCCTGCCGCACGCGGGGCGGCTCGGCCGCGCGGCGCGCAACCTCGCGAAGCTCTCGACCGGTGCCGGGTTGCCCTGGGGCGCGCGCCACACACGGTACCTGTCCTACATCGCGCCCGACGAGCGGCAGACGCTGTACACGTCAGAGTTCCTCGAAAGTCTCGGGCATCCTGCCGAGTCGCCCCACGAGCGGCTGACCGCGCTGCGGCCTCCGGGCGACGACGATCTCGACGTGTCGCTGCGCTTCGACCTCGAGCAGTTCCTGCCGTGCCACAACCTGCACTACACCGACAAGGCGTCGATGCGGGAGAGCAAGGAAGTGCGGGTGCCGCTACTCGGCAACCGGCAGCTCGACCTCACGCAGCGATTCTTGTCGAGCGAGAAGCGCGGGAAGTGGCCGCTCAAGGCCGCGGCCGAGGGGGTCGTTCCGCAGGCGATCCTGACCCGCAAGAAAGCGGGCTTCGGTGCGCCGGTGCAGGGCTGGCTGGCCGGCCCGCTGCGGCCGCTCGTGGACGAGTACTTGTCCGCGTCGTCGGTGAAACGGCGCGGCTGGTTTTCGCCCCGGGCCGTGGCGCAACTCCTCGACGACGAGCGTCGCGGGCGCGCCCACCGCTACCTGTTGCTCTATGAGCTGCTAACGCTCGAAGCCTGGGCGCGTACTTTTCTCGACGGTTCGCCTGCGGCCTGACCGCGCCCCGCGGCCCGAAACACGTCGAACAGCCGCGCGCGAAAGCGGTCCTCGGTGAAGCCGGCACGATAAAGCGCGGCGCTCGCGTGGGCCATGCGGGCCAACTCCGTGCGGTCGGCGAGGAGTTCTGCGACGGTGCCTGCGAGCGCTTCCGGGTTCTCGACCGGCACGATCCGGCCGTTCTGGTCGTGCAGGACGCATTCGGCGACGCAGCCGACATCGCAGCTCACGATGGGCAAGCCGGCGGCGAGGGCCTCGACGATGACCCACGGGTGGCCCTCGAAGTGGCTCGGGTAGACAAACAGGTCCGCTTCGGACAACAGGCGCGTCTTTTCCTCGCGGCCCACCTTGCCGGTGAACGTGATCGAGTCGGCGAGCCCGAGATCGCGCACGGCCGCTTCGATTTGCGCGTGGTACGCCTCGTCAGGGCTGGCGCCCGAGACCGTGAGCTTGGTGCCCGGGTGCCGCGCCAGGATCGTCGGCATCGCCCGCACGAGGTCGAGGGCGCCCTTGATGGGCAGCAGGTTGCCCAGGTAGTAGAGCTTGAGCGGGCGGTCGTGGTCGTAGTCGCGGGTTCCGTTCGCGAGTTCGGGAAAGTCGGCGCCGTTCGGGACGACGTGGATGCGTTCGGGAGCGACGAAGGGGCTGAACAGGCGTCGGAGCGATTCGCCCAGCACAATGACCGCATGAGTGCGGCGCAGCGTCCACCGGACAAACGCGCGCATCATGCGTCCCGAGCCCTCGTAGAACTCGTCGAAGTTTCCGCCGCGCAGGTGCAGGATGATGCGCCGCCGAAACAGCCACGCCATGACGATCAGGATCGAGTCGCGGAGATAGCCGACCGTGGTCTGCGAGATGGGGATGTACACGACTTTCACGCGCCGAAACAGCAGCGTGAACAACAAGGCCATGTAGATCCGCGCCGCCTGCCAGAAGTTGCCGAAGTCGAGCCGTCCGAGCGTCTCGAGGCCACGTCGATCCGCGGTGTCGATGTGCACGAGCGCCAGGTCGGCGGGCGGCGGCTTCTTGAGGACGATCCGGGTGGCGATCGAAGGCCCCATGACGGGCGGCGGCGTCGGTCCAAGAAACGCGATACGGAGCGGACGGCGGCGGGCCATACCCTCTATTCGGCTGACTCGGCGGTTTCGCGGCTTGCCTGTCGAATCGGACGGACGTGCCGGACGCCGCGCTCAAGCACGGGCTCGTCCCTGAAGCGCCGGACGACGGGACAACCCGAGAGGTGAAACGCGGCCCAGTAGTACGGATGGGGCCGCTGGGCGCGCATCCGCGCCATCGTCTCGTGCAGCGCCGCCGACGGGTCGCCCTTCTCCTCGAGCAGGCCGTAGAAGAATTGCATGAACTCGACCTTCGAGCCGTCGGCAACGTCCCACCGGTTGGCGAGCAGTGCGCGCGCCCCCGCGTGCAGGAACCCGCGCGTCAGACCGACGACCTCGTCGCCATCGTTGACCTCCGCGTTGTCGCACTCGGTCGCGGAGAGGACCACGAGCTCCGCCGGGACCACGAGGTCGCAGATGCCGTACAGGTCGAGCCAGGTGTCGGCGAGGCGCACGCCGGAACGCATCGGCTGCGACGCATCGGACATGCTGCGCGCCGCGAGGTGGATCATGCGCGCCCGGGCCGCCTCGTTGCGCAACCGGGAGAGCGTCGCGTCCTCTCCCAGAACCAGCCGGTCGGACCGGAGAACCTGCGCCACCGCCTGGGCCTCGGCTTCGAGTCCGGGCGCCGCCTCGTCGTGCAAGCCGAACACCGCCGCCGGACCCGTCGTGTGCGGCTGCCGCAGCCGGCAGGTCGCGTACATCGTCGCGCTCGGCGCGTAAACCACTTCAAACCGGTCCGCGAGCCAGCCGGGCCCGTCCGGCAGGGCGTGAAACGGCAGGTTGTGGAGTACCCCGTCGGGCACGACGATCAGTTTCGTTGCGGGGGAGAGGTCCCCCAGGGGCTTAAGCAAACGGACGGCGATGTCGGTGAGAACCCGGCGCGTGGCACCGAGCATCATCGTCGCCGCGAACTCCGCCCCCTGATTGAGCTTGCGCATGTGGAAGTGGAATTGGCCGACCAGCTTGCGCAGTTCCTCGGCCGAGACGTCCTGCCGCACGACGCGGAGCCGGTCGCGCGTGACGACGAACGTCAGCAGCGCATCGTCCATGACGACGTACTCGAGCAGGACGGTGTCCGGATCGATCTGGGCGCGCACCGTGGCGAGATCGAGCGCGTTGATGACGTGCAGCGACGCCGCCTCGGCGTCGGTGGCTCGGGCCTGTTGGAGGAGAGCCTCGAGCTCGGTCTCGAGTCGGCCCGCTCGATTCCGCGCCTCGGCTGTCTTGTCCGCGCCGCGCGCCAGGCCGCGCGCCCCGGCGCGGAGGACGAAGTCGTACGTGGCGTTAAGACGCTCGCGCAGCGCGCGCAGGCGTCGGGCCGTGCGGGCGACGAGCCGCGCGCGGCCCGCGGTCGTGTCGTCGGCCATGAGCTCGACGATCGCGCGGGCGCGGGCGCGCTCGGCCACGGCGAACGCGAGATCGGGGTAGCCGGCGCGCGCCATCAGGTCCGCGGTCTCGGCGTAGAGCTCGCGGCGGCTCGCCTGAAACGCCGCGTGGTGCTCCGGAGGCGCGTCGCCGCCGCGATAACCCTCGAGCACCACGATCGCGTGCTGCTGGGCGACGATCGCTTCGGCGAACTGTCCGCGCTGGGCGTAGCACCGGCCCATGAGCCGGTGCAGCTCGAGGTGCAGCCACGGCGCGTGGTGATCTCTCGTGTCCATGCGGATGGCGTCCACGCGATGCAGGGCGCGGGTTGTTTCGCCGGCCGCGAGATCAAGGCGGCTCTGCAGCAACTCGACGGTGGCGCGCGTCAGCGGATGGGCGCGTGCGTTGAGCAGTGCCGAGGCGCGCGCGCCCGCGGAGCGGGCCTCGTCCTCGCGCCCGTGGCGCAAGAACAGGTCGCCGAGTTGGACGAGGCAAGCCACCCAGGGCTCCACGCTCCGGAGCTGGGCGTAGAGGCGTTCCGCGTCCATCAGGGCATCGACCGCCAAGAAGACGTCGCCCAATCTCGCAGCCGCGCAGGCGGCGACATGGTGGGCGCGGGCCTGTTGCCGACGGAGTCCCGCGGCCGCGAACCGGTCGTGGGCGCGGGCGGCGAGAACCTGCGCCTCTTCAGGCCGGTCGAGCCGCAGTTCGATCTCGGCGCGCTCGAGCTGAATGCGGCCGAGCAGGCGCTTGTGGCCAAGCCGGCACATCGTGGTCTCGATCTCAAGGAACGCCCGCGCCGCGGCCGGGTAGCCTCCCGACTGCGCGACGGCCCGCGCCGCGTCGTATTCGACACGGAGCCGGAGGCCGACATCGTCTTCGGGCAGGTGCGCCAGCGCGAGGGCGAAGTGGCGCCGGGCCGCTCCGAAACGGTGGGCTGCGGCGAGGGCATTGGCGTGAGCCAGGGCGAGGGAGGCGCGGAGGCTGTCCGGCGCGTCGTCCGACATGAGCGCGGCGGCGCGCCGGCAGAGTTTCCGCGCCGTGCCCGGATCCCCAGCGTGCACGTGCCAGTCGGCCAGCGCGAGAAGTGCGCGAAGCGTTGTCAGGTCGTCGCCGCGCTGCCCGGCTGCCTCGACCGCGCGTTGGGCCGCTTCGCTGGCCTCGACCGGCCGATCCAGCAGGAGAAGAGGACGCACCCGCAGGCAGTCCAGGCGCATTTGACCATTGGCGTCGGCGTGTGCTTCCGCGTCCTGAAACGCGCGCAGGGCCTGCCGCGGCCGTCCGCAGAGCAGACGGGCGCGGCCCACGATCTCGAACGCCAAAAAAGCGTCCCGCCCGCCCCAAACATCGCCGTCCGTGTGCTTTTGGTCCCTGTTGGCGCGTCGAAGGGCACGCAACGACAGTCGCGCGAGGACCGCGGCTCGGCGCGGATGGTTGCGTAGACTGCCTCGGGCCGCTTCGAGGAGGCTGGAAACCGACGCGTCGGTCTGGTTTTCCGGGCACGAACGACCCGAAAGAGATCCCGGACGGTGTCCCGGGCCAACTACTTCCTTCCTCACGCGAAACTTCCGCGAGAAAGTTACGATTGGCGCCGTGGGAGTAAAGGACCAAATGGGTCTTATTGGTTCGGTTGGTCCGATTCGAGGCGGTCCAGAAGGGTCGCGATCTCGGCGGCGGTGTCGTCGCTCGTGTCGTTGACCAGTTTTTGGTCGAACTCGTCTTGGCGGGCGAGTTCCAGCTTGGCGTTGGCGAGGCGGTGCTGGATCGTGGCCTCGTCGTCGCTCTTTCGGCCGCGCAGGCGCCGTTCGAGTTCGGCGAGGGAGGGCGGGAGTAGAAAGATCGTGACGGCGGACAAGGTGCCGGCGCGGATACTCGCGGCTCCCTGGACGTCGATGTTGAGCACGGCGTGGCGTGCCGCGTCGAGAATTTTCGCCGCTCCGTCGCGAGGCGATCCGTAACGCTTGCCGTGCACGTCGGCCCACTCGAGAAAATGGTCGGCGTCGATCCAGTCCTGGAACTGGCCCGGCGTCGCGAAGTGGTAGTCGATGCCGTCGCGTTCGCCCGCGCGCGGAGACCGCGTCGTGATGGTGACGACGCGCTCGAATCCGGGTCGCTCCAGCAGGCGGTCGCAGACGGTGGTTTTGCCGACCCCGGACGGGCCCGAGATGACAACGAGGCGCGGCATGCGCCCCAACCTACTCCAGGTTGGCGACCTGTTCCTTGAACCGGTCGATCTCGGACTTCAGCGCGATAACGGCGCGGGCGATTGCGACGTCGTTGCTCTTGGAACCGACGGTGTTCGTCTCGCGCAGGAGCTCTTGGCCCAGGAATTCCAACGTGCGGCCGATCCCCGCGTCTTTTTCGAGATAGCCCTCGACCTCGTCGAGGTGGGCGGCGAGGCGCGTCATCTCCTCGGTGATGTCACAGCGATCGGCGTAGACGGCGACCTCGCGCGCCAGCGTGGCTTCGTCGAGGGCGTGCCCCGATTGGCGAAGCAGGTGATCGACACGCTCCTTGAGGCGATCGCGGTACTCGGCCACCACACGCGGGGCGCGCTTCGCGATGGTTCCGCGCGACTGGCGCATCCGCTTGGTGATGGCGCGCAGGTCGCGCACGAGATGGCTCGCCTCGCGGTGGCGCATCGCGTCCAGGTTGGCGAGCGCTTCGGCAAGCGCGCTGCGCACAACCTTTAGGTCGGACGGGCGCAACGGCTGGTCCGTGCCCGCCTCCAGCGCCCCGGGTAGAGCGGCGAGTGCCTCCGGCGTCAGGGGCCCCTCGATGACGCCGCTCTTGCGGAGTTTTTCAAGGGCCCTCGCGTAGCCCTCGACCACGTCGGTGCGGATGCGCGCGACATCGTCCGCCCGGACGAACTGCACGCGCACGAACACCGTGAGTGATCCGCGGCGGACGCGTTTGCGCAGGAGCGACTCGAATTCGGATTCGCGCGCGGACAGCGATGCCGGCAGGCGCCAAGACACCTTCAGGCCGCGGTGGTTGACCGCCCTGATCTCGACTTCGACGGCCACGCGCGTGCCGTCGGCATGCCCTGCGCCGTAGCCGGTCATGCTGCGGGGGCCGGTCGGTCGGGGCGCCAAGACTCGCAGTGCTTTCCGGTTGGGGGCGACTAACCGTCGCTCTTCTTGTCGCCGCTTCCGTCCCCGTCGGAGCCGCCGCTGTCCGAGGAACCCTTGGGCTTGTCGCCCTTGTTGCCCTTGTTGGGGCTGTTCGTGCCGCTCCCGTCGGTCGTATTGCCGTCGTCGGTGGACTCGATACCGGTTGCCGGCGGCGGCGTGAAGTCCATCACCGAGAAGCCCGGCCCTTGCCGGATCGCGGCGTACAGCACGGCGAGGCCGATCCAGATGCCTGCCGTCCACGCCGTGAACTTGCTCACGCCGCCGGTCTGGACGCCGAACGTGTCCTGGCCCGCGCCCCCGAAAGCGGAGGAAAGACCGCCGCCCTTGGGCTCCTGCAAGAGCACGATGAGCATGAGCAGAAACGAGCCCAGGACGAAGAAGAACATCAAGAGGCCCTTGAGGAACCCGATGAAGCTGAAGGCGAGTAGCGACATGGCGATAAGCCGCCCAGTCTAACCCCGAACCGGCGCGAGAAAAGCTCCGGACCCAGGTGCCCGCGCGGACCTTTCCACCGGCTACTCAGCCGCGCGGATGATGGGCAGAAACAGGTTCGTCGTGAGGCTGGCCCCGCCGACCAAGACTCCGCCGATCTCGGGGGTCTTGAGAAGCGCCGAGGCGTTCGCCGGCTTGACGCTCCCACCGTAGAGGATCCGGACGCGCGCACCCGCGTCGCCCCAGATATCGATCAGCAGGCCGCGGATGAAGGCGTGAACCTCGCCGGCCTGCTCCGGACTTGCCGTGAGGCCGGTGCCGATGGCCCACACCGGCTCGTAGGCGACAGTGACGGTGTTCGCGCGCTCGGCCGAGACTCCGTCGAGTCCGGCGCGGAGTTGGCGCTCCACCACGGCCTCGGTCTGGCCGGCTTCCCGCTCTTCGAGTTGCTCCCCGACGCACAGCGTGGGGGCGATGTCGTGGCCGAGTGCTGCCTTGATCTTTTGATTCGTCGCGCCGTCCGATTCGCCAAAGACATGGCGCCGCTCGGAGTGCCCGACCAGGACGCGGGTCGCGCCGACGTCCAGCAGCATCGGGCCGGACACCTCGCCGGTGAACGCGCCCCGATCGGCCTCGTGCATGTTTTGCGCGCCGACTTCGATGTCGGAGTCCGCGACCGCACCCAGCACATCGGCGATGTACGGAAACGGCGGAAAGAGCGCGACGTCGGCGTATTCGAGCGGTGCCGGCAGCGACCGGACCAACTCGCCCGCAAGCGCCGCGGCGTCCGCGCGGTTCAGGTGCATCTTCCAGTTTCCGGCGATGAGCGGCTTCATGGCGTCCGTCCTTGGGAAGGGATCGAAAAAGCGAAAGGGAGGCTACGGAACCCGCCCGGCGGGCTAGGTCACCGCGACCGAACCCGTGCGGACGATGTCGTGGATTGCGTGGAGTTGCGGGACGAGCTGTTCAAACTCCGCCGGCAGGAGTGCCTGGCGCGCGTCGCTCAGGGCGAGGTGCGGCGTCTGGTGGATCTCCACCATGACTCCGTCGGCGCCGGCGGCGACCGCCGCGCGGGCCATGGCCGGCACGAGTTCGCGCTTTCCGGTGCCGTGGCTCGGATCGACGAGCACCGGCAGGTGCGAAAGACGCTTGACCAGCGGTACCGCCGACAGGTCGAGGTGGTGGCGCACCGCGCTGTCGAAGCTCACGAGGCCGCGTTCGCAGAGCGCTACGTTTTCATTGCCGCCCGCGAGCAGGTACTCGGCGGCGCACAGCCACTCCGTAATCGTCGCCGCCTGGCCGCGCTTGAGCAGCACGGGGATGTCGGATTTCGCGACCGCCTTGAGAAGCGCGAAGTTCTGCATGTTGCGCGAGCCGATCTGGATGACGTCGGCATACTCGGCGACGAGATCGACGTGGCCCGTGTCCATCGCTTCGGTCACAACAGCCAATCCGGCGGCGCGGCCCGCGTCGCGCAGAAGACGCAGGCCCTGCTCGCCGAGTCCCTGGAACTTGTACGGCGACGTGCGCGGCTTGAACGCTCCGCCGCGGAGCATGTGCGCGCCGGCCGCCCGCGCGGCGTGGGCGATCTCCAAGAGGAGTTCGCCATCCTCGACCGCGCACGGTCCGGCGATGATCGTCAGTCCGTTGCCGCCGATCCGCGCGCGCCCTGCCTGGATGCTCGTGGACTCGCTCCGGCATTCGCGCGAAGCAAGCGGATGCGGCGTCTTGAGCGCCACCACCTTTTCCACGCCAGGGAAGGTATCGAGCGGTGTGTCGCGCAGCCGCTCCTCGTCGCCACCGATCCCGATGACGACCCGGTGGCCACTCTCCGATACTTGGACCGGAAGCCCGACCTTTTTGATGACGCGCACAAGCCGGTTGCGCTCGTCGACGGTGCAGCCCGCCCGCATGATCACGAACATGGAGTCGCGTCAGAATACCAAGCCGGGGAAACGTTGACCGGGTCTTGCCCGACCGTGCGCGCGACGCTCCGCAGCCCGGTCACCGGGCGTGCCCCCGGGCCGCCTGTTTGCCTCCCGGGACTCCGCTCCGGCAGAAAAACCTGCGTTGGGCGGACGATGAGAAGTTCTGGCCACAGAGATCACAGAGGTCACAGAGATGGGAGACCCGCTCACCGAGCAGATCGTCGCGGCGGCGATCGAGGTGCATCGCCACATGGGTCCCGGTCTCTTGGAGTCGATCTACGAGGAAGCTCTCGCAGTCGAGTTTCAGCTCCGCGACATCCCGTTCGAACGCCAGAAGAACGTCGAGGTTGTGTGGTCGTCAACTTCGGCAGTCCGCGACTAGTGGATGGCATTCGGCGAGTCTCTCTGTGATCTCGGTGTCCTCTGTGGCTGAAAACCAGTTCCCGGGCGTGGCCGCCCCACAAGACGATGCAGACGGACGGGCTCCGCGCTGCCGCTGATCGCCAAAGGGGTTAGGCGTCGACGGCCGGCGGGCCCTGTTCCTGGACGAGCAGGGCCGCGATCCGGTCGTAGTCCCTGGCGCCCTTGCTGGCGGGGAAGGCGAAGGCGGCCGGCGCGCGAAGCATGGGGCAGCGGACCAGATTCGCGTCCGTGCGGATGGAGGGCAGAACGCGGTTCTTGAGGCCGCCGCGGATGGCATCGAGGATTTCCCCGGCCACCTTCATGCGACCGTCGATCTTGGTCGGCAAAAACCGCAGCGCGATGCCGCGGTCGAGCCGGCTGCGGATCAGCGCCACCGTGTTCGTCAGGTCCGAGATCGCCTTGATCGAGTAGGTCTGCGCCTCGATCGGAACGAGCGCTTCCTGGCAGGAGACCAGCGCATTGACCGTGACCAGGCTCAGGTTGGGCGGGCAGTCGATCAGGATGAAGTCGTACTCGTCGTGGAGTGGCGTGAGCTTGCGGTCGAGGATCGTCTCGCGCAGGAACGCGTCGAAGATCTTGATCTCGACGCCGGCGAGCCGGGGCCGCGCGGGAAGGCAGTACAGGCCCGGGAACCGCGTCGTTCGCACGGCGTCCGCCGCCGCGAAGTCGTCGTTGACAAACACGTCCTCGATCGACGAGTCCTGGTCTTCAAGCTCTATGCCGAGCGACGCGCTGAGGTTCGCCTGCGGGTCGAGGTCGATCGCCAGAACCTTGCGGCCACGCGCGGCCAGGGCGCCAGCCAGGCTGAACGTCGTGGTCGTCTTGCCGACCCCGCCCTTTTGGTTGACGATCGCGATCCGCCGGTGCTGGTCGCCGGCCGAGAGCCGGACAATGCTGCGGGCCTCGTCGAACGAGTAGACGCGGTGATTCGAGCCGTTGCGCCGAGCCTCCGGAATCTCGCCGCGTTCCTCCCACGTGCGGAGTACACGGCTGTCGATACCGGCCATCCGGGCGACGTCGCCGATCGTGAATTGGTTCTGTATCTTGCGGATCAACGCGGATCATCCTACGAGATGTTGGGGTCAGGGCAAACGGAGCTCATCGCTACCGGTCGGGAAAGAGGGGGGCGGGGGCAGGTTCTGTCAAGAGTGCCACAGGACCGCACACCTACCGGCTGCTCTAACTCCTTGTTTTGTAATGATTTGAGGCGACATGGCTATCGCGCCTGTCCACGGTGAGCGATCTTGCTACAATAGCGGAGTTGTGCCGAACTTCATTGTCGTCGAAGACGGAGAAACGAAAGATGTCCAGATCGACAAGCCCCGCGTCACCGTCGGGCGCTCGTCGGCCAACGACATCCAGATCACCGACGTCCGTATTTCTCGCCACCACTGCACGTTCGTAGCACAGCAGGGCCACATGATGCTGTGCGACGAGGGCAGCCAGAACGGCACGTTCGTCAACGGCGCCCTCGTGGAGCGGAGCCCCGTGAAGGCCGGGGACCGGATCGATGTCGGCCTCGCACGCATCTATTTCGAGCGCATGCCGCGCGAGGAGGGCGAAGAAGACGTCACCTGGACGGGCGTCGATCCCGACAAGCTCTACAAGGCCCCGTTGCCGAGCAAGTCCGACCGGCTCCAGCGCCTGCAGCGGATCGCGAGCGCGCTCAACTCCGAGATGGACCTCGACCGGATCCTGAACCTCATCATGGACCACGTCGTCGAGCTCTCCCAGGCGGAGCGCGGTTTTTTGGTGCTCAACCGCGAGGGCAAGCTGTCGGTCGAGGTGGGGCGCAACTTTCGTAAGGAAGACGTGATGCATCCCGAGGTCGCGTTTTCGCGGTCGATTGCCGAACGCGTGGCGCGCGCGGGTGAGGCCGTTCTTACGGTGGACGCGACGTCGGACGACCGGTTTGCCAGCCTCTCGAGCATCCACGAGATCGCGCCGCGTTCGGTCTTGTGCATGCCGTTTCAGGAGCGCAGCGGCCTGACCGTCGGCGTCGTCTACATCGATAACCGCATTGCGCGTGGTGTCTTCGGCCCGGAGCATCTCCAGGCGCTGCAGAGCTTTGCGGATCTCGCGGCGGGTGCGATTCACCGCGCGCAGACCGAACGGGAGCGCGATCAGGCACTTGAGCGCGTGCAGGCGATGTACGCGGAACTCAAGAACCGGTTCGAGGAACAGGGCGGTCGCCTGCAGGAGATGGAACGTGCGCTGAAAGTGCGCGAGGGCCAGGTCGGAACGAAGTACCCGTACGACAACATGATCGGGACGAGCGAGCCGATGCGCCGGCTGTTCCGCCTGCTCGACAAGGTCGTCGACTCCGAGGAACAGGTTCTGATCGAGGGTGAGAACGGTACCGGCAAGGAGTTGATCGCGCACGCCATCCACCGCCATGGCAAGCGCCAAAAGGGTGCGTTCGTGGCCGAGAACGTCGCGGCGATTCCCGAGACGCTGGTCGAAAGCGAACTGTTCGGCCACGTCAAGGGCTCGTTCACCGGGGCCGATCGTGACAAGCCGGGATTGTTCGAATTGGCCCACGGCGGCACGCTGTTCCTCGACGAAGTCGGTGACATGCCGCGCGACGTGCAAAAGAAACTGCTGCGCGTGCTCCAGGAGAAAGAGGTCCGCCGCGTCGGCGGCAACAAGCCGATCAAGGTCGACGTGCGCATCGTCGCGGCAACCAACCGCGACCTGATGCAGATGGTCGAGGGCGGCGAGTTCCGCGAGGATCTGTATTACCGGATGCGCGTCTTGTCGATCAACGTACCGGCCCTGCGTGATCGCCGGGGCGACATTCCGATTCTCGCCGCGCACTTCCTCAAGACGCACACGCCCTCGGGACTGAAGCCCAAACAGATCACGCCGGCGGCCATGGCGGCTCTCGAGGGATACCGTTGGCCCGGAAACATCCGCGAACTCGAGAACGAGGTGAAGCGGCTCATCGCGGTCGCGGGCGACGTCATCCACGAAGAGGACATTTCCGAACACGCCCGCCGCGGCGCCCATGGCGCCGAGCGCGTTTCGGCAGCGCCGGGCGAGGTACGCGATCTGGAGAACCTGGTGAAGCAGGTCGAGATGGAGGAAATCCGCAAGTCCCTGACCCTGACGGACGGCAACAAGACCAAGGCCGCGGATCTCTTGGGCATCTCGCGGTTCACGCTCCAGAGAAAGATGGAAAAATACGAGTTGGGGTAACGCGCTTGACGGACGGGGGCGATTGCGGCTGCGAAATCCCCGAGGACCGGATTTTCGTTAGTGGGTGGGCGTTGCCCTTCGGGCTCCGCCCTTAGAATGTTTGGAATGTTTCGTGCCACCGTTGTTGCGTCGCTTCTGCTTGGCTCTCTCGTTTCCGCTGACGACTTGATTGGCAAGAACGGGCGGGCGGTTGTCAAGGGGGTCATGGTCGTCGAGGAGACGGCGGACCGGGTCTATTACCAGGACAAGAGCCTGAAGCGCCGCGCGTTTCCCAGAAGCGTGGTCGCTCGGGTGCGTAAGGCGCCGACGGATGTTCACGCGTATCTCGAGCAGTTCGCCGCGGCGAAGGATGCGGACGCCGTGATGGCGCTGGCGGTGTGGGCGGAAAAACGGCGCTTCAAGAAGCCGGTGATCCGTTCCCTGCACAAGCGTGCGCTTGAGCTCGACCAGAACCACGAGGCAGCGAATCTCGCGCTCGGGCGGGTGAAGCACGAGGGCGAGTGGATGACCCCCGCGGAGCGCGAGACGCGCAAGGAGGCGGGGGAAGAGGCCGCGATGCGTGCGAAGGGGCTGGTGCGCTACAAGGACCAGTGGGTCCCCGCCGAGGACAAGGAGAAGCTTGAGCGCGGCCTCAAAAAACACAAGGGCCGCTGGATGACCGAGGCGGAGATCAAGGAGGCGCAGGGCTTCGTCAAGTTCGAGGGCGGGTGGGTCAAAAAGGCCGACATCGAGGTCGAGAAACTGATGGGCGATGCCCGCAAGGACACCGGCCTCGGCTCGCGTCTCCAGCTCCACCAGACCGAGCACTACGCCGTGATGGGCGATCTGCCTCCGGCACAAATGCAAAAACTCGGCGTCACCATGCAGCGGTTGCTGGCCGAGTTCTTGCGCGTGTTCCCGGACGGGTCGCCGGAAAACCTCGTGCCCGGCAAGTACCGGCTGTTTGCGTTTCGCAAGAGCGGTCCGTACCAGCGCCTGACCCGCGCGCGATTCAAGCGCCTCAAGGCCAGCGGAAACTGGTCCGCGGCGTACATCAAGCAGGAAGAGCACCGCATGAGACGGCGGCTTCGCGAGACGTCGTACTGGGTTGTTACCCCCAGCGTGATGAGCGCGCACGTGCAGATGCCCGATCCGTTCGAGGGGCTGCGCGCGCACAGCGTGCATTTCGGCGCGAATGTCCTGCTGACGCGCTACCAGCGTCTGCGTTTCCCGACGTGGTGGCTCAACGAGGGGATCGCGTACTACTTCGAGAAAAAGGTGACCGGCACGATCCAGACGTTTTCGGTCGATACCGGCTCGGGCGGCAAGTACGCCGACGCGGGCCCGATCGACGAGACCAAGAAAAACCCCTGGATCGACGCCGCCAAGTGGAACTCGCTGCTGACCAGCGTGGTACGCGGCAATCGCGACACGAAGCTCAGCCGCCTGAAGAGCAAGAACCTCTACCAAAAGAAGAACCGCCTGACGATCCAGGACATCGCGAAGGCCCACAGCATCGTGGAGTTCCTGATCCGCGACGACAAGAAGAAGTTCGCCGCATTCTGCAAGGACGCCAAAACGGGCGAAGGCTCAACCCCGATCGAACGCGAAGTCAACGCCGCGCTGAAGCACTACAAGAGCTACGACGAAATCGACAAGCGCTGGCGCCAGTACGCGCTGAACGGCTTTCGGGTTTCTCGGTAGCGGGGGGGCAGGGGCGCTTCGCGGATGAGCCGCATGGCCAGCTCGGCGACGCTCGGTCCGACCCCAAGTTCGCGCTCCTACCCGATCCCGAACCCCGAAACGAAGCCGCGAAAGCAAACGGACGGCGATGTTCTCTGGGGCACAGGGCGCTCTGCGGATGAACCGCAAAGCCGGCTCGGCGGCGATCGACTCGCGCTCATACCCGACCCCGACCCCGACCCCGACCCCGACCCCGACCCCGACCCCGACCCCGACCCCGACCCCGACCCCGACCCCGACCCCGACCCCGACC
>JAJFFH010000043.1 GCA_021776735.1 Planctomycetota bacterium | reverse complement strand
GTCGCTCTCGCTCGAACCGTTCGAGATCGAAATTGGAACGGATCGCCTCTTCGACGAGCCGCTGGAGCGTGGCCGGCGGCAGCGCGTCGAGCTCCACCGCGAGGTTGTCGGGAAAGCCCTGTTCGCGGAGCCAGCGCCGGTAGGACCGGGTCCGGGTATCGCCCGGCTTGATCGCGTCCACGCTGTGGGGTAGCCCAAACTCCGAGACCTGTTCCGGAGTCAGCGCGCAGCGCACGCCCTCGACCGCGTCGCCCAGTCCCATCTCGTCGCGGAGCGTCTCAAGCATCGACGGGAGCATGGCCCAGCCGGACGGGTCGAGGTCGCCGAAGTAGAGAATCCGAACACCACGCTGGCCGCGCTTCAGGGCGGCCTCGACGCGGAGCCTGCACTCGTGGACGTACGACACCGAGCAGAAGCCGCGGGCCACGATCACGGGTACGCAGTATGGAAACGCGACCTCGTGGCAGATGCGCGACAGCGCGTCCTTCTCGACCCAAACCTCGGGCGCCCACGGCTGGCCCTGCAACAGGGCGCGCCGGTAGCCGGCCAGGAACCGATCTCGCTCCTCCCGGATGAAGCCGACGGCGTCGTGCCAGCCGCCTGAGTCGAGATGGCTGCGGGCCCGGTCTTCGATCGCGCCCCAGAGGATCTCACCGTCGAGGCGGGCTTTCGAGAGGAGTCGGGAGAGCTTTTGATACTCGTTTCGGCGGTTGGGGATGATTTCGCGGGCGACGAGTTGGTAGTAGATCTGCCGGAGCGTGAGCGGCCAGTACTCGTGCAGGTCGTCGAGAATGCGGCCCACGAGGTGAACGTAGTCCAGGGACGCGCGGGTCCAGCCGCCGCGATCCCGGGTCATGACCGCCGCTCCCTACGGTGCCCGGCCCGCCGCGCGCGGGCGCGCTGCCACTCACGGCAGATGAAGCGGAGGAGCCGGCGGGCCGTATGCCGACGGAGGGTGCGCTTGCCGCGTCTCATCGGCTGGTCTCCGCATCGGCGAAGAGGGACCGCCGCACGTGCCCCGGAAGCTTCGTCCCCGGCCTCGGGGCAGCAGGCACCACATTCTGCGGCCGGCGCGTTGTCCCTGTGCCCCAGTCGGCCGGGGGCGTCCATGCCGGGAGATCGGGGGCATGCGGGCCAAGCAGCAGTTCGTCGTCGGGCCCATGCCGACGAATCGCGAGCAGGTCCTGCTCCTCCGGCGAGAGAAAGGCGACGGGCGTGCGCAGCCAGGCGAGCACTGCGTCCTTGTGGCGACGGAGAAACGCGCGATCCTCGTCGGTGAGGATCCCTTTCGGGCCGCGGTATTCGATTCGGTCGCCGGCCGCCTTGAGCAGCCCGCCGCGATCGGATAGCGAGGTGACGAAGCGTGCGATCTCCATCAAAAGACCTCGCACTCCAGCTCCGGATCGTTGTCGTCTGAGCCGGGTCCACTGTCCTCGTCGGTACCCGGGTCCCGCAACTCGGTCTCGGGTGCGACCGAAGCGACAAAAGCGACCGAAGTTTCGTTCGGCGCGCCGTCTCGGGGGCTTTCGTCGCTTATGTCGCTTTTGTCGCGTCCATGTTCCGGTGTGAACCAGACCTCGGCGGGCCGTCCGCCGGTGTCCTTGTGACGGACATCGACCAGCCCGAGCTCCCGGAGGCTTGAAAGTGCCAGGTCCATCTGGTTCCGAGAGACGTGCCGAGCGAAGTTGTCGCGCAGGGTCGTGCGGCGAACTCCGTTCTCGGACGTCTGCACGACGCGAAGCACCTCGTCTGCGAACGGGTCACCCAGCTTTTCCCCGAAGATGTGGCGCGCAGATTTCTCGCAGTAGTCCCACACGGCCAGCGCGGCGCGGAGGTGCGTCTCGCTGATGGCCTCCTCCCGGTCGAGCAGCGCATAGAGGAGAGCCAGGCGCATTACCTGCGCCTCGGCCCGGCCTGTCATTGCGCCGAGCAGACCCGGTCGGCCGGCGGACAGCTGGCCGTACACCTGATGCCACAGGCGCCGGGCTCCATGGTCCCGCCTCATCTCCCCCCGCGTTCGGGCGAACACGGCCGCCTCGCGGACACGGACGGCGAACGCCTCGACGTCGGCTTCGTCGAGACGGCCTCCATCCGGCAGCAGCTTCGACCGCTTCGCGCAGACCCACAAGAACCGATTCCCAAAGCCGTTCGCGGCTTCCGTCGTGGTCAGGAGCCGGAGGCATTCCTGTTTCGTGATGTGGCCGACAATGGAGATGTGCGCACCGGTCGACTTCGCGGGCGAGTTCTTTGTCAGGGACTGCAGGAAGTCGCGGTCCCAGGCGTTCCGGATCACGGGCGAGAGCGTGTTTCCTTCCCGGCTGACGACCTTGAGCACCGTGGCGAACTCGCCCTCGAGCACGAACAGGCGCTTGTCCTCGACTCCCTCGTCCTTGAGTTCGTCCTGGTACCCGGTGATCCTTCCCTTGTCCTTGATTGCGGTCTTTTTGTAGATCGCGTCCCGTACGGCCCAGATCAAGCCTTCGCCGCTCGAGAGTCCGTCGGCTCTTCGGGTGCGAAGCCACTCGGCATCGACGTGGGCGAACACCGCGCCCACGCGCCCCCACGAAGTGCCTTTTCGGCCCTTCGACGTGCGACCGACGAGAACGACGTTGAGCTTGGTGTAGTGGTGGTCCGCTTCGGCGCGAAAGTACGGCCCGCGCCCGATGACACTGCCGAACGCGGCGAGGAACTGCACGAGCAGCGCGGGTATGCCGGCCTCGGTGTGGGGCTCGACGAGCCGGATGAACTCGCCCACCAATCCGTGCAGTGCCGGCCCGTCGAGCCGTTCCGGCCACGGCGGCGGTGCGGAACCCCGTGACGGGCCAGCCTGAGATGTGAGTTCCCC
>JAJFFH010000042.1 GCA_021776735.1 Planctomycetota bacterium | reverse complement strand
TCCCGCGTCCGTCGTGGCATTGTTGTTCATACCAAAGCCGTCGGCTGGGCGCGGGAACCTCTTTGCACAAAACGGCTTACGTCAGATACTCAAACCCCGCCTACGGCCTCCAAAACGCCAACTTTCCGGGATCGCGCCCGTCCCCTGTACCGTCCGTTGACGTCCATCCAGAGCACGCGGCGCTCGTGGAAGTCGATCGCCATGGGCGCACAGACCCGAGACCTACCCTGCAGGTCGATGCGCTGCTTGACCGTGCGTGCGTCGAACACCGCCGCCTCCGGCTCGTCACGGCCCATGAGACCCGCGAAACCACGGCGGAGCCGTTCAAACGGGATGTTGTAGGCGAAGACGACCATCACGGCGTACCGGACGTCCGAGGCGAATAGCCGGGCGATGTCTAGGTCAACGAATTCGGAGGCCCCATCCGGGCGCGGCGCGGAAGTGAAGTCTCCTGAGTGAATCGCCTTGTGTTCCAGGAATCGAAGGTTGGTGTAGTCGCATGCACCGAGGAACTCCCAGGCGGCATCGTAGAACGACACCGAGAGGTCGAGATCGACGCGAATGCGGTCGGGCTGGGCCCAATGCAGAAACAAGCGGACGACCCGTCCGCTCGGGAGTGGAATCGAACTACCGCGCGGCACCGCAAGGAGCGAGCGCGCCGCGGTCCGTTCGCTGAACGGCACGGCCAAGCACTCGAGATCGACGTCCAGGATGGCGTACGGGTAATGCCCCTGCGGGTCTGTCCTACGTCAACTCGCTGCGCTTGTTGGCTCACCGTCGGCGGGTTTGTGACGACGTTGCACCCGGTTCGGTACTTCTGCGAAGGGAGAGGAGGTCGTTCGGTGAGTTGCGGCTTGCACCTCTGCTGCGCTCTCTACGCCTTCCGTCGGCTCACTATCTCGTTGATGTAGATCGGCGCGAACGGCGAGGTGCAGCCCTTCGACACCGGATAGTCCCGGTAGATCCCCAACGCCTCGCCGATCGCGAGGGCGCGGTCGCGGTGCTCCGCGTGGTGGATGCCGATGTTGGCCAGGCACACGTTCATCGTCCACTGGGCCTGGGGCGCGGCCTTGGGCATCTCCTTCTCGATGCGATCGAGCAGCGCATCGAGGTCGAGCCCGTCCGGGTTCTTGGCGATCCGCTCCGAGGTCATGCTCCAACCCGCGCGCTTGGTCATCGCGTCCTTCGACTTCATCCACTTCTCGCGCAACGACTCCTTGTCCGGGTGCTTCTTGATCACATAGGAGTTCAGCCAGTCCGCGACCCACTCGCAGGTGCCTTCCTTGGCCATCGTGGCGAGTTGCTTCGCGTCGAGGTCCTTGGGGCGCACGAGCAGGATGGCGAGCATCTGCGCGTCCGCGTTGCCGGTCTCCCAGAGCGAAAGACCGAGTTCGTGGTCGACCTTGATCTCCTTGGCCAGCTTGCGGATGTCGCCGGTCTTGACGCCGAACTGGTTGTCGCCCGCCCCGCGCTTGGCGTTAAAGGCGCGCCGCTTCTCGTCGCCCAACTCGTCGAGTCGGGCCATCACCTGCTTCGTGTTCATGGCGGCGATCTTACTAGCGCGCGCACCAGTTGTTCAGGACGGGGCGGGAATGGTCGTCGCAGGTTGAGCTGACCCAGCGCTTCAAGATGCGACGACCATTCCCGCCTCGGTACCTCCCGTCTCGGTACCTGGTGAGGGCGCACGCGCTCCGCATCGGTGCCGAACCCGGGAGGAGCTCACCGCAGTCGGGACCGATGGGTTCCAGGAACAGATGGGCCGATGGCCCGGCGAACCTGCCTCCTGGCTCAGCGCCCCAGTCCTGAAGTTGATCTTAAGGGCGCCTCTCGCGCAACTTCGTGTTGGTTCCCGTGTTTAGACAGGAGAGATCGAAGCCAGCCATCACGGGATCCGAGTGAGCCGATATGAAGACGCCGAGACTTACCTCCATGCCATGACTGGCGTTTTCCTGGGGCTCGCGCTCCTTGGTCGACATTGGCCAACTCGGGAAGAAGTGCACGCACGGCCTCGTCGACGCGAGTGCGTCGTACTCAGGTGAGCGGGTTCGGGATTGCTGCCAATGGGGGAGGCCATGTTTCTGCAGCGAGAAACGGCTGGCCGCGGTCGTATTGCGTGGCGACCCCGGCAGGACTCGAACCTGCTCACGCATGCTGCGCTTCGCTGCGCAGACGCTTCGCGGGGCGCAGCTTTTCAGGGGGGACAGCGTCCCCCCTACGGATCTGTCCTGCGCCAACTCGCTGCGCTTGTTGGCTCCGGCCATCCCCTACCCCCCACGTTCGTGATCAAGCGACCCCGGCAGGACTCGAACCTGCGACCTGCTGATTAGGAATCAGCCGCTCTATCCAGCTGAGCTACGGGGTCGTCGGCCGGTGATTCTATCGCGCCGGCCGCACTTCGTCAGGAAGTGCCGCGTGTCCATGCTGCGCGCGGGTTCAGTCCTTCGGCGATGAGGGCATAACGCCCGCTTCAATAGAGCGACGTGATCAGCGCGATGCCGGGCCGGGGCTGGTGCCTCCACGCAGCCTCCACCTCGGACGTCCACACGGGGTCCATGCGCTTCGCCGTTTCGCAGACGCCGTCGAGCCACAGTTCGTAGAGCTCGGCTTGATGTCGAGCTGCGAGCGCGCGTGCGACCGGCCAATCCTCTTCCAGCGCCTCCCGCGCCTTCGGGTCGTCGACGTCGCGCGTGACCGTGATGTAGACAGTGGCCCCGAGGAGCTTGCGCTGCTTCTCGAAGTCGGTCTGCGCGAAGAGGGGCGCGATCTCGGGCGACGAGTTCAGGAAGATCTCGTAGAACCGCTCCGCGAAGTCGCCCGCGGCCTCGCATCGTTCGAAACTGGTTCGCGCCTCGTCGTGTGCCATCGCGTTCTCCACGGTGAATGCCGTGCCGCATCATGGTTCGTCGGGTCTCGGTACGCGCTTCGCACTTTCCGGGATTACACTTACGACGTCTGTGCTTCGATCCTCGGCCGCGTGGAGGGCACCTTCCGACCATGAGCGAACAGTACAACGAGTCCGTCGCCAATCACTACTCGTCTTATCGACCGCCACTCCATCGTTTGATTCTGGCTCGCGTTCTGTCAGAGCGTGAGTCGTTTAGCGATGGATTGGACATTGGTTGTGGCACGGGGCGTTCTTCGGTCGCGTTGGCCAAGTACTGTCGGCACGTCCATGGTCTGGAACCCGCCCAATCGATGCTCGATCAGGCAGTCCCGCACGACCGCGTGACGTACCTCTGCGGCGCCGGAGAGAGAATCCTGCTCGCGGCGAACTCCGTGGACGTGGTTACATTCGCGGGGTCGCTGTATTACACGAAGTCTGCCGCGCTGGTCGCAGAGTTGGAAAGGGTCTGTCGCCGGCCTGCGCTGGTGATTCCCTATGACTTCGACGTGCTGTTGGGCGATGTCTTGCGCCAGCTTGGCGTCCTGCTGCCCGACGCTGCACCGACATATGACTACCGCGTGAACTTCTCCGATGTCGACAATTTCGTCGAGACCGTTGTCCGTGAAGAGCGGGTGACGCTGGAAGTCACCGTGGAAGAACTCGCTCACGTCTTGCTGTCGAACGCCCGACGCCACGCAGCGTTTGAGCAAAACTACGGCGCCGCGGATCCATTCCCGGCATTGACAAGTGAACTCGCGGCGTTCGGAGAGCGGCGCTCGCTTGGCGCAAATATTCACTACTCGGCGTACCGCCTTTCGGGCGGAGTCGGAGCCTCGTGATGACTAGCGGCGTCCGATTGTCTTCTAGAGACTACGCGGATGTCGCGACCGGACGCGCCGACTGACTAAAGCGCTCCGCGGCCGAGAACGCCCGTGCGCGCGTCGCGTCGTCCTCCGCCTGGTCCCACAGGTCCACGAGAGCCTCGGCAAGGGTGACCCGGTGGATGTTCTTAGGGCCGTGGAGGGCCAGTCCCCTCACGGCTTCGGCGAATCGCTCGTCGTCCAGGGGACGTTCCGTGGGCTCGATCGAAAAACGGTTCTTCTCGGGTATCTCCCAGTGGGACGTCTCCCAGATCCCTCGGATCGCGTTGCTGTACCCGTCCGCGCCCAACTGGCCCCGGTAACGTCGCGACCACACGGACGTGAGAAGTTGGTGCCCGAAGTAGCCCGGCTGCTTGAACGCTGCCCGCAGCACCTCCTGTTGGGTCGGCTCGTGATCGGGCATGGGGCGCGCGTCGAAGACAAGGCGATTCTGGATGTTGTGGAACGCCGCCGTGACGAACTCGGTGAGGCGGTCGAGGAACAGCCCGAGGCGATCGTCTCGCCCTTCGAGCAGCGGCAGCATGCCGAGAAACGCGCAGAGAATCGACACGTTGTGGCCAAGGTGTTCCGGGTCGTTGCACGCGCGATCGACATACTCGGACAGGACCGCGTCGAGCGACGAGTCCCTCACCAAATTTCGCATCGCGACGTAGGCGGCGGCAAAGAGCCCCTTCTCCAGGATCCCTCTGCAATCTCCGCCCCAATCAAGGTCGTGAGGGAGACGATCGCCGAGCGCATCGACGGGCGGTTCCTCGCCCATAGTGTCCGCCAGCCGAGTGCCCGCATCGACTCCCCAGTCGGGGAAACGATCAAGCAGGCGGTGGATCGCGAGGCAGCACTTGATACTGTGCTGGCAATGGAACAAGGCGACTCGGCCGACAGCCTGATCCACGAGTTCCTCCTTGAACTTTTCGAGATCCACGAGTTTTCAGCCTCCTCCCGTCCTTCTAGCCGATCGACTCTGTCGCTATCAGAGACCCCGACACGGTCGGCGGTGTCTTTCGTGCAGTCTCGATGCCGTTCGCGGGCTTATCTACGTGAGCAGCCAGCCGTGTCGTGCGGCAGTCTTGCTCGGAGACACTCATGCGCATTATCAAGACCCTGACCGTCCTGCTCCTCTTCGTCGCCTGGTCCCATGCCGAGGAGATCAAGTGGGAGACCGATTTCGAACGTGCTCGCGAGCGCTCTGTGAAAGAGGGAAAGCTACTGTTCATCGACTTCGACGCAGACTGGTGAGGCGCCTGCCGCGCAATGGAATTGCGTACGTTTCCGCGCCGTGATGTGCGGGAGTTCCTGGATCGCCTCGTGTGCTTGAAGGTCAAGGATGGAAGAGCGGCGGCCAAAGTACGACTTCGCAAGAGATTTGACGTCAGCGCTTTCCCGACGTTGGTGCTCATGGACCCCACCGGAACCGTGCTCCTGAACAGCGCGGGCGGGCCGGGGCCTGAACAGTTTGTGCAGGCCCTCGCATCGCCGGTTCAGAGAGCGATGATCGAAGCACAGAACGAGCAGCGGTGGGTTGACGCTGCCGCGCACTGCCACACACTGCTGAACTACTTTAGACGAGTCGATGCCGTTGTAGAGGTCGCACAGAGGGTCTTCGACTCAAGCTCCTCTGAGGTCGCCTTCCTCAAGGCCTATGCAGCGGCCAGCAGGAACCACCGGGTGAAGCTCGCTGATGCCCGGAAGAACCTTCGGCCAGCGCGCCGGGTCTCGGGCCAACCTAAGCTCCAGCCGCGAAGCCGCGTTGAATTCCGCTCATCGCCCGGAGACCGCGGGGTGGCACGACAGGCACTTGGTAGATTCGCGGAGCGGTGGCCGAACGATGTCAAGTCGCTGAAGAACTCCCTCGTGGAGATGAGTGTGGTCGGGCAGATGGTGCCTTGGAAACTCGTGGACGGCAATCGATTTGCCGGCCTCTTGGTCCGCGTCCAGGCGGCTGGCGCGAAACTGCAGTCTGCTCGCGAGTCAACCGTGGAGGAACTCTGGAAGGAAATCCAGGCGGTCCTGATCCAGAAACCAAAGGCCGGGGCCTTTGAGACGAGCGCCGAGTCAGTCGGTCCCGTCTTTCCGGGTCACGCGGGGATCCGGGACGTGACGATGCTGAGTCATGGAGTTCGATTCTTGGAGGTGGCTCGAATCGATGTCACGAAGCTGCTGACGCCGAAGCTTCTTGGTGACCGTCTCGCGCCCAATCTCACCGACGGCCGCGCCATCCAACGCCAGCAGTTGCTCTCCACCCCCGAGTTCGCGATTCTGTTTTCCGAGAACCGCAACTCGGTGCAGATACTGCCTGCAGGTCAAGCAGGCACAACCAGTCGCCCTCCAGTCCTTCTAGCGCCTCTGCCCTTTGGCGGGGCCGCGACGATAATCGCGGACTCCTATGTGACGAAAGGGGTCTGGCAACTCGGTGTCAAGAGCGACAAGTCGATCCACTGCTCAGCGAGCGGGTTGCCGATCGTGTGGGGACGATCCGCCGCGCCGGCAGCAATGAAGGGCGGTCCTCCCCGCTTGCCGAACGACGAGGGTTTTCGAACCCTCGGGTTCGCCGTTTACGGCGACTGGGGCGGCTATCTCTTCCCGGTTCTCGTCGTCCAACTTCGGAACGCGAGTTCGCTCTCCGACAGCCTTGTCTCCGTCGAGATCATGCGAGTGCGGAAGGCACGCCCGTCCACCACGGACGATGAAATGCGAGTCGTGCTGCCCACGCGCGCGAGAATCTACGACTTCACGGTGAAACCGGTCGAGATGTACCGGGGACGCGAGCCCAAGAAGTGGCCCGCGCGTTGGCGCTCGCTTCTCCGCGCGGACGCCAAGGCGACGTACCTGCGCGCGACTCGACCGAGGGTTGCTGAGAGCGCGGATGAAAAGAAGGGTGGGCAGCATGCCGACCGCTAGGAACGGCGCACGAGTGTGCCTCGTGATCTTCGTGCTGTTCTCTCTGCTCACAGCTGCTGCAGCCGAAGATGACCGGCGCACGATCGTAACGGTCGTTGATGTTAATGGGCGGCCGCTACAGGGCGCTACCGTGCGAATCACGCGGACCGTACCGCACAGGCACTGGTGGTCGAAACGGTCAGCTCCGGACACGACCGGAAAGGACGGGACCGTGCAGTTGGCCGGTCCTACAGCGTTTTCGATGCGGCTGCGCGCTCAGCACGCCGGGTCTCGGGCAGCAGGTGAGGTCGAGGGGGTTCGTTCCGGCGACCCGGTCACGATCACTGTGCGTCCGGGCAGCCAAGTGGTTGTACAGGTCGTGAGTCCTGCCGGTGGCCCGGTTCCACATGCAATCGTCAGCATCCGGCCCACTCCGCGCCGCCGAGGTGTGCGAGCGGTCTCAACCCGAGCCGACTCCAAAGGCACCGCCGTGTTCGAGGGCGTGATGCCGGGGCGGTACGACGGCTCCATCGACGCGTGGGGGTACGAGCGAACGTCTGTATCGGAGTTCGCTGTCGACGCCGATTCCGCGTCGAGGCAATCGACTGTTGTTGGGCACGGGCGCACGCACCCGCTGGAGGTAGTGCTTGCAAACGGAAAGCCAGCCCAGAGTGTTCGAATCCGTGTCGTCGGGTTGACTGATGCGGACGGCCACCGGCTCATCCGAGGGCGCGACGGCAAGTTCTCGCTACCGAGTTTCCCAAACTACGCCACGGTCGAACTCGTCGACGCGGCAGGCGGCGTCGCGCTTCTCAAGGTCATGCCGAACGGGATTCAGCCCTGCTCAACGATCGACGGCGTCGCGACAGTTACGCTCAAGAAGCCCGTCACTCTACGCGGCCGAGCCCAGGGTGCTCGCGGGACGAAGACACTCGTTGAGCTTGCCACGCTCTCGTTTCCGGTTCCGAATCTGGGCGTGAGAACACACTCAGTCGTCCGCCTTTCAGCGGACGGCCGTTACGAGTTTCGTGGTGTGGTCCCGCATGCGCGTTTCGTCGTTCGCGTCAATCCGTCGGGGCGCATGCGGAACGCCGCCCAATTTGGTGTTACCGGCGAGCCGGGTAGCGAGACGGAGGCCATGCTGCGACGAACTTCCGCCGGGTCTCTCAAGATCTCGGTGGTCGGACCAAAGAAGGAGCCGTTGCCAGACGCGATCGTGACCATCGTGCCCAACACGTTGTTGAAATTCGGCACGGCAAACTTGCCCTTTTATGCACTGATGGAGCCGGTCCCCTATCGGACCGACGCCCGCGGCACCGTAGTCATCACAAGCGAAGCCAATACAACTGTGCGAATCGGCGTTCGTTGCAGAGGGTTCCTCGCCGTGCGGGCCTTCGAACGACGGCTCCCGGGTTCGGGAACGGAGACTCTGAAAGTGCAGCTCGGCGTTGTGCGCCGCATCGAGGGTGCCGTGCGAACCCCGGAGGGGATCGCACTCGCAAACGTGATGGTACGCGTCTACCCCGTAGATCCGCGCGCGCGCGAACTCACATGGGGCCGCACCGACAGTCGGGGCCGATACGTCGTGGAGGTTGATGAAAAGCACCGTGAGCTGAGACTCGAAGCCCGTCGTGGCCGAGCGAGGGCCACCGCGGAATGGAGGGTCAAGGACAAGAACACGTCGTTGGAGTTGGTGGTGGATTGCGATCGCTAACAGCCAAATCTCCGAGGAGCGTGCAGTGTCAATCTCGTTCGCGGGCTTCTAATGGGGGTGACCCATGAATGGACCGCGGCCGCTGCTCCCGCCCGAGGAACTCGGGAATCACTTCGAGTTCGTGCGAAGGCTCGCCCGCGGACTCGTCGTCGACTTCAACGACGCGGAAGACTTGGCGCACGAGACGATTCTAGTCGCCCTCGAGCGACCCCTGAAGACCCAGACCAACGTTCGCGGTTGGTTGGCAACGATCGCGCGAAACTTGGCCAAGCGCTCCCATCGGACACGGGGAAGGCGGCGCCGTCGCGAGCTGGCTGTCGCACAGAGCGCAACGTCCCCGTCGACCCAAGATGTAGCGGCGAAGATCGAACTGCAGAAGCGAGTGGTTGCGGCCGTCTACTCGCTCCGAGAACCCTATCAGTCGATGATCGTCTACCGCTACCTTGACGGCCGCACACCTACGGAAATTGCGCAATCAGAGTCGATCTCGGTTCGGACGGTGGAGTCAAGGCTATACCGCGCGCTTTCGGAGCTGCGAGATGCACTTGATCGCGCTTACGACGGTAAGCGTCACGCTTGGTTGCCTGTCGTCGCACTCTGGGGGCTGCCTTCGCGCGAGACCGTGCGTACGAGTCCCGCCGTGACTGACTCGGCATGGTTCCGGCTCGGTGCACTGGGCGCAGCCGTGTTCGGAGTCCTCGGCGTGGGAGTTGCGATGTGGGTCAGCGGCGGAGCAGAAGTGGAGCGCGTTGCAGACTACGGGGCGCGAACGCGAACTCCCGGCCGTGACCCGACACACGCGGAAACTGTGATCGCTCCTCCTGCGAGGGACGAAACTGACCCCGCTACGAGTGGCTATGAGGGACGGGTTGTCGACGAAGCTGGGAAAGGGGTGCCTGGGGCCCGAGTCCGGTTGGTCTATCTCTCCACGGAGGTCCGCGGCGGATCACTTGTCGCGCCAGCCGCAGTGTTGAGACGGGAACGCGAAAGGCGGAGGCCGTTCGAGACTGTGACAGGTTCGGATGGGCAGTTTTCCTTCAAGCGAACGGGTGGCGCTCGGCACGGTGTGACCGTCAGCGCCAAGGGATTCGCGCCCGCGTTTGTCGGGTCAATCCGCCCGGGCGACGAATCGACGATTACCGTGCGCGAACAGAATCCTGTCGAGATTCGTGTGCGTGAGACGAGCGGAAGACCGGTGGAGCGCGTGACAATCCAAGTCGTGACGTTGCATCTTGGCGGTGTCGCTCGCCAGGTCTTCGCTGAGACAGTGACCGATGCACGAGGGCTCGCGCGCCTTCCGTCGGCCCCCTCACATCGATTTCGCCTCTCCATTGTCCCACTGCAGGCGGGCCTGGCCTATGTGGAACAGAGCTATCTCACGGACCGCGGCATGATCGAGATCGTTCTTCAAGAAGTCAGGACCCGTACCGTGCGCGCGGTCTCGGCCACTTCTGGTGCACCCATACCAGATGCGTATCTCATCGTTGCGAGTTCAGCCGGCCGCGGCGCGGTGTACGGACAGGAGATTGCGCGACGGCGACTTGTTGCGAACGCCGATGGGCTGATCCGATACCCGGTACAGCGTGAATACTCGACGTGTTTCGTCTCTGCGCCGGGGTACGAGCTGCTGCCAGTCCGAGGCGCAGAAGTTCGGTTGCGACATTCGATGTACATCAATGGCGTGGTTCGGAACTCGCGTGGCGATGAGGTTGTCGATGCCCCCCTCCTACTATTCCGTCAGCGCATCTTTGCGAGAGCGCTGGTTGGCCTCCCGGTCGTTCACGGGTGGTCGGATCCGAACGGCCGCTTTGAAGTTGAAGTCAAGCTGATAGGCGCGTCCCATGTTTCGTCCAGTGGGGCGAGTACGTTGGCTGCGCTGATACCGGGCAGCGCTCCGGCCCTCCTCGATGGCCTTGACGTCCGGCCCGGAACGCGAGTGTCGGTGGAACTCGTCGGCACAGAATCCAGTCGCGTCTCTCTGGAAGTTCACGAGGTCTCCGGTCACCCGGTCTCTGACGCCACCGTGTCGCTCACGCGCCGAGTGAAAGCACGCGAAGACGAGCCCCGCCGCTACGAGGCCTTTCTGTTCGCGTTGGAGCACGAATCTCTATCGACGACAGACAAAGAAGGGCACGTTGAATTCGATCGACTTCCCGCCGGCGAGTATCTCGTTTGCGCGGGCTCACTCCGCCGGCACTTTGCGATTGGAGCCGGAGAGTTCAGGCGTATTCGCGTCGCTCGGGGAGGTGGTAGATCGGTGTACGGCCGAGTTCTTGACGGGGCCGGTGAGCCGGTCCCCGGACTCACCGTCACACTTCACGGACCGAGCCCGGGAATGACTTCGACTTCTGCAGATGGTGCGTTTCGGTTCGACGACCTGGCTCCTGGTCCGTACTCACTCTCGGCGAAGAAGGACCCGATCGTCGCCGCGCTGCGAGTGCCAGTTGCCTTGGATTCCGAGGCCGCTATTCGACTGCCCAGTGGTCCAGCGAGGCTGAAGTTGATCGTCCGCGGCGCGGATGAGAAATCCTTGGAGTACGCGGTGACTACGGAGCGCGGACTGGGGATTCCACAGGGATCCGGTTTCGTCAAGTATGACGGCCGGGCAACGCGACCCATGACACCTGGGGCCGGCGTAGTTCTGGTTCGAGCGCGCGGTCATGGATGGAGAGCGGTTCCGTACGTGGCAGCCGCAAATCGAACGACGTCAGTAAGGGTGGAGTTCGAATCGCCTGGCACCGTTCACGGGAGAGTCGATGTTGGCCTCGGTGGGTCGGCACGTATTCGACTTGTACCAAAGTATGACATGAGCGAGTCAACCCTGATGTCGCGAGCGGTCGATCGCAGCCTCGCGCCGGTGAAGGCGGACGCGGCAGGTAAGTTCGAGTTCGCCAAGGTTGGGCCGGGCAAGTACAGCGCGACTCTCTGGTTCCTCCGGGACGGTCGGTGGTTACAGGACGGAAGTGCGCCGATCACCGTCAAGTCGGGCGTGGCAGCGCTGCTACGGTTTCGGTTTGAGGGCGAGCGATGACAACGCGGCTTGCGTGCTCCCTGATCCTATGTGCGCTCCTATCACCGCACCAAATCGGAGCCACGGAGTCCGCAAAGCGCATCCAGTGGGCCCGTGGACTTAGGGGTAGTGTTACGCGAGCACAGAATGAAGGGCGGCCAATCCTGATCGTGATCAACGCGCTTGACCGTGCCCGCGGCCGTGACGCTGCGATGTCGAACGCGTACGCGAGCCACGGTCTTGTTGCGGCGGCTCGGCCGATGATCTGCTTGGTTGCGAATCCCCACGATCACGATCGAGACGGAACGTGCGCGCGTTATGGATCCACGGATTGCGGAACTCACCGTGATGTTCTGAATCTCTCGCTGCAGCGTTGGTCGAACGACAACGAGATTATCTCCCCCCAACACGTCATCCTCGCTCCCGACGGAACATTGCTCTGGCGCAAAGAGTTCGCGATAGAGGAGGGTGAACTGCAGAGAGCGTGCGAGCTCGCGCTCGTCAAGGTCGCGCCTGCTCGGGCCCTAGCACTCGCAAGCGGAACCCGACGCGGGGTCATGCGAGAACTTCGCGGAGGTCTGAGTCCGATCGAGTACCTGAAGCGTGACGATCCACTCGCACCCGCGGTGCTGCTCCTCCTCTGTGAGGCGGCGCCGAGCCCGAAGTGGTTCGCGGCGCTGAAGGAGTCTCCGCGATCCGCATTCGCCCTCGTCCGGCTCTACGTGGAAGACGGTCCCGCCTATCTCGAAATTGCGGCAGCGATCGATCCCAAGCGCGGTGCGTGGTGGAAGCAGCGACTGAAGGGAAAGCCCGCCAAGGTCCCACCGCCGCACGACCCGCGCTTGAGGACGGCATTTCGCGCACTTCGATCGGGCGACACGTCTCACCTGCAGGCACTCCTTGACGCTCTCGGTCATCCTGTCGACGGGCCGGAGGTGCGCGCCGCCCTCGCCGACCTTGTCGGTACGGACCTTGGCGCGGACGCGCGGAACTGGATGGCGCACTTTTGCAAGTAGCGACACTGGTCCTCCTGCTCGTCGGCTGGCAAGCGGAGAGCCTCGACGAGCAAATCCGGCGCGGAGCATACCGGGAGGCCGTGGAACGTGCCTCGGACGGGCGCTCGCTGATGACGTCGACGATCGCGGCCGGCTCCACGCACGTTGCCGGCGTCGTTCGCGAAGTGGTTCGGATGCGGGGCGTGCTCAAGACTCCGGCGGCTGCAGCGGACTGGATCATGGACCTCCCGGGTCGCACTCGGACTCACGAATCGCTGGAGAGCGCCGGCTACCTTTATCTTCGGGCACGAAACTCGACGAGAGCGATCGAGGTGCTTGTCGAGGCCATTGCGAAGAAGGAGACCGGGATCGCTCTCACATATCTTGGCGACGCCTACTCCCGGACAGGCGAAACGCGCAAGTCGCTCAAGGCGCTCTCCGGGGCAGCCAAGCGTCGAGACGCGCCGCGAGAGTATCTCCTGCGCTGCGCTCGGAGGCTCGCCGGGCGACTACGCGGCGACCGCAATCTGCGGTATATCACGCTGCTCGCCACCGTTGGGCTGGAGTTGACAGCGGCGAGTTGGTTGAGAGAGGACTCTCTCAACGATCGGGATCGCAGACGAGCTCGAGCAGCCCGCATGCGCTCGCTTGGGATCTACCGGCGAAGTTTGCGCCCGGCCGCGTCCAGTGCTCGCGCCTACTGGGAGGCGTCAACCCTCGCGACGGGCGAGGAGCGCTTCAGTTGGCTAGTGACATCAGTGCGCAAGGGACAACATTCAAGGGATCCTGACAGGCATGCGGTACCCGCGGCACTACTAGACCTGGCATCGGAGTGCGCGAAGCGCAAACGCAATATAGCTGCTCTGGCGTTGGCTCTCCGGCGATTACGGGTCGGGCCGTGCGAGAAGGCGTGGAACATCATTGAATCGCTTCCTCCTGGAACTCGATCCCCGTAACGAAGTGTCGGCGCCGATGACTCGTTGCCAGTAGCGCACAGCCGTTCCGCATCAAGATGCGCGACGATCGAAGTCGCCGGTTGATTACAGCCGGAACAGGTCTTCTTGCAGGTATTTGAAACCGGTGTCGCACGCGACCGTCACCACAGTCGAATCTGGTCCGAGTCGTTCCGCAAGTTCAAGCGCAGCCATGACGTTCATGCCGCTGGATGTCCCTGCGAAGATGCCTTCCTCGTTCGCCAGGCGTCTCGCCATCTTGCGCGCGCCCGCTTCGGATAGTGCTTGCACGCTCGTTACGACCTCGCGGTCAAACAACGGAGGCACGAATCCGGCTGCCGTACCGTCGATCCCGTGTGCTCCCGGCGATCCACCGGAAAGCACCGGAGACGTGTCCGGTTCCAACGCGATCACCTGCGCGTCCGGATAGTGTTCGCGCACGACGCTTCCGACCCCGACGATCATGCCCGCAGTCCCGACACATCCACAGAACGCGTCGATGCGCTGGTTGACCTGCTCAACCAGCTCGATACCCATCGCGGCATAGCCTCCGAGTGCGTGTGGGTTGTTGAACTGATCGACCCAGTGGTGAGTACCTGCCGCAACCAGTGCCTCGGCACGCTTACGCATCCTCGGCCAGAGGTCAGGCGTGACCATTCCCCCCACGCTTGGCTCAACAAGAAGCTCGGCTCCTAGAGCCGTCATGGAGTGTAGCTTCGCGCTCGCGTAGGCGTCCGAAGAGATGATCGTCAACGGGATCTGTTTCGCGGCGCAGACGAAGGCGAGTGAGGTGCCCGTGCTGCCGCCCGTGCACTCCAAGAGTCGCGTGAACGGTGTGAGGAACCCGGCAGCTTCGGCTCCATCGACCATCGCAAGCGCGACTCGATCCTTGTACGAGCCGGTGGGGTTCATCCCTTCGATTTTGACGAACACGGCCCCGGAGTCTTGAGCCGGGAGGCGTTGGAGCCTCACAACCGGCGTGTCACCAATGGTCTCGAGGATCGCGTTTGTCACTCCAAGAGTCTCTCAAGTCGGTCGAGCTTCGCAGACGGGAACCGGCGCTCTCTCGGAACAAGGCGATAGCAAGGCGAGTGTCCGGGGCTAACCAGGGGCCGCCGGGGTTGCACGCGAGATTCCCCTCACGAAACAGCTGAAGTCGTCACCAATCCGGGGTTACTCAGTGCCAACCGGGGGCGCGCCGCGAGTACTGGGAATCAGCCGCTCCATCCAGCTGAGCTACGGGGTCGTCTCGAACTCGGGATTCTACTGGCTGAGTCTGCGTCGGTCTCTCGAAACAGGGCGCCGCATCGCTGTCCGTGGTCGAAGGCGGTCCGCTGGACGCGCCTCAGGTCGAGCATGAGCGGTCCCGGGAAGTCGATCATTCGCAGCCGCGCGCCGGGGGCGGCACAGTGGGGGCATTGATTCGACCCCGAGGAAGATGACGGAGACGATCTCCTGTGAACTCGCGGCCCTCGTTGTCCGGTCGCGATCCGCCTGTCCCCACACCCTGCGGCGATCCGTTTCGGGGCGGATTCGCTATCATTCGCGCGATGACGGCCGGCCCCGAGGACGTGACCAATCTGTTGCGCGACGCAACGACCGGGCGCGATGTCTCCGCGCCGCTCTTCGACGCCGTCTACGGCGAGCTCCGCAAGATCGCGCAACACCGCATGGCCAAGGAGCGTGCCGATCACACGCTGCAGACGACCGCGCTTGTCCATGAGGCTTACCTTCGCCTCGTCCACGCGCCCGATGTCGCCTGGGAGAACCGCGCGCACTTCTATGGCGCTGCCGCGGAGGCGATGCGCCGCATCCTCGTCGAGCACGCCCGTGCGCGCGGCCGGGACAAGCGGGGGGGCGGTGCCGCGCGGCTGCCCCTCGGCCTCATCGACCTCGCGTCGGAGGGCGACGCCATCGACATCCTCGCGGTGGACGACGCCCTGGCAAAGCTCGCGACGGAAGACGAGGGCCTCGCCCGTGTCGTCCGGCTCCGCTTCTTCGCGGGCCTGAGCGTGGACGAGACCGCGCTCGCGCTAAAGCGTTCGCGGCGCACCGTCCACCGCGAGTGGTCCTACGCGCGGGCGCGCCTCTACCAGCTTATGACGGGTGGCGCGGCGTGACCGATTCCGCTCGTTCAATCTTCACGGGGGTGTTCGACCTGGACGGTGAGGAGCGGGCGCGTGCGCTGAAGCGCCTCTGCGGGAGTGACGCTGCGCTCCGCCGGGCGGTCGACGAGCTGCTGGACGCCCACGACCGGGCGGGACCGTTTCTTTCGGAAGTGACGGCGCCGTCGGATCCACCGCAGGGGGAAGCGACGCGGATCGCCGGCGCTGGACACCTGGTGATCGAACGGGAGCTGGGGCGCGGCGGCTTCGGCGTCGTCTACCTCGCGCGCGACGAAAAACTCGGGCGACGCGTGGCGCTCAAGGTCGTGCACACCGCGCACACCGATCCGGCGCCCTTCCTGGTGGAGGCGAGGCTGGTGGCGCGGCTCCAGTCGCCGCACATCGTCACGCTGCTGCGATTGCACGAGAGCGACGGCGACGTCATGCTCGAGATGGAGTACGTGCCGCGCGGGACTCTGCACGACATCGTCGCGAGCGGCCGCCCGCTTCCGGCCGCCCGCGTGCGTGAGATGCTGCGCGGTGTTCTGGCAGGCCTGGCTGCGGCCCACGACGCGGGCATCCTCCATCGCGATGTCAAGCCGGCCAACGTGCTCCTCGCGGCTGACGGCGCGCCGCGGCTGACGGACTTCGGCCTCGCGCTCACCGTCGCCGATCTCGCGGGCGCGACCGAGGCGCGCGGTCCCGTCGGAACGCCGAGCTACATGGCGCCCGAGATCCTGCTCGGCAGGTCCGCGAGTATCGCCTCGGACCTCTGGAGCATCGGCGTGCTGGCCTACGAACTCGCCTGCGGCGAGCCGCCCTTCCCGCGCACCGACCTGAGCGCGCTTTTCCGCGCCGTGCAGTCGGCCGAATACGAGCCGCCCCGCGACATCGACCCGGGAGTCGCGCGCGTGATCGAGCGCTGTCTGGTCGCAGACCCCGTCGCGCGCGCGCAATCGAGCGCGGAGCTGCTCGACATCCTCGACCGGCCCCTCGCGACCCTGGCGCCGCGCGACGACTCCGGCGCGCCACTGTTCGGTCGCGAGTCCGAGACCGACCGGATCGACGGCTGGATCCGGGAGGGACGGGCCGGCCTCGTTCTGGTCACCGGCGAGTCGGGCGTTGGCAAGACCGCTCTCCTCGTCGACGCGCGGCGGCGCGTTCGCGAGCACGGCCGCCACTGGTGCGACCTCGAGTTCACCGCGGGCGGCGGCCTCGCGGGCGGCCTCCGATCGGCGCTGCACCGCGCGTTGTCGTCGGAGTCGCCGGCGGTCTTCGCCGAAGCGGCGGAGGCGGCGCTCCACCGCTGGTCGGGCGGCGCACCCGCGGACCTCTGTTGCGACCACGTCGAACACCTCCAGGCGGACGAGCTCGCTTTGCTCACTACGCTGGTCCGCCGGCTCGCCGGCTCCGGTTGGCGGATCTGGGTCGGCGCCCGTCCCGGCGCCGCCACCGAGCTGGCCGAGGTCGATGGGTCGCTCCGGCTCGAGCTCGAAGGGCTCGCGGCCGAGGCTCTCTTCTCGCTCCTCGAAGAGCGCGCCGGCGTGGCGCTCCCGCCCGAGCTTGCGCAGACCATCGCGGAGCGCTGCGCGAGCAACCCCCGCTTCGGAATCGAACTGCTCGAGGACCTCGAGGCGTCGGGGGCGATCGTCCGCGAAGCCAACCGGTTCACGCTTCGGCCGGGCTGGCGCGAGGAGGCGCTTCCGGCGCGCTTTCGCGACCTTGCGGAAGCCCGCATCGTTCGCCTCGCCGAAGAGGATCGGCTGCTCCTCGAGGTCGCGGCCGTCGACGGGGTCGAAGTCGAGGGTCAGGCGGTCGCGGCCGTCGCGGGCCTGCCACTCCTCGCCACGCTGCGGCATCTGCAGCGTCTCTGTCGCGCGCCGGCCGTCCTGCGCACCGCGCCTTCAGGCTACCTCTTCGCGACCCCGATCCTGCAAGAGGCGCTCTACGAGCAGATGGCGCCCGAGCTGCGGACAGCCACGCACCGGGCGCTTGCGACGCATCTTGAGCCGCGCGAAGAGATCGACCCGAAGCGACTCGCCCGCCACTGGACCGCCTGCAACGAGGCGGGCCGCGCGCGGCCGCACCTGCTGCGGGCGTCGCAGGAGGCCGCGCAGGCGATGCGGCGCCGCGAGTGCCTTCGCTTCGCGCGCCAAGCGGGCCTGCTCGAAGCCGACTGCGCGGACGACCTGTTGATCGACCAGGCGACGTTGGTCGAGCGCGTCGCCTCCACGCTGATCGAGGAGGGCGAGAGCGACGCCGCGCTGTCGCTGCTTGAACGCCTCGCTCATGCCGCGCGCGACCGCGGCGACGAGGAGCTGGCGCTGCGCAGCCTCGTGCGCCGGGAGCGGGTGGAGCTCACCACGAAGGGCCGGGCGGACGAGGCGCTGTTGCGCGACTGCGCCGAGCGGCTGGCGAACACGCGCGCCGGCGCCGATGCAAACCTCCTCCTTGGTACGGCGCTCAAACGCCGCAACGAGCTGGAAGAGGCCGCTGAGTTCTTGCAGCTCGCGATCACGCAGCTCAAGCGGCTCGACGATGTCGCCTTGCGCTCCGCCGCGGTCGATCAACTCGGCTCCGTCGCGCTACGACGGCTGCAGTTCGACGAAGCAGCAGCGCTCTACGCCGAAGCCGCCGATCTCGCGGACCGGGCGGGCCGGCGGGGCAACGCAGCGAGCAGCCGGGTCAACCTGGCCATCGCGACGTTATCGGCGGGAAAGCTCGAGGGGGCGAAGCCGGCGCTCGAGAGGGCGATCCGGACGCTAGCGCTGGAAGGGCATCGCAGTAACGCCGCCCAGGCGCGGTGGATTCTCGCGAAGGTCCGGGAGGCGGAGGGCGACTTGGCGGGCGCGAAGCGCGAAATCGAGACCGCGCTGCCGGTCCTGCGCGAGACCCGCAACACGCTCGCCCTTGTACACGTGCTGCTGAACCTGGGACTGCTGAGCGTGGCGACCGGCGACGCGGACGAGGCTATGACGCTTCTGGCGGAGGCGCGCGCGCTCGCCATCGAACAGAACAACGAGGCGATCCAGGCCGAGGTCATTGTCGCCCAGGCGCAGCTCGCGATGCTCCAGGGTCGCCGCGACGATGCGGCGACGCGACTCGCAGAGCTCGCGCCTCCTTTGACCTCCGCGACGGCCGAGGGCGCGGCGATGGCGCTGCTCTTGGACGCGCCGCGGCCGGAATGGGCCCGCAAAGTTGACGGCGGGGAAGTCGGGCACCTCCTCTTTCGGGTCGTGGACGGGCTCGCCGCGGAGGCGCCGGCGGCGACGGACCTGGCCGCGATGCTGGATTCGCGCCGCGCGGTTCCGGTCGCGTACCGGCGTGCCGCGCATGCCGCGATCGGCCACTTCCTCGCTGGCAGGATCGCTGCGCATCTGGGGGACACGGATGTCGCGCGCCGGGAGTTCGCGGAAGGGCTCGCGGGGGCGGTCGCGATGGGCTACGCGCCGCTCGAGGAAAAGATCCGGGCGGCAGACGATGCCCTGCCGCCCGGATAGGCGCGTTACCTGTCGGGCTGTTCGAGTTCGACGACGCTGGCGGTGATCCAGCAGCTGTCGTCGAAGGTGGAGCTGGTCATGGAAACTCTGAACTGCAATTGGTACGCGCCGTTGTTCGGTGCAGCCGCGAACAGCACGGCTGGCAGCCGGAAGTAGCCGGTCTCGGCCGCCTGACCGTAGGTTTCCCAAGTCACGCCGTCGCATTCGATATCCACTGCCACAGGCCCGATTGCCGTGACGAGGACCATCGGTGACACGAGAACGAGCGCGCTTGCGGAGGAGTTCGTTCCGGTCTCCAGCGTGATCGTCTGAATGCCGTTCTGATTGGCCTGTTGATTGACCATTGCGGATTTGAAGTAGTTCATCGGATCCTCCTACCTGTCGGGCTGTTCGAGTTCGACCACGCTCGCGGTCTGGGACGACGTGGCTCCGACGATCCCCGGTGTCGGCGTGCTGAAGAGCGCCTGGTATTGCCCGTCCGGCGGCAGCTGCTCCGCCGCCAACAAGAACGGCGCCATGGGCGACTGGCTCGAAATCGCCGCATAGCCTTGCGACGTGCCGCTTCCACTCGGGCTGTCGACCTGCAGAATCGTCTCGCCGGGAGCCGACTGCAGATGGAGTACCTGGCCCGAGAGCAGCATGAACGCGTCGATGGCAGGGCCCGCCGGCGGGATGCCGACGCTGGCTTCGATCGGAGGGTTGGACGACGCGCGGGCATTCGCGGTCTGGATCTGGCCCAGCCCCTGCGGCCCGAAGAGCGTCACGAGCGTGCCCGACATGGAGCACTCCGGGGTCAGTTGACCGAACGTCAACGGCCCCGGATGAGGCTGGAGGCCGATCTCGTAGCTCGGGGCGATCGGCGAGATGGGCACGAGCACCTCGTTGATGAGCTGGTACCCCTCCGTGGCGTCCACGTACGCCCACGCCGTACCGAGCACGTTGCCATTCAGCACGATGTCTATCCCGAACATCCCCGGCGAGTTGCGCTGGAACTGTCCACTCAAGAAGAAGAACGCACCCACCGGTGTCGTGCCCGGCGGCGCATTGGCCCCCGCGAAGGTGATGGGCCACTCGCTGTAGGGGTTCACACTCGGGAACGAAATCCACTGCATTGACATTCGTTGCTCCTTTCCGGGCCGCCGAAAGCGCCGCATGCTAAGAAGACCAGATACCGACCCGCGATGCCAGGCCATTCAGCCGCCGACCGGACTCGCGTTTACCTCTCCCATGCGCCATCGACCGGCTGAGTGTGCCAAAAAAATAGCGGCGACTTGCCATGATCCGACGGCACCGAGACCATCTTCATCAAGAAAGGTCAGGTGACCCCGAGCGAGAAAGATATGGAGCTGCTCATGCGCGGCATACGCATCGCTGCGGCCATGGCCTATGGCAGCGCGAAGTTCTTGCAGAATCTGCGAGTGGTCGACATGAGCTGCGCGGTTGTTGGACTCGTTCTTCAGCGGTGTCCGGGATCACACAGATCGTGTCCACGCGGCCCTGATGTGGGACGAGCCGGACGAGGACTTTGAACGGCGGGACACAAGCGTCGCGTCCAAGCTCTTCGCCGCGGCGGGCCGCGGCGGTGTATCGTGGCCATCTACGTCTTTTCGACGGCTGTGCACCGTCCCTTCCGGGAGGGGATGACCGAAGCGGACCTGACCGGGGACGTCTGCGGGCCACGCGCGCTCCGGACGTGAGCGTTTGAACTCGATTCGCGATCCACGGTAACTAAGAGTGTGAGATGACAGACCCGACGTCGGACGAATTCGTTGCGCACTCGCGATTCGTGCACGCGCTCGCCCGGAGGCTCTTGTTCGATGAACACGAGGCGGCCGATGTTGCGCAGGACGCTCTCGTCATCGCGATGGAGGACCAGGACGCGCCGCGGCGCTCGCTGCGTGCGTGGCTGCGCGGCGTCGTTCGGAATCGTGTCGGCGTCTCGCTTCGTTCCCGCGAACGGCGCGCGGCGCGCGAGCGAAGGCGGGCAAAGAGCGAGGGTGTGCCGGCTACGGTGGACGATCTAGCCCGCCTCGAGGCCCAGCGGCGCCTCGTCGAAGCCGTACGTAAACTCGATCGGGAGCACCGCACGGTCATCGTGATGCGGTTCTTCGAGGATCTTCCGCCGCGTCGCATCGCGAAGAGGCTGGGCGTCTCCGTCGAAACGGTCAAGAGCCGCCAGCAGCGCGGGCTTGCGAAGTTGCGCGGGGCGCTCGACCGGGTGTTTCGCGGGCGCGGTGCGTGGTGCGCCGCGCTGGTCGGGCTTCTCGCGTCCTCCCGGGCGTCCGCTGCACCCGCGGTCGCTTTCGGCGGGGCCCGTCTCGTGATGGGACTCTTGGCGGCAGTCACGGTACTCACGATCGTGCTGGTGCCGCACACCGCGGACGAGCGGCCGCGCATGCGCATAGACCGCGGCGCCGCCTTGTTGTCTAAGGCAGTCGCGGGCGATGCAGAGCGGAACGTCGGCCCGATGCGCGGTGTCGTCGTGGACGACCGGGACCAGCCGCTCGAAGGCGCGCAGGTGCGAGCCTTGGACGGAGCCGCCGTTCGCACGGGCCCGTCCGGCGATTTCGAAGCGAACGCAGGGCCGTCGCGCTACGTACTCTTGCGGGTCTCGCACCCGGAGTGCTTCACCGCGGAGCGCTGGGTCGATACGCAGGCCGCCGGGGACGTGCGGATGGTCCTGAACCGCGGTACTCCGCTCGCGGTGGTCGTCACAACTGTCGACGGCGAACCTGTCGCCGGCGCGATCGTGACGGGCTGGTTCAGCGCAACGGGCGAGGACGAGGACGACGAGAGCTTCGCCCCCCGGACGACCGACGCAGAAGGGCGCGCGCGCCTCGGCGCGGTGCGCGGCTCCGTCACCGTCTTCGCCCACCAGCTCGGCTTCGTGTCGGCTTCGAAAACGGTCCCCGCGGCCCCGGCCGACGTGAGGTTGGAGCTGGACCCGGGCGGCGTAGTGGAAGGACGAGTTACCGATCCGGACGGCAACCCGGTCGCCGGCGCTCGCGTGCATGTACAGGGCCGGCGCGTCACTGTCGTGCACTCCGATGCGAACGGACGCTATCGGCTCCCGGCTATCCCCCCATGGGAGGCCTATATTCGAGCCGAAGCCGATGGCTTCGCGCCTGGCTACTTCGGACCGGGCCTCGGGTGGGGAGGTCCGATCGCGTTGAACCTGCCGTCCGGCGACGTCGAGACCGGAATCGACATCGTGCTCTCGTCCCCGACGACGATCACGGGCCGCGTCACCGACGAAAGGGGCCAGCCGGTCGCCGGAGTTCGCGCGAGCGTCGTGTTACGCGAGGACCGGTGGGTTGACACCGTGGCGTACTCGAACAAGGAGGGTCGATTCAGGCTGGGACCGTTCGCGCTACAGAATGCGTCCGAAATCTTCGTGCTTCTCCAGTCGGATACCCACTTCTTTTCGCAGCCCGGCCCGGGCGTGCGAGTCGAGCCGGGTCAAGAGCTCGACGTCGGGACACGCAAGGGAGCAGGGCGTTGCACGGTCAAGGGGCGGGTGTTGGGCCCGGACGGCAACCCCGTTCGAGCCGGTCGCGTGGATTCGACGGGCGGCAAGTCCTCAGCCATCCTGCCGGACGGTTCGTTCGAGATCCGCGGCTTGCGAGTCGGAGCCGCGTGGCTGGTCGCGTTCGATCGCGACGGCAACCGCAGCCCGAGCGTGGAGGTGGAGGCCGGCTCCGAAGCGTCCGGCACCACCGTACTCGAGGTGCGGGAGTGCAAGTCGATCACCGGGCGCGTTGTCATGCCCGCGGGCGAGCCGGTTCGCGGTCGGTACGTGATGATCGTCAGCTCGGATGCGAAGCAGCCCTACCGCGACTATGCGGGCGAAGCGTTCGGGCCGAATGAGGTGCGCCGCGACGGCACGTTCACGTTCCGGAGCCTGTTGCCCGGCCTGTACAAGGTCGGCGTCAGCCGCACCGACCTCGCTCTCCAGTTTGATCCCGCGTTCGAACCCTGGACCGTCGAGGCCGGCGGGCGGGACGTAACGCTTGTTGTGCCGTTCGCCGGCGGGTACGTGAAGGGACGCGTCCGGTCGAAACGCACCGGCCTGCCGTTGACGAGCTACGTCGTGGCGCTGTACCGGATGTCGAAGCTGGTGCGGGTCGAGGAAAACGTCGAGGACATTGAAAGCGAGAGCGGTACCTTCTTGACCGCGGTCCCGCCCGGGAAGTGGGTGATCGAAATCGCGGCGGAGAGTCATGCGCCGTTTCTCTCCGAGCCGTTGCGGGTCACGGCGGGCAAGACGGTCGACCTCGGCGGGATCCGTCTGGGCGATGAAGGGCGCGTGTCGGCCAAAGTGACGGACCCGCTCGGCAACGCGGTGCGCTGGGCTGCCGTGTACGCGCTGCCGCCCGGGCGCGAGACCGGGTTCCCTGGCACGCTGACGAACCAACGGGGGCACTCGACCGTGTGGCTGTTGCGGCCGGGACGATACGCGGTGTGCGTACTGTCGCCGCGGCATCCGTTTGCGGTGCACTCGGTCGATGTGGAGGGCGGCGTGACGAACGAGGTCGCGGTACAGCTCGCAGCGCCGGCGCCGCTCACCATTCGTGTCGTCGACGACCGATCCCGGCCCCTGGCGAACGCCGAATTGACGTGGACGTGCCCGGCCCTTGCTCCGATGGACTCCTCGACCATGCCATGGCGGGAGCCGGAGGGGCACGGCTGCTCCCGTACCGGAGGCGATGGGATCCTGCGCAAGCCGTTCCTGCCGCTCGGGCCGGTGCAGCTTTCGATCGCCGCCGAGGGCTTCCGGACGAAGACGCGCACGGTCACGCTCGAACCGGGCCAGCCGCGGGCGATCGAAGTGCGTCTCGAACGCGCGCGCTGAGCCGCCTACGGGTTGCGGTTGCGCCGCGCACGACGGCTGTTCTCGGGGTCAGCCGCCCGGTCGCGGCTTGCGGATTCGGGGCGAAGCGTCTTCTCGGTGGGACATTTCCGGACCCCTCGACCACAGCCTGTTGAGAACCATGGAATCGCTGGATGCCGCCCGCCTGCTTGAGGACGACGCCTTACGCGGACCCTTGCGCGTCGGCTGCCCGGGGCCTCCATGTCGGGTACTTGCCGACCTTGACGCGCGCCGACTAGCTCCCGATTTGAACGGTTGCTTACGGACCGTCGCGTGATCGCGGCGCGTCGGCGATCTTCCCCAGCCCGTCGAGGATCAGGTCCAGGCCGAACTCGAAGTCGGGCATGCCGTCGTGCCGGCGCTCTGCAACCGCTTTGGTCATTTCGCGGAGATGGGGGTGTTCCGTGTCCGAAAGTTGCGGGAGGTAGCCGGCGGCGGCGTCCGCGTACTCTGTCGGGTCGATGGGGAAGTTCAGCTTTTGGAGCGTAAAGCCGTAGATGTAGCTGTCGATGGCGTTCCAGGCATGATCGACCATCGCGATCGAGAAACCCGCTTGTCGTAACGTGCCGATGGTGCGGTCCACGTAGCCCAACATCATGGGGCCGATGTTGATCCGCGACACGATCAGGTGCGTCGCCCAGGGATGACGGAGCAAGACGTTGCGGGCAGAGATCGCGCGCCGGCGTAGGGCGGCTCTCCAATCGACACCCTGCGCCGGCGGCGCATCGATTTCGCCCACGATCTCCTCGACAGTTTCCTCGACGAGGCCGTCCAGGATGTCGTCTTTGTTGGCGACGTGGTTGTAGAGCGACATCGCCTGCACGCCGAGTTCCTGGCCCAGACGCCGCATCGTGAGCGCGTCGATCCCCGCCTCGTCGGCGAGGCGCAACGCCGCACGCAACACCCGCTTGCGGTTCAGCGGGGGGCGGTCGTGCGCGCGGTTCTTGTCGTTTGCCGCACCCATCGCGTCAGACCGTCAACACGGCCGTACCCCGGGAGTGTCCCTCGCCCACTTGGCGCAGCGCATCGGGTAGGTCGCCCAGGGTTCTGCGCCGCCCGACGACCGGCACGATCGCTCCGGACGCGAGCAGTTCGCGCAGCACCAGCAGATCCTCGCGGTTCGGCTTCGCCAGCAGCGACACCATCCGTTGGCTTCCGACGAGCGAGCCGACGGCTACCTTGAGCAGCTGAATCAGCGGCGCGATCCAATCCCCGGCCGGTCCTGCCGACGAAACGTACGTCCCCTTCGGCTTCAGCACGCGCCGGCACTGCGACGGCGACCGCTTGCCGACGAGGTCGAGCATCAGGTCGAAGCGCGCGTCGCTCTTCGTGAAGTCCTCGCGCGTGTAGTCGATGACGTCATGGGCACCAAGCGACAACACCTCTTCGACGTTTTTCGTGCTGCACACCCCGGTCACCCGCGCCCCGAAGTGCCGCGCGATCTGAACGGCGAGCGAACCGACCCCGCCGGACGCACCGTTGATCAACACGTCTTGCCCGGGCTCGATCGACCCGCCCGCGCGCAGACCCTGCAGAGCGGTGAAACCACCGGTCGGAACCGCCGCCGCCTGCTCGAGCGTGAGATTCGCCGGCACGTGCACGACCTCGTCCGCCGAGGCGCAAGCGTACTCCGCGAACGCGCCGCCCCGCAGCGCACCGAACACCGCGTCTCCCGGCTCAAAGCCGGTGACGTTGCGCCCGACAACCTCGACCCGCCCGGCAACACCCTGCCCCGGGATGCGGATTCTCGGCCGGCGCAGCCCGAAGACCGCGCGGACGAGATACGGGCGACCGGTCTGCAAGTGCCAATCGCCGCGGCAGACCGCGGCGGCGTGCACCCGAATCACGAGGTCGTCGTCACCGACCGCGGGCCGTTCGACTTGTCCCAGGCAGAGTTGGTCCGGCCGGCCGTAGCGCTCCTGCAGCGCGGCCGTCATGGGCGTGGAAGACTCCGAGACAGCCAAGGACGGCGATGTTTCGGGGGTTCGGGGGCTGGTGGTGGCTGTCATGCTTACACCGTAGGCTTACGACGTAAGTACGTCAAGAAACCCCGACCGTAGCGGCAAAGACACAGCCGTCCTTGGCTGTCGCCCGTTGGTGGGTCCGGCTACATCTTGCGGCGGAGGCGCCACAAAAGGCCCGCGCCCGCGAGCCCCGTCAGGAGCAGCGTACTGGGCTCTGGGACCGGGTCCGGCGCCAGCACGAGTTGCCAAGCGGTCTCTCCGGCGATCGTGGGATCGACTTCTCCGCCCTTTGCGAAACACGCTATCTCACCGGACGCACATTCCGTGAGGTTGCGGAGGCCCAGCGTGTCTCGGAGGCCGCCGCCAAGGCGCGCGTTCGGCGTGGGCTCGCGGAGCTGCGCCGGCGACTCGGCCCGACGGCCCTTGTGGTCCTGCTGGCGGGCGAGGCGAAGGCCGGTCTCGGAGTAGATGCCGGAGTCGTCACGGCGGCGGTTGCGACCAAGAAGTGGGTCGTGACCTGCTTCGTGCTGATTGCGGCGCTGGGGGGCGGACTGGCGGCTGCCTACTTGGCGATCCTGGACCGGCTCGTTTCCTGAAGACCGGGTCCGCGGGTTCAGGCCTCGGCGAAGCCCGCCGAGGTTTCGCCGGGGTGCCCAGTCGAGGCTTCGCCGGGGTGCGCAGTCGAGGCTTCGCCGGGGTGCGCCGCGAGGCGCCCCGAGACGGCGAGCTCGAACGAGCGCGCTGGCATGAGCTGCATCGACTCGAGGAGGCCGAGGAAATCCCAGTGGTTCCAGGCGCGGTGGATTTGCTCGCCGCGAAACGCGAAGAAGACGGTACCGGTCATCACGACCGGCGCGCCGGTCATGCGGTGAACCATCGTCGCCCGGCACTGGGCGGCCGACTCGTCGCTGTTCGCAACCTCCTTGACGACCTCGATGGCGATGTCGGAGAAGACGGCGCAAAACGACGTGTGGAACTCGCGGAATCCGCGCGGTCCTTCGATGGTCTCGCCGTGGATGCCGTAGGCCTCGCCGTCCTCGGCGAACAGTTCGTCGATGGCCGTTGCATCGAGTTCGGTCCAGACCCGCCGGAACCACGTTCGCGCGAGAGACTCCACGAACGCCAAGGATACCACTTCGGCCTGAGGTATCGCCAGCGGATGTTCTTGCATCCATCTCGGGATCGCTCCCCTGAACAAGGGAGCTTCCATGCGACACGGGGCACTATCGCGCTCATGGCGCTGGCCTCAAGCACATCCACGACGGGAGATGCCCCAGCTATGGCCGGGTGCTCGGAACCCGGCGGATCCGCGGACGGCGAAGCCGCCGATCGCGACCGCGGAGGTGGAGCGTGTTCCCCGCCGCGGTTGCTACCCTAGCCCGATGCGGACGATGATCCATGACCGTGTCGAGGCGGCGCGCCGAGGCGAGAACCCGTATGTGATCACCAGGATGCCGTCGGGTTGGGCGGTCATGGGAGACGTGCAGCCCGTGCCGGGCTACACGCTGCTCTTGCCGGACCCGGTCGTGGCAGGCATCAACGACCTCGAGGGGGCGGTAAGGGAACAGTACCTGCGGGACATGGTGCGACTGGGCGATGGACTGCTGGCCTGCACCGACGCCTACCGCATCAATTACGAGATCCTCGGCAACACGGAACAGGCGCTGCACGCTCACGTCACCGCCCGCTATGAATGGGAAGAGCCAAAGATCCGCGCCCACCCGGCGTTCGTCGGCTACGACTGGAAGACCGCGCGCCGGTTCGACCCCGAGGCCGACGGTGCGTTGCGCGATGCGCTCCGGGACTTCCTCAGCGCGTAGGTCTCGGCACGAGACGGCTACTGGTTGCTTTTTCGCAGCTCGCGCAGCTTGTGTTCCAGCCACGTGCGGGTTCGGTGGTCGATGGGAGCGGCCAGGAAACGACGGACTTCGTCGGCGTCGAGTCCGCGATAGTGCGCGCGGAACAGATCGACGACCGAGACCGCGGTGTCGCTATCGGCGGGCGCCGAGAACGTGAACGATTCGCCCGCTTCCACATGACCGGGCGCGATCACGCGGCAATACGCACCGAGCCGCGCGGCGTCCTTGAAGCGCTTGATGAAGTCGGGGTCGTTCATGCGGGCGGAAAACGTGGCGCATGGAATCCGCGGCGCCGTCACCTCGAGTTCCAGGTTTGCGAACCTGATCCGGGTGCCGATCACCGGGTCCGCGCCGGGGAGTCCGGACAGCGTGAGGTTCTCGCCGAACAGGCCGGGGTCGAGCGTTCGCCCGAGTTCGGTTGACCACCAGTCGTAATCCTCCGTGCGGTAGACGTAGACGGCCTGATCCGGTCCGCCGTGGTGCTCCAAATGGACGATTTCGTCCGATTCAAGACCGAGGCTGCCGACCGCTACAGGCCCGGGCACGGAGCGCTTGACGATTCCGCTTTCCGCCTCGAAGCCGGGGCCGGTGACGGTTTCACAACGGCCTACGTTGACGCTGACGACTTTCATCGCCGTCGATGCTACAGCCGTCCGTTTGCGATCTCGGTTTTTGCTTCGCGCCGACCCCGCGGTCAGGTGCCGTTGCCACCGACGAGTACGTGCGGTCCCGCGAGATGCGCTTCGAGCGCGCGTCCAGCGCCCTGCGTCCGATCATTCGATCCTGCATGCGCACCTCGTTTCCCGTGTTCCGGTTTCCTGGTTCGGGAGGTGCGCCGAAGAAGCAGGTTCCGGCGAAGGCTCCATCGGTTAGTGTGGCCGTATGTCGCGCCTCGCTCTCGTAGCCCTGCTCTCGACGTTGACCCTCGCGCAGGAACACACGTACAAGCCGGGAGAGGCCCGGCTCGTCCACGCCACGTCGAAGTGGTTGCTCTGGAAGCCCGACGACAAGGGTGCGTCCCTCGAAGGGGGCGGCGGACCGAGGTTCCCCCGCTCGAAGGCCGCCGAGGTCATGGAAAAGTTCCGGGACGTCTACGTTCTGCAGAGAACGGGCCGGCCCAAGGACGTGCGCGTGGTTCCGGTTCAGCAGCTGTCGATGTCCGGCGATCCCAAGGACGCGGCCATCATCACCATGAAGCCCGTCACGGTGCGCGACGACGGCGTCCTCGTGTTCCTCGATTCCCTCCAGCACAAGCTGGCGTTCGTCCGGGCGAGCGGCCTCAGGCACTTCGAGACATGTGTCGTGAACAAGACCCGGGCCGGCGTGGTTGCGTTGTACCCGGACGGGATGGTCGCCTATCATCCGCACAGGTGGAAGAAGGGGGGGAAGACCACCACGCTGTACTGGGTCCCCTGGGGCGCTCGCGGCGCGGACATGAAGAAGGCGCGCAAGATGTGTTCCTATCCCCGATCGCGCGAGACCTTCAGCATCGACGTGGTCCGGCACGGCGACAAAATCGCGACGCCGCAGGGCGTCTACTCCTTGACGCCGGGCGGGTGGAAGCCGTACGCGACGCCTCCGGGCCCCGAAACCGTTCAAGCGTTCGACGGCCGCTACGTCGTCGGCGCCCGGCGCGTCGTCGCCGTTCGCAAGGAGGACGAGGGCGATCTGGTTCCCGACCGCTCGTACATCGTCGCGCGTCACGGTGTCGTGTACTGGCTCGCCGGCGCGAGGAGCGCCATGAAGAAGATCATGGCTGCACCGTTGCGCACGAAGGGCCGGACCCGCGCCGTCGGTCGCATTCGCTATTCCGGTCGGCTCTTCTTCCTGCCGATCCTGGCCAACACGCTGTCGGTCCATGACCTGGAGTCGAAGAAGCGCTTTACGATCTACTGGGACGACAAGGGCCTGCACTGGTCGAGCGGCAACCGCTGGCGGTTCAAGGCCTGGCTCAAACCGACGGATTTCGAGTAGTGCCGCGTGCCTTTTCGGACGGACGGCGAGAACACCGGGGGCGAACGTTCTCCCGCGGGAGGCCGCACGCTGTTCGAGGTCCGCGAGCTTCTCCCGGGCCTTGCTCACCTGGCCCGCGATGGCAAGGCCCAACCGATGTCTCCCCGTCCCTCGCGATAGCTGGGCGGAAGCCCGGATAGCACCTGAACGCTCCGTAGCGCTCGTCGGCGGGTCCTTCCGCGACGAGAACGCGTCCGAGGTAGAGGCGGCACACCGTAAAGGACGTGTTCTTTCGATGGGTCTCCCGGAGTTCCTTTGAGCCCCAGCGCGCCTCCCGTTCCACACGAGGTGATGCCCGAGGCCGTTGCCGTACATGAGCGTGTGCGGATCGATAGATGTAGACCGCCTGATCCTCGCCGCCATGGTGTTCGGTGTGGACGATCTCGTCCGATTCCAGCCCCAGTTTCCCGACGGCAACCCGTGCGGATACGGGGGGCTTGTTGATCCCGCTTTCCGTTTCGAATTTGGGCCCCCGCACGACTTCCCCGTTGTCCGATGTTTATGCTGACGACTCTCATGGATTGGCTTCACGCCGGGCCTGCTAAGCGGATGCCGTGACCGGACGTGCGGACTTCGTGAATCGCAGCGCGGCCGCGTACACCTGTGCGCGGATTGTCTCGTCCTGTTCTTGATCCCAGAGATCCACAAGCGCTTCGGCCAGAGTCACTCGATGGATGTTGCGCGGACCGGTCAACGCCAGGCCTTTGACTGCGTTCTCGAACGCACGATCATCCAAAGGCCGGGTCGTCGGCTCGATCGAGAACTTGTTTTTCTCCGGGATCTCCCAGTGGGAAGTCTCCCAGATGCTGCGCAGTGCACCTCGATAGCCCGCGCTGCCAAGCTGATCACGATATCGCCGTGACCAGACAAATGTGAGCAGCTGGTGCCCAAAGTAGCCCGGTTGCCGGAATCCTGATCGCAGCACTTCCAGCTCCGAGAGTTCTTCCGCGAGCCCGGCGGGCCGTGGTTCGAAGACGATTCGGTTTTGCGTGTTGTGGAACGCGGCCGTCGCAAGCTCCGCGAGGCGATCGAGAAACAGGCCTCGTCGCTCGTCGCTTCCCTCGATCAACGGCCTCATGCCGATGAACGCGCACATGATCGACACGTTGTGGCCGAGGTATTCCGGGTTGTTCACGGCGATGTCGAGATACTCGGCGAGCACCTCGTCCAGCGACGACTGGTCCACGCGATGGCGCATGGCAACATACGCCGCCGGAAACAGGCCTTTCTCTACAACGGCCGTGGCGTCCCCGCCGAAGTCCATGTCATAGGAGAGCAAATCTCCGAGCGCCGGAACTCGCGGTTCCTCGTCCATGATCTCGGCGAGTTGTCCGCCGACTTCCAGTCCCCAGTGGGGAAACCGGTCGAGCAGCCTGTGGATCGCCAAACAGCACTTGATGCTGTGTTGGTGATGGATCAGCGCCACCCTGCTCAGAGCCTGATCGACCAACTCGGACTTGAACGCTTCGACGGTCATGGGCAACTCCTGTCCTCTCGCGTCATTGTATCGACCGGTGCTGTCCGGGGGGCGATGGTCCGTGATGCGGGCGCCTTTGGCGCGCGCGTACATCGAACGCGGAGATCGGCAAGGCGGGGGTTGGCGCCGTTCAGCCGGTTGGCGGCCCGCCCCGACCGGCGGGATGGCCCGGTAACTCATGGGTCGCCGCCCATGCGCTACTTCGCGTTGTTGGAGGCTCGGTGATCGGGGTTGTCTAGGGCCGCCGGCGCGCTTGCCACCAGAAGGGCCATCGTGTTTTTTGGGCCGACTCGTTGGACAAACACGAGTCCGCTCGCGCCGACGCCGCTCTTGTGGCGCGTGGCGATCAGCATTCCGGCGCGTGCTTCCGGAGCAACGCCCGGACTCCAATAGGACCGACCCTTCGAACGATCGACGCCCTCGCGCGTCGCCGCCGACCCGAGATTCTTGAGAACCCACCATTTCGGAGACGCGACAATGTTGCGGAAACCTTGCTCCGTGGCCTCGCCAACGAGCATGACGTTGCGCGTTCCGTCCCCGGAGATTCTGGCCCTTGCGGCATCGATCAAGCCGAGCGCCAGGTCACACACACGCTTGCTTGGGAGGGCTGCCTTGAGCTGATCCGGGGAGCGTACCGTGTGATCGGCGACGTTTAGACAACGATCGCCTGATCCGTGCCGCTCGTCGAAGAACACGGGCACTACATGCACTTTGGAATGCATCGACGGGCCCGGTTCGCTCCTGTGATCGGACAGCGTGAGCTTCCTTGGAGCGTCCGCGATGAGCATCGTCACGGTGCGCTTCGGAACGACCGTGCGGACAAACACCAAGGCACCGGCGCCGATACCGCTCTCGTGTCGCGTTGCGAACATCATCCCGGTCTCGGCATGCGGCAGAACCCGTGTACTCCACGGCCATCGGCACTGCGATAGATCAACGCCCTCATGGGCGGCAGCGCGTTCGAGGTTTCGAAGAACCCACCACTTCGCTGACAGGGTGATCTGGCGGAAGCTCTCCTCTGTACCGGTGCCGAGATACAGGATGTTTTGTTCGCCGTTTCCTTCGATGAGGATTCCCGAGTCGGGGAGCGAGCTCCATTCCATGTCCCAAGAGTTCTTGACCGGTTCCTTGCCGTGGACGGTGTGGTCCGCGAGTTGCACGTAGCGGCTGCGCACGGAGTCCTTGTCCTGCCCCGCGTTCTCGAAGGATATTCGGACCGTGTGCGCTTTCGCGACGGCGGTGGTTGTCGTTTCCTCGCGTGAGCGCGGGCCACATGCGGTGAGCGAAATCACGCCGGTTCCGAAGAGAAGAAGTCGTATCCGCACGTTCATGGCTTCGTCCGTGGTTGTTTTGGCGCGAATCTTCGTAGGGCGGCCCGATCGACCTCCGCACCATCCGCCGCGAGATAGCGCAGCACGATGATCTCGCCGCGGGCGGTCGCGTCGAAACGACGAACACGGGGACCGAGTGGTTCGTTCGTCTGAATCGAGAGCGTGCCGCTCGATTCGATCCGCCAAAGAGTGATGTCGGCGAAGGGTCCGCCATGGGCGATGGTGCCCGTGCCGCCCGGGTCAAGCGTCAGCAGGCAGTCCGCCCTGCGCGACGATGTGCCGTGCCACATCCCGATCATTTCTTCCTGTGTCGGAACGGCGGCGGTCTTCTTGTCCGTGTTCTCTTCGTCGGGGACGAAGGTCTGGCATCCCGCGAGACAGGCGAGCAGGATCGCGAGAGTGGGGGTGGGTCGCATGTTGTTTTTCCTCGCAGAGTGCGCTTTCCTCGGCAGATCGGTCGGCTCGGCACGGAGTCCCACATCCCATTTCGGGCAGGAGGCGGCCGGGCGTACGACGCCCATATCGCCGTCCGTGTGCTGTTCTTAGCTCGGACCGGGGACGACGTCTTCGGCCGGCGCGCGTCCGCGGGCCCACAGCGTGCCGTGCCAGGTGATGCGGCCGGGAACCACCGCCGTGACCCCGTTCCACGCGACGGCGGCCAAGCGCATGGCGCGGTTCTTGACCGTGCGGCCTTCGTAGCGGCTGCGAATCTTGCAGGGGCCGAAGCCGCCGGCCGTCGGTTCGGCGAGGCCGCCGGCCGTGGCGGCATTGTGCAGCGCGTCCACGCTCATGATCGCGAGGTTGTGCGCTTCGAGTGCTTTTGGGTCCATGCGCTGGATGAAGAAGCGGTTGAGCGCCGAGGTGTAGTTCGGGATCGTGACCGCGACGAGGCCGCCGGGCTCGGCGAGCCGCGCGTGATGGCGCAGGATCGACGCGGGGTCGTCGAAATGTTCGACGAGTCCGAACGAGACCACGATGTCGTAGCGCCGTTGCGGTTCGACCTGGCGGAGGTCGCCGTGGACGAGGTCGCACGAGATGCCGACGCTCTCGAGGTGTTTCCCGGCGGCGGCGAGATGTTCCGCGTCGTAGTCCAGCCCGGCGTAGCGGTGGTTGGGGCGCAGCGCATGCATGAGGCCGATCATCGTGCCCGGTGCGCAGCCGAGTTCGAGCACGTCGTGCGCACCCGGGCCTGCGGCGTCGAGGACCTCGGTGAGGAAGCGACGGAATGCGCGCGAGGTGTGCGGGGCCTTGTGCAGTCCGCGGCTGGCCTTCCAGTGGCGGTTCCAGTACGACGCGCCGGTGCGGTCGCCGTGCTCCGAGTCCTGACTCACGCGCGCACGTTAGCACGACCGCGAACGGAAGGGGGACCGGTCACTGGCGCACGACGTATGTGCCGCCCGACTGTTCCGCGAGTTTTTCGAGCAGGGACGAACCGTAGCCCAGGGCGACGCAGTGGATCTGGATGCGGAGCCGCTTGTTGCGCTTGCCGATTTCGCGCAGGATGTTCTCTTCCTCGACGAACGGAATCACAATGCGCGTACCGGCCGGCCCGGGGCTAGAGAAACAGCACCATCATCTCGGTGTCAATGTAGCGACCGTCCAGCCGAGCCGAGTTCCTTTCGACGCCCCACGTCTCGAACCCGAGGCTCGCGTAGAGCGCGCGCGCCGGCACACTCTCCACCGCAACGCCGATGTGGATCAGCTCGATGCCCTCGGCGTTGCGCGCGACGTCGATCGCGGCCCCGGTCAGACGCCGCCCGACCCCTTGGCCCCGGACCTCTGGAGCGACATAGACTCCCCAGATCATCGCTCTATGGCGACCCCGGATTCGGTTCGGGGTCTGGCGGAATGTGGCCGACATGCCGACCAGGAATGCGTCGTCGAACGCCCCGAAGATCACATCGTCTTCGCGCCCCTCCGTCTTCGCCAGCCGCTCCCGCTGCGCATCGACGTCGGCCTCTTCGTCTGGCGTAATGAGGAACGACTCCGGGTGTTCTTCCAGGGCCCGCAAGCGGAGGGCGTGATACGCCGCGGCATCGGCCGGCGTGAGTTTCCGAATGGCGATCGACATCGCTCGCATCGTACATCCCTCTCTTGCATCCTTCTCTTGGCATCCTTCTTCCGGCATCCTGCCTCCGGCACCGTGCTTTCGATCCGCGCACCGGTACTATCGTCGCGAGCAACCGGTGCGCGACGCGGAGACTCCCCCGACGCGGAGAATCAAGATGAGGAGAATCGGATGAAGGGCTTTGGAGCTGAGACGTTTGGCGATCTGTACGCCGAGGACTATGACGCGGAGCTGGGGACCACGATGGATGCGGATACGCGGGAATCCGTGGAGTTGCTCACCGACCTCGCCGCCGGCGGAACGGTCCTCGAGCTCGCGATCGGAACCGGGCGCGTGGCGCTGCCGCTCGCCGCGCGGGGTTTGGCGGTCCACGGTCTCGAGGCGTCGGACAAGATGGTCGCGAAGCTGCGCGAAAAGCCAGGGGGCGACGCGATCCCGGTAACCATCGGCGACATGGCGGACGTTTCTGTCGACGGTACGTTCGACCTGGTCTTCCTGCTGTTCAACACGATCTTCAACATGACGTCGCAAGAAGCCCAGGTGTGCTGCTTTCGCAACGTGGCGCGCCGTCTGACCGCCCGCGGCGTGTTCCTCGTCGAGACGTTCGTGCCCGACCTCTCCGCCTTCGTCGATGGCCATGCCGTGAACGGCATGGGGGTCACCAGGGACGCCGCCGGCCTCGACATCCGCAGGCACGATCCGGTCGCGCAAACGATCGACTACCAGCGCATCGTTTTCACCGAAAACGGAACGCGCATGGCGCCGCTTGCAATGCGCTACGCGTGGCCGAGCGAGCTCGATCTCATGGCACGTTTGGCTGGTCTGGAGCTCTGCGATCGATGGGCGTCGTGGGACCGCTCGCCGTTCACCGCCGCGGCCTCGCGTCACGTGTCGGTGTACGGGCGTGCGGGGGCGTAGGGTTTAGGGGGGCGGGGGCAGATGAGTCAAAGGAGAATGCACGCCGATCAGCTCGTGTCGGACGCCGAGCTTGTCCGTCGGCTCTTGCGCGCGCAGTTTCCGCAGTGGGCGGATCTCGCCGTAGAACCCGTGGCGTCCGACGGCACGTCGAACGCGATCTACAGGCTCGGCCCGCTTGGTGCTCTTCCCGGCATCGCCGTCCGTATGCCACTTCAGCTAGGTCCGGGCAAGTTGGAGCAGATCGACAAGGAGCACCGGTGGCTCCCGCAGTTCGCCGCGAACTTGCCGCTTCTTCTTCCGGTACCGCTTGCGAAGGGCGCGCCGGGCGAGGGCTATCCGGCGCCGTGGACGGTTTGCGACTGGCTCGACGGGGAAAATCCGACCCTGGATGGCCTTGCCGATCCCGTGCAGGCGGCCGCCGATCTTGCGCAGTTCATTCTTGCGTTGCAGCGGATCGATCCGAGTGCGGGGCCGGCGCCCGGCGCGCACAACTTCTTGCGGGGCGTGCCGCTGGCGCGGCGCGATGCGCGGACCCGCGAGGCGATCGCGAACTGCGATGGGCTCATCGATACGGTCGCGGTAACGGCGGCGTGGCAGGCCGATCTGAACGCGCCCGTCTGGGCGGCGTCTCCCGTTTGGGTCCATGGGGATCTCGCGCCGGGGAATCTGCTGGCGGCAAACGGGCGGCTCTCCGCCGTCATCGACTGGGGCGGCTTGGGCGTCGGCGATCCCGCGGTCGAGTTGCTTCCGGCGTGGAACCTGTTTGCGGGTGAGAGCCGCCAGGCGTTTCGCACGTCGCTCCAAGTCGATGACGCCACCTGGCTCCGCGGACGTGGCCTCGCGCTGTCCATGGCGTTGATCGCGCTGGACTATTACCGCGACACCAATCCGGCGATCGTTCGCTGGGCCCGTCACACGATGCGCGAGGTCCTCGACGACCACGTGCGCACTCGGTGAGCCCCGGCAAGGGCGTTACTTTTCGATCCGGCACTCGGGAAGAGCTGCGCGCAACGGATCCATGCCCTGCTCGCTCACGCCTTCGCAAAACCACAGGTAGAGCGTGCGGAGGCGCTTGAGGTCGTTTAGGTGCATGAGGCCGTTGTCCGTGACGGGCGTGCTTGCGAGCACGAGTCTGGTCAAGGATGTCAGCTTCCCGAGGTCGCGGAGGCATGCGTCCGTAAGGAGCTTGGCGCCCGAGAGATCGAGCTCTTCCAACGTGGCGATCCGGGCGAGGTGTGCTGCGGCCGCGTTCGTCAGCGCACGGCACTGGCTGAGTTCCAGAACACGAAGCGAGCGGCAATCTGTGAGCGCGCCGGCAACCCGATCGGTGCACGCCGGCACGCGTACGAGGACGAGCACTTCCAGGTTCTTCGCCTTGCTCAGCTTGAGGAGTCCCGCCTCGGTGACCCGTTTCGCGCCTCGAAGTCGCAGCTCGCGAAGGTTGCGCATGCGACAGTAGCGCATCAGGAGCGCGTCGTCGATGGGGAGACTCTCGAGTTGGAGCGCGTTCAGCTTGCGCCACTTGGCGAGTCCGGCAAGACCCTCGCGTGTGAGACCGCTGCAAAGAGAAAGGTCGATCGACTCAAGCTGCCCGAGCTTGCGCAGGCGGCCGAGGCCCGCGTCGGTCAGTCCGCGGCAGTTTCCGAGCCGCAAGTGGGTGAGCTTGCGGAGTTTGAGCAGACTCTTGACCGCTTCGTCCCCCAGGCCGGTGTTGCGCAGGTCGAGTTTCCGGAGAGTCTTCGATCGCGCGAGCCCGGCAAGGTCCTTGGCGTGCAGCGGCCTGCAGTCCGCCAATGAAAGGTCCTGGAGCGCAGGTGCGCTCGCGAGCTCGACAAGGGTGTCCCGGTTGATCCAGGTCGCGTGCGAGAGATCGAGCTTCGTCAGCGTGGGGATTTCGCCGAGGTGGGAGGCCGCGCCGGCGGTCAGTCCGCTACATCCCGAGAGCAGCAGCGTGGTGAGGGCCGGCAACTTCGCGAGCGGCGCCAAGGTCTCATCGCGAACGCCGGACGCGTGGGTCCATTCGATGATCGCGAGTCCAGGGTGACCGGCAAGCGCCTTGGTGCCGTCGGGCGTGATCGCGTCGTTGACGCGCAGGAGCAGCTCGGTGACCGCCGGCTTGGCGCGCAGCGCGGCCAGGGCCTTGTCGCCGGCCTTGCGCGAGAACTGCACACGCGTAGTGCTCTCGAGCAGGGCGTCTACGTCGGCGGCATGGCGTACGAAAGCGAACCCGTCCTCCGGCTCGACCTCTTCGGCGGATGCCAGAGACGCGGGTGCCAGGGACGAGAGGGCGAGAACAGCAAGGACGGGCAGGATTCGCATGACCTTCTGAACGCGATCCGCATGTATCCGGGGGCACGATTGTGGTTTTGTCATGCTAAAACGCATGACGATCTGGAGCAGACCCCTATGCGAGAGACCAAAACCCTGCGTGCCCGCGTGGCGCGCATCATGGACGAGCACGGGCAAGCGAAGGTGGCGCGTGCAACGGGCGTACCCCAGAGCAGCGTGAGTCGCTACGCCAAGGACCGCCGCATTCCCGCTGCCTTTTGCGTGGCGCTCGTGCGGCATTTCGACGTGAATCCGGCCTGGCTGCTTGCCGGCGAAGGGGAGCCGTACCTGACCGATATCACGGGCGCCACGGCGCGGATGGCGGGGGAGCTGCTTGAGTTGGTGCAGGCCATGGGGCGGGTCACGCGCCTGAGATTCGGAGCCCTCGCCGGACGCGACCACGCGCAGGTGCTGCGCGAGTTGAATCGACAGCTAGAGACCTACGAGCGGACCCGCGCCAAGCTCCACGAGCGTACGCAGCCGATCCTCGCCCGGGTCGTGGCGGATCTCGAGCGGACGCTGGAAGCCGGGCGCCTGGAACGCGGCGAGGAGTTGGCGCAGGCGGCCGGCCAGGTCGCGCGTCTTTGCGACGACGAAGACCTGTGCCTGGAATTGGAACAGTCGCGTGCCTACATCGCCTTTGAGCGAGGGCGGCTCGACGAGGCGTTGACGCGGCAGCGGCGCGTTTTTCGCCGTCATCTCGCGCGTGGTCCGGCGCAAACGGAACTGGAGCGGCAAAAGGAACTCAACACCATGATGACGCTCGTGCGCGTGGGGCGCTACCGCGAGGCACGACGAGTCGCGCGGGCGCTCGACGCACTGCACCTGGACGACGGCCCGGCGGCGCGGGCGCCGTTCCGGGCGGCGCAGGGGCTGGCGATGTTGGAAATGCCGGAACGCGGCCCTCGTGCCTTGCAGTTGATCCACGACGCGTGGCCGCTCCTCGGCGATTGGGCGCTCATCAACCGTGCCGCTCTCGTCAACGCGCACGAATTGATGGGAGTTCAGGACTCTGCCGCCGCGGCGGACGGACTGCCGGCGACGTGGTCTACGCGAACACCGCCGGCGCGGTTCGTGGACGCCGTCGTGTATCTCCGGATGGCTCTCTCGCGCGAAGACGCGACCATCCTGCGTGGTCTGCTCGCGTTCGCGGAGGCTCCACTCGCCCAGGCCGGGATACCGCGCCTGGCCTCCCTGGTGCCGCGGGCGCACGCTCTTGCCGAAGCACTCGAGGGCCGGGCGGGATCCGCGTGGCGCGCCTACCGATCGAACCCGATCATCAAGGAGGCCGCGAACTCCGCCGATCCCCGCGAGCAGTTCGTCGCAGCCGCGGCCGCCTGCCAGATCGCCCGGCGGGTCTCGGCGCGGCACGCGTGGCCGCAACTCGAGGCCGCCGAGCGAGCCCTGGCGGCCTTGCCCGATGGCGTTTTGCCGCCGATCCGGGAACGTTGGATTCACGCCGGAAATGTCCTCGCGCTGGACGGACCGCGACGTCGCTCGGCCACCGCACGCGCCGCTCGAGAACGCGCGGAGCGTTTTTGCACTACGGTCTCCGCCGCGGGTATCCCGCCGCCGGCTTGACCGTGGCGTGGACCGATTCCGGGCGTTGGTGGTGGGGGCGGGGGCCGAAGTGGCGGAGCGGTCAGCGTGCGGCTTCGAGCATGCAAACAACGCGGCAGTAGTTCTCGTCGACATCGTCGGTCTGCTCGAAACCCAGCGATGAATACAGCGTGAACGGCCCGCCGAATCCGTGAAAGAACGGCTCGCGGTCCGGCGGCGACGGGAACGCTTCGACCTCGCTGGCGCCCGCGTCGCGCAACCACGACACCGTCGTTTGCAACATCGCGCGAGCCACGCCGTGCCCGCGCGCCGTCTCCCGCACAAAAAAACAATGGATCGCCCACACGTTGCCGGCCGCGTCGTCGCCCGTTTCCGTCACGCAGTCGTGCCCCGGAATGTCCCGGCGCCGATCGACCGCGCACCAGCCGACCGGCGTGCCGTCGAGATAGCCCACAACTCCAGACGCACGGCCATCACGCACTGCAAGCTCCTTGGCTGCGCGCGCCGCGTCATCGCGCACGTCCGGCCGGCCCGGAGCGATGTGGTGGTTGAAACACCAACAACCATCGCAACCCGCGGTCTCCGAAAAGACCTCGACCACATCGTTCCACATGTCGGAGGTGAGCACGCGCGCCGCTACGTTCATCCCTCAGATTGTAGGCGGAGACATCGCCGTCCGTTCCTGCCCCTGAATCTGTCGTATCCTGTACATGTGGGTTCCGCGCCGGCGATGGAGTTTTGTTACCGCTATCCGTTTGCTTCGCTCGTCGAGCGGCGGGAGGGGGCGGCGGCCGTTCGGTTGGCCACGTGCGACGCGCGGCTCAAGCACCCGCGGTTCTTCGACGGGTTGTTGCACGAGCCTCGGGCGGTCTGCGATCTCTTGTTGGCGCTGACCGATGTTGTGCGCAGCGACTTTCGGATTCCCGACCCCGACCTATTCGATCCCGTCGTGACGGCCAGCGAAGAACTCCTGCGTTTCGAGGCGTTCAGCAGTTGTGCCGGGGTCTACGCGCGAATCGACCTGCCCGCGGATTCGTTTTCGGCCCGCATCCTCGGCCGTGGCACGACCAATGTCGATTTCAACGATCCCATGCGCGCGGCGCTGACGCGAGTGCGCGAGGACGAGCCGTGCCGGCTTGCCGTGGGGCCCGACTCCGTTGAGCTGGACCATGGTGGCGAGGTTCATGTCGAGAAGAAAGTGAAGTTACCCGCGCGCTGGCTGTCCGGGTTCGGCGAGGTGCAGGCGTGTCAGCAGCGGTTGCGGCCTCATGCGGAGTTCGCGGGGTTTGCGGCGCGCGCGCTGCTGCGTTCGCTTCCGCGCACCGGGACCGCGAAACTGCCCGTGTTGACGACCGGGACCGGGCCGCGCTTTTCACGACGGGACGGCGCCGGGCGTGTGCGCGTCGAGGGGGTCCATCGCCTGCGTCTGCTCGAGCCTCTGCTTGCCTCGGCGCGTTCTCTGCGGGTGTGGGCGGACGATGCGCACGGCACGAGCGCGTGGCAGCTCGACGTCGGGTGTGGGTGTTTTTTTCTGTTGCTGAGCCCCGGCGTCTACCGCGGCTTTTCCGGCGAGGGCGGGTTGCTTCACGATCTGGCCGGCGCTGGGGGAGAGCCGCTGGTGGCGAGCGTGCAGGGACTCTTGCGGTGGCAGGCCCGCGTCGATGCGGATGCGCTCGCGCGTTCGGTGGGTCGCGGCGGGCACGACGTTGCAGCCGCGCTGGCGGCTTTGGGGGCGCGGGGGCTGGTCGGCTACGACGTTGCGGCGGCCGCATACTTCCACCGCGAGTTGCCGTTCGATCTGGACCGGGTCGAACTCCTCCAGCCCCGGCTGCGCAATGCGCGGCGGCTCCTCGAGCAGGATCGCGTGTCTCGCCTCGATGAAAGCACGGAGGGCCAGGCCGTGTTCGGCGTCGGCGGCACCGGTGTTTTGCATGTCGTGCGCCTCCGCGACGGACAGGACCGCTGCACCTGTCCCTGGTTTTCGAAGTACCGCGGACAGCGCGGTCCGTGCAAGCACGTTCTCGCCGCGCGTCTTTTTGCCGAGTCTGCCGAGGCCCCCGAGTCTCCTGAAACACCGTGACGCCGGATCGCCTAGAGGAACTGATCCGCACAGGGGACGGGGCGGCGCTGGCGAAAGAGGTCGCGTCGCTCACCGAGTCGGAGCGCCGAGCGTTGCGGCCGCGCGTGCGCGCACTCCGACCGGCGTCGGCTGCCTGGCTCGAATCCCGGGACCTGCCGGCGCTGGCGTTGCTTGCCTGCGGCACTGCAAAAGACGCAGCCGCCATGTGGGTGCGCGACGACTTCGCAGTCCATGCCGCCCGGATTCTCAGCGACCGCCGCCCCCGCTGGCTGCCCGCGTGGTTGGAGGGGAAGTTCTACCGAGATATTGTCGGTCTCTCCTGGGAGGTCGTGGACACGCTTGTTCGCGAAGGGGCGTGTCCGCGACCGCGATCGGAGGCGTTTGTCCACTACTTTGCGCTCATTCACGGACCCGGTTGGCGTCGGAAGGATACCGAGAGGCGCATCCAACGGCGTATGTGGGCGTATCCAGAATGGATCGACGAGGTCTGGCGGTTCTTCGAGGTCGATACGCAGGCGTTTACCCACTACGGCTGGGTCCCGGCGCTGGTGGACCTCGCGGCCGAGGATCGAATCGACCGGCAGCGGCTGCTCGACGGTTGTCTGCGCGGGTTGTCGTCCGGGTTCAAGGTGACGACTCTCTCGGGCTACGCCGACTTGCACGAGCAGCTCAAGCCGACGCCAGCCGAGATCGACGCGCGCCATGATGTCTATCTCGATCTGCTCGCTGTCCGCACGCCGCGGGTGATGGCGTTTGCGATGCGAGAGGTGCGCAAGCTCGAACGCACGGGGCGGCTCGACATGCAGGCGTTTCTGCGAGCAGCGCCGCGGTTGTTTTTCCAGCAAACCAAGGGAACGTGCGTGGCCGCGCTCTCGCTCCTCCGGCGTGCTCTGAAGCGGGAGCCGGATCTGGCCGCGGTCGCGCGTCCTGCGCTGGCGGCAGCACTCAAGCACGAACACCGCGACGTGCAGGGACTCGCCGTCACGATCTGCCGGGCGACGTCCGACTTGGCCGATACCGCCTGGCTCGAAGAACACGCCACCGATATGCCCGCTTCGCTTCGCGTTGATCCCGCGCCTTCCGCTCCGGAGTCCGCCGCGCCGGACTCTGCCGAGCTGGCGACGCGCGCGCTCGCACTCGCGCCGCGATGGCGTGAGTTCGCCGGCGTCGATGCATCGCTCCGCGCGCTCGCAGGCGGGCCGTTCCCGCCGCCCCTGTCGTTTCGCACCCTCGAAGTCCCGTTGTTGACCGGAATCGCGCCGGTCGAACCGATCACAACACTCGACGAGCTGATCGAGACCACCGCGCAAGCTGTAGAGACGGTCTCGAACGCCGACGAGGTCGAACGGGTCCTCGACGGCATCTGTCGTTTCTGCGCTGCGCGGCCGGCCGACTTCGAGACGAAAACGGCGCCGCTGCGAAAGCGCATCCTGACGATCAAGACATCCGAGACCGGGCGTGGGCTCTTGACCACGGAGGGGATGTCCGCAATCGCTGCCGTGCTGAGAGCGTGGCTGGCGCCGGAGATCGACTTCGAGGCGGATTGGGGCTGGGCGGTCCCGTTGCTGGGAGAACGAATGGGCGAGATGATCGGTTGGGTTCAGCGCCGTCAGCCTCGCCCGCTCTTGGCGGCTCCGACCCATGCCGGGGGCTGGATCGACGCCGCTGTTTTGGTGGAACGTCTGCGTGAAAGCGACGGCGACCCGGAATCGGCCGACTTCAAGCAGGCGCTGCTTCGCTTGGCACCAGACGGGTGGACCGCGGCGCGTGCCGTGGCAGCGAAGCTCGACGGTCCGGGCGGCGAGGCTCTGCGCGAGGCGCTCGCGAAAGACGACACGCGAGGCGGGAGCGGAACTCGTGCGTGGCATCTCAAGCCGGGCACGTCCCGCTTTCGCGACGAGATCTACCGCTGGGTGCGGATGAGCATCGAGAAGCGGCGCACCCTGTACCCGCACATGCCGTGGGCGCTGGGCTGGATCGCCAGCGCGCAACCTGCCGACTTGGACGACGTTCTCGCGCACGGCGCCAAGAACATCGCCGGAAGGCGCAATCACACGGCGTCGTCGATGGAGCCGACGCACGCCTGCGTGGATCTGATCGCACCGTCGGATCGCGACTGGGGCGACCTCGCGTGGCTGGTCGCGTGCCTGTCCCTGACCGGTCGCGACGCGGACGCGAAAGGCGTCGCCATCGATGTGTTCCTGGACGCCGTCGACGACGGGCGCTGCCACCCCGAACCGTTTGGTCGCATGCTCGCACGCCTTGCGCCGCACGGCTGGCTCAAGCCCGGTCGGCTTGCCAAGGCGCTGGAAGAAATCGCCGCGGCATCCCCGTTGCACGAACTCGTGGTCGCGAACACCATCGAGGATTCCTTGGCGAATCTGGACCCGGGGCCCGGGCTTCCCCGCGGCACGCTGCATGTACTTGGACTGTTGCGCGAGCTCCTGATCGGTCTCGCCTGCCCGGTCGGCCAGTCCGCCCGCGGCGTGTTGGACGCGGTTCGCGGCTCGAGCAAGACCGCGAGTCTCTCGCGTGCCCTGCTGGACCATGATCCGGCCGGTCCGAGCGCGCGCTGCCAGACCGCGCTGGCTCAACTCGCGCTCGGACGCATCGAGCGCGCCGGGCGCTGGTCGCTGTCAGACGCCTGAGCCTGGGCGCGGGGACCACCAGTCGCCGTGGCGCTCCTGCATCATCGCGTTGTGTGCGTCCGAGGCTCCCCGGGCGATGCTTTGCGTTTGCCAATCGTTGCCCGCGAACCCGCGCGCCAGGCAGACAACCTGGCCCGTGTGATAGACGACATGGTCGAGGTTGCGGTGGATGGCTTCGACAACCGAGAGCGGTTGCCCGCGCACCGTCACCGTTCGCTCGAGGTCGTCGGGCCCGAGCTGTTCGAGCTCCGCAAGCGCCGTGTCCCATCCGCGCTGCCAGTGCCCGAGCACCGACGCCCGTGTTTCGCCATCGACGATGAACTCCGCGTCGCGGTTGCGGTCCCGCTTCTCGCCGTCCGTGGTCAGGAAGTCGCGCCAGCGCGCGTGCAGGTTGCCGCCGACGTGTTTCATCAAGACCGCGATGCTGTTCGGGTTGCCGCCCGGGACCGCGAAGAACTGTTCGTCGTTCACCTGCTCCGAAGCGTTTTCGGTCCGGCGCCGGTAGCGGTCGTACCGTCTGCGCACGTCGTCAAGCCAGTGCTGTCCGTCCATGTTGCCTCTCACCCCTAGCCGTCCGGCGGCTGTGCCGCGGCCTCATCGAGACGTATCCGGATGGCCCCAGCCGCCCGCCACGCGTCGGTTTCGCCGCGGCTCTCCCCGTCCAGAAGCCGCAGCAACGCGCGCTTCACGTCGCGCCGGTCGAGATCGGGACGGACTCGGAACGCGTGCACGACGATGTCGCCGGACAGCGCGTCCGGCTGTACGGCGCGAATGCGGCCGATCGACGGATCATTGTCGTTGATGTGCAGCCACGCCCGAACGACCGGCGGCAGGCCGGTGGTCCCGACGTAGACGATCTCGCCCGTGTCGGGACGGCGCCAAACGTAGAGCCACGAGCCTTCGTCGGCAAGCACGCCGTCGCGGATCCGAAACTTCAGTTCGTCAGCCACGCACCCACGATCCCCGATATCTTGCGAAACGGCAAGCCCCCAGGCCAAAGCAGACGGACGGCGATACTCCTCTGTTTGCGGCTCTTGCGCTTGCTCCTCCGGGGGCGCTTCTTGGGACGCAGCAGCTCCTTCTCCGTCAGGCGCACCGCGCAGGGGCGGATGCGGACGTGGGGTTCGGCGACCAGGCAGCGCATCCACTCTCGTTCGAGCGTGGACTGGAAATCGCCGCTGTCGGCGAGCCGTACGGGCGCGCGCCGCGCCACATGGACGTCGGCGCGCAGGTGAGTGCGGCACAGACGCAGCACCAGCCACGCTTCCAGCCCGAGGGCGTCCTCGATCTCCTCGACCGAAACGTACCGGTCGCGTCCGCCGCACTGGTGGATGTGGCGCAGTAACATTTCCGCGTAACGCTTGAGCACACGCTTAGTAAAGGGCTTGGATGTCTTCTTGGGCATGGACGAACGGCAATCGCAAGAATCGCCGTCCGTTTGCTACCGGTTCTCTTCGCTGCGGTTCTCTACTCTTCCGATTCGGGCCACCAGGGGCCAGCGAACGGCGCGTTGGATGTCCGGCGGTCCCCATGCGGCTTCGAGGTCCGTGCGGATTTCGTCGACCGGGTTCTTGTCGAGCGCGCGCTTGTAGCGCTGTGTTGCCGACCAGCTCTCGATGTATCCCAGAGCGTCCGCGTACGTCCATACGGCCTCGGCTGCGAGGCCGGCCGGTGCTTGCAGCTTGCGCGGCTCGTCGAAGGGAAACGGGATCGTCTTGTAGTACGCGTGCGACCACTTGGTCTGCGGCGGCCAGTGGGCGCCGACGATGTCGTCGTGGAACCGGCGCAGGATGACGTCGACTTCGGGGGTGATCTCGGTCTGCTGGTAGAGCGTGGCGGCGACGAGACCGCCGGGCCGCAGCACGCGTCGCACCTCGGCGTAGAACCGGTCGAAGTCAAACCAGTGCAGCGCCTGCGCGACGTAGACGAGATCGACCGACGCGTCGTCGAGTCCGCTTTCCTCCGCCGGTGCCTCGCGGTACGTGACGCCCGGATGCGGGACCGCGTTTTCGAGCTGCGCCGCGCTCGCGTCCGTCGCGATGACCTCTGCGAAATGCTCGACGAGCCCGAGTGCAGCCTGGCCGTTGCCGGTCGCGCAGTCCCACACCCGATCGGTGGCGGGCGCATGCCCGGCGACATGCATAAAGATCGCGGCCGGATAGCGCGGCCGGTGGCGGCTGTACGCGCCCGCCTGGTCCGAGAAGTTGTCCGGGAACGTGCTCATGGAACTGTGGGCCACTGTAGCGCGTGGGACGAGAACCATGTGTGGAATGGGGGGGCGGGGGCACAGAGCCGGTGCACCGCGAAATCGCCGTCCGTCTGCTTCCGTCCGGGGTTCAGCCGCGGTATGTGCGCAAGGGCGATCGCCACATCCAAAGAGTGGAAGCGGTCACGCCGAGGGCTGCGCCGAAGAGCGTCGGGCGCAGACCGAACGCGTCACCGAGGTAGCCGCCGGCGAGTGCTCCGAGCGGCGTGAGCACCCACAGCAGAAATCCGATCGTGCCGTTGACCCGGCCCTGCCACGCGTCGGCCGTGATCGCCTGGCGCAGGCTGATCTGCGTGATGTTGAAGATCGCGCGCATCGTGCCGAGCATGAGTTCCGAAACGGCCAGGACGACCAGCGCCCAGGGGGAGGGGCCGGCGGCGAGCGGGACCAGCAGCCGCGCGATGCCGCTGAACACCTGGGCGACGATCAGGGTCGGACCGATGCCGCGACGCCGCGCCAGGCGGCCCGCCACCATCGATCCCAGGATCGCGCCGGCCCCGCCGACCAGCAGTACGGTGCCGAGCACGGCTGCCGAAAACCCGAGGTACCGGGACAGGTACAAGAAATAGAGTGCGACGATCGCCGTGCTGCAGATGTTGTGGGTGCCGCCGCACAGGACGAGTGGCCGCAGCAGTGGGTCGCGCCATACGCGGCCGAGGCCTTCGCGGATTCCGGCCACCATGGGGACCGATGTCTTCGACCGCGGCGGCGCTTCTGCCTTGCGGATGAACAGCAGTAGCACGCCCGAGAGCAGAAACGAGAACGCGTCGATCAGCAGCGCCAGCGGCGCCGTGGCGAGCTTGACCAACAGCCCACCGAGACCCGGTCCGACCGTCCGCGCGAACGAGAAACTGAAAAAGATGCGGCTGTTTGCGGCGACGAGCTGATCGCGCGGGAGCAGCGTCGGCAGGTAGGCGCGGTCGGCCACGGCGTACACGACCTTGAACGCGCCGGTTCCCAGGGCCACCGCATAGAGGTGCATCATCGAGAGGCGATCGAACACGAGGAACGCGACGGGAACCGAGCCGACCAGCAGCGCGCGCGAGAGGTCCGCGACGACCATGATCGGCCGGCGCCGCAGCCGATCGACCCACACGCCCGCGGCGAGTCCGAGCACCGCCATGGGGAGGTGCCGCATGGCAACGAGCCAGCCCATCTGGGCCGCGCTCGCGTGTAGCAGCGTGATCGCGGCCAGCGGCAGCGCGATCTCGCGCACCTGGGTGCCGATCACGGAAATCGTCTGCGATGCCCAGAAGCGCCGAAAGTCCTTGGTCACGCTGTATCGATTCCCCGCTTGTCACGCGCGGGCGGACAACAGGTCCATGCACTTCGCCATGAGCGGGAGATCGGGCAGCGGCGCCTCGCTACGCACAAACACGGTGAGCAATACCAGCGCAGGAAAGACGCCGTCGGGGCACTCGCACAGCCCGGGGTGGTCGGCGAGGCCGACGCTCGCCAGCACGTCGTGTCGGTCCGACGGCAGTGGGGTCGTCTTTCCGAAGTTCTCGACGATCACGGCGCGATCGTCCGCACCGATCCGCAGCGTGCCCTCCTCGCAGCGCGCGGACCACGTCTCTTCCTTCCTGCGTGCCGTCGTGCCCAGCCGCAGACGCCCGCGGACGCCATTGTCGTGCGCCGTCAGGACCTCCACGTTGTCGTCGGCCGTGCACGCTTGCATGATGCCATCGCGATCGGGCCGGCTCGCCACCTCCGTCCAGGATCGCGAGAACACGGCTTCGCCGTTTCCGGCGAGCGCGAGCAGGAACTCGGCCGCATGCGGCCCCGAGATCCCGGCGATGCCACCCCCGTCTTCGACCCGGTGGATCCAGGAGTGCGGGTCCTTCGAGGCGTCGCAGCCGCGGTTGCCCAGGGCCGTGACGTCTACTTCGAGGAGGCGTCCATACCGCCCCGATGCGACCGCTGTGCGCACGGCATGCATGGCCGGGACGAACCGTCCCTGAAGGTGGACGGCGGTGGACAGGTCTGCAGCGTCGAACCACGCCGCCCACTGGCGAATCCGCGCCGGGTCGAGCGACACGGGTTTTTCCAAGATACAGCGCACGCCGTGCTCGAGACACGCCTCGGTCACCGGAGTGATCGCGGTGGGCGGAACGCCCGCGACGGCCACGTCCAGATCCGCGACGTCATCGAGCGAACGGGCGACACGGCATCCGATCCGCGATGCCAGCGCGTCGGCGCGCTCCCCGCGGCGCGACCAGACGCGGTCGATGGACAGGTCGTCCGGCAGCCAACGTGCCGCCGCCTCCGCGATCGCACCCCAGTAGCCGGCCCCGAACACGCCGACTCGGGCGCTCATCGGCGAACCATCCACATTCGCACCACATCGTGAGAGTACCAGATGCGGAATCCGTCCTGCCGCGCCGCCGCTGCCAGGTCGGCGCACCCAGGTTGCGAGCGGAAATCGTGTGCGACACCCAGAAACGCCGGGAGTTCTCGGTGACTCGGAGGCGACATGACCGTCGGTTCGGGTTCGGATGACAGTAATGTAGATCGCCTTGCTGATCAGCGGCGGCCCGAAGGGCCGTCCGCTGCATCGGCTTGTTGGGCGGCCGCGCCGGGAACCGGGTCTCAGCCACAGAGGACACCGAGATCACAGAGAGACTCGCTGAATGCCATTCACCAATCGCCGACTACCAACGTTGATGGCTATGTCACGCTCTAGCCCTGTGCTTTTCAGGTAGGACGGGACTCGGGCCAAGAAGTAATCGTGATCGTCTCTCATCTCTGCGACCTCTATGATCTCGGTGGCAAGAACTTCTCCTCGTCCGCCCAGCTAAAATGTCGGCATGGCTGAAATCGAGGTCTTGCTTGACGAGTTGCGGCGGGGACACGACGGTGACCCGTGGCACGGGGCTTCAGCGCGTGCGGTCCTCGATGATGTCACGGCGCGGGAGGCTGTAGCGCGCCCAATTCCTGGCGCGCACACGATCCGGGAGATCCTCGTGCATCTCACCGCGTGGACGAACGAAGTCGCGCAACGGCTCTTGACCGGTACCCCGACAGACGCGTTCGAAGACGGCGATTGGCCGCCCGTATTGGAGACCACAGACGCAGCGTGGAAAAGTACGCTGCACGCGCACGAGCAAGCGCACCGGACTCTCGTCGAGCGTCTGGCGGGACTCTCGTCGTCACGTTTGGCCGAACGATTCGGAACAAAGCGTGACCAGGCGGCGGGCTCGGGTGTGACCTACACCGTGATGCTTCACGGCCTCGCGCAACACGACGCCTACCACATGGGCCAGGTCGCGCTCCTCAAGAAAGCCATTCGCGGCGCGCGCTAAAACGGCAGATCCATGGCCGCGCACAAGAATGCGATCAGCTTCGACGACGCGCGGTATGCCTGTGCGACCGTCTTGTCGAGATCCGGCTTCTTTGCCGCGGCCGTCTTCCACTCGGCGAACGCGACGAAGTCCTTGCGCTTCAGGTCCTCGATGAACTTGTGTTCGGGATCAAGCCCCTTGGGCGGTCGCTTCAGGCTTTCGCCCGCGAGTCCGCCGAACGCATCGCGAAACGCCTTGCCCGTCGTCGCCGACTTCCACGCCTGGGGATCGTTTGCGATGTGCTCGCGGATCGTCCGGGCCAATGCGGTTTCGGGTTTCCAGATGCCGGTCCCGAGCGCGCAGTCGTTCGCCGTGATCCGAAAATAGAATCCGACGCCGCCCGCGTCCTTGCCCGCTTCGTGCCCGAACCGTGCCGCCAGGAACGTGTTGTACGGCGATTTATCCTTCGAGAACCGTACGTCTCGGTGAAAGCGCATCAACGAGCCGCCGACCTTTCTGTCGCTCACCCGGATGTGTCGCGAGATCTTCGCGAGCCGCGGCTCCATCGCGCGAATGAACGCGAGCATCGGCTCAAGAGGATGCTCTTCGTAGCGCCCACGGTTCTTGTGAAACCACGCCTTGTCGTTGTTGTGCTCGAGTTCCTTGAGAAACGCGAACGCCTTGCTGGTGAACATGAACCCGCTCCTTCGCCGTTCGTGGTGGGGCACCGATGAACGGAAGTGTATCCGGTTCGCGGGGACGGGCGCGCGTCCTTGAGGGAGCGTACGGACGGCGATGTCGTTTGGCCGTGGACCGGGGGAGCTGCAGGGGCTCCGGAGCGCCCCCTGAGTATCGCCGTCCGTTGGCTACCGTCTGCGTCGGCGCTGTCCGCCGCGGCTCGGTCGCGGGCCGTCGCCGTTTCGGGGTGCGTTGCGGTCCCCGTTCTGGCTGCTCGCGCGGTCGCCTTGGTCGCCGTTCCGTCCGCCGTCCCGATTCCCGTTGCGGTTGCCGTTTCCGTTTCCGTTCCGGGTTCGGTCTCCATTCCGGGAAGTACTACGGGGAGCGTTGCGGTTTCCGCCACGGCTTTGGGGGCGCGGGGCGGGCTTGGTCGGCGCGCGGTCGATGCCGCCGATCCGGTCCAGCGGCCGCTTGGTCAGGCGCTCGATGTCGCGCAGGTAGTCGCGCTCGTCCGGAGAGCAAAACGCGATGGCAGCTCCGGCGAGGCCGGCGCGTCCGGTGCGACCGACGCGGTGGACGTAGCTCTCCGGCTCGTTCGGCAGGTCGTAGTTGACGACGTGCGACAGATCCTTGATGTCGATGCCACGCGCCGCGATGTCGGTGGCGACCATAACCCGCAGGTCGCCCCGCTTGAAGCCGGCCAGCGCGCGCTCGCGTGCTGCCTGCGACTTGTTGCCGTGGATCGCGGCAGCCGGGACGTCCGCGCGGCAGAGTTGTTTTGTCACGCGGTTGGCGCGGTGCTTCGTGCGAGTAAACACCAGCACGCGGTCAATGGCGACCTCTGCGTCGTTCAAGAGCTCGAGCAGCAGGTTCGTCTTTTCGTTTTGGTCGACGAAGTGGACCCCTTGCGAGGTCGGCTCGCATGTCGAGGAGACGGGATCGACCGCGACGTGGAGCGGATCGTTGAGAATCTCGCGCGACAGCGTTCGGATTTGCGTCGGCATCGTCGCGGAAAAGAGGAGTGTCTGACGCTCGCGCGGAATCTCGCGGATGATGCGCCGGACGTCGCGGATGAATCCCATGTCGAGCATGCGATCCGCCTCGTCGAGCACGAAGTGCGAGATGCCGGAGAGATCGACGAGGCCCTCGCCCATCAGGTCGAGCAGGCGGCCCGGCGTGGCGACGAGAATCTCAAGGCCGTCGCGCAGTGCCTTTTTTTGCGGTCCCTTGCCGACGCCGCCGAAAATCACATGGCCGCGCAAGCCGGTGCCGCGTCCGTAGGTACGAAAGCTGTCACCGATCTGCGCCGCAAGTTCGCGCGTCGGTGCCAGCACGAGGACACAAGGTCCGCGTCCGCGCTGGCGCCCGTGATCGCGACGGTGCCCGGAAAGCTGATCCAGAATCGGCAGCGCGAACGCCGCCGTCTTGCCGGTGCCGGTCTGTGCGCAACCCAGCAGGTCGCGTCCGGCGAGCACGTCGGGAATGGCCTTTTTCTGAATCGGCGTCGGCGTTGTGTAGCCCGCGTTGGCCACGGTGTCGCAAAGCCGGCGCGAGAGTCCGAGCGCGGCAAACGCGCTCTCGCTACTGTTGTTGTCGTTGTCGGGGGCGGCGCGGTTCGTCCGCCGCCGTTGAGTCTCTTGGGTCATGAAGTGCCTTCGAGGCGCAGATATTCAGGATAGCCGCCTCGGTCCTTGAAGGGATATCGGCAGGCCAGCGGCCGCCGCTCATATCCAATCCGCGGCCAGTGTCCCACGGAATCGCGGAAAAACAAGCGGAGCCGGTTCCCCGGCGGACCCGGGATACAGGTAAAGGGGGGCGGGGGCGCGCCCCCGCGCGCCCCCCGCGGACGGCAGATTTGGCCGGGCGGCCCCGGTTTCCTGTTAATGGGGGGGGGGGGCGCGCCGCAGCGCGCCCCCGGCGGACGGCAGATGTCGCCGTCCGTCCGCTTTTTTCGCTGTTTCTGCCGATCCCCTTTTCCGGAACGGACCCGATCAACGCGAAACGTCCACGCCGCGGGCGCGTAGCAGCTCGAGGATCTCGTCGTGATGGCTCGACCACAGATCGCCGGCGACGAGGCGGCGGGTTTTCCCCGTCTTCAGATACACGTACCAAGCGTCCACGTTGTGGCTTGAGCGCGGATCCGCGACCCGCTCCGTGCGTATCCGGACCCTCTCGGTTTCGGCGAACACGAATCCCTTGCGGGTCGGCGCGAACCAGAATCCGGTGGTGTGTTCGATGTGCCGGTCGTCGATCACGATGCGGTCGGTGAAGAGCATCGGTCCGAAGACCAGGGCGAGCACGACCCCGGAGCCGACGAGAAACCAGCCGAGGGGGCGGCTTCGGCGGCGAAGGCTGCGGATGCCAAAGAGGAGCGGTACGAGCGAGATCGCGATCGGAATGAGGCAGGCCCAAAGAGAGAAGGTGAACGTGTGGGTTTCCACGGCGCCACTATGGATGATCGGTCGGGTTCGGCGACAAACCCTGCGGACAGGAACGGACGGCGATACTCTTGTGCCGGTGAGTCCCGTAGAGTGCCCGCATGCGAATGCGTGCGTTGCCTATCTTGTTGGTGCTGGGGACGTCCGCCTGGGCGGGCAAGAGCGAGACGCCGCCCGTCGGTCCGCCCTGGGTGCGCGATCTGGCTCGGGCGCGGGCACAGGCGCTCGAAAAGGGCCTGCCGCTTTTTATGTACTTCACCAAGACCTACTGACCGCACTGCGTCATCGTCGAGAAGCAGTTGCTTCCGAATCCGGAGCTCAGGGCGGTCTACGACAAGGCGGTCTGGCTCTACGTCTACACCGATTTCAGCGGCACCGGCGCCGACCGCGCGGCGACCCGGACGCATTGGCGGTTCGGGGTGTCGAGCTGGCCGCAGCTTTTTCTGGCCGATCCGGCGACGCTGCGGATTCTGCGGCACACGGGACGCAAGACGGCGTCGTTTCTGGCGGCGGTCCGCGCCACGCGGGTTGCCAAGACGCGCTCGCGCGCGGTGCTCAAGGATGCGGCGGCAGCGGAGAAACGGGCGGACGCGATCGAAACCAAGAAGTCGGTCAAGCTCGCGCGCGCGGGGCTCGAGGACCAAGACATCGTCGTGCGTTACGTGGCGCTCGGGGTCTTGACCGACAAAAAACCCGGACTCGTCGCGGAGCGGGCGGGTGCGCTCCTGGCGACCCCGAACGACCCGTTTCGCTACCGCGTGTGTGCACTGCTTGGAAAACTCGGGCGGCCCGAGGCGCGCGAAGCGCTTGAAAGCCTCGTGCACGAACCAAAAAACAGCCTGAACCCGAACGTGCTGCGCATCCGTGCGGTGCAGGCGCTGGCCACGTGCGGCGACGCGCGTTCGATCGACGTGATCGCACCGCATGCCACCAGCGGCGCGATCCGTAACGGCCTGACCGGCATCTCGGTCGATGCCCTGGCCGCCATCGCAAAGCGCCACAAGAAAGCAGGCAAGCGGGTCCGCACCTTGCTCAAGCGCGGCTATCCGCAACCGGTTCCGGCGGGCGACCGAATGCACCGCGCCTGCGTCGGCCTGGCCAAGCGAATCCACCGCGCGATCGGCGACAAGCGCTCGTTCCCGAAGGTGTACGACAAAAAGACCCGCGCCGCCCTGATGCGTTGAGCGTCAAAAAAAAAGGGAGCGACCATGTGGCCGCTCCCCGAATGAACGATTGCGATTCGGCGTCCCGTGACGCTAGCCGACCTTCTTGGCATCGCCCGCGCCGGCCTTCGCCTTGAACTCGGCGAGCGTTTTCTTGAGGTCCATCAACAACCCGAGGTGTTGCTCGGCGGCCTTGGCGCCGCCGCTCTTCTTGGCTTTGTTGAGCGTTTCGACCTGGAGCGCGACGGCCTGCTCCTGGAGCTTGACCGCCTTGTCGAACTTGGCCTTCAAGAACCACACGCGCGCGAGTGTGTCGAGGATCGCGGCGTCCTTTTCGTGCGTGAACTCCACGCCCTTTTGGGCGGCGCGCAGCGCCAGATCGAGGTTCTTTTTCTCGATCTCGCCGGCCGGATCGACGATTGTCCAGGCAACCTGGTTGAGCGTCTGCGGGTTGCGGTACTTGATCGCCTTGGCGACGGCCTTCTTGGCGTGGGCATCGTACGCGTCCCACATCTTGGCCTTGAGCAGGAATGCATTCTTGAACTGATCGAGCATGTTCGCCAGCTCGGGGGTGTCCTTCACGATCGCGTCGATCGCCGCGACGCCCGCCTGCGGATCCTCGCGGCCCTTCATGACGGCGTCGCGGATGCGCTCGTTGATCGGCGCCATGATTTCCTGCGCCTTGGCCGGATCCCATTTGCCGGCGACGACCATCTTGAGCGGAATGTCGAGTCCCATCGGATGCCCGATGTACGCGATCTTTGAGTTCTGGTCGACGATGAACGACGTTGGAATGCCGCGCGACCCCGACGCGGTCATGAAGTTGTCGTACGTCTTGCCCGCCGCGTCCCAGGCGACGGTGTAGCCCATCCCGGGCCCCTTGTCCCTGACCATCTCCTCGACGGCGGCGAGGCTGTTGTTCGGATCCTCTTTCGTGACCCCGACGAACGTGACATCGCCGTAGTGCTCCTGCAGCTCGCTCAGGTGCGGCATGCTCGCGATGCACGGCCCGCACCACGTCGCCCAGAACTCGACGACGTAGACCTTGCCCTTCTCGAACTTGAACGCGTCGCCCTTGACCCACTTCTCGATCTCGAGCGTGGGTACGTCCGCGCCCGGCGTGAGACTTTGCGCCGCGACAACCGGTGCGAACGCGACCAAAGCCAAGACCAAAACAACAAACCGCATGGAGACCTCCTGGTAGATGTGCTGCCGTTAGGGGCGCACCGCCAGCCGCCAAGATAACCGGGTCGAGCCGAGTCAGCACACGGACGGCGATTCTTTCGGGTGACACCTTCACCCGCAATCGACGCGAAGACGCAACAAGCGCTCCAAAACGGCGCAAGACCCCCGCAAAACAGCCGTCTTGCGGGTCCGGAAGTGCGCCAACGATCCCTATGCCCGAATACATCCGCGCGCCGGACGGTGCCACGCCTCGCGCGGACTCGGCAACAGGAGAACCCGCCATGCGCTGCTTGGCTGCGATCGCTTTGGCTCTCGGTCTGGTCGCGTGCGGCTCCGGCAAGACGACGCTGCCGACCGGCTCGAACGACGAGGTCGTCATACCGGTTGACGGTGGTGGCGGCGGTCCGGGGCCGGCACCCGTCCCCGTTCCCGTTCCGGTGCCCGTACCCGTACCGGTGCCGGGTCCCTTCCCGGGTCCGATCTATCTTGAGGGCGGCGTCGTCGCGACGTTCGACGTCGAGGGCGAGTTGTTCAGCGTCTGGGTGACGGACGAAGACGGCATCGACGAACTGCTGGATCTCTGGGACGGCGTGACCGATGGCATCCCCGACGGATTCGTCGTGGAAGGCGGTGGGCAGGACGACCACAACGGACCGTGGACCTGGCATCTCGACAACGAGGACTTCGCGATCATTGCTGCCGACGACGCCGTGGGCCCGTGCGATGGCCTGCCATCCGACGTGGAAGACGATCTCGACGGCTATCTGGACGGCGAGCGCTATTGTCCAAAGAACGCGGTGATGATCGACCTCGTCGATTGGCGATAGCCCAGGACATCGCCGTCCGTCTGCTTTTTTCCGTTGTCTCCGTTGTATTTGTCGAGGGGGCTCCGGAGGTAGAATCCCGCGCGTGGCGACGCGGCATCTCACGATCATGTTCACCGACATCCAGGGCTTCACGGCCCGGGTCTCGGATTCGAGTCGGGACGATCTGAATACCCTGCTGGAACAGCACGCGCACCTGCTGCAGCCGGTCTTTCGGCACTTCGGGGGGACGGTCGTCAAGGAGATCGGGGACGCGTTCCTGGTCCGCTTCGACAGTTCGACCAACGCCGTGATGTGCGGGGTCGCCGTGCAGGAAGTGCTGCGCCAGCACAACGGCACGGTCGCGGAGCAGGAACGGTTGCACGTTCGGGTGGCGATCAACTCCGGCGATGTGGAGCTTCTCGACGGTGACATCCTCGGCGAGCCGGTCAACATCGCGGCGCGGCTCGAGGCCATCGCCGAGCCCGGTGAGGTCTATTTCACCGAAGCCGTGTATCTCACGATGAACCGCAAGGAGGCGCCCGCCGCCTCGGCCGGGGAGCACACGTTCAAGGGTATTCCGTATCCCGTGAAGGTGTTCTCCGTCGTGCAGCCCGACAACAGTCCGCTGCGCCAGCGGGTGCGCGCGGGCGTGCGCCTCACGCCGCGCGGGCCGGTCATCACCGGGTTTCGGGATCGGGTGGACGCCGGGGGAAACCGACGCGCTGTGATTGCGATCGCCGCGGTCGTCATCGTGGCGGCTGTCGGAGCCGCGCTGTTTTTCGGACTGCGGCCGAGCGCGGGCGAGACCGCTCTGGACGAAGCGCGGGCGGCATCTGATCCGGCGAGCGCACTCGACATCGCGGCCGGCGGGCTCGCCGAGGAACCGGGACACAAGGGCCTGCGCGCGTTCGCGCTGGAGGCCGCGGACCGTCGGCTCGAGGGGCTGCGTCAAAAGAGCGGCCGCGAGGCGCTGGCGTGGCTGCGCACAGAGATGAAGCGCCGTTCGTTCCTGGAGCCGTTGCGCAAGCGCGTGCCGGAGCTCGAGGCCGAGGAAGCCGCCGAGTCGGACAAGCCTTTCGAGAACTGCCACAAGGTCGCGCGCCGCTACGCAACATCGCCGTCCGTTCCTCTCGCCGCGGCCCGCCGGCTGCGCAAGCTCAGGGAACCGGCCCTGGCGCTGCGGATGTATCAGCTCGCCTACAGGCGCGGCCACCCGCCCGAGGACGAGTTGTTTGAGTGGATCGCCAAGTTGTACGGCGAGAATGTCGCCGGCCATGTGCGCCCCGCAAGTCAAGTCGCGACAACGTACTTCAAGGAGCGCTGGAAGAAGTGGACGCGCGAGACCCTGGAGACGACCGACAATCCGCGCCTTTTCGACAACCTCGTCGGGCTGGTCAAGGACGAGTCGTGGTTTGATCCGTACTACCGCGCGCTGGCGTTTTGCCTGACGGTCTACGCGTCCAACGACCTGTACGCACGGTCGCTGAAGACGGTGCTCGCGGACAAGAACCCGCAACGCCGCGCGCAGGCCATCGCGCTGCACGAAGCGGTGGTCAAAAAGTCCCCGGAACACCGCAGCGGCAAGCGCTGCGCCCAAGCCCTCAAGCAGTTGAAGTAGGGGGGCCGGGGCGCGAAGTGCCCGGGTCACCACGGCTGAACGGATCGGCAGGACAATCCAGAATAATCATGGACACTTCGGGCGGCGGCGGCAACTCCTTGGCGTGACACACAGAAGTACCGACGAACTCGTGGCTCATGGGCGGTTTCTGCGCGGTCTTGCGCGGCGTCTTGTGGCCGACCCGCATTTGGCCGACGACCTTGCGCAGGACGCCATGGTGGCCGCGTTGCGGGCGCCGCCGCCGCGCACCTCGCTGCGAGGCTATCTCGCCGGCACGCTGCGCAATCTCGTGAAGATGCAGTGGCGCTCGGAGGGGCGACGACGCGTACGTCAGGAACGGACGGCGATGTCTTTGGCCGGTTCGGCTGGCCCGGCGCGCCCGGACGAGGTCGCGGAGCGGCTCGAGATCCAGGAATCCGTCGCCCGCGCCGTGCGCGAGCTGCCGGAGCCGTACCGCGAGACCGTGTTCCTGCGTTTTTTGGAGGACTGCTCTGCGGCCGAGATTGCCAAGCGGCAGGGGGTGCCCGCGTCCACCGTGCGTTCGCGTGTGCAAAAGGCCCTGGGGATGCTGCGCGAGCGGCTCGACGCCACCCATGGCGACCGCGCGCGCTGGCAGCTTGCGCTCTTGCCGCTTGCTGTTCGCCCGCGTCCGTGGCCCGTGTTCTTGTCCGCGATGTCGCTGCGTGTTGCGCTCGTCGCGGCGGGGGTGCTCGCGGTGGGGGCGCTGTGGTTGTGGAAAGACGGCGACAAGCCTGCGGAGCGACAGGAGCGTACGGCCGAGCGGACCGCGTCCGACAACGGAGCCGATCCCGTGAACACGACACCGGAGAAGCGCGTCGATGGCGCGACTACGGCGTCGCCTGCGCCCGATCGTGAGCGTGACCTGTTCGGTGTGGTTGTGGACGGCGATGGTCAGCCGATCGTCGGCGCGCGCGTGTCTACGACCTTGCCGTTCAGCCGCGCGGCGCTCCTACACGGCGGCGCTCCCGAGGCCGGCCCGCACAGCGTGACGGACTCGGTGGGGCGGTTCCGGCTGCGGTTGTCCCGGGGTGCGCGCGCGACGCTGCGGGTTGCGGCGGACGGTTATCCCGCCGAAGTCGCGCAGCCCTGTCAGGCGGGCGAGCGCGTGCGGATCGTCTTGCGCCGTGCGGCGGGCGAACTCGTCGTACAGACCGTCCAGGGCGCGGACATCGCCGTCCGTTTGCTTCCCCATGCTTCGGTGCAGGCACATGCGGACAAGACCGGACGCGCGGTCTTGCAGCTGCCGGTCGGTCCCGTGACGGTCACGGCGCGGCATCCCCTTGGCGGGATCGCGACCGCGACAGCGCATGTGCCGGGGCGTGTGGAACTGCGGCCGCTTGCCGGACGGCTCGTGACCGGGTTTGTGCGCGGTGCGAACGGTCGTCTGATCGTCGGCGCGCGGGTCGGCGAGGGTTGGGAACTCAGGCGCTCGGTGTTGACGGATGCGTCGGGGCACTACGAGTTGCGGACGCGCGCGCCGATCCTGTTCGCGTTCGCGGACGGGTTCGGGACCGCGCAGAAGCATGCGGGCGCGCGGGCCGCGATCGATTTCCTGTTGCACGAAGGCGACGAGTGCAGCGGACGGGTGCTGGACGCGGGCGGTCGTCCCCTGGCCGGGGCGCGGGTCGTCGCGATGGCGAGCCGGCATGACGACGTCATGCAGCACATCGATTCGCGGCATGCCCGGACGGACGCGCGTGGCCTGTTCGTGTTGACGAGCCTTCGGCGCGATCTGGCGCACACGCTCGTCGTGCAAGCGGCGGGGCACGGGCGCAAGCTGGTCGATTTTTCGCCGCATCCCGAACGGGCCGGGCGCGTGATGGTGGGCGACATCCGTCTACCGGTGCCGTCGTCGCTGGCTGGGCGCGTTACGGGGGCTTCCGTGCCGCGGGCGCGCGTGCGCCTAGAACTGCGATTGCTCGAGGCGCACCATCTAGGAGCGTTCTACGGGACGATCGAGCGACGGCGGACCGACGACCTGGGCCGGTTCCGGTTCGTCGATCTGGGACCGGGTTCGTACGAACTTGCCGTCCATCCGTTCGGGCGCCCCGCCGTGCGCCACAACGTCGAGATCGATGGCGCGGTTTCCGGATTCGAGGTGGACGTGCCTGTTGCGGCCATGCTTCGAGTCCGAGTCGTGGATACGGACGGCGATGCGGTCGCGGGTGCACACGTGCGCGTGGCGCAGCGCCATCACGCCGAGACCGACCCTTCGGGCCACGCGATCGTGAACGGGCTCGAGTATCGGCCCTACGACATCGACGTCTACCCGGGTCGGACGCCGCACTTCGCCGGGCATGAAAAGCGTGTCGTGCCGTCGGAAGAAGAAATCACGATTGTTCTGGAGAAGGCGGTCAGGGTGCAGGGACGCGTGCTCGGGCCGAATGGCGAGCCGCTCGGCGCGGTGCTCGTCGTCGGCTACGACCCCGCGACCGGCCGGCCGCGTGCACGCGCGACGACCGACGGGCAGGGTCGGTTCGCGCTGTCGCTCCGGAGCGGCGAAACCGTGGACATCGCGATCGACGGCACTCGCCCGCATCCGTCCACCGAAACGCTCGCCGTCTACGGCGCGGCGCCCGGCGTGCGCGCGCCGGCAAGCGGCATCACCGTGCGGACCGGCGCGATGCCGCGCGACCGTACGCTGACGGTGCGCGTGGTCGATCCCGCGGGCAAGCCGGTCGCCGGCGTGCGGGTCGAGGCGCACAACACGCTTCGGTTTCCCCGGCCCGATCCGCAGGCGCAGCGTGGCACGACCGGCCGCGACGGGAAGGTCCGCTTCGAGCGGTTGGCGCGCCGGCGCTTCCGCATCAGGGTGACCGGCGGCTCCGCAGGGCTCGTGGGGCCGGCGCCCGTCGAGGCGAGGCCCGGTCGGGGCATGGTCACGCTACGGCTCGAGAAAGGCGCGGAGTTCGCCGGCGTAGTGCGGTTTGCAGACGGACGCGTGGCGCCGGGGGTTCGCATCGTGCTGCGCACCAAGACCGGCGACAAGCTCGCGGAGACGAAGTCCAACACGGAGGGTTGGTTTGTCCTGCTGGGGCGCCCGACGGTGCTCCATCAGATCTACGCCGAGCTCAAAGTCGACGCGACCTTTGCCTATCAGCGCTACCTGCACGACCTGAAACCGGGCGCGCCGATCGAGGTGAAGCTGCCCGCGCGACCGCGCTGACGGGGGGTGGGAGCGGGGGACCGTCCCGATTCGATTCTTTCGGTGCCACTTTCCCCTGAAAAACCGTGGGGTAGTCTTCCGATGGAGAGACGTGAAGGGCCCATTGGGCCAAGGCCCCCCGGAGGTGGAGATGGCAGTCCGACTGGACGCAGAACAGCGCGCGCAGGCACTTTTTGCCGAGCCGTTCGTACGCGAATACATTCGTCTTTTGGACGAAGGCTGGAACCCCGACTTCAAGGAGTTCCTGCAGCGCGTGCCCGACGAACTCCGCGAAGATGTCTTTACGCGCATCGACACCGTCGTCGCCAACCGTTCCGGGGCTGCGGAGTCTGCACGGCGGATCGCCGAGCAGCCCGAGAATGCGGGTGCCGGACAAGACGAGCACGTGGCAGATCAAGCCGCGGGCGCCGAAACCGCCGACGCCGAAGCCACGGACTCCAAGGCCGTCGAAGAAGAGACCGCAAAAAAGATCATCATCATTCCGGAGCACGTCGACGTTGTTCCGGACCCGGTTTCGGATCCGGCGCCGGCCCCCGCCCCCCCCGAAACGGACTCGACACGCTCCATCAGCTCGGGGGTGTCCCAATCCGAGACACTGTCCGAGCCGGAAATGCCGTTCGATCCCGACGCCGATACCGCGACCGACCTCGATCCCGAGGCGTGCGGCATCGAGGTCGGCGAGCAGGTCGCCCCCGCACACGATGCGGCGATGGATCCGGAGCTGGCGAACGGGCCGGTGAAGCCGAACGGCTTCGCGGATCGTCTGGTCAAACCGGCGAGTTCGCTCGTGCCGTGGGACTTGCGGATGCGCTTTCGCAAGGATTTGCAGCAAAAGCTGTGGGAGCTGCGCCGCTGGGGCGCGTTCGGCCCGCAAAAGGTCCGTGCCGTGATCGCGTTCGTGCTGAACGGGTTCGCGCAGCATGCGCCGCTGCACGAGCCGCACCCGCGTGCGGACGGGTCGGCACGCGGCGGCTGGCTCGCGTGGCGGCTCTCCGGACCGCTGCTGCTTGCCGGAACGGTGCTGGGCCTTCCCGCGCTGCTGGGGACCGGCGCCGGCCTGCTGATCGTCGGACTCCTCTCGCTCGCGACCAACAACGTGCGCCTGACCAACGCCGTGCTCGGCGGCGGCATCGTCGTTCTCGCGCTCGCGTTCCTGGGCGGCATCGCGACGGCGTCTCTTGTCACCGCGGCGCTCCTGGCCGGCAGCACGTCGGCGGCGAGTGGTGCGGTGGCAGGCCTCGCGCTCTGGTTCACCGGTGTCCTCGCGACCGTCACCGGCTCCGGTTGGTCGCCGAGCCAGTGGGGGGTGTCGGTTCCGAAGCGCAAGGCGTAGGCGCAGAGGCTATCGGGCGGTCTTCGGTCGGTAGCGGACGGACGGCGATGTCTTCGGACTTTGCGCGGCCGTTGAACGAATAACGCTCCCTCGGTCGGCTTATACTCCGGTCGTGCGTGCTTTCTGGATTGTCCTGACCACTCTGCTTGTCGTCGCGTCCGCCGGAGCGTTTTTCTGGTGGCCGCGCGCGGACGCGAGCCCTGCGATCGCTGCAAAGCAGCAAGGGAATGCGGGCGGCGGCACGGAGCCGGCGACCCAGCCCAAGCCACAACCGGTCGTCGTCGGCAAGTCGTACTACGTCCTGCTTTCCATGGTGGAGGCGTCGCCGCGCACCGCGAAGGGGAGCCGGTGGGACGCGGACGGCAGCGCTCCCGACCTCATCTACACGGTGGACTGGCAGGGCCAACAGGTCTTCAAGAGCTCGAAGAAAGCGGACACCCTGCTGGCGAAGTGGAGCAACGTGTCGGTCGACTGGAAAAACCTCGTCCGCGCGGTGTCGCTCGACGACAGCATCAAGGCGGCGCGCATCACCGTGCGCGACGGCCAGTCCGTGACATTCAAGGTCCTTGATGCCGACATCATGCGCGACGATCTCGTGGCGGAGTGGGAGGTGCCGGTCACGCAGCTCAAGATCGGCGACCAGGTGTTTCAAAGTCCCGGGAATCCCGGAGGCCGGCTGGTGCAGGCGCACTGTCGCGTCCTGCCGCTCGACCGCGTCGAGTTCGAAACCCTCGTGCGGTAATGTGGCGCGCCGTCAACTGGCTCGCGCACGGCCTGCTCGGCGCGGGCCTGTTCGCCCCCGCCTTCACGGTCACCCCGCGCCTTGCGCCGCACAACGACCTCGCCCGCTGGCTGGGCATGCTCGACGCACCAAAGACGTACTCGATCGCGGGCGGCATCCGCCACCTGGTCCTCGACGGCCAACCCGGCATCGGCCTCGTGTTGTTTGTGTTCTCGGTGGTCTTCCCCATCGCCAAGCTCGCCCTCGCCCGCGCGTGCCTGAACGAAGGTCAAAGCGGTCCCATCCACACCTGGATGGCGCGGGTCTCAAAATTCTCGATGGCGGACGTATTCGTTCTGGCGCTGGTGGTCTTGGCCGCAAAAACCTTCCCCGGCGGCACGACCGTAAGCCTGCATTACGGAATCTACCTGTTCGGCGCGGCCGCCCTCCTCTCCACCGCCGCCGCGTTCGCGGTCGCACGCACGCCGAACTCGTCGTAGCGTCGTAGCGGGCGGGCGCGTGCGGGCGTGCGAACGGCGGGGTATCGACAGACCGCGGCGTGGTCTGTCGACCTGAAATCAAAACACGAAGCGCGCGAAGAAACACGAAGGTAGGAGGGGAGAACATGAGTTGACGCGCGGGATCAATATTGACGCCCACAGTGCGAGTTCATACCCGACCCAGACTCCCGAACCCGAGTCCGATCGCTCTGGTGACGGCGCGCGCGCAATCGTGCTCGGCCGCCGCGTGATTCGCGATTTGAAGTTGAACACGGAGGGTTGAACTTGAGGGAGCGTACGGACGGCGATGTTTGTTGCCCCCGGGCCCCCTGACCTGTTTGTTGTAGGATGCTTCGCTTCCCGGGATTCCATGGCAGCTCGTCGTCCCTTGATCTTTGTCAGCGCGACCAGTGCGGACCTGCGCAGTAGCCGTGCGTTGATTCGGGATGCGCTGCTCACGATTGGTTGTGTTCCGGTCGAGCAGACTAGTTTTTCGCCGGACGGTTCGAAGGTGCGCGAGATGTTGCGGGCGCGCATCGAGACCTGTGATGGGATGATTCATGTAGTCGGACGCAGCTACGGGTTTGAGCCGGTAGAGCGATCTCCATCGGAGGCGCGCCGCAGCTACACGCAGCTCGAGTACGAGCTGGCGCGCGAGTTGGGCAAACCGGTGTACGTGTTTGTTTGTGTGGAGGGTTTCGCTTACGACGACCATCCGCCGGTCGAGGGTGAGCACGAGGAGCTCCAGCGCGCGCATCGAACTCGCGTGACGTCCGGCGACGAGATCTTTGAGGAGATCGACTCGCCGGAAGCGCTCGCGGCGCGGGTCCATGCGTTGCAGGCTCGTGTGGACAAGCTCGCGGAAGAACTGCGGCGGGCGGGCTCGTGGCTTGGGCGTGGTGTCGTGGTCGCGTTGGTGGTGCTTGCGGTTCTGGGCGGTGGTCTTTGGTGGGTGACCGGCCGGACCGGGAAGACCGAGGCACGCCTGGCGGAGGTCGAGACCGAGTTGGATCGGCAGCGCCGCTACATTCGACGGGTCGCGAACGTCTACACCGAACAAAAAGCGCAACTCGCGGAGCTGAAGCTCACCGACAAGGAGCTGTTTGATCGCGCGTTGGGCGTCGTGGCCGAACGTGAGGGGATCGCGCCGGGCGAGCTGCGGGCAGGTGTGAATCTGTTTGTGGCCGCGGTGCGCGCAGACCCGAAGGCCGACTTCCTGGACAAGGCGCTCGCCGACTTCGCGGAACAAGACTTCTCCGCTGCAGCCGAGAACGCAGGCCAAGCCGCGGACCTCGCTCGCAAGAAACGACGGGCCGCCGAGGCGCTCGTGCGTCGCGCCACCGATGACGCACGCAGCGCCCGTGAGCGCGAACGAGAGGCCCGTACGCTCCAGGGACGTTCGCTGCTCGCGGCCGAGCGAAACGGCGAGGCGGTTGAGGCCTTTTTGCAGGCGCTTGAAGTCTCCCCGCGTGCGGATATGCCCGGGAAATGGGCAGCGTTGAACGTCTTGTTGGGGGATGCGTTGAACGGATGGGCGGACATCGCGGTCGGGAACGCGATCGCTCGGCACCGTGTTGATGCCATTGCCGCCTACCGTCGCGCCATCGAGGTGTACTTGCGCGACGCGTTTCCGCAGGACTGGGCCATGACCCAGAACAACTTGGCCGTCGCGCTCCACGCTCAGGCCGCGTCGTCGGAGGGTTCCGCGCGTCCACGTCTTTTCGAAGAAGCAATCGCGGCCTACCGTCGCGCCATCGAGGTGTACTCGCGCGAGGCGTTTCCGCAGGACTGGGCGATGACCCAGAACAACCTCGCCAACGCGCTCCGCGCTCAGGCGGAGGCGTCGGAGGGCGGGACACGTTCGCGCCTCTTGGGAGAAGCGGTTTGCGGCCTACCGCCTGGCGCTTGAGGTCCAGACGCGCGAGGCGCTTCCGCAGGACTGGGCCGAGACCCAGAACAACCTCGCCCTTGCGCTGACAGCTCAAGCTACCGAGGCCGTCGGCGAGCAACGCCGACTCCTGCTGAAGGAAGCGGTTGTTGCGATGCGGCTTGCATTGCAGGTGTGGACCGCGCAGACATCGCCGGGCAACCATGCCCCGAGGGTTGAGTGGATCAAGTCGATGGAGGAGGAGATCCGCAAGCTCAAGTCTCGCTGAGATTTACGTCGGCGCGCTCGGATCGTTCGCGTTCATGAAGGACGTTCGCGTAGCGTTTGCTGGCGGTGGCCGGCGTGTGCAGGGGGGCGACCGCGGCGTGGTCTTTGGGCCTGAAATCAAACACGAAGGGCGCGAAGATCACGAAAGTAGGAGAAGAGAGCATGAGTTCACCGACGATGGGTGCCCGCGTGCGAGTTCATACCCGATCCCGACTCCCGAACCCGAGCCCGGTCGTCCTGTTGAGAACGCGCGCGTGCAGGCGCGTTCGGCCGCGGCGTGATTCGCGACCTGAAGTGAAAGACGGAGGGCCACGGAGATGGGATGAGAAGGCCAGTCCCCCGATCGCAGTACCTTTCGGTCATCGAAACGATTGGGTTCTGAGGCCAATAGGAGAAGATCGCACTTGGACGCTTTGCAGAGTGCGCATGGAACGTGGCGGTGTGGTTGGCCTCTCGGGGGCGGGCGGCCGCCAAGTCGGCCGTTTGACAGATGAGTCCTTCTCAGGGAAGAACCACGGAGGATGAGCCGGAACAACGCAAACAGACGGCGATGTCCGCGATGCCGCGCCGATGCGAACCGAATACAATGCATCATTCTTCGGCGTCTTCGAATCCCATGGCATCCCCGCGTCCCACGATCTTCATCAGCGCAGCCACGGCGGATCTCGGTAGTTGCAGGCAGCTCGTCAAGGACGCGCTCTTGACGTTGGGTTGCGTCCCCGGCGAACAGACGACGTTTGCGCCCGACACCCGCGCCGTGCGCGAAACGTTGCGCGCCAAGATCGGAGTTTGCGACGCAGTGGTCCACATTGTGGGGCGCTGCTTTGGTTCCGAGCCTCGGCACCGCGATCCGGGTGAGTCACGTCGCAGCTACACCCAGCTCGAATTCGACATGGCTCGCGAACTCGACACCCCGGTCTACGTGTTCGTTTGCGCCGAAGCGTTCCCCTACGACGACCACGAGCCCGAGGACCCGGAACGAGAGGAACGACAGCGAGAGCACCGCACGCGTCTCACCGGAGGCGACGACAAGTACGAGCGGGTCGCGACCCGCGAAGAACTGAGCGCTCGAGTCCACGCGCTGCAAGACCGCGTGGAGCAGCTCGCGGAGAACCTGCGCCGCGCTCGCGCCTGGCTCGGGCGAGGCGTGATCGTGGTCTTGGCCGCCCTCGTGCCACTGGGCGGAGCCCAGTGGTGGCTGACTCACCGAACTCAAGAGACCCAGACTCGTCTTGCAAAAGTCGAATCGAGTCTGGATCGTCAACGACGCTATCTGAGCACGGTGACCAGGGTCTACATGGAGCAGAAGGCACAGCTAACAGAGCTGAAGCTCACGAACACCGAACTCTCCGAGCGCGCCCGGGCGGTCGTGGCGAGGCGAGAAGGGATTACGGTAGCCGAGCTGGGTTCAGCAATAAACGAGTTCGTGGTCGCGACGCGTTTGGATCCGAGCGCCGACAATCTTGACCAGGCCCTGGCTGCCGCCGCGCAACTCAGGTTCGCAGACGCTGCGAGGCACGCAGGACGAGCTGCGGACAATGCAGGGCGTCAACGACTCGCTGCTGGAGCCTCCGGTCGACGCGAATCTGATCGTGAGCGCCGAGCGCGCACACTCCAGGGCGAGTACCTTTTTGCGGACGCGCAGTACGAAGATGCCGTTGCGGCCTACGCCTTGGCGCTCGCGCAGACGCCACAAGGAGCGAGGCCCGTGGCCTGGGCAAGGACTCTGTACGGTTTGAGTACTGCCCTTCGTTTCCAGGCCATGGCAGCGTTCGGGAAGGAGAGGGCGCGATTGCTCGGCGAGTCGATTGCAGGAATCCGGTCTATCCTGCAAGTCATCAGGCGCGAAGACGTTCCGCTCTTCTGGGCAGGTGCCCAGCATGGATTGGCGATTGCGCTTCGTGCCTCCGCCGGTTCTGCGAACCTCGCCGAGCGGCGGCGTCTGTTGGGCGAGTCGATTGCTGCTTTCCGACGCGCTTTTGATGTGCTGACGAGGAAGGAATATCCCCATCGCTGGGCAGTTGTTCAACACAACCTCGCGCTCGCGTTTCGAGACCAGGCCACGGTCTCCGAGGCAGGTGACAAGCGAAGCATCTTGGGCGACTCGGTCGCCGCGTTGCGTCAGGTGCTCGACGTCCAAACGCGCGAGAATACACCACACGAATGGGCACGGACCCAGGACAACCTCGGTGTGACTCTCGCCCGACAAGCCGAAGTTGCGTCAGAAAACGAGAGGGTACACCTGCTCAACGCCGCCCTTGTCGCCTACCACCGCGCACTTCAGGTGCGTACGCGCGAAACCTCACCACGAGACTGGGGGATGACCCAGTTTAACCTTGCATCAGCGTTCGAGGCCCTAGCGGAGACCGGTTCCGGTGCGGAACGGGCGCGCCTACTGGGAGAAGCGGTCGATGCGTCGCGTCGCGCGCTGGAGGGGTGTGAGCGGGAGCATCTTCCGAGGCCGTGGGCTGCGCTCCAGTACAGCCTGGGTGCGAGGCTGGTCAGCTTGGCCAAGGTCAAAGAAGGCAGCGAGCGGGCGCGACTGCTGGGTGATGGCATCCAAGCGTATCGTCTCGCGCTCGGGGTCTTTTCTCCAAAAGCGTCGCCGCAGGGCTGGGCGATGGTTCAAAACGATCTTGCTGTCGCTCTCAGGGAGCAGGCGAAGGTCTGCGAACCGAAGAACCGTTCCGCGCTGTTGCGTGAGGCGGTTGTCGCGATGCGCGCGGTGTTGCGAGTGTGGACAGCCAGAACTGCGCCTGAGCGTCATGTGTCGCGTGTCAAATGGATCGCCGCCACTGAGGAACAGATTCGAATGGCTGGGTCTCGTTGATACTGCGTCCTCGACGGTTTTCGCGGTTGTCGTCCCTAGACGATGGCTGCCCGACAGAGATACCCGGCCCACTAAACGTGCGACCGGGGCGGCCAAGCCGCGCCGGTCCGGACTAGCGAGAGCCCGCGTAGCGGAGTTTCGAGTTACATCGCCGTCCGTTTGCTCCCGCTCGCTGTGGACAATAGTGTCCCCAGAGTAGGTCAGATGCGCTCAGGAACGCCGTCCTACGGCTGTTTTGGGGGTTTGGCATGGGGCGTGCCTTAGGGCTCCTCGACAAAGGAGACAAATCATGCGTTCCATTCGATTGCTTTCTCTTGCTCTTCCCGTTTTGCTCGTTTCGGCGAGTCCGGCTTGGGCGGAGCATTCCTCTGGCGACGAACCGCGCGTTGCGCGCAAGACGCGTGTCGCGGCCGAGCCGCGCGTTTCCGGAGCGAAGCGCGTCGCAATCGCCAAGCTCGATGCGCAGATGGACTTTGAGGTTCGTCGCCTGCGGGGCAAGTACGACAACGAGATCTTGCGGGCCCGTGCCAAGTCGCGCGGCGCTCTGAATCCGAAGCAGTACTTCCGCGCGGCGAAGGTGCGTCTGGAGAAATGGTTCGCTGCCGGGCAGGCTCGCCTGAAGAACTGGTACCGCGTCAAGCGCGCCGAGATCGACGTGCGCTACGCGCCCCGTCGCCGTCGCGTGATCGACCGCCGCGTACGGACCCATGACCACGAGCACGGCTACGACCACAAGCGGGCACGCCGCGCCCGTGCCGAACGCCTGCGTCGTCGTCAGATTATCCTGCGCCGTCGTCAGATTGCTCTGCGGCGTGCGGAAGCCCGCCGCGACCGGCGTCTGTACAGTGCCCACCAGGCGTACCACGCGCAGCTCGAAGAGGTGCGTTGCGGATACGGCGGTCGCCGCCTTCGCCGCGCCGAGCACCGTCTGCTGCGCCAGTACAACGATGATCGCGCCAGTATCCTTGCCGACTACCGCGCCGAACGCGTTCGCATCGTTCGCCGCAACGTCTGAGCCTTCCGCTCTTTCCTCCCGTATTCCCGCTCCCCCGGCCCCCTCGGGGGCCCTTGTTTGAGCGCGCCGGTTGTTCCGGCGCGCTCTTTTTTTTCGCCGATTCAAAAGCAAAGCGGAACAGCACGCGGGGCCTTCGGGCAATACGCTTAGGAGACAACATGACGCGCGTATCCCCCGATTCCGACGCCGCGCTGGTGGCGCGTGTGCTCAAAGACCGCGACGAGGCCGCGTTCCGGCAACTCGTCGAGCGCCACGCCAATGCCGCGTACCGGCTTGCGTTGTCGGTCGTCCGCGACCGGCAGGCCGCCGAAGACGCTGTCCAGGAGGCGTTTTTGACCGTCAGCCGCAAGCTGCGCCGGTTCGACACAAAGCGCAGTCTGCGCGCCTGGATCCTGGGCGTTGTCTATCGCTGTTCGCAAAAGATCCGCTCGCGGCGCGCCCGTGACGCCCGACCCGAGGAGGCCGCCATGCCCGAGCCGACGCACGATCCCCAACCGCTCCAGGACGCGAGTCGGCGCGAGACCCTGGCGACCGTGGCGGCGGCCGTGGACCGGCTGCCCCAGCCCCAGCGTATCGCCATCGCGCTGCACTATCGCGAGGGTCTGACCCACGCCGAAGTCGCCGCCGCCCTCGGCATCCCGGCGGGCACCGCGAAGAGCCGCATCGGCCGCGCACTGGAAACACTGCGCGCCAAACTCGGTAAGCAGGGCGTCGCGTTCAGCCCCGCGCTGCTCACCCAGGTTCCGACCGCGACCGCGGGCTCGGCACTCGTCGAGGCGTGCGTCGTCAAGGGCGTCGCCGGCCTGACCACGGTGTCGGTCGGTATGAAGGTGACGCTCGCGGTAGCCGTCGTGCTGACGGTTGGCACCGTCGTCGGCCTCGGTATCCGCGAGCGCGCGCCGCGCGCGGAACGCGCACAAGACATCGCCGTCCGTACGCTTCCGTCCTCTCGGACCAATCCGGACAAGGATCCGTTGGCCAAGTCCGGGAAGGCGACAGCCAAGGACGGCGATGCAAAGGCAGTGAAGAACGGCGGCGCGGAGCCCACGGCCAAGAAGAGAAAGCGTCGCTACATGGTCAACGGCAAGAAGATGACGCTGGAGGAGTTGCTGAAGAGCAAGCACCTGCGCGTCGGGCCCGGGGGCAAGTTGCGGCGCAAGCCGTTTGTGGGGGGCAAGGGGGGCGCGGGGGCGCGCGGGGCTCCGCCGATGGGCGCGCCGGGGCGCTTCGACGAGGACGGGAACTGGAAGTGGAACAAGGTGCCGAAGTTTTCGACGGCGCCGCGGTACTACGGCCAGGCGACGCTGAAGGGGCGCGTGGTTGACTCGACCGGGACGCCGTTGCCGGGGGCGAAGATCTGGCGCGTTTTAGCCGACGTGTCGCGCGAGGAGACGACGGTCCTGTCCGGCGCGCACATGGACGACCTGGCCCAGTCCGACGAGAACGGGTCTTTCACGTTGCGCAAACAAAAGGACGGCCAGGTCGTGTTGTTCGCGAACTTCCTGGGCAAGATGACCGTGCCCGGGCGCGGGCTTGACACGGCGCATGCGAAGACGATTCGGGCGCGCGCCGGCGAGACGACGGACGGCATCGTGCTGACGGTGCCCGTGGTGTATGCCGACTACGGCCGGCTGACCGGCCGTGTGATCGGGCCGGATGGCAAACCGCGGCCCAAGGTCGATATCTGGATGGATCAGCTTGTGCGCAAGCGCGCCGGTGTCGATGGGCGGTTTGATTTCGGGCTCGTCGCCGCTGGGACGCATGTACTGACCACGCGGCAGTCGGGGCTCGAAGAGGTCGAGGAGACCGTCGAGTTGCAGCAAAAGGGTGCAGCGGACGTGACGATCACGGTGCCGTATCTGCAAACGGGGGACCTGCGCCTAGCCGGGCAGGTGCTGGATCAGCGCGGCGAGCCGGTGGTCGGCGTCACGCTCATGCTCGGTGCCGGTTCGGGCATCGTTCGTCAGACCGTCAGCGATGCGAACGGACAGTACGCGTTCGAGAAACTCCCCGACGAGCTCAAGGAGCTCAAGGTCACGATCCACACATGGTTTGGCCGCGAGTTTGACCCGGCCCATATCAAGGACGTTCCGCTGCCGAGCGACGCGTTCACGGTGCGCCTGAGCCGCACCGCGGAGGTCGTCATCAAGGTCGTCAGCGCCATCGACGGCAAGCCGATTCCGCAGATCAACTACAAGTTCCTGGTCCCGGTCGAGCGCGAGACCCCGGCCGGGGGCAAGACGGAAGAGTGGATCGCGCGCCAGACGGGCGGGCACTTCAACGACGAAGGCATCGTGCGCGACATCCGCGTCAAGATCGGCGCGCGCGCGCGACTCCAGGTCGAGGTTCCCGCCCACAAGATCTGGGAACAGGCTTTGGATACGGACACCGACCAAAAGACGATCAACATCGTCGCCAAAATGGAACCCGGCGGCGAACCGGAGCCGGAAGAACCGAAGGAGTCCGCGGAGAGAAACGGCGATCCCGACGAAGAAAAGCCTACGGACGGCGATGCACCCTCGGATCCGGACGGCGGGTAGCGGAGTGTCCGCCCTCGCGCCGTAAGACCCGTCGGCGGACGCGAACCTGACCCCGACGCCCGAACCCGACCCCGAAACGACGTTCACGTACACGTTGTGCTTGCGCGCCGGGATCAACCCGGCGTCCTGGCACGCTGACGCTGGATGAGTCGGGTCAGCATCGCCCCGACCCGGTTGGCGTACGACATCAGCTCGACGGATTTCCCCCGGGGGATGACGTTGACGATCGCAGCCAGTTCGAGAGCCGCGGCGCACTCGAGGCACTCCGCCTGCGCGATTGTGTAACGGTACGCCTTGTCGGCCGGCTTCCAGCGCCCCGCACCCTCGGCAATGTTGAGCACGGTGCCGGTCGCGGAACGCCGCAACTGATCCTTGATCGCTCCGTATCCACGGGGAAACGAAGCAGCAGATTCTTCAACCCCAGCGAACAACAAGATCGCCACCCGATAGACATCCAGCCGCCGATGCGGCCCCGGGAAGGCGTTCAGGGAAGAGAAGTTTCGGTTGTCGGTCATGGAAGACTCCTTTCGACGGGGAGCGCCTATCGCCCCACGCAAGTGAATGGGGGCGATAGACGCTCTCCCGACAGGAGCCCCCCGACAACCGATCCGCCCCCGAGCTCATGCCGGGTCCGTCCTCGCCACGTTCTCGTAGCGCTTGCCGAGTACGCGGATGTCGGCCATTCGAACGATCCGCGACATCGTCGCGACCCGACCCCGACTCCCGAACCCGACCCCGGTCGTTCGTGAGGACGTTTACGAGAGAGATTGACAGCGTATGAACGGGGATGATTCTTGCCCCCGGGCCCCCTGACCTGCTTGTTGTAGGATGCTCCGCTCCTCGGGATCCCATGGCAGCTCGTCGTCCTTCGATCTTCATCAGCGCGACCAGTGCGGACTTGCGCAGTAGTCGCGCGCTGATTCGGGATGCGCTGCTCACGATCGGTTGCGTGCCGGTCGAGCAGACCAGCTTTCCGCCGGACGGTTCGAAGGTGCGCGAGATGTTGCACGCGCGGATCGAGGCGTGCGATGCGCTGATTCACGTTGTGGGGCGCAGCTACGGGTTCGAACCGGTCGAGCGGGAGCCGTCCGAAGAGCGTCGCAGCTACACGCAGCTCGAGTACGAGCTGGCGCGCGAGTTGGGCAAGCCGGTGTACGTGTTTGTTTGCGGGGAGGGATTCTCGTACGACGAGCATCCGCCGATCGAGGATGACCACGAGGAGCTCCAGCGCGCACATCGCGCGCGGGTGACGGCGGGCGACGAGATCTTTGAGGAGGTAGAATCGCCGGAGGCGCTTGGGGCTCGGGTCCATGCGTTGCAGGCCCGTGTGGACAAGCTCGCGGAGGAACTGCGGCGGGCGCGCTCGTGGCTGGGGCGTGGTGTCGTTGTTGGTTTGGTCGTGCTCGCGCTCTTGGGCGGTGGTCTTTGGTGGGTGACCCGCCGGACGGGGAAGACCGAGGCACGCCTGGCCGAGGTTGAGACCGAGTTGG
>JAJFFH010000041.1 GCA_021776735.1 Planctomycetota bacterium | reverse complement strand
ACGCGGCCGCGCGCGCCAACGGGGCGGGGTGGGGGGGGTGTTTGTATGCCGGCGCAATGGGTCCGCTGGTTGGGGTGACGGTTCGCGAACTGGGGCCCGGCGTTTTTGGGTATGCGGTTTTGGTGGTGGGTTGGGGGCCGGGGGGTGGGGAGGAGTCCCGCGCAGGGGAACCGGCCCGCGCAGGGAAGGAATCCAGGGCGATCACGATCCGAGACGTCGCGGACGTTTCGTTTGGGCCAGCGGCGCAGCGCACCGGCGACGCGGGCATCAACGGCGAGCGCGGCGTGATCCTGGTCGTGTTCAAACAGCCCGAGACCGACACGGTCACCTTGTCGGAGCGTCTCGAACGCGAGTTGGAGTCGATGGCGCGCGCGCATCCCGACGTCGTGTTCGAGCCGGGGCTCTACCGGCAGGCCGACTTCATCCGGCGCGCCGTCGGCAATGTCACCGAGGCGGTTCGCGACGGCTCCATCCTGGTCCTGCTCGTGTTGTTCCTGTTTCTGCTGAACCTGCGCACGACGTTTATCACGCTGACCGCCATCCCGTTGTCCATCGCCGTGACGGCGATCGTGTTCCGCATGCTCGACGTGTCGATCAACACGATGACTCTCGGAGGGCTCTCGGTGGCGGTCGGGGCGCTCGTGGACGACGCCATTGTCGACGTGGAGAACGTGTTTCGTCGATTGCGGCAGCGGCCGGACGTGAAACCGCTCGATGTCGTTTTTGCGGCCTCCAGCGAGGTGCGGCGCCCGATTCTGATCGGCACCCTGGTTGTGGCCGCGGCCTACCTGCCGCTGTTCGCGTTGTCCGGCATGGAAGGCCGGCTGTTCACGCCGATCGGCCTCGCCTACATCGTCAGCATCCTCGCGTCGCTCGTCGTGTCGCTCACGGTCACGCCCGTCCTGTGCTTTTATCTGTTGCCGGCGCAGGCTCGCGCGCACAAGGACCGCCGCTCCTGGGCCGTCCGCAAGCTCCAGGGCGGAGCGGACATCCTCATCCGTACGAGCATCGCGTGGCCGCGCACGATTGCTGCCGTGGTTCTTGCGCTCGTCGTCGCCTGCCTGGTGATCATCGGCTCGCGCGGGCGCGAGTTCCTGCCGCCGTTCAACGAAGGCACGGCGCAGGTCAACCTTGTCCTGCCGCCCGGTACGAGCCTCAAGACGTCGGACGCCGCCGGTTTCCGCATGGAAAAGGCGATCCTCGCGGTGGAGGGGGTGGCGTCCGTGGCGCGGCGCACCGGCCGCGCGGAGGGCGACGAGCATGCCGAGGGGGTGCACACGAGCGAAGCCATCGTGGCCTTCGATCCTGACTCCGGACGTACGCGCGAGGAGGCGCTGGGCGACATTCGTGCGCGCCTTGACGAGGAGTTTCCCGGGGTCGCGAAGTCCACCGAGCAGCCGCTCGCGCATCTCTTGTCGCATCTTCTGTCGGGCGTCACGGCCCAGGTGGCGATCAAGGTGTTCGGCGAGGACCTCGCCGTCCTGCGCCGGATCGGAAAAAAGATCGAGGGCGCCATCAGCGGCGTGCCCGGCGTCGTCGACTTGTCCGTGGAACAGCAGGTGCTCGTCGATCGGGTCGAGGTGCGCCCGCGCCGCCACGACCTGGCGCGCCTCGGAATCGACGTGGCCGTCTTGGCCGAGACCGTCGAGCTTGCTCTCGAAGGCGCGTCGGTGTCTAGGCTTGTGCGCGGCCGCGCGTCGTATCCGATCATCGTGCGTCTGCGGCAGGAGGATCGCCGCGACCTCGGCACGATCGGCGCGTTGCGCATTCGCGGGGCCGGTGGACGCGTCGTGCGGCTGGACTCGGTGGCCGATGTCGTCATGGCCAAGACCCCGAACAACATCAACCGGGAGGCCGTGTCGCGCCGGTTCGTGGTTCGCCACAACGTACAGGGCCGTGCGCTGGGCGAAGTCGTGACCGATGTCGAAAAGCAAATCGAGAGCGTGCGCGCCGGCCTTCCGCCGGGCTACTCGATCAAGCTGGGCGGCCAGTTCGAGGCGCAACGCGAGGCGAGCGCGATCATCCTGTGGCTGTCGTTCGTCTCGCTCGGCGGCATGCTGTTCCTGCTGTATCTGCATTTTCGCTCCCTCAACCTCGCCTTCCAGGTGCTGGCGAGTATTCCGATGGCCTTCGTCGGCGCCGTGGCCTTCATCGTCGCGACGGGCCAGACGATCTCGGTGGCGACGCTGGTCGGTCTGGTCTCACTCGGCGGCATCGCCGCGCGCAACGCGATCCTGCTCCTCGACCACTACCTGCACCTGATGCGCGAGGAAGGCGAGGCGTTCAGTCCGGAAATGCTGCGCCGCGCGGGCCGCGAGCGAATCGTACCGGTGGTCATGACCGCGCTCACGAGCGGCATCGCGCTGGTGCCGCTCATCCTCGCGCCGGGCCAACCCGGCCGCGAACTGCTTTACCCGGTCGCCAGCGTCATCGTCGGCGGCCTTGTTTCCGCAACCCTGCTCGACGTGCTCTTGACCCCCGGCCTGTTTTGGTTGTTCGGTCGCGGCGTCGCCGAGCGGATACACTCTCAAGCAAACTCGAACACCCATTCGGAGTCGAAGTCATGAAAACCCTCTCTCTCCTGACCTGCTTTTTCGTGTTGGCCGCCGCCTGCAGCAAGGACGACGACCACGACGGTTGCGGCTGCGGCAACGGCCACGATCATGCCCACAAGGCGCCCCACGGCGGCGACCTCATCGCCCTCGGCGACCACGAGGCCCACGCCGAATTCAAGCTCGACCACGACGCCGGCACGCTGACGGTCTGGACCTACGACGACGAAATCGCGATCAAGAACGCCGATGAGGCACCCACCCTGCGCATGAAGCAGGGCAACGAAACCCTCTCGCTTACGTCGAAGGGCTCCGCCAACGAGTGGGTTTTTACGCACGACGCGTTCAAGAGCGAGCCCGGCAAGATCCGTTTCCGGATCTCGATCGGCGGCACAAAGTTCACGCCGGACTGGACACACGAGCACCACGGTCACGACGACGACGGCGGCCACGACGACCACGACCACGACCACGACCACGACCACGATGGCGATCACGACCACGATGATCACGACGACGACGGCGGCGGCCACGACCACGACGACTAGGTCTGGCTGCGCTGAGTCGGACACAGCTGCACGACGGCGATGTCCCTGAAACCGGGGCATCGCCGCGGAGACCGTTCGCTCTAACCCCCTCCAACCCCGTTGAAAGCCCGGCTAGTCGGTTGCACACGACGCTGCGGCGGATCGGTTCCACGGCATCTTGGCGAGGAGCATGGCCATGCCGCACCAGCCCGAGAGGCCGGCGAACAGCAAGCCGCAGCCGACGAATGCCGGGATGACGAGGAACCCGGGGGAGACGAACACCCCGAGCGCGACGCCGACGGCGACCAGCGACCCGGCGGTAATCTGCACCTGGCGCATCACGCCGATCCGCGGCGCGGACTCGGGGCGCATGCAGGCTCGACCCGACGCTTTCCAGCCCTCGAGACCGCCCGCAAGATGAAAGACCGCGTCGCCGTCCGCTCCGAATCGCGCCGCCGCGCGGGCGGACCGTTCACCGGTGCGGCATTGAAAGACGACCCGCTTGCCGGCGTGGCTCGATCGGACCGACTCCGGATCGAAGCGGGACAGCGGCACGGCTCGCGCGCCGTCGATGCGCTCCTCCGCGTACTCGAACGCTTCGCGCACGTCGATCAGGACCGTATCGTCGTCCCGGAGCCACTGTTCCAGCGTGTCCGGGTCCACGTCCGTCAAGGACGGTCGGGTTGTGCGGGTCGTGGATTTGGGTTTGTTCATCGTGTCTCCGGTGTTTCGATCGCTCCGTTGGCCTGCTCCCACGCCACGATGCCGCCTCTCAGGTTGACCACGTCGAAGCCTTTTTTTTGCAGAAACGCCGCTGCCCGCGCGGAGCGGATGCCGGTTCGGCACTGGACCAGGAGCGGTCCGCCGGGCACCTCGTCGAGTCGCGAGGCCAGCCGTGTGTGCGCGATGTTGGTTGCGCCCCGCAGGTGCCCATCGGCGAACTCGGCGGCCCGGCGCACGTCGAGCACGGTGACCTGCCGGTCGTCAAGCATGGCCGTGGCATCGGCAACACCGACTTCCGCGATCATCCGCAGCGAGTACGTGTCGCTCTCGTAGTCCGCCATGTTCCGCGCGTCGAACCAGCCGCGATTGTGGTCCAGCCCGATGCGGATGAGATCGCGCACGGCTTCGTCGAGCCGGTCCGGCTCAATGACGACGTAGATGTCGTCGGTCTCGGCGACCATCGAGCCCGCGTCCGTGTTGAACGTCTTGCGCAGCGGAAACGACATCGCACCGGGAACGTGCCCAACCCGAAACTCGTCCCAGGGACGCGTATCGACGAGCGCGACGCGTTTCGCATCAAGGGCGCGAAGCTCGGCGACGGTCAATTCCGCGGGTGTCGGCACGCCGCCGAGCACGTTCGGCCCCACCCTGTTGACGCGCTTCATGTTGGCGAAGTAGAGCGGCGGTTCCGGCTGCCCGCTCAGGATGAAATCGACAAAGTCGGCCTCGTTGTCCGCCGCGCGGATCGCCGGGTTAAAGCGGCGCTCGTACCCGATCGTGCTCATCGGTACGGCACCGAGCGCCTTGCCGCACGCACTGCCGGCACCGTGTGCGGGCCACACCTGGACGAAGTCCGGGATCGCGTCGAGCTTGCGCACGGTCTGAAAGAGCTGGCGCGCGGAAGGCTCCATGGCACCGGCCTGGCCGGCGGCGGATTCGAGGAGGTCGGGCCGTCCGAGATCCCCGACGAACACGAAGTCGCCGCTCGCGAGTCCCAGCGGTTCGTCGGCGCCGCCGCCACGATCGGTCACGAGGAACGCGATGTGTTCCGGCGTGTGCCCGGGGGTGTGCACGACGCGAAACTCGATGTGGCCGACCGCGAAGACATCGCCGTCGTGCAGCTTCTTGTAGCGGTAGGTTCCGCCCCCGACCTTTTGCTCCAGCCATTCGGATTTCCAGTCGGGTCCACCCTCGTTGGACACGTACACCTTCGCATCCACGCGTTCCGCGAGCTCCCGGCAACCGGAAACGAAGTCGGCGTGGATGTGCGTCTCGGCGGTCGCGACGATCGAGAGGCCGTTGTCTCGCGCGAGATCGATGTAGCGGTCGACGTCGCGCGCGGGATCGATGACGATGGCCTCGCCCGTGCGCTGGCAGCCGAACAGGTACGCCGCCTGCGCGAGCTTTTCGTCGTAGATCGTTCGCATGAACATCGAGCCGTTGTACCCCGAACGCCAAGGCGAGGGAGCAAACGGGGCCCTCGCGCCGAAGCGCAAGGCGCGAATGCGATGTCTGCGATCAGCGTGGCTGTTTCTGGATCACGAGCGCGCCTCGTTCGGTAATCACGCGGAGGCCGTGGGGCTGCGTAAACACGGTGAGCGCATGGCGGAGGTCCACTTCGCCCTTCAGTGTGATCTCGCCGGCTTCGAACGCTTCTTTCGCCTTGGCGTCGATCACGATCTTCATGCCTGTCGCGGCCGCAAGGTAGTCGCGCGCTCGGGGCAGCGAGGTGTTGTGGAACGGGAGCCGGAGGTCTTTTTTCGGCAGTTTGGGCAGGATCGGAAACCGTCGGAGGGTGTTCATCCTCTTTGGTGTCGTGACGAACACGACGCCCCAGCGGATGTCCCAGGCGAGGCCCTGCGGCTCGGTCGCGAGCGTGAGCGCCTGGGCGAACGTGACGTTCTTCACCTTGAGATCGATCACTCTGCTCGCGAGTCCGGAGTCGAGCGCGATCGGTACCGGGCTGCCGGCGAGCAGAATCTCACCCAAGGTTCTGCCTTGCGCAGCGATCGTGACCTTGCTCAGCAGGCCTTTTTCGACCGCGAAGCGCCACGCGCGTGCGATGCGCCAGGAGCCGTCCACAGTCGGCCGCGCTTCCGCGCCCAGAACGCGAGCGAGACGACGCAGGCCCTCGGGCCACTCGACTTTCATCAGTTTCAAGGAGACGACTTCTCCGCCGAATTCCCCGTCGAGAACGACCTTTCGCCGGATGAACGTCCCGATGACTTCGACGACCTTTCTCGCCGGCTGATTCTTGTAGTCGAACGTGAGTCGCTCCGGCGCGGCGAGGTGAAAGCCGCCGCGACGCTTTTCCATGACGCGCCACTCCGCAGGCAGGACGAGCGCCAAGATGTCGGCGACCGCCATGTCGCGGACCTTGAGCGTGATCTCCGTTTCGAGTTTGTCGCCCGTGAGTTCGACTTCGGTCGCTGCCTTCAGAACGGCTACGAGTTCTCCGATCGTCGCCGCCTCGAGTTCCACGTTGACGGTTCGCTCGAACGCCGCATGCCCGAATGTCTTGATTCTTGCGACGCGGCGCTCGATATGCGCGATGTCTTCTCTCGAACCGATCACGATCGCGCCGGCCGTGACCTTCCAGGTGAGTCGCGCCTGGGCGGCGACAACGTTGAGAACTTCGCGCAGGCTCCCTTTGATCGTGGCAAGGTCCATGCGGAGTTTCTGCTCCGCGACCGCGGGCTGTACGTAGACGTTGCTTCCCGTCACGTCGGAAAACACCTTGCCGAGTTCGCCGATCGTGACGTTTTTGTCTGTCTTGACGGGCAGCCACCGTCGATCGAGTAGTTCTTGAAACCCCTCGGAACGAACGGTGAGGCTTGCGAACAAGACGGCGAGAGCGATCAATCCAAGGCGTGTCACGCCCATAGCTTCGCACGACCAGCCATCGCCGTCCGTTTGCTACCTCCGAATCGTTCGGAATTTACACTGGTGGGTCTGCGACGATTCGATCGACTTCAGCGCGGCTCGGACACGACGTGACAGTTCCGCTGCCGGAGCAAGGTTGTCGCCCGCGAGGACGAGGCGGTTTTCGTACTCGTCGAGTTCGACTGTGACGACTCGGGCCCATGGTTGGCCGACGCGGGCGATGAGCGAATCCCAGCGCGTGCCGGGCAGCGGGAGCATGTTGAAGACCGCGAGGCCGTGCGGGGCGAGGCGGCGCGCCATGCGTTCCGGGATGGTGTCGAAGGTCGCGTAGGGTTTCACGGTGCCGACGGGGCTCGGGACGGACAGGTCTTCGACGATCAGGTCGAAGCGCGTGCGGCGGCGTGCGAGCCAGTCTCCAGCATCCTCTTCATCGAGCGTGACTTCGCCGCACCAGTCGCTCGACAGCTCGCGGAAGATCGATTCACCTTCGCGCGAAAGATCGACGGCGGCGATCGGGTGCGTGCAGTCCATCGCGCGCAGCGGGGCGATGATGCCGCCGCCGGCGAAGCCGAGCACCGCGATGCGCGGGCCGGGCGCGAGTGCCGCGATGCACCCGGCGAGCGCGTCGAAGAGGGAGTGGGTGGGGCCGGGGAGGGCGAGGACTTCGCTCAGTACGACGTCGTCGTCTTCGGCAACAAGCCGAACCCCGCGTCGCGTCCGAACAATCTTCACGCCGGCTTGTCGAAGAACAGGGCGCCGAAGGTGAACGGGCGGTGCGGGTTGCGGCGCGACAACGGATAGCGACGGCCGTCGTCGTGGAACTCCTTGTTGCCGCGCAACGGCAGGCCGATCGCGTCGCGCAGGGCGTGGACCGAGTCGAGGTTGGGCATCGGGGCTTCGGAGTTTGCGTTCTCGCCGTAGTCGAACGTCAGCGCGAGTTGGCCGCCGGGTTTGAGCAGCTTCGCCATCCGCTCGGCGACCCGGTGTTGTCCGGGTGGGACGATGTGCTCGATGACGCAAAAACAGATGACGCGGTCAAAACCGCCGGGTACGCCCAGATCCTCGGGGGACGGATCCTCTTCGACGAGGTTTGTCGTCAACGCGGTGACATCCATGCCGGCGCGCTTTGCCTGGCGGTTTGTGTCCTGAACCATCGGTCCGTCGATGTCGAGGCTCACGACCTTGTCGCCGAGGTCGCCGAGGTAAAACACCGGCAGCGTCATGGCACCGCCGAGGTCAAGGACGGAAAACTTCTCGCCCGGCTGGCGCGCCGGTTTGCCCAGTCCGGTCAGCGCGAGTCCGCGCGAGTACTCCCACATCTTGTACCCGCGTACGCGGATGCGGCGCCTCACCGCGCCGTTGACCCCGAGTCGGTAGCCGCGAATCAGCCACTTTCTGACCCAGCTCTTCAGCGACCGGTGGGTCGGTTGAATCAGCGGGTCCTCGAGGTCTTCGTAGGCGAGCGTCTTGTTGAGCGGATGTTCCATGGGGTGGTCCAAGCTAGTCTTTCGTGGCGACGACGGCGAGCGCCGCTTGCGTGATTTTGAAGTGGCTCGCGCTCCACGCGACCCGGCCGTCCCGAATCCAGAGCGCCTGCGGCGATTGGTGCTCGACGCCGCTCTCCGCGGCGACCCACAGGGACCACTCGTGCTGATCCACGACGTCGATCCAGCCGGTCGGCACGTCGGAGTGGGCCTGGACAAACGCCTCGTATTCGCTCTGGGCGCGGGTACTGACCGGGCAGCGGTTTGAGTGCTTGAAGAGCAAGAACCGCTCCGCGCGCAGCGCTTCTTCGAGCCGGGTGCGGTCGGTGATCTGCATGGGCGGCTATTATCCGGGTCATGGCAACCCGCTTTCGCATCCTCCTCGTTTTGGTCCTGCTGGGGACGGCGACCCTGGCTACACCGGAAAAGACCCACGCGGCGATCCTGCGCACCGAGCACTTCGAGATCCGCTACCGGCCGGGTTCTCGCGCCGGCGCGGCGGCGCCGCGGGCAGGTTCGCGGGCGGAGCGTGACCTGGCCCGCATCTGCCGCGAGCTGGCGGTCGAAAACGACGGCTCCTACCGGTTGTTCTTGTACGACGACGCTGCGGAGCTGGCTGCGATCACCGGGGTCAAGGGAGTCGGCGCGTTCGCGAGTGGGCGCGACGTGCACCTACCGATCGGCAGCGGCCAGACCCGCGCGCACGAGATTGCGCATGTCGTCACGGTGCGCCTCAAAAAGACCGGCGACGAACCGCGCAACATGGCGTTTCCGGACGGCATCGCCAACGCGCTGCTCACGTACGTGCACGGCGTCCATGTCCACGCCGTCGCCCGCGTCTACCAAAAAAAGCGCCAGCTCCCGTCGCTCAAGGAGATCACGGGCGTTGCCGACTTCTACGGCTGGCTGGCCAAACATCCCGGCTTCAACGGCTACGACGTGGCCGCGAGTTGGTTCCGCTTCCTGATCGACACGTACGGCATCGAAAAAACAAAACGCTACTACACCGGCACAACGCCGCAGGACGCGTTCGGCAAGAGCCTCGCCGTGCTCGAAAAGGACTGGCACAAGGCCCTGGCCGCGTTCCCACTCACCCCGGAAGTCGAAAAACTCGTCCGCCGCAAGCAGGGCGAAGCGGTCACGTTCGATGTCTACCCACTCGACCCGTTCCAGCGCCTCCCCAAGAAACTGCGCGGCAAGCCCAGCGCGTGGAAGGAACTCAAGGCCGAATCGATGCGCAGCGACACACCGAACTGGGTCTGGCAGGATCTCGGCCGCAAGAAGTTCAAGAACGCGATCATCGAAGCCGTGCTGCGCCCGAGTCCCGGAGCGGCCGGCGTCTGCGTCCGCTTCGGCGACAAGTGCAAGGCCCTCGTCGTGCAGCCGGGGGTGTTTCTGTTCACGGAAGGGCGCGCCCTGACGATGACCAAGGACTTCCTGCTCGGCCGCCGCGACGAGGTACACGTCGCGTTCGTGCGCCGGGGTGACGAGGTCGAGATCTGGGTGGACGGATTCCGCGTCGTAAGCGGACGGACGGCGATGTCTGTGGCGAAACCGGGTGTCGGCATCGCCGGCGGCACCCTGACGATCACCCGTTTCCGCGTCCGCGCGCTCCGGTAGCTGCGCTGGCCGCGCTCGGGGACTGGTTTTTAGCCACAGAGGACACAGAGAGCCTACGGCTTCAACGGATCGGGATCGGTCCAGCCGAAGCTCTTGAGCTTGTATTGGAGCTCGAACGCCTGGTCCTGAAACTCGACCTTCTTGTCGCGAAGCTGGGCCTTTTCGCGCAGGTACTTGAGCCGCAGCTCGAGGTCGTTTTTGGCTTCGGCTTCCTTGATCTTGACGTCGATCAACGCGATCTCCTTGACCGTGTCCTTGACCTTTTGCTTCACGACCCGATACAGGTCCATCGTCTCGGCCGGCGGTCCCGACGACGATGACGACGGATCGGAACAGGCAGCAACGAGAACGAGTGCAGCAAGCGAGAGCCGGTGCATGCCCCTGACATCGGTCGAATCGCCGGCCACTTGAGAGACCCCTTTTGGGGCGCTACCTGCCGGCGCCGTGCCGCCGCACGTCGATGACCAGCCTCGTCGTCTTCCCTTCGCGGAGCTCGACGGTCTGTTCCGGAATCGGGCGGAAGACTGGATGCGGATCGAGTAGCACCTTGTACGTGCCCGGTGCGGTCACGCGCAGCGCCGTTCCGGCGCTGCCGTAGGTGTGCCCGGGTCCGTCGAGGTGAACCGGGTGTCGTTCCAGGAGGGGAAGTTCGCGGTCCCCATCGCGCAGGCGGATGTCGAGCAGCGAGAATCGGTGAACCGGCATCCGTGCGGTGTGGGATCCAGGACTCAGCGTGACGGTCTGGGTGGCATAGACGTCTTGTCCGCGCGCATGGATCGTGACGGTTCCTGCCGCGGCGCGAAAACGGCCGTTGTGTACGACCGCGGCGTAGTCTCCGCGTCGCCACGTCAGCGACTGAAGAGTCGCCGGCTTGCCCGTCGTCGCGTACACAACTTCGACCGCGACGTTCATCGGCTCCGGGATGTCGAAGAGCAGCGACGGCGTGGCGGCATCGACCGCGCGCTCGATGATCATCCCGAACGGCCGCAGGATGAAGCGAATCCTGCCCGCCCTTGCCTTTTCGATCGAGAACTCAGGTCCGTTGACCGCGGCCATGCCACCGTTCGTGTACGTCATCGCGGCGAGTCGTCGCTTCCAGCGGATCTTCGGTTTCACTTCTCCCCACGACGCGGGTATGCGGAGAGCGCCGCGCACCGCGATCGTTTCGGCCGGCGCGGCGGACACGAACCGCAGCGTCGCCTGTGCCGTCGTGTCCGGTAGCACATCGACCGAGACGGAGCCCGCGCCTTCGGCCTCGACCGTGTAGCGCCCCGGCGTGAGCGCGTCGAAGTGACACCGTCCGTTCTTCGCCTCGCCGCGACGAAGGCCGTGGGGACCGTCGATCATGACGTAGGCCGCCGCGCGCCCGTCGAGTCGGACGCGCAGCCGTCCGGCGCGCGAGAGAACCGCGACGTGCTCACCCCCGGCAGCGTGGTCGATCGCGATGGTGGTCTCGGCGAAGCCGGGCGCGCTGATGCTCAGCCAGGGAAGCCCGGGCGAAATCACATACGGCGTTCGAACCCGTTGGCGCCGGATGCCCAACCGGTGATTCATCGATTTCAGGTCTACGGTGGGGATGTCGAAGCCCCCTCTGTCGACGGCGCGCAGCGTTACGGGTAGGGCGGCGCGGGGGCGGCCGACCGGCACGCGCCTCGCGGTTCCAGGCTCTTCCGGCTCGCTTGGCGCACGGTCGGCCGCGGACCGGGAATCGCTGTCGGCCTGCGTTCCCTGCTCCGTCGAGCGCTGCCCGGGGGTCGTGCGCTCGGCCCTGCCGTCTCGTCGCGACTCGTGCGAAAACCACCACCCGAGGACGGCAGCCAGCACGAGGACGACGACGGCAAGGCGCTTCACGCCACCATTGTCAACGACGGCGAGGGCTGTAGCCGATAGATCCGTACATGAAGCCGTTCTTGTTTGGATTGGCCGTCGCGCTGTTGACAGCCTGCAGCACGCCGCGGAGTTCCAGTAGCGGCGCGCCGCCGATGGAGACAGCCCCGGTCGATGTCTGGATACCCGACGACACCCCGAAGGCCGAACGCGAGGAAATCGCGAAGGCTCTCGAGGGACACGCGCCGCCCCGACACGGCTGGCTGCCTGCATGCCACACGCTCCACCGCACCTCAATCAACTCGGCGGAACCGCAGTCGTGGGATTCGTTGCTCAAGTTCGCGCTCAGCCAGGCTCGCGCGTACGACGGCGATGCGATCGTTGTGACCCGTGATGACTTCTTCGTGTACAACTGGCAGATCGTTCGTTACGAACGAACCCGGCTCGACGTAGAAACCACGGACTAATCTCGACGTAAGAGATCGCCGTCCGTTTGCTTTTTTCCGGTGCTTTCCGGTGTGCGCGCTACTGGCCGCGTCGGCGCCCGGTGCCGATTTCTTCTTCGGGGCGCCGGCCGTTGCTTGAGCCGAAGAACGAGCCGCCCGCGCCGACGAGTTTCTCCGGCTTGAACTGCTTGGCGTTCAGTAGCGGATTGTCGCGCGCGAAGCGGTGATCGACGGCGTCACGGCCTGCACCGATCACGATCGTCGGTACGCGTTGGTCGCGCTTCTTTCTTTTGCGCTTTTCTTTGGCGTTGGGGCGGCCGCCCAGCGCGCGTTGCAGCGGGCCAGGCGGGCGCCTTTCGATTTCGGCGAGTGCGCGCTCGTGCGCCGCGCGGATGATCGCTTTTTTGGCCTTGGCGGTCTTGCTCGCCTTGACCCGCTTCCAGATGTCGAGCGCGCGTTTGAGTTCGCGTACGAGACCGTTGGCGTCGATGTAGCCCGACACGATGTTGAGCAGATTGCCGCGCGGGGTCAGCATCAGCAACTGCACGTTGTGCTCGCCGAGGCCGCGGCTCACGAACCCCGCGGGCGATCTCGGTGTATGCGCGAACGAACCGCCCGCCGTCTTGTCGCCTTCGAGGTTGAGGCGCGCACAGACGAATCGACCGCGAAGCAGAGACTGAATCCTGTTGTCCGAGAACACCACGGTCCTCAGCGTGTGGCCGGCGCTTCAGGTCTTGCCGGCAAGGTCGCCCAGCATGCGCAGCCAAAAGATCGGTCTCTTGTTCTTGGCCGCCGCGCCGGCCTTGCGCACGGAACCGTGCCACTTGATGCCGTAGAGCGTCTTGGTCTTGGTGCCCGCGAATGAGATCGCGGCAAACAGCGTAAGGACGGCGATGTTTCTCACGCCTGTCCTACGCGCGCGACGAAGGGCGTGCTCCCAGCACTATTCGGACTGCAGGTTGAGCGTGATTTCGGTGGCTCCGGGTCCCACGCTCACTTCCCGCGGCGGGACTGCTCGGAACTGGCCGGGAAGTTGGAACGTGATCCGGTAGCGCCCGGGTTGTGTGAAGTGCCGGATCAGTTCGTCGGAGCGCTCGTCCGCGTGGCTGGCCTCGAAGTCTTCCGCGCCGGAGTGCCCGACGGCCGCGAGCGACATGTGAAAGCCCTCCGGCACCGTGCGGGGCTGTGCACTCATCCGAATGCGAACGCGCAGCGTGGGTCTTTGGCGGACCACGATGCGGAATTCGTTCTTGCCGCGTTGTAGGCCGAATCGTTGGGGCACGAAGTCCGTGCCGGGCGCTCCGGGCCGGATCTCGATGTCGGTTCTCGGCGCCCTGAAGAAGTACACCGCGGGTTCCCGGCCGTTCCATATCTTTTGCGGTCGCGGCAGCCTCGCGCCCTCGGGAGGAACGCAAATCCACGCGAGCGTGGCGGAACGAACCGGCACGCCGTCCTGATCGACCACCCGGAGTGTGACCGGGACATGCTTTGGAACACGGAGGATGACGTCTGTGCGGCCGGGGGGCACGACGTTCACGACGGTAACGAGCCCCGTGCCCTCCAGTTCAAGAGAGTACCGCCCCGCGGGCACGCGGCCTGCGCTCCACTGGCCGTCACGCACACGCACCACCATCGAGACCGATCCTCCTTGACCGATGCGAACAGCCGGGACGTAGGACTCGACCCGGCCCGCGAGCGGATAGCCTCGTGAAGGCGGGTCGTTCAGTCGCAGTGTGGTCCGTGCCTGCCCGTTCGGCGGGATCTCCACGCGGGCCGCGTCGAGCACCGTGCTCTGGAAAGGACGCGACACTCGGACGGCAACGTGGCACTCGCCGGCCGGGACGTGTTCGAGCAGCACGGGCTCGTTCGCGGGTGGCTGAAGCCGCAGTTCGCGTTCGCCCCACGACAGCACCAGCCACGTGTCGCGCGCGCGCCGGTAGTTGACGAGGTTCACGGTGATGGCGCCGCCGGGCCGCAAGGAGACGGGTCTTGAGCCGAACCCCCATTCCCATGCGTATCCTTCCGCCCGTACAAAATAGTGAGAGAGGTTCAACGGCAGGCGCACGGGCGACCGGCGAGATTGGAGTGCCGGACCGATCTTTTGGTCGTACGGGTGAAAGCTGCGCGGAATCAAACGTGAGGAACGGACGGCGATGTCTCCGAGCGGTCGGCCGGTGTGCGCGTCCACGACTTCGAGATCGAATGTCTGCGGAGCGCGAGCCGGCTTTCGTTCGGGCCTGTTGCTATCGTCGGAACTCAGGACCGACAGCAAGCGTCGAATCCACGGTTCCCGCGTATCTTCCGGCGCGCGATCCGACCGATCCATGGTGTCGCCCGCTTCGGAACGCGTGTTTTGGGGGAGCACCCTCCGTGCGCTCGCTTCGATGGATCCGCGAACGCGACTCGTCGGCCGGCCCGCTCCTCGTGCCCACAAGTACAAGCAACGCCGCGAGCGCGCCAAAGACAAACAGCCACCAGCGCCTCATCGCCGGCCATTGTCACCTACGTTCGAGATCCACGACGACCTCCGGAAACATCGCCGTCCGTTCCTGCCGACCGTCTCAGGACACGATTGGCCTGTTGTGGTGTCGAGGGCTCGTGCGGCAGGCCGAGGATCCCGGCCACGCGGAGAAACGGCACGACGAGGCGCGTCACGCCTTGGGAAACGGAGCCAGGGCCATCCGTTCGACGAAGACCGCGAGAATAATCCGAAAAGGACTGTCCCGGCCGGCGATGGATGTCGTTCGGGAAGCTGCGATGCAGAAAACAACAGGTGCGGGCGTGATTGCCTTTTTGGTGTCGGTGTTCTTGGGGGGCCTGTTCGGATGCAGCAGCTCGACGCCCACGGCTTCGTTCGATCGCGTGGCCAGGGCGCGTGTCGAGGGGTTTGCGCTCGAGGGGAGCCCTGTCGTGCTCGTTCACGATCCGGCAGCGGCGCCGCCCGGCGATGTGCCCGTGGCCGGGGCTGAGGTGCTTGTTGTCGATGTCGAGGGCGAAGTCGTCGGGATGACGCAGACCGCGGCTGACGGCAGGTTCTCGCTCGACGACTTGCCCGGCGGCTATCTGCGCGTCGAGGTCCGCAAGGATCCCGCTGCCGCCGATCCGGATGCGCTTGCCGAACTGACCGGGATTCCGGGTACCGTCGTTCTGCTCAACCGACCGTACGCCGTGACGCGCGCGACGGCGGTCGTGAGTGTGCTGGCCCTTGTTCCCGACAACGCGCGGGTCGTCGCTTCGCTCCAGCCGGCGCCCGCGGGTACGAGAGTCCGGCCACTTGGGGGGGATCCGGGATCGGTCGATCCGGTTCCTTCAGTCGAGCGCGTACTGCCCGCGGACGAGTATGTGTTCTTTGTCGACTTCCACCCCTTCGCCGACTATTCGCACGCGGTCGAATACGTCTTCGTCGATGCGGAGACCGGAGCGGTCACGCGGCTGGGCGGCGTCTTTTGGCCGCCGGAGGTCAACGGCGAGGGGATCTGGCAGCTCGATCGCGCGCTCTATCACATTCAGGGTGTGGCGTGGGACGACCTCGATCTCGACGACGTGCCCGCGGACGTGGCGTTGACGGCCTCGTCGGAGGTTGTCCAGGAGGTGCCGGAACCGGAGGCGGAGGCCCTGCAACCGCGCACATTCGCCCGTCTGCAAAACCACAACACCGACCCGAAGAGCATCTTTGCCATCATCTGGCAGGCCTCGCCGGAGCTCTACAAGGCAACCGATGCCAGCCGGATGGTCGATCTCCTGGCCAACGCGGGCGTTCCGTTCGAATCCAACATTCGGCTGATTCGGTCGCACCGGGAGGGGAACGTGGCCATCGAGGACTCGGAATATGCGGCGGCGCTCGCGGAGCTGAACCAGCTCATCGACGCGCGGTTGGCCGCCGGCCAGCATTCCACATTGGTGGTGTACGTCACGTCCCACGCGGGCGGTCCGGCCTTCGAGCGTTACCACAACAAGCGCAAGACATCCTCCTCGTCCGTCTTTCCGGAGCAGCTGATGCTCACCACGACGAAGGCGTGCCGCGTGCGCGTCTTTCTCGAGTTCTGTTTTGCCCGTCACTTCGCGGACAACCTTGCGGCCCTGTTCGACGCCCTTCCGCAGGAGGAGCGGCACGACTACGTGATCTACTCGGCGAGTGACCGTGACGAGTTGTCCTACGGAGTGCCGTTGATCCTGCACGTGGCTACACTCGAGTCCGCCACGCCGGGCGGCCGGTTTACGACCAATCTCCTCGATTTCGCGGACGTCCGGAACGGCGACATTACCGGACTCCTAAATCCTCCGGAGACCGAAATCCGAGATGAGCTGGACCTCCTGTTCGGGACCATCAACGTCTTCGAGAACGTCTTTCAAAGACCCTCCGCCATCGTCCGCCCCAACCTCCCGGGGTTCTGCATCGGGTCGGACGTCGGTACTCCGCTCGACCTCATGCGCACGCTGATCGACGACGCGCGGACCGTGGCCGAGGAGACCTTTACGACGATCGAGACGCGCCTCGGTGAAAAGGTCGAGACCCTGATCGAGGGCACCCAGCAGCTTCGGGAGTTCTTGGAGGGCGCGTTTCGTTCCGACGCGGTCGGCGAGGCCACGAACCACTCGAGTCCGCCTCTCGGCGCCCTCATCGCCGCGCTCGCGCACACCGAGATCACCGGCTCGATCGTCTTTCGCGGCGCGTTCCTCGCCGCGCAGCTGTTCGACGCGTTCGGCAACACCGACTTCCCCGAGGGTCCGGGCGAGTTCGGCTTCACTGTGGCGGCGAGCATGCCGAGCGGGCAGGCCGAAGGCGACTACCTCGTGGCGTTGCTGAAGGTCGATGGGGACATCCCGCTCGCCGATCCGCAACGCTTCTACCAGTACGGCTTCGTGTTCGACGCGGACGGGGATCCCGCCAACAACTTCGTCCCGGTCGCCGGGTTCGAGAACGACTTTTTCGGCGGCACGGATCGCTGGTATGCATTGGAGTACGCGCCGGCGGGCGGCTGGAAGCTCGTGGTTACCGACGCGCGCAACAACCAGTTCACGGAGATCGCGAGCGCCGCGCGCGCGATCATCCGCGACGACGTGATCCTGCTCCTCGTGCCGCTGTCGGAGTTCGTGGACAAGACCCCGCGATACCGGATGACGGCGTTCTGCCACACGGGCGATTTCGGCCTGAACCCGCCGCACGACTGGTCCGGCGATCTCATGCCGCCGATCGACAAGGAGCTCCTCGAAGTGGACTGACCTCAAGGAGTGCGCGCGGTTTCATCGACGATTGGATGGTCGAGCAAATGGGATCTCGACATCCCCTGCGCCCGCGCCCCGGCGGACGACGAGTCCAGGCCCGCACGGCAAGCGCGAGTCCGACGATCAACACGGCCGGCATAGGGATCCACCAGCGGCTTCATGCGTCCGCCCTTGTCACTCACGTTCGAGATCCACGACGAGCGTCGTAATCCCGCGCGGCAAATCGAGATCGAAGGGCGGGATGGCGCGGTAGCCCTTGAGTTTTTTGAAGGTCACGTGGTATCGGCCGGGTGCCGACAGCGTCTCGACACGGTTCCAGCCGAATTCCGTTGCGATGCCCTCGCCGTCGTGGCCCATGGCTTCGGTCGAGAACCAAAAGCCGTCGGGGACTCGGACCGAACTGCCGTCGATTTGTGTTTCCACGCCGAGCGCCGCCGGCCTGCGGGCCTGCAGAGTGATCACGTTGAGCCCGGGCCACAGAACGTGGCCGCGGTCCGTGTCCAGGAGGTTCATGTCCCAGCTGAAAAACTGGATTCGCGTGGCGGGCGCCCGGAATCGGCAGATATCGGGAGCCGAGCGCTCGCGCGCCGGTTCGAGGTGACCGATGGAATCGTCGGGCCTCAGACAGGCCCACTCGACCTCCGCGGACACGGGCTTTCCGTCCTCGCCCACCAGTCGCAACTCGATGTCCGCGGGCGGGGGGATCGTGATGTGCGCGTCGGTTGTTCCGTACCTCGGGACATCGAAGAAAAGGACCAACGAAAGCGGTCGCACCGACACCGAGTACCGACCGGGCGGAACATGCCCGAAGGACCACCGATTACCGGCGAGCTTGCAGCGCGCGTGATGCTTCTTTCGACGACGGGTTGTTGTGCGGAGTTCGATATCGGTCTTGCCCCATGCCGCGGGCACATCGATCGTGCCCGAAAACGGCACCGTGCGCGGAGGGCCGTCGCCCAGCGTGAGCAGGACGGTTGACAACCCGCCCGCCGCGAGCGTCGTGTTGGCCTCCGCGCGAAGCCAGGCTTGGTCGAATGCCCAAGGTGTTTCGACGCGCACCGTGTACTTGCCCGGCGGAAGGTCGCGGAGATCGATCTGAGCGTACGGTTCGGGGTGCAGCGACCGTTCCACTTCGTCGTTACGAACGAGCACGAGACGATCGTTCGGTCCCGGGTGCTGGCCCGCGAGCTGGATCTGGAGCGTTCCGCCGCGCCGCGTTTCGACGCGCGTCTTCGCGGGTTCGGGCTTTGCGAATCGAACTCGCAGCACACCGGAAAAATCGCCGTCCGTTCCTGCCGTCTGTCTCAGGCCGCGATCGGCCTGGCGCGATGTCGAGGGCTCGCGGGTCAGCCCGAGGAGCCCGGCAACAAGCAGAAACGGCACGACAAGGCGTGTCACGCTCTTGTGAACGGAGCGTGGTCACTCCTGTTCGAGATCGACCGTGGTTTTGTAACCGGTGGTCCGTAGGGGAGCGTCACGGGACGTCAGAGACGGACGGCGATGTTTCTTGGGTTCGCTGCGCTCACGCTCCGGGTCCAGCGAGAGACATCGCCGTCCGTGCTCTGTCTTCGTTCTCGGGTCGTGACAATCTGGTTGTTCTTGCGCCGCTACAATCGTCCGGATGCGGTGGCTCTTGATTCCGGTCTTGGTAGCGGCGTGCAGCGTGGCGCTGTTGTTTGGGAGCGAAACCGTGCCGACGCGTGTGACGTCTGAGCTGGCGGGGCCGCCGGAGACGGCGTTGACGAAGGTCGATCCGTTGTGGGCGCAGCTTGCGGACGAAGATCCGGACGTGGCGCTTCTGGCGAGCCTGGCGTTTGCGCGCGAGCACGTCGGTGGGCTGATCGACGTGTTGGAGCGTGGAGAGCCGCAGGCCCGGCGGTTCGCGCTGCGGGCGTTGCGGCGGCTGAAGGCGCCGGAGGCTTTCGATGGGCTGGCCCGCGTTGCGCGCTCCGCCGACCTGGACCTGGCGTTGCGCGCGGTACGGGCGCTCGAGGCGCTGGCCGATCCGCGCACGGCGGTTGTGTTCGGTGAGCTGCTCGGGCGTCGCGACAACCGCTTCGTCAAGGCTGCGGCCAAGGGCCTGCGCGCGTTGGGCAAGGACGCGTTGCCGGCGCTATCCGCACTCGTGGCGTTCGTCGAATCGGGCCGTGCGGGTGGCCGGGCGATCATGGGTGCGCTAGAAAGCCTCGGTCCCGACGCGGCGCCCGTCGTCGCGGTTTTGGTCCGGGCGCTTGAGGCGGGGCGCGCTTCGGTGGACGCGGGGGACGCGGTGGGGGTGATCGGGGCGGTCGGGCCGAAGGCGGCGAGCGCGGTCCCCGTTCTGGTCCGGATGCTGGTTGCGTCCGAAACCCACGACGGGGAGTTTCGGACCGGCAGTCCCGCGATCGGGGGCGCCAGCAGCCACGTCATCGAGGACGCCTTGGCGGCCATCGGCGGACCGGCGGTCGAGGATCTCGTGCGTCTGCTCGGCCATCCCGTCTGGGGGCTGCGATACCACGCCAAGAACGCGCTTGCAGAAATGGACGACCGGGTAGCCGTGCCGGCGTTGCTGCATGCGCTGTCCCGTCCGGTGGCGCGGGTGCGCGCGGAGGCGGTCGAGGTTCTCCGGCGGTTCGGGAAGCGGCATCCGGAGCTTTTGGGAACGGTCGTGGCCCTGCTGGCCGATCCCGATCACGGAGTGCACCCTGCCGCGGTTCGCGCGCTCGGAGCGTTCGGCTCCAAGGCCACCCCGTACCTGATCGATGCGCTCGACGGGCAGCACGCAGTGAGGAGTGCGGCCATCGAGGCGCTCCGGGATCTGGGATCCGCGGGCCGCTCCGCGGTCCCTGCGCTCGCCGCGCTGTTGGCCCACGACGAGAGCGAACGGTTCGACCTCATCCACACGCTGGGGAAAATCGGTGCTTCGGCCGCGCCGGCCACGGACGCGATCCTCGCCGCCGCCGTCGCCGACAAGAGCAAGGTGATTCATCAGCTGGCCGCCGAGTCGCTCGCGCGCATCGGCCCCGCCGCCGCGGAGCAGCTCGTCACGGCGCTCGGGCGCGGAGCCCGAGAGCGCGAAATTGCGACGCATGCGCTGTTGGAGATGGAGCCGGCGACAGGGATGTCGCGTGTACTCGCGCCGCTGATCCACGACCGCTCCTTGCCCGTCCGATTCGTGGCGGCGGCCTCACTGGTTCTCGACGGCGAGGGCGGAGAGCATGCGCTGGAGATCATTCGCGAAACGCTGCACACGTCGGACCTCCTTCTTCGGCAGCATGCGCTTGAGTCGTTGGAGGCGATACCGGACCGTGCGGTGGCCGTCCGCATGCTCATGGATTCCATCGAAGACGTCGCCCGGCAGCCCCGGCGGGCGTCGTCCGCGAGCGACTACATCTTGTCGCTCCGTTCGACCGCGGCAGCGCTGGCCGGCGGTGACACCGCGGACTTCGTGTCGTTTCTCGCCCACGACGACGAGTGGGTCCGCCGCCTCGCCCATACCGCCCTGGCCTCTGCAAAGGAGGCGGACCTGCCGCGCCTCGTGGCCGCCACAGCCCACCGCAGTGCCGTCATGCGTCGCGGAGCGGCGCACGCGCTTGCGGGCCATCCCCAAGGCCTGCCCGCGCTCCGGGCGCTGCTTGCGGACACCGATCTCGACGTCCGTCTGGCGGCGGCGGGTTCGTACTGGCGCCTGAGCCAGGACGCCGGGGCGCTGGTGCCGCCGTTGCTTGCCGTCCTCGAAGCCGGCACGCCGAAACAAAAAAAGCGTGCGGGCGAGTTGCTACGCACGATCGGCCCTCGCGCCGCCTTCGCGATTCGGGAACTGCGCGGGGCGCTTGCCCGCGCCACGCACACCGGGACGCGGCAAGCCCTTACGGCCGTGATCGCGGCAATCGAAGACGGATAGACGCGGGCCGCCGCGGATCGACGGACTCCGATTAAGCGTACGGACGGCGATACCTTCAGCGAGCATCGCCGTCCGTAGGCTTCCGCCGCGGAATCATGCCCTGTGTAAGATCCTTGGTTCATGTGGCGTAAGTGGATCCGGCGTATTCTCCTGTCGGTCGTTGTCTTGGCGGTGGCCCTGGCGATTGCGTTTCCGTACCTGATCGATGCGATTGGGGGCTCGTCTTCGCGGTGTCCGGACGAGCTGGATGACGACTTGAGTGCCGACGCGCGTGCCCTGGTTGTGCGGGCGTTCGATAGGCTGGAGCCAGAGCGCACGCTCGACTATCACACTCACCTGGTCGGGCTCGGCGCCGGGGGGACGGGCTGCTACGTGCACGCCGAGATGCGTTCCTGGTGGCACATCACGAAGCGCGTGCAGTTCGAGGTGTATCGCAGTGCGGCACGCATCGAGGACGACGACAACGCCGACGCGCAGTACGTCGCTCGACTCGTCGATTTGATTCGAAACATCGAGGGACACGGCCGGTACCTGCTGCTCGCGTTCGACAAGCATTACGACAGTGCCGGCAAGGTCGTGGACCAGCGGACGGAGTTCTACACACCGAACGCCTACATGTTCAAGGTTGCCGCCGCGCATCCCGACTGTTTCGTGCCGGCGATTTCGGTGCATCCGTATCGCAGGGATGCGGTCGCGGCACTCGAGAAGTGGGCGCAGCGCGGCGCGCGCGTGGTGAAGTGGCTGCCAAACTCGATGGGCATCGATCCGTCGCACGACTTGTGTGCGCCGTACTACGCGAAGATGCGCGAGCACGGCATGGTGCTGCTGACTCACGCGGGCGACGAAAAGGCGGTCGATGCGGAGGAGGACCAGCGCTACGGCAATCCGCTGTTGCTGCGCCGAGCACTCGACGCGGGCGTCAAGGTCGTGGTCGCGCACTGCGCTAGCCTTGGAACCAACGCCGACCTCGACGATCCGAAGCGACAGCACGTCGACAACTTCAAGCTGTTCCTGAGACTGATGGACGAGAGGCGCTACGAGGGCCTTCTGTGGGGCGAGATCTCGGCCACGACGCAGCGCAATCGCCTGCCGACCCCCCTCCGCACGATGTTGACCCGCACCGATCTCCACCCGCGACTCGTCAACGGAAGCGACTATCCGCTGCCGGCCATCAACTCGCTCGTCAGCACGAAGGTGCTCGTCGAACACGGATTCCTTACTCCCAAAGAGCGCAAACTGCTCAACGAGATCTTCGACTTCAACCCGCTGCTGTTCGATTTCGTCTTGAAGCGCACGGTCAAAGGCCCGGAAGGCCAACGGTTCCCGGCATCGGTGTTCACCGAACACCCGGTAGCCGCGGCCACGCCTCGGGTGCGGTGAGAGTGACGTAGGCAGGACTGACGGCGATCCGGCCGGAGTTAACCCGGTGCGTGCCTGCTCGTACGGTGCCAGGTGATCCTGCCGCAGGATACGGGTGCCCGATACGGGTGCCAGGCAATCCTGTCGCATCGACCCGGGCCGAATCGCGCCTATCCAATGGCGCGATTCGCGTAGAGCGCGGTCGCCAAGGCACCGCAGGATCACCTGGCACCGTGTGGTCAGCAGTCGGCGCCCTCGCAAGAACCCGACCCGCCGCCGCATCCGCCGGGTGAAGGCGAAAGGCTGAGGACATCCGAGTGAGCGTACGGACGGCGATACCTTCAGCGCGCGGGCGTGCGCAGTTGGAGTTCGCGGGTTGGGGCGCTTGCGGTGCCGCATGAGATCCAGGCGCGGGCGGTTGGGTCGAGCCTGTCGATCTCGTACTTCGTCGGTGCAAGATCCGTGATCTCGAACCGTCCTGTCGCGTCGGTTGTGGCGTGACGCTCGGGCTGTCCCTTGGCGCGAAGCCGAAGACGGACTTCGCGCAACGGGCGGTCGTTGTTATCGACCAGCCGGCCCGTGATCGTGTGGCCCGGTTCAAGCGCACAGTCGAGGCCGCGTGTGCCCGCCTTGATCTTGGGCTCGTACCACAGGCGGCCGGCGCTCGACCACACCGCCACGCCGTAGTTCTCTCCGTCGCGCAGGCCGGTTAACACGAACGCACCCTGCGCGTTCGTGGGCGCCGTCACCCGGTGGCCCGGCCGTTCGGCCGTGACCGTCAGTCCTTTTTCGGGGACCCCGGCGCGGACCACACGGCCGGCGATGGTGGCACCGGCGCGGGCGACCAGGCGCAGCGGTTTCGGTCCGGGCGCGACGTTGTTGGCACCGTCGAGCAGTCGGGCCGGCTGCCCGCGCTCCTGTTTCAACGTCAGCTTGTATTGCTCGCGCAAGAGGCCCGTAATCGTGAACCGGCCGTCTTGGCCCGTGCGGACCTCGCGAAAGCCGCGTTTGGAGTTGAAGGGCCGTGGATGCGCCCGGAGCGCGACGCCGGCGACCGGTTGTCCGTTTTCGTCCACGACGACCCCGGTCACCGTACCGAACTCCAGCCGCAGCGTCGTTGTGCCCGGTTTCACGCCGTCGATGGACTGGGGGAACCAGCCTCCGGGCAGGTTGGCGGAGACGCGGTACTCGCCGTCGGCCAGTCCGCGGATCGAGAAGGCGCCGTCCGCGTTGGTTGTGCCGGCACGCATTCCCCGTTTCCACTGCACCCGAATCTTCGCGTCCGCTATCCCGTGCCCGGAGAAGTCGACCACATGCCCCGCGAGAACGCCGTCGCCCTCAACAGGCCGCGGATGGATCTCGTCCTCGCCCGCTCGCGCGCGACGTACCGTGAGCACCAGTCCCGCGCGTCCGGGCCGCATTGGTCTACTCGTGCGCGTGATCGAACCGCGGCCGCCGACCGTGATGCGGTAGGAGGCGTCGCGCAGTCCGCGCAGTTCGAAGCGGCCGGTCGGACTCGTGCCGAGACCGGACACGCGTCGTGACTTGCCGTCCGCAGGATCGGCGAACACGACAAGACCGATGGCGGGCGCGCCGTCGTCGTAGCGCACGGTTCCCGCGAGGCCGACGGCATTCGGCGCGAGACGCACCTCGCCGATCGACTCGTCCGCGACGACTTCGTGCGGCCGGTAGCCGAACGCTTCCACCGCAACGCGAACTCGATGCGTGGGGGCCCGCGCGACCACGAACGTTCCGTCCGCGGCGGACACGGCCACGACGGGCGCATTCGGTCCAAAGGCATCGCCGTCCTTGGCGAACGGGTTGTGTCGCGCCGCTCCTATCCCTTGCGTGCGAATCCGAGCGCCGGCGATCGGCTCTCCGGAGTCGGCGTCGAGCACGCGCCCGGTTCGAGCGCCGCCCTCCGGCACGGTCAGCACGAGCTCGGTGTCGCCGGAGCCGAGAGCGACGGGCGGCCCGAGCGACCGCCCGCGGGCCGTCGCGCGCACGTAGCGGAGGCGGCCATCGACAACCGTGAACGTGAACGATCCGTCGCGGGCGGCGCGCACGCGCTCGGCGCGGCTCCAGAGCGCGTCGAACTTCGCGGCGCGGTCCCGAGTGCGGGCCCAGCCGCGAGGCAAGACCGCGATCAGAACCGCGGCGTCGTCCAGTGTCGCGCCGTCGCCGGCGGTGACCCGGCCGGTCACGGTGCGCGCGCGTTCCAGCGTGAGCGAGATCGGACTACCGGAACGGACGGCGATGCTTTTTTGGATCGTGCGAAAGCCGTCGGCGGCAACAACGACCCACGTCTGCTCGCCCTTGATTCCGTCGAGCTCGAACGCGCCGGCAGCGTCGGTCCAGGTACGTTGCATGAACACACTGACCAGGGCCCCGGCGACCGGATCGTCCGTGTCGTTGGTCACGCGTCCGGCGAGGCGAATTCCCCCGGCGCGCATGGACGCAAGTTCAAGATCGCAACGGATCGCACCGCGCTCGGGAACATCGACGACGAACGGTTCGCTGCCGGTCGCCTGGTCGAGCGGACGAAGCCACTGCTGGTTAGCGGGGACCGCGAAGCCGCCGCCTGCGGCGCTGAGTTGGTGGCGGACGGGGGCGACGGACAACCGATAGCGGCCCTCGGAGTCCGTGACCGTGCGCGCGCCGTTGAGGTGCCACTGAGGCGCCTGGTGATACGCGGCGATGGCGATGCCGGCGAGCGGCCCGTCGGGGCCGCGGACGACGCCGTACACCTCGGGCGCCGACTCGAGCTTCAGGTCGTGGCGGTAGGTCTCGTCCGCGCCGAGCGGGATCCAGCGGTGGTCCTGTCCGTTGTTTTCGAGGCGCAGGCACAAGCCGGCGGCGCGCGCCCGGATGCGGAAAACGGCGCGGCCGCCGAGATGCGCGACGCGGTACTCGCCCTGCGCGTTCGTGCGGACCTTCGTGAGCGAGCCCTTCACGCCGTGGATCTCGACCGTAGCGCCGGCGACGGGCGCGCCGGTATCGGTTCGCGTGACGACACCGTGCACGCAACCACCGCGCGGCAGCACGACATCGAACACGGTGACGTGAGGCAGTCGCACGATCGCCCGGCGCGACGGGCTCGCGGCCGGGGAGCCGCACCAAAGGCCGTAGTCACCCGCAGCCGAATCGCCGAAGCGATAACGCCCCAGCTTGTCCGTGATCGTGCGGGCCGCCAACTCGCGAACGGGAAGACGCTGGCCGAACGTGGGCGACGTCAACCACACGGCGACACCCGGCCACGGTGCCCCCGTGTCGTCGCGCACGGTGCCGGTGAGCGCGTGCGCCGGGCGCAGGTGTAGGACGACCGGAGGCGGAGCCGTGCTGCCGGCGGGCAGCGCCACGACGCGTGAGCGTGCCCGTGCATGGCTCTGCGCCGTCGCTTCAAACACCGTGCTCGTGGACAGGGGGAGGGGAAACGACGCCTCGCCGGCTGCGTCGGTGCGACGGGTCAGCACCGGTTTTGAAACCGCGAAGAGGTCGTCTTGTCCGGTGAACAGCGGCACGCCGAGCTCGATGTGAGCCATGGCGTAGGCGCCGACCTGCGCGTCCGGAACAGGGTGGCCGTCGGGGTCCAGGACGCGCACCGCGACGGCGACAGTCGCTCGGTCGCGCGCCGGCTCGGGAACATCGCTGTCCGTTTGCTTTCTCGTGATCGGACCGCCTTGCGTGGGACGCTCGGCATCAGTGCGTGCGCGCGGCGTGCCGGCGCGGTCGGAGAGTTTCCAGAAGCCGAGCAGCGCGGCGAGTAGGAGTGCCGCCGCGGCGAGTGCCTTGCCTTTGCCGGTCATGAGCACGATTCCTCCCGTGGTTGCCGCCGCCCCTTTGACGGCCGCGATCGGAATCAGGAGCGGGATGAGCGGGAGCGCCCAGGCGCGTCGGCCGCCGTCGGGTCCGCCGTGTTGTTGGTCGAGGCGCGCGCGCAGCGTGTCGAGGCCGCGCTTGAGCCGCGTGCGGACGGTCGCTGCCGGGACGCCGAGCCGCGCCGCGACTTCGCGTGGGGCGAGGTCGTCGTAATAGCGCAGCAGGAGCGTGGTGCGGTACGGCTCGTCGAGTTCGAGCAGCGCGGCGACGACGGCGTGTTCGGCGTGGACGCGTTCGAGCGCGCCTGCCGGATCGCGAGGCGCGTCGGGCTGCGGGGCCTTGCGTGCGCGCTGGCGCAACCGGACCTCCCGGCGCGCGTGTCGCAACGCGAGATTGCGCGCCACGCGAGCGAGCCACGCCCGCAGCGATCGCGGCCGAGCGGGCGCGTTCTGCAACGCCGCGAGCCAAGTCTCCTGCACGACATCGTCGGCCGCGTGCGGCTCCCCAACGAGCCGCAGCACAAGCGCCCGCACGAAGTCGCGATGCGCGAGCAGCGCTTCAGGATCAATCCGCGAACGAGCCGTCATCGTCTGATTCCGATAACGAGTTCCCGGGCCGATCGGATCGTTTCAGATCGGATTTCGGAATGTGGGGGAAGGGGGCTGAGCGGGGGATCGCCTTGCCGGGGAGCATCAGCGCGTCAGGAGCTTCATGTCGGATACTGTGCCAGGCAATCCTGCGGCAACGATCCGCGGTGAGTCGCGCCAGGCCCGTGGCGCGATAAGGAGAGTACGGCGCCATGTAATCCTGCCGCACCGACTAGGGCCGAAATCGCGCCAGTCCGATGGCGCGATTCGCGGAGAGCAGCGCCGCCCGGATGGTTTCGCGCGATCGGCCCGGCCAATCGGGTTGACTCCGTGTCTCTCACTTCCGTGTCGGGCTATCGACCGCGCTTGCGATCTCACTTTTTCGTACTCCCCCAATGCGCTTCACCGTCTGGCGAAAGGCACAGTACGTTGTCGCCGTCAGGACTCGCCGCGACCAGGGTCCAGGCCCGCGCAGGGAACAGCAGTCGCACGGTGAGTGTATTGAGGTCGAGTACGACAGGATCATCTGTTCCCAGCACGACGTGGTGTGGACCACACCAGACGATCGGAAACTCGCTCAAGGAACTCACGACGGCACGGTCTTCTTCAGACTGGCTGGCGTATCTTCGCGATCCATCGGGACCCCAGACAACCAGGACACCTTGGCCCTCCGCCCCGACCAGGAAACGACCGTCAGGTGACGAAACACCTTTCAGCGCGGGCAGTTTCTTCGGAACTCCGTGCTCCGGATCCCACGAGTAGTGCGATTCAAGGATGTCCGCGCCTACAAAGTCGCGCCGCACCAACGTCAGCCCCTTCGCCGACCACAGCACCGGTTCCAGGTCCAGCGCCTTCTCCGTGCTCTGCAGCACCTCCGCGGAGCGGGCGTCGATGACCCTCACGTGGCTCTTCCGTGGGACTTTCTTGCCGCCGGGCGCTGAGACGGCAAGGCGTGTCCCATCCGGTGACCAGACCACCGATGCGTGACTCATCAGCTTGAATTCCACCTCAGAGCGCAACAGCGTACGCGGTTCGTTTCCGGGCATGAAGATCACCAGTTCGGTCGGATCCTCGCTTGAGTAGGAACCGTCCCGCTTCGGATGCACAACCACGGCGGCGATCCGAGTGCTACGGGGCGCAGGCGCCAGTGCCGTGACGATACCGATCGATGTCCCGACCGTTGTCGGCTCTGCCCCGGGGCTCGCCCAATGCACGACGCGGCGGTTGTCGATGATTCCGACGAATCCCGTCGTCGACCACACTCCGTCGTGGAGCCGACCCTGCGCGGTCAGCGAAGTGGGCCGAGCAAACAGGGGTTCGTCCGAGGCCATGTGCTTGTCGCTGCTTGTCGATCTGCGCGGAGGGATTCCGTCCCGCACGGCGATGGCGAGTACTGCGAGCAAGTCGGCCGCGTAGTCCTGATGTTTCTCCAGGAGGCGGACGCGCTTGCCATCGGGCGCGACGTTCAGATACACCTCGGCTTCGCGGGCACCGAAGCGCAGAAACAGTTTGTTCGCTTCCCAGCCGTCTGTTGCGCCGAGGCGCACGTAGGAGAAGAGGAATGTTGCAAGCCGGCCCGGTTTTCGAGGCGGTGTCGACTTGTCGAGCCACGCCGCAACATCCGAAACAAAGCCCGCTCCGGGCTCAGCGGTGCGCTGTTCAAATCGTCCATCGCCGAACGCAAACCGTCCAGCGCCCTTGGCGTCGAGCAACACCAAATCGACGACTCCGTTCCGCGACGACAGATGAAATCGTCGTCCACCAGGGATTGCCACGGTCTCGGCGCGGAACTCCAGTTCATGGTCCGCGCCGACTTGTACCTCGCCTTGCGGCACCATGGAGGGCGTGGCTCTGTGGCGCGAGAGGAGATACGCAGCCGCGATCAGCGCCACGAATACCAGAACCTTGAGCCACGACACTGCGCGCGATTGTAGCCGAGGACGTGCGGTACTCAGTGGCGAGGTCCGTCGAGGGAGTCTGCTCCGTTGCATGGCGCCGCTGGGGTGGCCCTGGTCGCGGACGTGCAGGCGTGCGGTGCGGTGGTGGACTTGGGCGCGCAGCGTGATCGGGCCCGGGGCGTACTTTGCGGCGTTCTCGATCAGGTTGACCAGGATCTGGCCGACGGCGGCGGGATCGGCCAGGACGGCGATGTCTTTGACCGCGTCGGTTTCGATCGTCAGCGGGTGGACGCCTGCGCGGCGCTCCAGATCCGGGCGGCACTCTTCGAGGAGCGTGCCGAGTGCAATCGGGCGCGGTTGCATGCGCGCGCGCCCCTCTTCGAGGCGCGAGTGCGCGATGACGTTTTCCACCATCTGCGCCATGCGGCCCGACTCGGGCCAGTCCGATGGCGCGATTCGGGGAGAGCGCGGTCGCCACGGCGCCGCAGGATCGCCTGGCACCGTAGGGATACTGTGCCATCTCCAAGCGGGAATCCCCTGTCCAGTCTTGGCGTACTGCGCGGCGTTCGAGGTCGCGACGTATTCCCTTGTCGTTTTGTGCGACACGCCATATCCGGCCGCATCGCGAGTAGAATGTCTGCATGTCCAACAAGCGTCAGATGACGGCGATCATCGAGCGCGAGGGTGACGGCTACGTTGCGCTCTGTCCCGAACTCGATATCGCCAGCCAGGGCGATACTGTTGAGGGGGCTCGGGCCAACCTCATCGAGGCGCTCACGCTCTTCTTCGAGGAAGCCGACCCGTCCGAGGTCGGGCGGCGGTTTAAGAGCGACGTGTTCATCACCCGCGTCGAGGTCTAGGAACCTTGGCGAGCATTGTCCGTCAGTCTGGGTTGCCGCGCGGGCGGTTCGAGGTCGGACAAACATCGCCGTCCGTTTGCTTTCCTTCCGGTGTTGCTTCCTACCCCGCCAAGGGCAGCGTCAGGACAAAGCAGGCGCCGCCGGCGTCCGGATGTTCCAGCGTCAGGTCGCCGCCCAGGTCGTGCGCCAGACCTCTGGCCAACGCGAGGCCCAGGCCCAGGCCGCGGACCGGGTCGGTTTCGTCTTTGTGGCCGCGGTCGAAGGGTTGGAAGATGCGGCGGGCTTCGTCGGGTTGGATGCCGGGGCCCTGGTCGCGGACGTGCAGGCGTGCGGTGCGGTGGTGGACTTGGGCGCGCAGCGTGATCGGGCCCGGGGCGTATTTTGCGGCGTTCTCGATCAGGTTGACCAGGATCTGGCCGACGGCGGCGGGATCGGCCAGGACGGCGATGTCTTTGACCGCGTCGGTTTCGATCGTCAGCGGGTGGACGCCTGCGCGGCGCTCGAGGTCCGGACGACAGTCTTCGAGGAGCGCGCCGATGGCGATCGGGCGGGGTTGCATGTGCGCGCGGCCCTCTTCGAGGCGGGCGTGCGCGATGACGTTTTCCACCATCTGCGCCATGCGGCCCGACTCGCGGTGCAGCGTGGCGTGATACTCCGCCTTCTTTTCGTCGTCGGGGACGAGGCCCGCGGCGAGCAACTCGGAGTACAGCCGAAACGTCGTGAGCGGCGAGCGCAGTTCGTGCGTGACGTTGCTCGCGAAGCGGCGCTGCTTTTGTCCGAACGTGAGCGCGCGGTGCAGTGCGGCGCCCGCGACCGCGAGTGCGAACCCGACGACGAGCCACGTCGTAAGCAGCACCGTGTGCGACGCCGTCCAGCCGCGGCGGCCGACGGGCGGGCGCACGACCGTGAGGGTCGCCGGTAGGGACACGAGGTTGCGCGCGGCATCGTCGGCGACGAGCCGGAGTCTCGCGCCGGGAAAGCGCGGATGGATCAGGCCGAGCAGGTGCGCGCGCAGGCTCGGCCAGTCGATGAGGAACCCCTGGAAGTAGCGGCCCGCGTGGCGGATTTCGCGCATGAAGAACAGCTCACCGTCGTGCAGTACCGGTTGCAGCGGACCGATCGTCGCGTCGACGTTGTCGGCGCCCTTCATCTTCTTGCCCGCGCGCTGGTCGCCGCGGGCGTTTCGCCACGCCGTCTCGCGCGCGACCTGCCGCGCGAGCTCGCGCACGTCCACCATCTGTCGCACGCGCGCCAGGTGCGTCTTGTTTTTTTCGATCGTGGCTGGCGCGATGCCGCAAATCTCGTAGTAGTTCGCGCCCGGCACCTGCGGCGACACAACCTCGCCGTCGCGGTTCGTCTCGAAGTGCAGCAACGTGAACGCCGGCTTGTCCTCGCCCAGCAACTCGGACTGCGCGAGAATCTCGTCCTGCTCGATCTGTTGGAGGTCGCGCTTGGCGTACGCGCGACGTGGCAACTCGGCGAACGGCCGGTAGGAACGCGGCGGCCGCGTCTGCTCGCGCTCGAGGAACAAAAGCACGTCTTGCTCGACCTCGCGCATGGCGACCCGGAAGCGCTTCTCGTTCCGGGCATCCGCGAGAGCACGGGTCTCGTTGCGCTCGAGCTCCATCACCTTGGCCGAAGCCCAGGCGAGAACGCCAAGGACGGCGATGTTTGTCGCGATGAATCCGGGCCACAGCCAGCGTGTCGTCACGCGAGCCGGTAGCCCTTGCCGCGCACCGTGGCGATCAGACCGGCGTCGTCGCCGAGCTTGTCGCGCAGCCGCGCGATGTGCATGTCGATCGTGCGCGTCGAGACCCCCTTCGGATCAAGACCCCAGACATGCTGCAACAACTCGTCGCGGCTCACGGTCCGGCCGCGCGAGGCCGCGAGGTATTGCAGCAACTCGGCTTCCTTCTCGGAGATGTCTGAGGTGTGTCCGTCGGCAAACGTGATCAGGCGTTCTTCGAGGTTGATCGTCCGCCCGGCGATCTCGATCGTGCCGACCGTTTCCGGGCGCTCGGCGGAGCGACGCAGGACCGCCTTGACGCGTTCGAGAAGCTCCAGCGCGGAAAACGGCTTTACGACGTAGTCGTCCGCGCCGATGCGCAAACCGCGCACGCGGTCCGACTCGTTGCCGAGTGCGGTCACGATGATCACGGGCAGCGACGGGCGCGACTTGCGCAGCTCCTCGAGCACCGTGAAGCCGTCCATCGCGGGCAGCTTGATGTCGAGCACCAACAGATCGGGATCCTGCTCCAGCGCCATCTTGAGCGCCTCGTCGCCGGCACCCGCTTCGAGCGCGCGGTACCCGCCGGCGGCGAGGGTATCGACGATGCCGCGGCGAATCGCGGCATCGTCTTCGACTACGAGAACTGTGCGGGCCATGCGGGCTACTCCTGCTCGAACTTATAGCCCTTTTGCTTGGCCTGCGCGCGGATCGCCTTGCGCACCGCGGCGTCGAACGATCGGTTGTCCTTGATCGCGCGCTTCTTCATCTCGGTCGCGATCCATCCGGCACGCTTCGCGCTGATCACCTTGATCTCGGCCTGGATCTTCTTGCGCTCGGCGCGCTTCTTGTCGAGGTGCGCCTTTTTTTGCTCGAGTGTCATGCCCCGCATCTCCTTGGGCAGATCCTTGTCCTTGACCTCCTCGAGCTTCACCTGTCTGCGGTCCAGGCTGTCGATGAGGCACCAGCGGTTGTAGTAGAGCTTGCTGGCCTTGGAGCTGCCACGCAACGCGGCGGTATCTTCGCCCATCGCGCCCGCGTCGTTATCGGCCGCTTCCTGACGCGCCACCCCTTCCTTGCCCTTTTTGCCGAAGGCGACGTACGTCGAGTTGACCGCGGTCGAGAGCGCGGCGATCTTCTTGTCGAACGGAGACTGCAGCGTCACGGTTCCGTGCTGCTCGATGACGGCGTAGTGTCCGTCCGACAGCAGCGCGATCTCCTTCCAGCCGGCCGCGTCCGCGTGTCCGGCGGCGCCGCAGTAGATCGAGTTGACCATGACGCCGCCCGTGATCGCGGTCTTGCACATGTCGCGAAACGGTACCGCGGGATCCTGGTCGGCGGACTCGTTGCCCGCGACGACGATCAGCTTGAGCGCGTCGGTGCCCTTTTGCCAATCGAACGCCATCGCGGTCTGCAGCGCGCGCCCGACGTACTCCGTGCTTCCCGTCGCCTTGAGCGCGAACAGCTTGCTGGACACTAGGTCGAGATCTTCCGTGAAACCGGTCTGGACCTGGACCCAGCCCTTGGTTGAATCGTAGCTGCCGCCGCCGTACGCGATCAGCGCGACCCGCAGCCGCGGCGTCGGCTTGGCCAGCGCGAGATCATTAACGACCGACCAGATGCGCGAACGCGCCGAGTCGATCAGCCCACGCATGGAGCCGCTCGTATCGAGGCAAATGCAGAGATCGACGGTTTTTTTGCCGGCCGCTTTCTTTGAGGCATCGCCGTCCTTGACTTCGGTTACCTCTTGGGCCGATGCCAGGGAGAGCATTGCCAGTAGGAGGGCCAATGAGAGAGTTCGGGCGCGGGAGGGGGAGAGCATTGTCCTTATTCCTTCCAATCGTTGCGGACCAGGATTGTCTTGTTCTTGAAGCGGAGATAGAGATCGCCGCGGCGCGCGAGCACGCCCTGGCGGTTGGCTTTCACGAGTTCGCCGAGGAGCTTGGTGAACTCCGGGGTACCGAACTGGATCGTGATGTCGGGCTTCAGGGTCTTGGGCGCCGACTTTCCGGCGATCATCGCGCCGTCGATCCACGTCTTGCCGCGCTTGAAGTACGCGCGGTCGTTGTATTGCTGGCAGCCCTTGATGGTGACCGTTTTGCCCTCCGGGCTCGTGTAGCGGTTGCGCTTATCGACGGCGACCTGCTTCTTGCCGCGGTCGTTGTCTTGCGCGCGGTTCACGGCGGCGCGGCCCCAGCGTGTTTTTACGGCCTTGCGATCGAGCTGCTCGCGCAGCAACGAGGCCAGGCTGCGAGAGCCGTGCAGCACCGTGCCTTCGGTTGCCAGGAACGCGGTGTACTCGCTCAGGACGCCGAACTCGGCGCTCAGGCGCAGGATCTCGGCGTACAGCTCCTTGAACCGCGGGTCGTTCGCGATGGATTGGCCGACGCGGCTGACGTGGCCGCGGGGCAGGTTGCCGCCCGCCTGGCGAATCTGATCGACCAGGTATGCGATGCGCCGGCTGGCCCAGAGGCGCGGGACAAACGCGTGGCGCGTTGTCGCTTCGGCGAGCGAGAACGACATGTCGAACGCTTTCGGCTTGCCCAGAAAACTTCCGTTGAGGCGGAAGCGCAGCGGCCCCTTGCCGCGGTATTTGCCGAGTACAACGAGCTGGTCGCCGTCGAACAGGTCGGGCACGACCGCCGGGATCAGATCGTGCGCCACGTCCGTGACGACCGTGCCGCCACTGTCCACCGTGGTGAGCTTGCCGTCGGAGAACACCGGGCCGTACAGGCGCGCGAAGACGTCGCCGACCTTGACCTCGACGTTTTCCTTCGGGCGCACGTAGGTCGGAACGGCGCGCGTCATTTCGGCGACGCGGTCGAGCAGCGGCGCGTTGACGTCGTCGCCGACGCCGAACGTGAACACCCTACGGCGGTACGGATTGCCGGTCTCCACTGCCTTGCGAATCGCGCTTTCCGACGTTTGGCCGATCGTGGGCAGGCCGTCGGTCAAAAACAGCACGAGCGGGAGCATCGTTTTGTCGACCCGTTCCTGGCGCAGTGCTTCGACCAGCGCGTCGTGGATGTTGGTGCCGCCGACCGGGTGCAGGCCGGCGATGTATTGGCGCGCCTTGAGCAGCGTCTCGCGGGTCTTGATCAACGGTCGCGGCGCGAGCATCTCGACGGTGGTCGAGTAGTCGATGATGTTGAAGGCCTCGCCGTCGTGCAGCCCCTCGATCACCTGGAGCGCAGCGGCGCGGGCCTGATCCATCTTCTCGCCGGCCATGCTGCCGGAGCGGTCGAGCACGATCGTGACCTCGCGCTTCACGGTCGCGGCGACCGTCTTGCCGCGCGGGGGCATACCTGCGACAAGCAGGAAGTACCCGCCGCCGATCTTGGGATCGGGATACGCAAACAGCGACGCCGTGACCGCATCGCGCTGGATCATGTACGAGAGCCGAAACGCGCCCGGATCAGCCTTGCCGTCGAGTTTTACGGTCAGGTGCTTGTCGCCCTTGCGAAACGTCTTGACGGCGTGGCTCGGCGAGTAGACCGTCGCGATCGGCGCCTTCGAGACGATGTCGACCGTGACGTTCCAGGGGGCTCCCGTGTCCAGCGCTTCGCTGCGCGGAAGCTCGTAGTCGATGCGTCCGTTTGCCGCCGGGAGCATGTGGTCGTAGGTGAGCCGCACCTTCTGGCGTCCGTGCGCCGGCACCGGAAACACGCTCGAGCGCACAAGATCGTGGCCGGCGAATTCCAGCAACGCCGGATCCTGCATCTTGCGCACGATGCGGTCGTAGATGCGCCGCGCCTCGTCCTTGGGCAGGATGCGCGCGGTCGGCTCCTTGCTGACCCCGTCGAAGTGAAACGCGGAGACGGCCGCGCCGTCGGGCACCGGCAGCAGCAAGACCGCTTCGGCCTGGCGCGCCGCGGGATTCACGAGCGCGATTTCGAGCGTCGTCGTGGCCGCGCGCTCGCGAATCTTCACGTGCACCGAAACCCCCTCGATGCGGACGGGCTGCACCCGAATAGGGGGCCTGATCCGGCGCGACACAGAAGTTCTGCGCAAGATGTACGCGCGGTGCTGCGGAACCACGACCTGCGTCGCGTGCAGGAACAGCGTGTCCTGCCGCTCCTGCGCGAGCGTGCGCGGCGAAACAAGGGCGAGCATCAGAAGGGAGCCAAGGACGGCGATGTTTCTCATCACAAACAAGACTACGCCCGCGAACGCACTCCGCCCGTAACGGCTCGGTAACCCGTGCTCGTCCGGGACAGATCCCCTACTTGACGATGCGGAACACGGCGACCCGGGAGCGGCGCTGCGGCCCTTCCCCGAACCAGAGCCGGTAGGACGTGTCCGGTTTCAGGTCGAAGTACCGGCGCAGGTCGAGGCGAACACGGTGCGGCTTGTCCGGCGTGACCACGATTCCCCTGGGCTTCGCGGCCTGGCGCACCTTACCCCTGACCTCGGTTTGGCCCTGGCGTAGCAATGCGAGCCGCGCCAGGCCGCCGCGTTCCAAGACATCGCCGTCCGTTTGCAACCATCGGTCGGTAGTCAGCTTCGGCTGTACGGTACGAATCTCGAGTACGGCCCAGACGGCCCGGCCGGTCTTCACGGAGTACTTTTCCAGCGTCAGCCGATACAGCGGGCCCATCAGGGCCTTGCGAAGCTCCGGCAGCCGTTTCGGATCCTGGATGAGCGTGGGGTGGCCGGCTCCGTACGAACCGTCCGCGTTCTCTTTCAGCAGGTAGACGAGTCGCTGCCCGACCCGGTGGTGGTGCCGCATGACGCCGCTGGGAGCCATGACGTTTTCCGGCAGCCAGCGCAGCGTGCAGATCTTCGGCTTCTTGCCCGCGAGGACCTTGTGGACGCGCAGCGTGCCGAAGCCGGGCTTGGGTTTCTTGTCCCGCTCCAGCGTGGCCACGACGACGAGGTCGGATTCCGCCAAGGCGGCGCCCAGTTCGAGAGGCGCCCAACAAGAAACAGCGGCGGAAACGAACGTAAGCAAACCGACGGCGATTCTCATGTCTGCTTTGACGTAATCGCGCCGGGAAGTTCTCACGGATTTCCGGAAGCCATGGACCGCCGCGGCCCCGGAGCCATCGGGTGCTCCCTGTTGATTGGGTGCGTTGCCAGCCGGCAGTACCGAGCCCTGCTGGCCGGCAGTACCGAGCCCGGCACAAAAGGGTGGTTTTAGGCGCGTGGGAGACGTAACTCGTTATGTGGAAACAAGTTACGGGACTGCGCGGCCGTCGGAGGCGTAAGTGATTGCCTTGCAGGAGGTTACGTCAAAAGGGAGGCCAAAGTCGCTCTTTTGTGCCGGGCTCGGTATGGAATTGCAGAGGGTCGTCCAAACCTGCGCCGCCGGCCGAAAGACCACGGCCAGCTCCAAGACATCGCCGTCCGTACGCTTTCGCCTGCGAGGGTCTTCTGGCCTGCTTCGTCTACCTCTCGTGAGGCGAGACGACCCACGTCGCGACCTGGGACGGGGTGAGGACCTCCAGGACGAGTTTGCGACCGGCCTGTTCCATGGCGGCGACGCGCTCGGCCGTGGCGTTGTGTTGCATCATTTGCATCGTCAGCGCTTGCGGGGCGTCGGAGCCCATTTCGGCGGCGGCGAGTTTCCGGCGGCGTGTGTTGAGTTCGCGGCCGGCTTTTTGGTGGGCCCGTTGGATGCGCCGGCCCAGCGCGTGCGCGCGTTTGGTCTGGTCCGGCGTCAGCGTGAGGCCGTGGAGGAGGTCGCCGGGATGGCGGTGGCGGTCGGCCGCGGAGGTCATGGGCGGGATCGCGTCGATTTCCTTGATCTGGGCCCCGGTGTAGATGGCGACGCTGCGTTCGATCACGTCTTTGAGGCGGTAGGCGAGGCGGTCGGTCACGGCTTGCGCGGCTTTCTGGAGGCGCTCGCGCTTGGTCGGGTCCGCGCGCGTCAGTTCGGTCTGGAGGCGGGCGTTCTCGGCGGCGTCGGCCGCGGACTCCGATTCGTATTCGGTGACGAGCGCCTGGACGCGCGCGGCCTGGCTCGGCGTCAGGCCCGGGAGCTGATAGACGTGGTTGAGCGCGTCGAGCGGGAACGAGTAGGGCTGAAGCTGGCGCGGGCGCATCCATGCGCGCTGTTCCTTCGTCAGGGCGTAGAGCGCAACGCGCCAAAAGCGCTTCTCGATGCGGACGTGCTGCAGATCGAACTGCGCGCGCAGACGCTTGCGAAGCGCCTCGCCTTCGCTGGACGGCAGATGCTCGAGCCGCGTTCGCTGGGCGAGGAGGGCTTGCTGTGCGCCGTCCGTCGCGGGGACGAGTTGTGCGAAGAGGCGCCGCTGCTTGTCGGTCAGCGTGGGGATGGTGCGGACCAGTGCATGCGCGTACCGCTCGTTCAGGCACGCGCCCGAGGTGATCGCGTCGAGGCGCGTGACCAGATCACCCGCGATGCCTGCCCCGCGAAGTGTTGCGTGCGGGTCGTCGGCTTGTTTGAGCGCGCGGTTGACAGCGCGGCGCTCGCGGGGCCACAGCCCCGGAAGCAAGGCAATCTTGTCGGGAGTAAGGTCCGCAAGGGCAACAGCCGCGAGCAGGCAAACAACCACGAGGCGCATGATGGCCATCGTAGCTCTTTTGGGCTGGGGAGGGGCCGCGGGGAAGGGGGTGTTCGGGTTCGGGATGCGGCGGTGTCCCTGGGTCCGCGCTGTCCTGTCTTCTGCCGGTGGCAAGCGGTACGTCTACGTGGACGTCGGTCGCGAACGCGGCTCCATTCGCGCCAAACGATTGGCGCGCATCCACCTTCGGTAAGAAATCTCGCGCAGTTCTCCCCAATCGTCAAGCGGCGTAAGCCGCGGTAGCGCGGGAGGTTACTGAGACCGCCCACCGCTTTTGCACTGTCGTGCGTGGCGGAATGCGCGACCCGTTTTGCGACTTAGGGGTGAGACCGCCTTTTTCGGAGGACAACCCCATGCCGCGTGCGCTGCTCATCGCGAATCTCTTGATTCTCACCACGAACTTCATCGTTGCCATGACGGCGTCGGAGACCTCCAACGCGGTCATGCGCACGACCGGGCGGGCGGTCGGCAGCGTACCGACGGTCCGATTCGACGCCGTCGCTTTGCGGACGGCTGCGGCCCCGGTCGGGGCGTCGGCGAACCGCGCCCACGACTCGGAACCGATTTCGCCCCGCGCTGGGCCGGTGGTGGTTCGGCTGGCAAAGTATCTCGACCGCATGGGCGCGGCGGACCAACTGACGGAAGAGCAGATGGCGACGCTGTACCGCGAAGTCGTGCGCTGCGCCGTCGAGTTGCGCGGCGCGGCTGCGCAGTGGGAAAAGAACGCGCCTGATGGCGCGCGAGCGCGGGTCTTGTTCGGCGCGTTGCGCCAGCGGCTCGGGCGAGAAACGGCCATGGCGCTCCGCGGCGCCGCGCTCCACGAAGGAGACCTCATGCAGCGGCTCGTGCGCGTCGTCATCGCGAGCGCGGGGTAGGGGCGCTCGCCGCCGGAGTCCTCCCGTAGCAAGTGAAACGAGCACTCGGTCGTCGCCGGGTGACGAGAAAAAAAGGAGCAAAAGAACGTGAGAACCATTCGAAAGCGAGAGCGCCGGCAACGGCGACAACGATGGCTCACCGCGGTGATGGCGGTGTTCCTCGTGGCGGGCCCGGGCGTGTTGCCCGCGTGCGCCGGTCCGACGGGCGAAGTTACGTCGAGCGCGTACGCCGCACCGTCGCATCCGGCGAACATCGGCGAGCCCGGCAGCGGTTTCATCAACGATGAGACCGAGCACGACCCGGACAAGGGCGAGGTCTTCGACGGAGCGGAGCACTACGATCTCCGCCAAGGGGGGAAGGCCGACGACAAGAAAAAGTGGGCCGCAACGGACTACATCCACTGGAAGGTCCATGGGGCAACCCTTCGCGCAGAGGGGCAGGTGACCGACACTGACTCCGCCGACGCGACAAGCGTCTCTTCCCAGGCGTGGGGAATGCTCGAGAAGGAGGGCCGAGTCTCCCGGGCCAAGGGCGAGTGGGGCGAGATCAAGGCCAAGAACACGATCCAGTTTTTGTGGGATTGGGACATTTCCGGAAGCGCGATCGCCGAGGGGCGAGTCAAGCTTCGGGGGCTCGCCCGTGATATCCACGACGTCGAACACGTGTTCTCCCTGAACGCTGTTGTTGCGGAGCAGGCGACGTCCGAGGACAGCACGACGCAGACCGAGACCACCTCGAAGTCGTCAGGCAACCGCTCCAAGGTCGGATCCGACGGTGTCGAGAGTGGAGGAAACTCGACGAGTACTACCTCCAAGTCGGAGGCGCACTCCGTCGGTATCAGTCGACGCTACGCGAGATCGGATGGCGATTCCGGGCAGACGAAGCCACTGGTCGTCACGAAGGTCGTTACGGGGAAGACCACACTTGCGGAGTCCTTCCTGGTGTCTTCGACCGGCAACGTGACGCTCGTGGCCCGAACCGCCACGAACGGTAGCACCGTGACGGTCTCTCTCAAGGAGTTCACGGTCCGCAACGAACTCCAAGTGTGGGCGAGGGCAATATCCAAGCCCGACCCGGAGGCGCCTCCCCCGCCCCCGTCCGATCCCGGTACGCCCGGAGGGCCGACGACCCCCGGCGGCGGTCCGAATCCTCCGGCGCCGGACTCCGGTGGCGACGATCCCGGCGGACCGGAGACCGGTGGGGGCCATGGTCCCAGCGAAGGCGCAAGTGGCGACGGGTCGCCAGACACGGTCGAACCGGCTCCTGAACCGGAGCGACCGCGTCCCAATCGTGACGATCGTCGCGCGCGGTCTCGGACTACCTGGCAACTACCGGGTGACGGCGTCCACTCGACCAGTGTCGCCGCGTCGATCGTGAGGCCGTGGGGCGTTCAGAGCGACATCGGTTCGCTGGCCGGTCGCGTGCGTCTCGCCCTCGCCGCGCCGCTCGCACGCGCCTTGACTTTTCAGGTGAGCTGCGAGCCCGCCGGACGCCTGAACTTCGGCGGACGGCAACAGCTTGTGGTGCGTTCGGGAACCACGCTTGCCGCATTGCACTTTCACGCGGTGCAGGCAGGATCGGCCCAGGTGATCCTCACACCGGTCGGGGAAGCCGGGGGACCGGTCGATCTTCCCGTCGAGACCTCGGCCGACGATGTGGCCGGAGCGACGAAGCCCGCCGTCTGGGCCGCGTTCGCCGGTGGCTCGCAGGCTCCGGGGCGTGGCGATTTTGTCGAAGTGGTGCGGGGCGATCCCGTGCCGGACCTGCGTGTCGGAAGGTTCGCCTTTTCCGGCATCTCGACGGCGGCCTCGGAGTTCGTTGTCGAAACCAACGACCCGTTCGGGCTCCTCGTGTTCCCTCCGGAGTCGGTCTCGATTCCCGCCGGCGAGTCGCAAGTGGTGGTGCCCCTGCAACTCAACGATGTCGAGGGCACGGCCGAACTTACGCTGCGCGGAGCCGGGCAGACCCTGCGGATCACAGTCAGGGCGGTTAACGACCAATGGCTTGCCGTGCGGCGGATTCGGGTTCCGGTAGGCGCGGTCGTTCCGATCGGATTCAGGTTTGCGCGCGATCGGGTCTCCGACCGTGCGGTGTCGGTCGAGATCGGCAATACCGGCCTTATCGATCTGCAGGGGGATGCGACCAAGAGCATCGATCGGGACGCGACGGTCGGGCACTTCCTGGTCCGCGCCGCGGCGCCCGGACTTACCCAGGCGGTCTTGCACGCGGCGGGACTCCCGAACCGCACGGTCGAGATCGAGGTTGTCGATCCGGACGTGTCGATTGCGGCTGGAACCCTGCATCTGAGCAGGCTGGACCCGACTCGGGGCGGACTCTTGCGGCTGGACGTTGCCGAGGGAGTGACGATTGCGTCCCTGGGTCTGCCGGAAAACGCCGGCGACGTGCTGGTGGAGGGCGTGGGCAGCAACACGGTCACGATCCGGTTCGAACCCGACCCGAACCGCCCCGTCCGCCTCGACTTTCCGATTCGTATCGAGGGGCTCGGTCCGAACGGTCGCGTTCAGGTGCTGGACACGCTGCACAATTCCCCCGAGGACGGAATCTTGACCTACTACCAAGTTTCTGTGGAGTAGGTGGAGTGATGATGCTTTCAGGCAAGGGCCCCCGGCATCGCCGGGGGCTCCCCGTTCGCGACCGGGCGATCCGGTTTGCCGCACTGTGTTTTGGTGTTTTCTCTCTGGGTGTATCGGCACACGCCGAGGAGCGCCAGCTTGTACTCACGGCCGTTGACAAGACCACGGGCAAGCCGGTCGCGGCACGTCGCACGGTGACCCGTGGAGAGCGTGTCGTCCGTGCCACGAGCGGCTCCCAGTTGACCTGTTCGGTTGGTGACCGGCTGTACGTGTACAACCGCAACTACGACCTGGTCGTCGTCTTGGTGAACGCGAAGACACCAGCGCGCGTTCGCGTGGAACTCAAACGGGCCCGGACCGCGACAGTCGTTGTCAAAGACGTGAACCAACAGGATCTGCGCGGCCTGCGCGTCGAGGTACGGCACTTCCATTCTGGCTGGGACAAAGGGGCCCCAGTGTTCGACGTGCGTCGGGTCGGTATCCCGACGGGCAGGCTGGAGGTGTCGGTTCCCGCAGGGGTCGACAACATGATCGAGGTGATAGGGGACTCGGTGATAGCGTGGCCCCCGGGCACGTTTCTCAGGGCGGGAGTGACGACGGTCATGCACGTCGATCGCGGGCGCTTCGTCCCGGTCGCCTGGCCGGCCGGGCTTCCGGCCGAAGAACGACAGTACGTGCTCTGTATTCCGGACAGGACCGCGGCCACGCCCGGACCTCCGCGTCGGATCGACGCGTGGCGCTGGTACACGAACGGTGACCGGTGGCGCATCGAAACAGTGACCAAGACCGGCCTGCGCGTGCTTCCGGACTCGGCGTTCCACCTCTTTTGGGTCGCAGACGACGGTCCTCGCTACCGTTACGCCAGTCGGAAGACCGCCCGGATCGATTTGTCCGGCGCCGCGGTCACGCAACAACTCAAGTGGCCCCAGGTGGACGGTCGGCCGGTGCCGGAGGGAACATGGATCGGTGTCGGTCGGCTGGATATGACGGCGCTCAATCTGATGAAGTCGTACAACCCGTCTGGGGTCTTCGTGGAGGCGAATCGCCGGAAATGGAAGCGGCGCCCACCGCGTTTGGCGGTGTCGGCCACACTGACGTGCTGGCACCCGAAGTTCGGGCTGGCGCACGCTCCCTGGCGCAAAGGAGAGGTTCCCAACGGGCGATCCCACCCGTCCCGCATTCGGCTGAAGTTCCCGGGAGGCGTGGAAGTCGAAGGAAAGCTCGCGACCTTCGCCATGTGGCGTGGAACCGGGACACTCTTCATCAGTGCTCCGTGCGAGAACATGGCGATTCGGTTCCAGAAACGCGCCGCGGCGGTCTACCCCGGTGTTCGCTCAGATGCATGGTACGGCGTGCTCGTCAAGGTGGTGCTGACGGATCCTCGAACCGGGAAGGTGCGGCGTATCGATCGCAATGTCTCGATCAAGACCCCCAGGAATGGCGGGGAGGCCGTGATCAGAATCGAGTAGTCACTTCGTGTTCGCCGGCCCGCCGGTCCGTATTGACCGGGCGGTCGCGTGGAGGGAGGCAGACCGCCGGTCCGCGTGTTTTCGGTCTGCCTCCGCGTCTCGTCGTCGGACCGTATCCCCGGGACCGTATCCTTGGGCCAGCACCGATGGAAATCACCAACCAATCACTCCGCTTTGCCGTGGAGGCCGCGCGGGCGGCCGGCGCCGTGACGCTCAAGTACTTCGGCGGCTCCGCTCTCGGCCTCGACAAGAAGCGTGACGGCACACCCGTAACGCGGGCCGACCGCGAGGCAGAGGTCGTCTTGCGTGATCACATCGCGGCCGTCTTTCCCGACGACGGCATCGTCGGTGAAGAGTACGGCGTCGATGAGGGCACGACTGGGCGGACCTGGATCCTCGACCCCATCGACGGCACGAAGTCGTTTGCTCGCGGCGTCCCGCTCTACGGCACGCTGGTGGCGCTCGAGGAGGACGGCGAGCCGATCATCGGCGTGATCTACATGCCCGCACTCGGCGAAATGGTGTACGCGTCTCGCAGGGAGGGAGCGTTTTGGGTGCGTGGTATCGGCGGGCCCTCGGGCGAACGTGTCGTTCCGGCGCGGGTGTCGGACGAGGGTCGACCGGAGCAAGCGCTGGCCTGCTGGACCTCCGCGCGCGGCTTCGAGATCGTGGGCCAGGAGAGCCTCCTGGCGGCGATCCGCGCCAGATTCGGCCGGTCGCGCGGTTGGGGGGATTGCTACGGCCATCTTCTTGTCGCGACCGGGCGAGCGGAGGCGATGTTCGATCCGGTGCTGGCGATTTGGGATACCGCGGCACTCAGGCCGGTGATCGAGGCGTCGGGCGGCGCGTTCCTGAGCCTGGACGGACGCGCGACCCATCGCGGAGAGAGCGGGGTGTCCGTGAACGCCCGGTTGACGGAGTACGTTCGATCCATGCTGGCTGACACGGTGCTGGATGACACGGTGCTGGCTGACACGGTGCTGGCTGACACCATGGAGAACGCCGATACCCGAGAGAGCGCGGACGAAGGAACAGGCGGCGATGCACCCCGCGGCAAACCGAAGTAGAGCGGGCCAAGTCCGATTCGCCGGAGATCAGGCGTTGGAATCGCCCGCTGAGGCGACGGCTCGACTCGGCCCGGGGCCGCGCGCTCCGGGGTCGCTCGGTCCGCGTCGCTCCGTTGAGCGCGGCCGCCGGACTAGCCGTGCCGGATCAACCGTCGGCCGTCGGTCCCGTGGAGTCGGAATCGGCGGTGGCGCGCGTTAGCGACTTGATGCGCCACTTAAACGACGAGTACGTCTCGACGAGGGCGTTGCGCTTGCCGAGTTCGAAGTCGAGCCGGTCGAATCCGGGGGCCACGGTGGCCGTCAGCAGGGCGAACTTGCCTCCTGATTCGAGGTTGCAGCCCTGCCAGACGCGGCGCGGCACGCAAAAGTGCGGCTCGATGCCCGGCTCGCCGGAGTTGCCGATTCGAACCTCGCGGCCCGTGCCGGTCTCGTAGAGCAACAGCATGTTGACCGGGTCGCCGGCCACGAACGTGAACAATTCGTCGGTCTGGAGACGGTGCATCAGCGAGCATGACTCCGGGGTCAGCAGGTAGTAGATCGACGTGTACATCGCCCGCGGCGTCGCATACCGGACGGGCAGCTTGTTGGCTTCGATGGTTTCGTCCGATCGGCAGATCTCGCGGTAATAGCCGCCTTCGATCTCCAAGGGCTTCAGGTCGAGCCGGTCGATCCACTCTTGCGCGGTCTCGAGCATGAGGGGGACTATAAGGGGCACCACCCGCGAATCGCGAGTCCTGCCTACGGGACGCGCACCTCCGCCACAGGTACGAACGCGCGATCGAACCGTTCGGCGAATTCCCGAAGCAGCACCCGCTTGCTGATGCGGACGGATTTCTTGCGCACCCGCCCGTTCCAGATGATTTCCACGGGCGCGCCGGCCTTAAGCATTTCCGGCGTCAGCAGCAGCCGAAATCCCTTGACGCGTTGGCTACGTACCCGAAAACGACCCGGCGCGACCATCTCGGCGTCGATTCTCGCCGTGCGCTTGTCGGCGGCGGCCGCGAGATACCGGCGCTTGCCGTCGAGGTCGAGATTGTTCCATTGCGCGGCAACCACGCGCGGCATGAAGCTTTCCTTGACCGTGCGGTCCAGCCGCGTGACTTCCACCCAGGCCGCGCGGGTCTCGCTCTTCGACGCGGCCAGACGCACGACGCGGCGCCGCAGCGGATTGCGCCGCGCCGCGGGCAGGAACTTCGACCACTTCACGGACTCGAAGCGAAACGAGTGCCCGAGTTTCGGAAACAGCAGCAGTTCGGCGTCGGGCGCCTGGGCCTCCTTGAGACGCTCGAACCCGAGCTTCAGGTTGAAGATAAGCCCGGCCTGGTCTTTCTGGCCCTGCAGGCAGCGGATGGGGAGATGCGCGATGTTGGGGATGAACCGCAGGTTGTTTTGCCCGCGGCGGGTGTCGAAACGGGGCCCGCCGATCATCGGCGCGAGCGACGCCCAAAGGTCGGGCCGGCGCGTGCCGAGATCCCACGTCATGTGCCCGCCGCGGCTGACGCCCGCGAGGTGGATGCGGTTCTCGTCGATGTTGAAATGGCGTCGTACCCAACGCAGCGCGGCGAGGGCGGCGTCCCGCTCGCGGGCGGAAAACGCATAGCCCTCGTTGGCTCCCGGCTCGTCAGGCGCGGCGACGATCATCCCCGTAGCCTCCGCGACGTGGCGCCAGATTCCGATCTGGTTGAGCCCGCGTCCCCCCGCCCCGTGCAGCGCCAAAAGGAGCGGCGTCGGTCGTGCGGGCGCGTAGTTTTGCGGCACATACAACGGGATCGTCGCGGCAACGGCGTCATACCCCTTGCCGCCCTTGCCCGGCAGGACGAGCGTCACCTCGCGGGTGTACTCACCTGCCCGCGCGCCGCCCACATGCGCGAACGAAAGCATCGCCGTCCGTACGCTCTTGGGATCAAGATCGTCCCGCTTCGCCAACTCGTCCGCACGCTTGCGGCGGCTCACGGGATCCGGCAGATCCACCAGCGTGGCAAGTTCGCCCGCCAGCGAGTCCTCGTCGGCGGCCGCGGAGTTGGGAAAGGCAGCGCAAAGAATGGCAAGCAACCAAAAGAGCGGGGGAGGGCGCCGGGAGGGGGAAAGCTGGGAGGTGTGCACCGTGGCTCATTAGAACGTGGATCGGGCGGGCCTTGTATCCTGCGCGCGTGCGAGTACTTCTGGTTCTCCTTCTCGCCGCGGCCTGGGCTGCCGCCGGCGAACCGGTTTTTGGCGATTGGCTGGTCATCGAGCCGGTCGATCGGCGCACGCGGCACCCGTTCAATCCCGGCGCGCTGCTGGCGCGCTACATCGTGCCCCGCGACGCGGCGCCGCCGCGCGAGGGCGAGGCCGTGCGTGGCACTCGCGGCGAGAAAAAATGGACGCGCGCCAAGCCCAACGAGAAGGGGTTTGTCGCCGGCCGGATGGCGATGGCCTATGCGACCGTGCGCTCGGACGAGGACAGCGTGTTGCTTGCCCGCGTTCCCGGCGGCTCGGTGTTCTATCTGAACGGCGACGCATTCGTCGGCGACGTGTACAGCGGTGGCCACGCGGGCGTACCCGTGCAGCTCCGGCGCGGCGTCAACCACCTGTATGTGCGCGGCGTGCGCGGACGCTTTCGCTTTGCGTTCGACGACCCCGCGCTCGCGGGCGAGTCGCGATTGTTGTTTGCGGATCGCGACCTGACGGCGCCACACGCGGTGAAGGGGCGGCGCGACCGGCTCTTGCTCTCGGTGCCGATCATGAATCTTTCCGATCGCTGGTCCGGTCCGCTGCGCGCGGGCGGTCGTGCGTATCCGGCCGGCCTCGTGCCGCTGGGGGTGCGTCGGGTGCAGGGGCGGGCTCGCGGCAAAAAGCGTACGGACGGCGATGTCTTCGATATCGAGGTGGCGTGCGGTGCGGCGCGTACGGCCGTGAAGGTCAAGGTCAAAGAGGCGTCGGATGTACGTCGGGTCACGTTTCGCTCGCGGATCGATGGCACGGTTCAGCAGTACTCGGTGCTCGCGCCGCGCAAGCGCGCCGGCGCCGGGATGGTCCTGACGTTGCACGGCGCAGGGGTCGATGCGTTCAATCAGGTGCGCAGCTACCATCGGAAGGACGATCTGTGGATCGTTGCCCCGACGAACCGGCGCCCGTTCGGTTTCGACTGGCAGGACTGGGGGCGCACGGATGCGTACGAGGTCCTGGAGCACGCGGTCGCGTGGACCGGCGCGGATCGAAGCCGCTTGTATCTGACCGGCCACTCGATGGGCGGGCACGGAACGTGGCACCTTGGGGCAAACGATCCGGACGGTTTTGCCGCGATCGCGCCGTCGGCGGGCTGGTGTTCGTTTGCCTCGTACGTCGGCGGCGGTGCGCAGCCGTCCAAGCGCGCAGCGCTCTGGCACGCGGCGGATCTCTCCTCCGACACCCTTGCGCTGGTCACCAATCTCGTGCAGCTACCGACGTTCATCCTGCATGGCGCGGCGGACGACAACGTACCGGCGAGCGAGGGCCGCCGCATGGAAAAGGCGCTTCGCGACGCGGGCGCGGCGCCCGAGGTGCACTTTGAGCCGGACAAGAAGCACTGGTGGAACGGCCCGCGTTCCAAGGGTGTCGATTGCGTGGATTTTCCGGGAATCTTCGATTTGTTTCGGCGCACGAAGCGCAACCGTGATCCCGACCAGCTCGACTTCGCGACGGCCGACCCCTCGATCGACGCACACCACCACTGGGTTTCGATCCTGCAACCCAACGAGTACGGACAGGTCGCCCGCGTGCAGGCCCGCCGTCGCGTGGGGCGGGTTGAGATCGAGACCAGGAACGTGCGCCGCTTCGGCGTCGGGCTGGAGGGCGACGCACGGCGTTTTGTGATCGACGGCCAGGTTGTGCACGCGGCGTCGGACGCCGAGTTCTTTCTCACGCGTCTGGGTTGGACCGTCGGCGAGCGGTCCGTAACCGAGAAGCACCCGGGGCGCAGCGGCCCGTTCAAGCGCGCGTTCGGCCGCGGCTTTGTCTTCGTGATCGGCAAGGACGACACCGAATCGCTCGCCCGCGCACGGCACGACGCGCAAGCGTGGTGGTATCGCGCGAACGGCGACGTGCCGATCGTGACCGACGCCACGTACTTGGCCGACGCAGACGCCTTCGAGAACCGCAACGTGATTCTGTTCGGCAACGCGGATACAAACGGCGCGTTCGCCCGATTGTTGCCGGACGCCTGCCCCCTGCGCGTGCGCCGCGGCAGCATCACGCTCGGAAACCGGACGTGGAAGGGCACCGACCTCGGCTGCGTCTTCGTCTATCCGATGCGCGGCGACGACGCGGGGTTGGTCGGCGTGTTCGGCCACACCGGCGCCACAGGTGCGCGCGCGGGCTACGGTCTCTTGCCGTTCGTGTCGGGCGTCGGCTACCCCGACTACGCGATCTTTGGCGCGGACTTTCTCCAAAAGAGCGACGGCGGCGTCCGCGCCGCCGGCTGGTTCGATTGGAACTGGGCGCTGCCCAAAAAGCGGCCGGAAGAGGAATAGGGGGGCGCGGGCGGAAAGGGGGAGCGAAAGACAAGCGCGACGAGCTACTCGTTCCTCTGGCCGCAGCAAGCGGTACGCGAACGAGAACGTCGTTCGCCCCACGCAAGTGGAAGGGGGCGATAGGCGCCCTCCCGCCTGGAGGCCAACAAGAATTCGAGCGCTCGCGCAGGGGGCGCGGGTCGTGCCCGCTGGCATGAGAACAAGCAAGCGCTACATGAACGTGAACGTCGTTCGTGAACGTGAACGGGATCGGGGTCCGGGTCCGGGTCGGGTTCGGGATCGGGTTCGGGATCGGGATCGGGATCGGGATCGGGTTCGGGGATCGGGGATCGGGGATCGGGATCGGGATCGGGGATCGGGGATCGGGGATCGGGGATCGGGGATCGGGGATCGGGGATCGGATCGCGACTGTGTCGCGGGTCGTTCGAGTGATCGACTCCCGCGTATGGAGCAAGCGCTCCGTGAACGAGAACGTCGGTCGTAAACGCGAACGGGTTCGGGGATCGGAGATCGGGTCGCGACTATGTCGCGGGTCGTTCGAGTGATCGACTCCCGCGTATGGAGCAAGCGCTAAGTGAACGAGAACGGTCGGGCTCGGGTTCGGATCGGTTCGGATCGGGGACCGCCGTCGCTCCCGGCGGAGCTATGGCGGACAAGTCGGGGGCGGGATCCACCGGGTGTCTTGGGGGCGGTGGGGTGGATGGGTTCAATACCCGCGGTCCAGATCTACGCGGTTGGGTGGGGTTTGGTTTTGGGCCAGGGCGGCGAGTACCTGGATGAGGTGCGTTTGGCGGAGGTGTTCTGTTTCGGCGGTGTGACCGGCGCGGTGGGGGCTCATCACCACGTTGTCGAGTTCGTGGAACGGGTGGTTTGCGGGCTGCGTGTGTTTGCGGTCTTCGTCGTTCTTCGGGTAGTTCCACCACACGTCGAGGCCAGCGGCGAGGCGTCCGCTCTTGAGTTCTGTGTACAACGCCGCCTCGTCGATGACCGGGCCTCGTGCGACGTTGACCACGACCGCCCCGTCCGGGAGCAGCCGGAGTTCTTCCACGCCGATCAGGCCCTCGGTTTCCTCGGTCCAGGGCACGCAGACAAACAGCGCGCTCGCTTGCGGCAACGCGTCGCGGGGCGGGACCGGTGTGCTGCGCCGCAGGCCGATCACGCTCATGCCGAGCCCCTCGCACGCACGCCCGATGCGACGCCCGATCGAACCGAAGCCAAGCACGACCGTTGTCTGGTTGTCGCAGCCGCCGGGGCGGTCGCTGTTGTAGCGGGGCGACCAGTCGTGTTGTCGCAGCGCGCGGTCGATCGGCACCACGCGCTTTTGGGCGGCCAGGAACAGTGCCATCGCGGTCTCCGCGGTCGAGGCGGCGTTGTGGTGCAGGTTGTACAGGGCAACCTGCGGGAATTCGCGGAGCAGCTCGCGCGTGCGGCTGGGAACGCCCGCGTAGGGGATTACCACGGCGCGCAGGTCGGGGTGGGCCTGTAGATCCGTCCTTGTCGGCACCCCTTGGATCAACACTTCCGCGCCGGAGTCGACAGCGATCACGCCCGCAAGTTCGGGCACGTCGTGGCCGGGGTAGCAGACCATTAGCGGTCCGCGCCTGGATCGATCCTCGTGTTGGGTGGGCATACCGTTACGGAGTCGGCGCAACGGCGAGCGCGGCGGTGATGAGCGGGTTTTCGTTCGAGCTCTCGCGCCAGGCGGCGTACACCGGATAGCGGTGGCGCTTGCCGGTGAGTCGCTTGGCGACGACTCCGCGCAGACGTGGGCCGTCCTCACGCAGTGACGGCACCAGCGAGTAGCCGACGCCCGACTCGACAAAGCCCAGGATCGTGTCGGCCGAGCTGGCGTTGATCGTGCGCTGCGGAACCACACCGTGCCGTGCGAGTTCCTCGAGTTGGAGTTCGTGCGGCAGGGTTCCCGGGGTGAAGCCGACAAACGGGTCGCCGGCGAGGTCGCGCAGGCGCGGCTGTTTTCGTTCCGCGAGCCGATGGTCTGCGGGCAGGACCAAAAACGCATGCAGATCGGCGATGTGGCGGGTCTCGACGCCGGGTCGATCCTCGTCCAGATAGGTGACGACGAGGTCCGTGTCGCCGCTTCGAAGCGGGTCCGGACCGCGCTCGGGAAGCTCCTGCAGGTCGATCCGCACCTGCGGCGAGCGCCGCGCGAGGCGGCGGATCCACGCCGGCATGAGATGTCGCAAGAACAGCGCCGACGCCTGGACGCGCAGTTCGCCGCCGAGATCGCCGGCGCGCAGCGCGCGGGTCAGCGCCTTGAGTTCCGCAAAAAACGGCTCGACGAATTCGTGGAGCTTGCGACCGGCGGGCGTGAGCAGGATCGTGTCCTTGCCCGCTCGCTCGAACAGCGCCACGCCGACCTCGGCCTCGAGCTTCTTCACCTGTTGGTAGACGGCGGGCTGCGTAATGGGATAGGGAAACGCTCGGGCGGCCTTGGCGTAGCCGCCGGTTTTGGCGACCCAATAAAAGCCCTCCAGACGATTGAGCTGGATCATCGCGGAAATTGTAGAAAATCGCCGTCCGTTTGCTGTCTCCGAGTGCCCTTCAAACGAAAAAAGGCGGGCGACCTCTTGGGCCGCCCGCCGGGGAATCTGCGAATCGGGGAATCTGGGGATTGGATGATCTAGTCGTCGCCATTGCGGACGAAGTAGATCGGGACGATCGAGGTGACGACCGGCCGCGGGACCTCGACGAAGTTGGGCGGCGGGTTGAACAGCAGGTTGTAGTCGTAACGCATGCGGCCTCGCTTGAAGCCGGCGTCGACGAATGCCGTGCCGTCGTTTCGCTGTCCAATGAACGTTTCGAGGATGCGGTCGTTCGAGACGATGCCGCCGAGGCGTCGGAGCGAGTCCTTGCGGAACGTCTTGGTCTTGTAGTCTGTGTAGTCGTACGCAGCCTCGACGAGGGTTTCTTCCCACTCGAGGCCGTAGTAGTGGTTCTTGACCGGCTCGCCGTCCTCGGAGATTTCGAAGCCGGAGATGCCGACGCGGCCGGTCGCGGACAGGAGCGTCGCGTTGATCTCCGCGTTCCTCGGCATGTTGTGCGTGAACAGGATGTCGTCGCGGGCGATGACGCCGAGCACGCTGTGGCCGTTGTAGTCCGAGTTGCGGCCGTACTCCTGGCCGTAGTCGTCGCCGTTGACCATGGCGGCGTCACCGTCGTCATCGACGTACTGGATGCTGCCGGTGACGCGCACCTTCTCGTTGCCGACGATGGTCAGGCGGCCGTTGAGTTCGCCGCGCAGCTTCGTGATGCGGCCCTCGATGTAGATCGTGCCGCCCTTCTCGGGAATCGTGACCCAGTCGGTTGACTGGAGTTCCGGCGGGAAGTGCTGCCACTCGAAGTAGGTGTACTCGCGGGTCTCGTAGATCGGCGACTCCTGCTCGACCTGGACCTCCTGCTCCTCGTAGACGGGAACCTCGACCTCGTAGGTCTCTTCCTCGTAGACGGGAACTTCGCGCGTGCGTGTCTCGGTGCGGTCCTCGTAGACGGGGACCTCGACCGTGTAGGTCTCTTCCTCGTAGACGGGAACCTCGACCGTGTAGGTCTCGGTTTCGTAGCCGGAGATGTAGGTCTCTTCGCACTCGTACTCTTCCGTGACCCACTGGTACTCGCCCGCGACGCCTTCCGCGCCGCCGCCGACCGCCGTGCCGCCGCTGCCATCGTCGTAGGGGACGAAGATGCGCACCTGGCGCGTGCAGGTGACGGTGCGGGTGTCGTAGATCGGAACCTGGCGCGTGCGCTCCTCGGTGACCGTGCCGGTCTGGACCGTGCGCGTGCGCGTCTCGGTGGTCGTGCCGACCTGCACCTGGTAGGTGTACTCATACTCCTCGGTGGTCGTGCCGGTCTGGACCGTGCGCGTGCGCGTCTCGGTGGTCGTGCCGACCTGCACCTGCTGGGTCTCGGTGACCGTGTCCGTCTCGTAGCCGGTGATCACCTCGTATTCGTAGGTGCGCTCGATCTGCTCCCAGCGCGGCTGCGTGTACTGGCGGATTCGGACGCGTCCGTCGTCGTAGAGCTTCATGTCGGCGTCGAGGTCCGTGTCGCCCACGAACAGGTCGGCCTTGGTCTTGAGCTCGTCGAAGTCGGCCTCGTCCAGCCTGATCTCGGTGGCCTCGGGGTTGCCGTCGTTGATCGACGTGTTCCCCTGGGTCGCGCCGGCCTCGTACTCGAAACCGTTGACCGCCGAAACGCCGTCGGTGTAGTCCCCGTTCGGGAAGTAGAACGCCAAGGCGTCGTTGCTGTGAATCAACCCGCGGGGCGCGCCGGACACGCCAAGCGGATGGCGGTTCTGGAAAAACACGAACGAGCTGAACGGCTGGTTCTCGCGCACGAGGGCGGAAACGAGCCGTGTCGTGCGGCCCGACCGGCCAGCGGCCTCAAGGACGTAGTACGACCGCGAGTCGTTGTCCGGATCGACGTTGCCCACCGGCTTGTCCTTCAGGTCGGCGAGCCGCTTCAGGTAGTCCTTGCCGCGATAGACGCGCACGTCGGTGCCGCGAATCTTGCCGTGCACGACTCCTTCGGGGTCCTGCAGCCATTCGGCAACTTTCTCGCCCTCCCCGGTGCCGGCGGTGCCGCCGTGCCCGCCTTCGATCGAGGACTTGAGTTCCAGGTTTTCGTTGTTGTCGTTGTACGCGCTCGTATTCACGACGTTGAGGGCCATCTGAAGCTGGGCGTACGCCTCGCTGTAGGCGCGCGTCTCCTGCTCCAGCGTGCGTTGCATCTTCGTCTCGGTGACGACGCGTCCGGACGTGATCGCCGCAAGCGCCGCGACGGCGGTTGCGATAAACAGGACCACACCCAGAATCGTGCCCCGCTGCGAGTGTCGGGCTCCGCCGCGGCGGATAAATCGGGTCTCGTGCATGGTGTCGATTCGTGTGTTCTTCCTAGGCGGATCCGACCGTCCCGAAGCGAGACAACAGTGCCGGATCCAATACTGTGTGTTTCCAGGTAAGGCTTAGCACTGGGTATGACGAAGGCAAGTGGGCCGCCAAGAAATCACGTCCTGATAGGGTTCGGTGGGGACGGAGATCCGAGGCAGCAAACGGACGGCGATGAAATCGTCGCGCTGCGCGACGATTTCTAGCGGGGCGGACGAACCACCCGCCCGCGTGCGATGCGGGCCGTCGAACAACCCCCGTGCCTGCGGATGACTGATGACCGCGCGGCTTGTCAATCGCTCTCATTTCATGCGTTCGGTTCGACGTCGGGAGGGGTCGCTCAGTACGGATCCGCTCGGGTCCGCATGCGCGGGGACGCCCCAACCGCTATTCATTTGCCGGCCATGCCGGCAAATGAAAGGTGGCCCCGCCGCCAAGAGTGCAAAATGACGACGGAGCCGGTTGTTCCGTTCCGGTGTAGGAGTCGGCCATGGGAGGGCCGTCCCCACATTACTGGGGAACAGCGAGCCGGAACGGGAATGTCGGAGCAACGGCGACGCGCGACAGGGGATCGTAGAAGGGGAATGGGGTTTACTGTGCGCCGCCAGGTATTGGTTATCACTGGGCACCCTGCACGCAAATGCGATCTCAAATAAACGGGACACGAAAGTGCCCGGTGCGATGGTCGCGCGCGAGGTTGCTACTCCCAGGCGACGGCGTCGCCGGCGTGGATGTCGCCGTCGTCGAGTGCCTTGCCGTAGCAGCCGCCGCCCCAATGCGGCTTAAGCGCGTCGAGCAGACCCGCGTGTTGCTGGTCCATGAAGCTGCACGGCTTGGTCTCGCCGAGAATCTCGATGCGGCAGTTGCCGACGCGCAGTGTGCGGCCGCAGCTGTCTTCGAGATCGATGTCCGACACCAGGAGATTGGCGTGGCGCAGCACGGGATCGAGATCGGCGGCAAGACCGCGCACAGCCTCCGCCCAGCGTTCCGCCGACAGGATCGTAATCTGCCGCTTGCCGCCGTGGTCGGCGTTGCCCTCGAGACCGTAGTCGGTCACCATCGTCGCGCGGTCGCGCGGGTCCATGCGCGGACTCTTGTCCGTTCTCTTGATCCAGATGCGCTCAAGCTTCGCCATGCGCGCAGCGTACCCGACAAGCAAAAGAGAAGCGCCCGCCGCGGAAGCGACGGGCGCGTTGAAACCGGGTTGGGGGGGCGGGGAGGAGCGGGGGCGGGGGCCGGTTAGACGTTGGGCGTTTCCGGGTCTCTGCCGCCGCGTTTTCTGGACTTGCGGCCTCCGGAGCCGCCGCCGTCCGGCTTTTTGGTCGCGTCCTTGGAGGCATCGCCGTCCGTTCCTGTCTGTTCGTTTTCCTTCTCCTTCTCCTTGGCCTCGACCATCTTGGCGAAGTACTCGGGCATCTCGACGCCGCCGATGTCGCGCATCATGTGCAGCATGGGAGGCAGGCTGCCGGCGAGGTTGGACAGAAAGCCGGCCGTGGCGCTCTTGCCGTCGGTGCCGCCTGCGCCGCCCGCGCCGCCGTCCCACACGACGATCTTGTCGAACTTGATGTTGCTGATCGCCTGCGCCGCGGTCTCGGACAGCTTGTCGATGTGCTCGAGCATCAGCATCTGGAACGCCGACTGCGAGTCGCCGCAGGCCGCGACGATCTCGGCGAAGCCCAAACCCTTCTTCTGGAGGATTTCGAACTGGCCACGTGCCTCGGCTTCGAGTTTCGCGTAGATCGCCTTCGCCTCGCCCTCGGCGTGAATGCGGCGCTTGTCGGCTTCCGCCTCCGCATCGACCGTGACGCGCGCCTTTTGCGCGTTGGCGACCGCGACGAGCTCGGCCATTTTCTCGGCCTCGACCTTCTCCTTTTCGGAGCGTGCGGCTTCGGCCTGCGCCTCATACTGCGCCTTTAGGACGTTGGCCTCGGCGACGCGCTTTCTCGTCTCGCCGCGTTCGTACGCCTCGGCGCGCTTGACCGCGAGCTCGGCGTTGGCCTCGGCGACCTTGGCCTGCGCGACGTTCTCGCCCTCGGTGGCCGTGGCGTTCGCCTCCGCGACCGCGACGCGCTTCCCGCGCTCCGCGTCCGCGATCTGCGCGTCGCGTTCCGCGTTCGCGCGCTCCTCGCCGATCCGGGCGTCGCGTTCCATGTTCGCGACCTGGATCACGCGTTCCTTGTCGGCGTCCTTCGTGCCGATGTCGCGTTCCTTTTGCGCGATCGCGACATCGATGTCCTTTTCCCGGTTGGCTTTCGCGATCCCGACCGCACCCTTCTTCTTTTGCTCGGCGACGTCGATCTCCGCCTGCTGGATGGCCGTGGACGCGGCTTTGCGGCCGATCGCCTCGATGTAGCCGGAGTCGTCCGTGATGTCCGTGATGTTCACGTTGATCAGGAGCAGGCCGATCTTTTTGAGCTCGGGCTCGAGCGACTCCTGGATCGAAGACAAGAACGAGTCGCGATCGCGGTTAATCTCCTCGATCCGCATCGAGGCGATCACTTGGCGAAGCTGTCCAAAGATGATGTCGCGGGCCTGCGCTTCGATTTCTTGCGGGCGCAGCCTGAGCAGGCGGACCGCCGCGTTTTGCATGAATGCCGGCTCGGTTCCGATCGCGACCGTGAACACCGACGGCACGTTGACCCGGATGTTCTCCAGCGACAGCGCGCCCTTGAGCGGGATTTCGATCTGGCGCGGATCGAGGTCGAGATACTCGTAGTCCTGGATGACCGGCCAGACGAACGCGCCGCCGCCGTGAACCGTGTGGGCGACCTCGCTGCCGGCCACCTTGCCGTAGACCACGAGGATCTTATTGGAGGGACAGCGCTTGTAGCGCTTGACGATCAGGATGACGAAACTGAAGAAAACGATCGCGGCAAACGCGGCGATCAGCACACCCGTCTCGGGCGCGGCTGCGAGCAAATAGGCCAAATTCATGTCTGGTTCCTCCCTTTCTTAGACCTTCGTCGTGCTCCCGGCGTCGCGGGCGTGAGGCCGATGTTGCGCTTCAAGCGGGTTCCACGGTGAGGGTGCTGCCGTCCGCGGCGACCACGCGCACGCGGCGGCCGGTTTCGATGGCCTCGCCGTCCGTCAGCGCCGGTAGTTCCAGGCTCCGGCCCTGCAACTCCACCGTGACCTTGCCGAGTCCTTCCTTGCCTGCCGGGATGCGCAAATAGACAGTCGCAGCGCATCCAACGGCGTTGGCGATCTGGACGGTGCCGGATGCGTTCAGGCGCGACAGGCTGCGCATCAGCCAACCGATGACGACCATGCTGGCGAAACCCGCGCCGATCGAACCGGCGACACGCGCGGCGAGGCCCCAACCGGCGTCGATCAGGGCGAGGCCGGTGAGGCCGAAGAATCCGGCGAACGCGGACAGGGTCTTGAACGACAGGATGCCGAAGAAGAGGTTGCCGTGCCCGTCATGTCCTGCGTCACCCATGCCGGTGTCCGCGGCATCGGCGCCGGTATCCACGTCGGTGTCGTCCATGATCCCGAAGACCTGGAGAACGACCTGGGCAACGATCAGCGTGCAGCCAACCCAAGCGCTGTATAGATAGACGTTATGTTCCACGCGTCCCTCCGGCAGCGAGCATTATCGCTGGAACCACCCCCAACGGGTGGACTCGTGCGGCTCTACCCGCTGCCGAAGGCCATTATTCGCGCGGCGACTGCCCCCGCCTCCCTAATTTGCTTTCGCCCGCGGTTTTTCGCGCTTCGCTGGGTTTTCGCGCTTCGCAGGTTTCTTCCGCTTCGCCTTGCGCTGAAACGTCAGGGATGCCCAGAGGCTCTCCCAGTCCGCGTTCGACCCCTTGGCCGCCGGGCGCATGTGGACCGCGCTGATCAGCCAGCGGCCGCCGGAAAGGTCGAGCCGGGCGCGGCCGGCCTTGTCGGTGCGCACTCGAAGCGCCGGCTTCGACTCGCCATGGCGGAACGCGAGGACGAGCGCGCGTGGGAGCGGCTTGCCTTTTAAGAACAGCCGCACCGGGAGTGTGGCGCCTGCGAGCATGCGGACCGGGTTGGCGTCGGCGACGAGTTCGAGCTCGAGTCCGAGGCGTTGGTCGAGGCCCTTGCCGTGCCCGCAGGCGATCAGTGATTTCGCGCAGCGCGAGAACAGCTCCCGTCCGGGTTTGTTCAGTTCGCCCCGTAGCTTACGGACGGCGATGATTTGGGTCAGGCCCTCTTCGGCAAGGTAGGCGTTGAACTTCTTGGCCGGGAGTTCGATGCGGGTCGCGTGGCTGCGGTAGCCGACGACCGCGAGGCCGGGACGCGTCAGCCTGACGGCTCCCGCGGGGTTGGCACCGGGTCGGCCCGGGACAGCGATGTCCTGGCCCGCCTCGCGGACAAAAAAACGGCGGACGTGACGCGGGTTGCGGGCGTAGGCTTCGCCGGGATAGCCGTCGCCTACCCGAAGTCCGAGCCGGACCAACTGGCCCGGCTCGGTGTTGAATTGGTCCGGCTCGATCCAGAACTCGTGGGGGAGTGCGGGAACGGCCAGAAGGAGCAGGACGACGACTCGGGTCATTGCAAGAGGTCCGAGAAGTCGTCCAGGGTGTCGATGTCGAGGACCTCGACGTTGGTGAGGTCGACGGGGTCGGTGTCGTCAGCGGTCGCGGCGACCAGATCGCGGACAAACTGCGGGAGGCTGACCTGTGTCGCCTGCCCGTTGGGGGCTTGGGCGCCGCCGCCGGAGCTGCATCCGGCGGCGGCGAGAGCGAGAAGAAGGGCGAGCTTTTTCACGGCTACTCCTTGTTGCCCGCAAGGTTGCCCGCGAGCGGCGTCTTCAGGTACGGGAAGGCGGGGTTGACGACGCTCGCGTCAGCGAACGCGCCGTCGGTGAACGGAAGCTGGCCACTGGGGGCCACGTCTTCGGGCAAGAGCACGCCCATTGCGACACGCAAGACGATATCGACGATGTCGTCACCGGGGCGGCGGCCGTTCGGGAAGCCCGCGAGGTCGCCCTCGAGGACTCCGAGGCGTCTCTGCTCGGCGTGCGGTGTCGGTGCGATCGCGGTGTTAAGACGCAGCATCTCGCCGGGCACGACGTTGGCCGGCTGGTTCAGGCCGGGCACGCCGGTCAAAAAGCCCTGGCGCAGGTCGGCCCGCGGGAACAGCGTCGGCGCGGTCACGCCGAAGAGAATCTCAAGCAGCGTCGGGAGCGTCGGGCGGTTGACGTAGGTGTCGAACTGCGCGTCGTCCTTGGGCTCCGCCGCGCTGTAGCGGTCCTTGTCGCGCAGGCCGACGAGCAGCTCGTTGAAGAGCGGGCCGGACAGGCGCGAGACCTGCACGAACGCGCCGCCATCGACCGTCGCGCCCTTGCCGTTCTTGGAAGGCTTCGGGTTGGCGAGGCTGACCTGTCGCACGCTGGCGGCGGTCCAGGCACCGATGACCTCTTCGCCGTTGCTCGTGAGGAACCCGATCGGAAGCTCGATGCAGATCGACGTGACGTTGTAGCAGGCGAACGTGTCGCGGTTGCCCGACTCGGAGCCGAGCGGGTTGAGGTTAACGAGGTCGAACGTGTCGCCGAGCGCGATGACGAAGGGGTCCTTGCGCTGGCCGACGAACACGCGGCCGGGCATCGATGCGCCAGGAAGGTTGAACTCGTGCACGAACTTTTGGGCGTACGCGTCGTAGTCCGGGATCGACTTTGAGCCGATGTTGTCGAACGGCTTGCCGAACGCGGTCTGGCCGTTCGAGTGGGTGAGCGCGGTCTTGGTGCCGGTTCGGCGATCACCTTCGACCATCGTGAGCGAGTACGTCTCCATCACGTTGAGCGCGGCGTCGCTGTCGGCACCGAACGGGCCGATATTGACCAGCGCGACCTCGACGTCTTGCTTGTCGCCTTCGGGACCGACCGGCACGGTCAGGCCCTTGAAGTCGTTCTTGAAGCGGAACTGAAAGGTCAGGTCCTCGACGGCATCGCCGTCATTGTCGATGTGGATCTCATACAGGGCATCCGGATCGAGGTAGAAGTAGTTCGGTCCGCCGCCCGGCTCCTGGAGCGGCTGATAGTTCGCCACGATCGTGACGTAGTTCTCACGCCCGGGCTCGTAGCTGCGAAACATGTAGAAGTCGGTCGAGTCGACCTTCGGGCGTTTGGTCGTGCCCGGGGCTTCGCGGTGGCTCGTCGCCAGGGCGGTGCCCAGCAGCGCGGCCAGCGCGAGGCCGAAGAAAACGATCGTTTGTCTCATGGTTCTGATTCGTGGGGTCTTTGACCCGATTGGTTTTGGGGGGTCGGGGGAAAGGGTGAGTTGCGTTCGGTGGCCACACCGGTTGCCCCGCTCGCGGGGCGGGAACGCTGGTGACTACGCGGCAGCGGCGCCTCCGGATTTGGCGGAAATCCAAGAAAAAAAGCGCAATCCGATCCCAAGGCCCCGGCGTAGGTTCTTTAGGATGTGGCTCGGTTTGAACGACGAATTTCAAGTGCTCGGCGGGTACCTGCGGCGTATGGCCGCGGGGGATCCGGACGCGCTCGCGGAGTTCTACGACAAGACCCGCCGGCGCGCGTTCGGTCTCGCGCTGCGTATCGTCGGCGACGCCGCCTCGGCCGAGGAAGCCACGCTCGACGCCTATGACCAGGTCTGGCGCAAGGCGGACAGCTTCGATGGCGAGCGCGGCAGCCCCTTGACGTGGCTGCTGACGATTACCCGCTCGCGTGCGCTGGACCACCTGCGCAAGAAACGCCGGCGTGCCGACCGCGAAACCGTGCTGGAAGACAGCGCGGCCTTTGTGGACGCGGCGCCGCGTCCCGACGAGGTGTCCGCAGCAGGCGAGGCGGCCACGCTGGTCCGCGCCGCCGTCGGTGCGTTGCCTCCCGAGCAGCGCGAGTGCATCGAAGCCGCGTACTTCAAGGGCCTGTCGTATTCGCAGGTCGCCGAGGCGCGCGGCGAGCCGCTGGGCACCGTCAAGACCAGAATCCGGACCGGCATGCGCCAACTGCGCGGCGTTCTGGCCGAGGTGCAGTTGTGAGAGATCATCTAGAGCTCTACGCCCTGGGGGCGCTCAGCCCCGAAGAGACCGCCGCGTTCGAGCGCGCGATGCGCACCGATCCGGAACTGCGTCGTGAAGTCGAAGAGTTCCGGCGCGCCTCGGACCAGTTTGTCCACGCCGCCCCCGAAGCCGAGCCGCCCGCGAGCCTGCGCGTCCGCGTGGTCCGACGCGCCCGGCGCGGCCTCACGGTGGTCCGCCACGACAACGCCGACTGGGTCCCGACCGGCGTCCCCGGCGTAGAAGTGTGCGTCCTGCACCGCGACGACGAATCCGACCAGCAGACGGTGCTCGTGCGCATGGAACCCGGCGCCGCCTACCCCTGCCACCGCCACGCGGGCGCCGAGGAGTGCTACGTCGTCTCCGGCGACCTCAAGGACGGCAGTCTGGACATGAAGGCGGGCGACTACTCCCGCTTCGAAGAAGGCACAGAACACGGCCCGCTTTCGACCAAGGGCGGCTGCACGCTGCTGGTCACCGCCTCAATCCACAACGAACTTGTGGACTAGTGCTCGCCCGACTCCACGAACCAGGGCAGTGAAGGGGAACAAGTAGCGCCGTAAGCAAACAGACGGCGATGTTTGTTCGACGTTCACGTTCACGAACGACGTTCACGTAGCGCTTACCGGTGCCGACGTACGGTTCGGATTCGAGCAACCGCGGCGCGATCGACGCTCAGAAGTAAACACGGAGGGCCACGGAGGTCCACGGAGAATGAGAGGAACGAGGGGCAACCACGAAGGGCGCGAAGCACACGAAGGCCAGAAGAAGAATGGCGAGAAAATGAGCCGCCCGGCCCGGGATCAACCAGTCCGCCCGCGAATTCATCCCGCCCCAGCGCCGAAGGCGCAGCGGCGAACCCGACCCCGCCCCCGACTCCCGAGCCCGATCCCCGCGCATACCGACCGCGATGTTCCTGTTCGATCGTTCACGTTCACGAACGACGTTCGCGTAAGACGTAGCGCTCGCCGGGGATTGGCGCGCGGCTTTGGTTGAGCAGCTGTGGTGTGATCGCCGGGCAGAAAAGCGCTACGGCGACCCCGGGGATCAACCCGGGGTGCGTGCGCGCTGACTCTGGATGAGCCGAGTCAGCATCGCGCCGACTCGATTCGCGTACGACATTAGTTTGTCGGATGTCTCCTGCGGGATGACCCTGACGATCGTGGCCATCTCGAGCGCGGCAGCGCATTCCAGACACTCCGCCTGCGCAATGGTGTAGCGGTAAGCCTTGTCGGCGGGATTCCAGCGCCCCGCACCCTCGGCGATGTTGAGCACCGTACCCGTTGCGCAACGCCGCAACTGATCCTTGATCGCTCCGTATCCACGAGGAAACGAAGCGGCGGATTCTTCAACTCCAGCAAACAGCCGGATCGCCAAGCGATAAACATCAAGCCGCTGGTGCGGTGCCAAGGGAGAGCCCCGTGAGGCTGCGGAGAAGTTTCGGTTGTCGGTCATAGAAGATTCCTTTCGACGGGGAGCGCCTTTCGCCCCACGCAAGTGGAAGGGGGCGATAGGCGCTCTCCCGAGACGAGTCCCCCGACAACCGATCCGCCCGCGAGTTCAGCCCGATCCCGATCCCGCCCCCGATCCCGGCGTCCGAGAAGCAGCGGTCATGGAAGACTCCTTCGACGGGCGCCCCTTCCGACAGGAGTCCCCGACCGCCGATCCGCCCACGAGCTCATGGCCCGATCCCGCACCCGATCCCGGACCCCGATCCGGAAAGCCGCGGAGAGGTCGGTTGTCGTCATACGGCACTCCCTTCGACGTGAGCCGTGTCGTTCGGTCGCGAACGGGATCGGGGATCGGGTTCGGGAGTCGGGTTCGGGTCCGCCGTTGCGCCTTCTGGCGCTGGGGCGGGTATGGGCGCGCAGTTTCCCTCCCGTTGCCCCCGGGCCCCCTAATCCCACTTTTCCTGAATCCGGTCGGCGAGTTTTTTCGTAGATCGAACGAACGACCATGGTCCCGAGTGAAGCGACTGCTGATTTGTACGACCGGTATGGCGGCATGCTGTATGGCGTCGCGTTGCGCATTCTCGGGGAGCCCGCGGATGCCGCGGACGTGTTGCAGCAGGTCTGGTTGCAGTGGTGGCGCACGCGCGATCTGTTCAATCCGAAGCGTGGCACGCCCGCCGCTTGGCTCGTCACGATGGTGCGTTCACGTGCCTTGGACCGTCGGCGCAGCTTGAATTCGCGTCGGCGGGCGGAATCCTCGATGCCCGCGCCCGTACCGAGACCCTCGCAGGACCCCGTGCAACGTCTGGATGACGTGCAGCGTCACGCCCGTGTCCGCCGGGCGCTCGAAGAGATCGACCCGCGCTGGCGCGAGGTGTTGGAGCTTGCGTTTTTTGAGGGCATGACCCAGTCGGAAGTCGCCGCGCACACCCGTTACCCGCTCGGCACCGTGAAGACGTGGTGCCGCCGCGGCCTGCTCGCGCTGCGCGAACGGCTCGCCGGAGAGGCCGCGTCATGAGCGAGCGCGAGCGCTTCCTCGAACTGTACGCGGGCCATGCGCTCGGCGCGCTCGACGCCGCGGAGCAGTCCGAGCTCGACACGTTCCTGGCCCGCGACTTCGTCGATCCGGAAACGCAGGAACTCGACGAGGCGGTCCTGCTGCTGGCGATGACCGCGCCGGTCGCCGCGCCGCCCCCGGAACTACGCACGCGTGTCCTGCAAGCGACCCGCCCCCCGCGCCGCCGCCGGCTGTTGCTGATCGCCCTCGCCACGACGGCCGCCGCCGCCGCGCTGTTCTTGTTTCTCACTCCGCGCGACGAGCAGGAACGCGGCATCGACATCCCGCTCGCGGGCCTCGGCCACGTCACGTTCTACGCGAGCCGCGCGGTCGTGACCTTCGACAAGCTGCAACCGCCGCCGGGCCGCGACTACGAACTCTGGCGCATCCGCAATGGCAAGCCGATCAGCCTCGGGATCGTCAAAGAGCGAGAGATCACCGTGAAACAGCTCACGGACGGCGATGCTTTTGCCGTCTCGCTGGAACCGCAGGGCGGAGCCAAGGGCGGCCCGCCGACGAAGGTGCTCGCGGTCGCGAAGCTGCCGTAGCGAGAGGCGCCGGCTATCCGAACCGAATGACGGCGGTCGTAAGCTGCCGTATCAGATTGTCGCCTCGAATGGCGCGGCCCAGAACCTCCTCGACCTCGAGTCGGACCTGTTTCCCGATCTGGTCGAGTTCCGGTTTTGCGGGCACCGAGGCGTCGCCGTCCAGCGCATCGCCGACCCCGGCCCGGATCGCCTGCCGGTAGATCCGCATCGCATCGCGTACGGCTCGAAACTGGGCTTTCGTGAGCGCTGCCGTGCGATCCGCGGGGATCGCCCCGTTGAGCGACTGCGCCAGGCGGAGGAACGCGACATCGTCGGCCCGGGTGACGCCGACGCGTTGCGGAACGTTCGTGGCACGCGCCGTGGACTGCAAGAGCCCGATCTGCGAGTTCGAACTCGCGTACGAGACATAAAAGTTTATCAAAAGTACGAGAGCATTGAGAACAAGGATCACGCGACTCATCGATAATCTCCGGCATGAAAGGGGGTTGACGCCTGCCTACTATCGCAGATAATTGCAGCTTCGGTTTGCGGAACTGATCGGTCTGGATCGACAAGTCAGTGGAGCACAAGAGCTCCGGAGGCGGAAATGGCAAGAAATCGGAGAAGTCTAGGTCCGGCAAACTTCGGCCCCGAGCCGCCCGACTGGTTCGGCGGCGGCATATCGTGGCCCGCATTTTGCCACGTCGTGGCCGTTTTGGAGCTTACATACAACCAGGCGATGCATGCATATCATGTGGTGCTGAGCCGGACCGCGAAGGAAACGGCGCACTGTATGGATTGTACTGTGGTCGCGGTCGACAAGGCCCGCGGCGTGCTGCGCCAAATCCTCAAGGTCTCGAGGACTCGGAAGGTCGCCGAGCGTGTTCTCGGAGCCATGGACGACTTCTTGGATGATCTCCCGGGCGGCGCGCAGCCGGAAGCGTGACCTCGGCATTGGGCACGGGTCGTCGCGGGGCCGCGCTGCGCATGACCAAGCCGCGACCCATGCCCGTTGTGCCGAAGGCGCCCGAAGACCATACATTTACGGGAAAGCCATAAGTGTAGGGGAAAGCCATAAATGTAGAGGAAAACGGTGTCTACCCAGTGAAGGACTGCTGCTACGGTCTGTGGCAGATGCGGGAGAGTTATTGACGTTGGCTGACAATCTGATGCACAGGAAGCTGGGGTGGTTCGCGCCGAGCAGAAGGTGAGGAACGATACGTATGCCGAATCTCTTGGACGCTTGCGTTTTTGACCACCAAGGAACTGAAACGAGCGCTGACAGCCTGCTCTACAGTCCACAGGAGGATGCCGTGGTTCGCGCCGACCTCTTCGAGTGCGCCGATCAACTCGCCCGAGAGCAGGTGACGTTGCTTGAGAGCTTGGTTGTCCACAGGCGGGCGACTCCGGAATTACTGGATAGGATGAGGAGAGGCGGTTGACAGCTGGTGACGTGCGCGCTGCGATCCGCGAGATGGCGCTAGTCGCAGTCGTGGCCGGGGCAGCTGGTGGCCTGTGTGCTGGAGCGACCTCACAGACTCTTGACGGCGTGATTAGGTGGTTCTTGCAAGGAGCTCTGTGGGGCGCGCCCTTGGGCCTCATTAACTGGTTCGTTTACAAAGAGTGACCCTCCGTGTGCGAACGGAAGGCAGCGGCGGCGTCACGGTCAGTTCATTGCTTCAGCCATCGGGTTCCGACCGGTACGGCCCGACGCGATTCTGGCGAGCGGTCATACGGGCGGTCTACTACCCCTTCACGCACACGACCTGCTTCAGCGTGTGGACCACTTCCACCAGATCTCGCTGCGCCTCCATCACCTTGTCGATCGGTTTGTACGCCGCCGGGGTCTCGTCGATCACCGCGGCGTCCTTGCGGCATTCCACGCCCTCCGTCATGCGGATGTGGTCGTCGACGGTGTAGCGGCGCTTGGCTTCCGTGCGTGACATGGCTCTGCCCGCGCCGTGGGCGCACGAGCAGAAACTCTCGGGGTTGCCCTTGCCGCGGACGATGTAGCTCTTGGCGCCCATCGAGCCCGGGATGATGCCGAGATCGCCTTCGCCCGCGCGGACCGCGCCCTTGCGCGTGACAAAAACATCCTTGCCGTAGTGGTGCTCGCGGGCCACGTAGTTGTGGTGGCAGTTTACCGCCATCAGGTCCGCGCGAAACTTCGGCAGGTGCTTCGAACGATGCAACGCGTCGAGCACCGCCTGCATCATCAGGTCGCGGTTGATGCGGGCGAACCGCTGCGCCCACTCGACGGCCATCACGTAGTCGTCGAAGTGTTCCGAGCCTTCGGAGAAGTACGCCAGGTCTTTGTCCGGCAGGTTGCTCAGGTGGCCGCGCATGTCCTTTTTAGCGAGCTGGATGAAGTTCATGCCGATGCGATTGCCCACGCCGCGCGAGCCGGAATGCAGCATGACCCACACGCCATCGGTCTCGTCGAGACAGACCTCGATGAAGTGGTTGCCCGTGCCGAGCGTGCCCAGTTGCTGCGCCGTCTTGCCGCGATCGAGTCGCGGATACCGGTCGATGATCTCGGCGTAACCCAGCTTGAGCTTGCGCCACGCCTTTTCCGCGGGAGCACTCGGCCTGGAAAACGAACCGCGATCGTTGCGCCCGCCGCGGTCCGTGCGACCGTGCGGCACCGCCTTCTCAACCGCCGTGCGAATCGGGCGCAGATCGTCCGGAAGATCGCCGGCGTCGAGGCTGAGACGCACGGCCATCATGCCGCAGCCGATATCAACGCCAACGGCAGCCGGAATGATCGCGTTCGCGGTCGGAATGACGCTGCCGACGGTCGCGCCGATGCCCCAATGCACGTCCGGCATCGCGGCCACCCAACGGTGAATAATCGGCAGCTTCCCGACGTTCCGGAGCTGATCCACGGCCTTTTGATCCAGCGGCACACCGCGGACCCACGCCTTGATCGGGACCCCGTCGTCGTTCTTGAAAAGTTCGTAGTTCGACATCGAAACAATCAACCGGCGAGCGGGCCGGAGGTTCGCATGGGGGGCGGCCTCAGACCACAGCAAACGGACGGCGATGTTTGGTTGCCGGCCCGCCCCCGCGCCCCCTGCATTTTCTCATTTTCGGGCGGAATTCGGCACTTCTCCTTTTGGCGGGGCCTCGGGGGGCCTCGTGAGGCTATAAAGGAAGGTCGCGTGAGAAGCGTACAGGCGTTGTTGTTCGCGTTGCTGCTCGGGCTTGCCTTGGGCTGCGGTGGGGGAGGCGGCGGTCGCGCGGTCCTCGTATTCGGGCTGAGCGGCACCGTGCCGTCCGACGGGGCGATCGACGCGCCCGTCAGCGGTTCGATCGCGGTCACGTTTACCAAGGCCGCGGACACGTCCACGCTGACCCTGGCCAACATCCGTCTCTTCGACGGGGACGGCCAGGCGGTCGGGATCGACCTTGTCGTCCGCGCGTTCAACTCGAACAACCTCGAGGTGCGGCCCATCGCCGACCTCGAGCCGAACGTGAAGTACACGCTCCGTTTCGTCGGAGCGGTTCGTGCCGCCGAGGGCAACGATTTTATCCAGCCCGGTTCCGAGGTTTGTTTCATCACGAGCAACGGTGCGCTGACGGTGCGACCCGACCAGGTCATCGACTTGGGGCCGAACGTCCTGAACATCGGCCGCTACCTCGCGCGCACTATCCAGCTTGCCGACGGTCGGTACGCCATCTTCGGCGGATTCACGGACGAGAACACTGCGACCGACACCATCGAGGTCTGGGATCCCGAGACGCGCACGTTTTCGGTCCTGGCCACCCGGATGGGCGTGTCGCGCGCCGAGCACACGCTGACGATCCTGCGCGACGGGCGTGTGCTGATTGCCGGAGGCGTTTCGTCGCCGGGCGGCGAACCCCTGCGCTCGACCGAATTCTTCGATCCGATCTCGGGCGTGGTCGGGAACGGGCCCGACATGATCCGGGCGCGTCGCTGGCACGCCGCTGCAGCGTATGAGGGTGGCGCCAAGGCCCTGATCACCGGCGGCTTCGGCGATGCGACCGAGGATAACCCCCTCGACGACGGCGAGATTCTCGACGGCAACCAGTTCGTTCTCGCCGTGGGCGTGCTGGCCGGACCGAGTGCGCAGCACACCATGGCGACGCTCGGCTTTAGCAAGGTCTACGTAGGGACCGGCAATTTCTTCGGCGAAGCGGGCTTCTTCGACGGCGACGAACTGCGTCCGCGACGGGAAGTCGACGGCCGCGCGCGCTCCGGAGACGCCTTGCGCGTCGATAACGACCGGATCATGCTCGTCGGCGGCGACACGCGCTCGTGTCTCATCTACGACTTCGGTTCGAACTTCGTCTGGGGCGCAACGGACTTCTTGCGCGACCGCCGCGGCGCGCACACGGTGACCCGCCGCGATGGCATTCTTGGCCGCGCCCTCGCCGCCGGCGGCTTTCAAATCTCCGCGCCCGGCAAGCCCGCGCTCCGATCGCTCGAGGTGTGCCAGTATCTCCCCGTCGGCCCGTTCGGCCTGCCCGACGTCGTGGTCTTCACGGTCCCGAACGTCGAACTGCCCGTGGCGATGGCAGGCCACGTCGGCTTCGTCGACAATAAGGGCACCACCGTCCTGGCCGGTGGCTTCGGCGGCGATACAGGCCCGCACTTGAGGCAGGTTGTGCTGATTCTGGACGCCGCGTCCACGCCAAACCTGGCCTGTAACGACTGACCAGAATCGCCGTGGGCGCGAAACTCATCGGACGGAAGCTGACGGACGCGACGCCTTTGGGAATAGATGACTGATCCCAGCCGCTCGTAGTCGCTCGGGTCGCACGGGGCCGGGCCACTCGGCTGCTACTGTCCTCGAACGTAAACTCCCCACCGACAGAACAACGTTGTGGTCCCGTCGGAAATTTGGACGGCGAACTGACTGATGTCGCCCGGGTCGAGTTCAAGGTCGGGCACTGCAACCGTCAGCTCCTCACTCGTGAATCCCGTGACGGTTCCGGTAGTCCATGAGTCAGCCCCCTGCACGCGCATCGTCACACTCTCGGTCCCCGTCAGATTGGTGCCGGAGAACTTCATGATCCCGCCCTCGAGGGTCGCACCGACGCCAGTGATAGCGTAGACGTGTGTGGCCCCCTCGTCGCTCACCTGTTCGCGAGAGAGCACCGCGTTGTCCGAGTCACGAATCAGCAGCAGCTCGTCTTCCCCGTCCAGATCCCGCGAGAGGCTGAGTTCTTGAGCCAAGCCGTTGCCGACGAATGTGGCCAGAACTTCCTGAACGCCCGCCGGCGTTTCCGCCACGACCGAGTACGCAGTCTCGTCTGCGCCCTTGATCCGGACCGTGTCGTCTCCGTGCTCAAGCACGCTCTCCACGCTTTCTTGGAATCCAAAAAGAGGGTCCGACACGGCTGCATCCGCTACGCCATCCGCGTTCGTGTCCGAGAGCACATGCTTCAGGTCCAGATAGACGCCGGTGAATGTACGGATCAGGGGGTAAAACCGGCCCGGCTTGGAGTCCATGGTCGGGATCACCACCACGCTGTTGGCCGTGGCTGCCAGGATCTCTCTCGCACGGACCTTCGGGCCCAAGACTCCGCCCGCCTCGATCATCGTCGATCGCGAGGACGCGTCCGGGACATTGTCGCCCGACGTGTCCGTGTAGCGATAGATGAGGTCGTTCTTGCCGTCCAGCGCATACATTACGACGTCGTCTTGGTCATAGCTCAGCGACACGATGTGAGCATCGCTCACGGATTCGATCAGGGCTTTGCTCGCGCTATCCGGCAGATCGTCTGCGTCGGTATCGACGAACCACACCAGGCTCGACTCGTTGGTCTCGTAGTTGACCGTTGACACGATCAAGAACTTGGCGCCCGCGTCATCCGTGCCGACCACAACGCCCTGGGGACAACTCGAGAAGTTGATCGTTGTCTCCACCAAGGGGTCAGACCCCGGTACGCGAACGTTAACGTTCATGTCCTCGTACGACGACACTGCAACGATGTCGGCGTCGCTCGCGCTTGCGCAAACCCGGGCGTACATCGGCGCATCCCCGAAAGAGACTGGCGGGAGTGCCTGCGCCACGACCGCCGCAAGATCATTGGAGCCGCTGCAGGAAGCCAGCACGAGAGACAGAACAAGAGCCATGATCTTCGGCATCCGACTTGTCGCCTTGCTTTTCTTCTTCCCTTCGACCCGGGGATTCTTTCAGACCCCGGGGCGCGTCTGGATCTTTCGCTTCTTGTCGGCCAACTTTTCCTTGTTGCGGCGGGCGTTGAAGATGTCGCGCAGCAACGCCCACCGATCGATCACACTTTCGTCCGCCCGCTTGCGCCGAAAAACCGTGCGCGGGCACCTCTCGACAGAATCGTCGCGCTCGCCATGTTGGATTTGGGGGGGGCGGGGGCGGTGTCGGCCGGAGTCTGTTCGTCCTGTGGAAACAGGTATGGGTTGCCCATGAGAAAGAGAGGCGAGCCGCGCGTCGGTCTGGCATAGCTTCACGTCTACGTGAACCTCGTTCGTGAACGTTCCGCTACGGTGGGCACGTCGGGCTCGGGCGTCGGGAGTCGGGATCGGGGATCGGGAGTCGGGATCGGGGATCGGGGATCGGGGATCAGGATCGGCGTCCGCAGAGACGCCTCTTGTCGTCGCCCTTGCGGGCCATGGCGGACAAGCCGGCGGTGGGCGGACGGGCTACAAGTCGCGCAGTTGCGGGTACTTGAAACGCATGCCGTCCTGGAACCAGCGGGGGTACGTTGTCCACTGTGCGCGCAGGACGCCTTGATCTTCTTCGTCGGGGTCTACTTCGAATCTTCCCGGTTCGGGTTGTTGGACTTCGAGGGGGACCTTGACCCATTCGCCGCGTCTTGCCACGACCTTCCAGGCGCGGACGTCGTCGGTTCTGGTTTCGTCTACATATCGCTCGGCTACTTCGATGCCCGTGACGATGTCGAACACGTACGCCGAAAACGCCGCGACATCGTGGGGGAACGGGCGCAGCGGTGCGCGAAACGACTCGGCGAAGATAAACCGGCCGCCGCGTAGCGCGTCGTAGACTTCTTCGCGGTCGACGTACGAAAACAGCGCGAGGTTTTCCCCTTCGAGGCAAAGCGGAAGATTCTGACGATCCGTGCCCGACGGCTCGACGCGCAAGTCGTAGCGCCACACCGTGAACGGGAACGTGTCCGGCACGTCGATCTCTTCCGGCAGCGCAAACGCGTCGGGATCCTCGCCGTGGGAAACATCGCCGTCCGTTCCTGTTGTCGTTGTTCGCCGCACCCGCCGGCCGTGCTTTCGAACTCGCCACGCGAGCCACGACAGGTTGATGCCGTTGATAACGACATGCGCGACGACGCACGGCCACACCGATCCGCTGCTGCCGCGAAGTACGCCGAACAGGTAGCCGGCGAACGCGGCATAGATCGGATACCACCAAAACGCGCGCAGCGGCACGAAGTGGCAGAGGCCAAAGAAGATCGACGTGCCGATCAGGCCGAGCTGTCCGAACAGCGCGCCGCGAAACATGACCTCTTCCGCGAAGCCGGAGATCAGCGCGAGCCAGACGGCACCGAGGACGGTCGTGCCGCGCAGGAACTGCTCGAGGATTTCCGACGAGCGGCGCACGGAACGTGATCCGGCGTAGAGCGCGCCGGACAAGACGACGACACCGATTCCCAGGATGAAGCCATGGAAGACGGCAGGAACGGACGGCGATGTTTCTCCGAGCAGGGCGATGTCGAACACGCCCGCCCAGCCCCACGCGAGCAGCGCGAGAACCGCGTAAAAAATCGTCGCGCCCTTCAGCAGAGTGGCTGCGGGCCGTCTCGGGCTCATCGGCGCATCGACCAGACCAGCGGGCGGTCGCTTTCCTGTACGTGTTCGAAGTCGTCGCGGCTTTCGATGCCGCGCCAGCGCTGTTGGACCGCGATCTGGCCGCAGATGCCGCCCAGCGTGTTGCCTGGTCCGGCCAGCGCGATGAGTTCGGGGGCGTGTTCGCGCAACGCGGCCGAGACCGACGCCGTGAAATCGAACGGCGTTACGATTTGAGTGCGGAGCGTGTAGTCGCGTAGCGCGTCGGGGTCGGTGGACCACGGCGACCAGCGCGCGCCGCAGCCATCGACGAGCGCGATTTCGGGGGCCTTCCAGCCGAGCCGCGCGAGCCGCGACTGCGCCTTGTGCGCGACCGAGTCGAGCAGCGGCGTGTGGTAGGGGCCATGCTGTTTCAAGCGGTACGGGAACAGGCTCGGGCCCATTTCGACCGTGGGCAGCGCGTCGAGCAGATAGGCGATGCCTTTTTCCGTGCCCGCGAGCACGAGATAGCCGCCGAGCGGAATCGAGCGGAAGGTCTCGCCCGGCGCGCCCGCCAGCGCTTTTTCGACGCGTTCGACCTGAAGCGGGTCGACGCGCCACTGTCCGTCGAGCAGCGGATAGAGAATCTGCCCGCCGTCCTTGTACTCCATCTGCAGGAGCGCCATTTCCTGCACGAGCCGGAAGCCGTCATCGAACGACAGGGCGCCCGCGACGGCGACCGCGGTGTACCAGCCCATGGAGTTGCCGCCGACGCAGACGACATCGTGTTCGTTCTTCGCGCGCTCGGCGTCGATCATCGAGACCAGCCAGATCAGCGGCGACACGTTGTCCGCACGCAGGTGGGTCGCACCACGCCAGCGCTCGGTCCGGTCCAGCTCGATCAACGGATCGAGTCCGTATTCCGCTCGCAACTCCTCGGCGCGGACGACGAACGGATGGCCGTCCGGCAGCGATTTGCGCGTTCGCTTCGTGTACGACCCGCGGCCGGGCAGGAACAGGGCGATTCGGCTCACGCGAGCGCCTCCTCGATCTGTTCTTCGGTCACGAGGATCGCGTCCGTGGACGGACCGAGCGGCACGAAACAGTCGGCGGCGCGCACCGAGGTGAGTTCGCCCTTGTAGCCGTGCTCCGCGAGATCGGCGATGACCGCGTCCGCGATGCCGCCGCCAGTCGCGCGGCATTCATCGACGACCACGACCTTGCGCTTGCCCTTCGCCGCGGCGCGAATCGCCGCGAGGGGCAGCGGGTTGAGCCAGCGACAGTCAAGAACGGCGATGTTTTGGGCGTTCGCCGAGCGGCGTGTCGCGCGCAGGCTCAGGCGCACGCCGTTCGCATACGTCACGACCAGGATATCGCCGGGGGTATCGCCGTCCGTTTGCTTTTTGTCCGCTGCGTTTTCTCCGTACACCTGCACTTCGCCGGGCAAGAGGATATCGCCGGGCGGGGGGTAGTCGGTCAGCCAGCGGCCGTCGCCGTCTTCGTAGAGGTCTTTTTGGTGGTAGAGCGCGATCGGTTCCAAAAAACACACGACGCGGCCGCAGGTGCGGGCGAGAGCGATGCAGCCGCGCAGCATTTTGGCGGCGTCGTCGCCGCGGGACGGCGTGGCGAGGATCAGGCCCGGGATGTCGCGGAGTGCGCCGATCGAGTTGTCGTTGTGGAAGTGGCCGCCGAAGCCTTTTTGGTAGGCGAGGCCCGCGATGCGCACGACCATCGGGTTTTGGAACTGGCCGTTGGAGAAAAACGAGAGCGACGAGGCTTCGCCGCGCAACTGGTCGATGGCGTTGTGCAGATACGCGACGTACTGGATTTCCGGGATCGGCAGGAGGCCGACGTGCGCGGCGCCCTGGGCGACGCCGAGGACTGTTGTCTCATCCAGGAGGGTGTCGAACACGCGGGCGATGCCGAAGCGGCGCTGCAGCCCCGCCGTTACGTAGTAGACCCCGCCTTTTTTGCCGACGTCCTCGCCGAACACGACGATTTCCGGGCGACGCGCCATCTCGTCCGCGAGGGCGGCGTTGATGTGGGCGGCGAGCGTGCGTTTGGTCGGTGCGGTCGCTTTTTCCGGCGGGGTTTGGCCCCACAGGTCGCGGCGCGCCTGTTCGCTCGCCGTGCCCGCGCCGTCTTCGCGGCACCGCGCCTCGTCGAACGGCGCGAGCGGGGCCATGATCTGTGTGCGCGTTGTCAGGTGCGGACGCGTGGCAGCTTCTTCGGCGGCGGCGGCTACGCGCGCGCGGGTGTCCTGCAGGATCGCGCGCAGTGTGGCCGGATCGGCGGCGCCGGTTTCGATCAGGCGGCGCGCGTTGCGCAACAGCGGGTCGCGGCCCTCGATCGCCTCGATTTCCGTTTGCGCGCGGTACGCCGTCTCGATGTCGCTGCCCGCATGGCCCCAAAGACGCAGGCAGCGCAGGTGCAAAAAGACCGGGGCGCGATGCGCGCGGCAAAACTCCACGGCCTGTGCGACCGCGTCATGCACGTCGTCGAGTTCGCCGTCCGCTTCGACGTAGCGCAGATGCGCGAGATCGCCGAAGGCGTCGTGAATCCAGCGGCGCGGCGTTTCCACCGAGATGCCGATACCGTTGTCCTCGCAGACAAACAGGATCGGCACCGGGTTGCCGCGGCGGTGTGCATACCGAGCCGAGTTGATGCCTGCCAGCGCGCTGGCGTGGTTGGCCGAAGCGTCCCCGAACGTGCAGCACACCAGCGCGTCCGCCGGCACGCCGGGATCGATCCCTAGCCGTCGCCCGCGGCCGATCGAGAACGCGCAGCCGACCGCTTTCGGCAAATGCGACGCGATCGTGCTCGTCTGCGGCGGCACCCAGAGTTGCCGGCTGCCCCAGACCTTGTGGCGGCCCTGCGCGATGGGATCGTCCGACGAGGCGCAGAGGCTGAGCAGGGTGTCGAACACCGGGGTGGCGCCCGGAACCTGCATCGCGCGCGCCATCATGAAGGCGCCGGACCGGTAGTGCAGAAACGACGGGTCGGTGGGGCGAACCCGTGCGCCGACGACCGCGTTTTGTTCGTGTCCGGCGCTGGCGATCGTGTAGTAGCCGGCGCCCTTCGCCTTGAGCTCACGCGCGGTGACATCGAGGCAGCGCGAGAGAACCTGCGCCTCGAAGAGACGCACGGCCGCGCGCGCCGACAGGCCGCTTCCCGGACGCAGCGGGTCGCCGGGCGCAAGCGGCGCAGCCGTGCGGGCGCGAGCGAGGTAGTCGTCGAGGTTTCGTTCGACGACGGCAACGCGGTTCGGTTTCAGCGGACGTGTTTCCCGAGCAAGGCTTCGATCTGCTCCTGGCCGTAGCTGTGGCCATCGAGGTTGCCCAGCGCGCGGTCCCCGTGCATGAGCTCGAGTCCGTGCCGGGCCTGCCATCCATGGCGGGTGACCGCCGCTTCGCCCTCGTCGCTCTTCGCGGGGACGATCTCAAAATCGACCTTGTCCTTCCACTTCGGGCTGATCTTGAGCTTGTTGATCGTGACCACGACCTCTCGGCAGTACGGTCACATCTTGCTGAGTTCGTAGTACCGGACGACCGGCCGTCCCTTCGGGGTGGGGGATTCCTCGGTGCACGCGGCGAAGAGGGCGACGAGCGGAAGCGCGGCAAGCGGGAAGGCGGCGAGGAGGGAAACTCTCATGGAACCGCAGAATAGGGCCATGCATCTGAATGTCTATCTCTCCGGCGAGATCCACACGGACTGGCGGGACCGCATCGCGGAGGGCGTGCGCGCGCATGAACTTCGGGTCACCCTGACGGCGCCGGTCACCGACCACCCGTCCAGCGACGATTGCGGCGTCCACATCCTCGGCGCGGAGGATCAGGGCGCCTGGAAGGACCACAAGGGCGCGGGCGTGAACGCTCTGCGGACGCGCACGCTGCTCGGCAAGGCCGACATCGTCGTGGTCCGCTTCGGCGAGAAGTACCGCCAATGGAACGCCGCGTTCGACGCCGGCTACGCCGCGGCCCTGGGAAAACCGCTGATCGTTCTGCACCCCGAGGAACACACCCACGCCCTAAAGGAAGTCGATCGCGCCGCCCTCGCGGTCGCGCAAACACCGGAACAGGTCGTGCAGCTCTTGCGTTACGCGATCAACGGAGAGCTGTAGCAAACGGACGGCGATTCACGCTCATGTTCGGGTTCGGGTTCGGGTTCGGGTGGGGCCGCGAGCGGCGAAGCCGCACCCGGCCCGGACTATCGAGAATCCGCCATGCGGATTCTCGGACTAGTCCTCCATGATGTGGCCGAGCAGTCCGCCGCAGGTGATCAGCACGCCGATCGACATGAGGTGGCCTTGGCTGGCCATGGCGACGCGTAGGTCGCCGGGTGCGAACAGGACGCTCGGATCGAAGCCCGAGGCGCGGATTTGGAAGGCGAGAACGTACGAGCCGACGAAGAGGGCGACGCCGACGAGCAGTCCGCCGCCGCGGCGCGCGAGAAGGTAGCCCGCGCACGCGCCCAGCGTTGCTTCGAGGACGAAGGAGTGCCACAGGATCGCCTGGCGCGTGACGGCTGCCGTTGAGATGGCGGCGGCGAAGCCCGCGAGTCCGCCGCCGAGTGCACCGTTGAGCCGGTTGCGGTGTTCGCGGAGCGCGGCTTTCGCCAGGGCGCGCTCTTCGCGCTCGACGAACTCCTGTCTCAGTCTTGTCCCTTGGTCCACGCGTTCATCATTGGGGTACGGCGGCGGGAATTGACCTCCGAATCGCTTTCGCGCGGCCTGTTTCGAGACGATTTGCAAAACCGTCTTAGTTCGGGACGCCGTTGCGTCGATACGGGGTCCGGACACGGCCCCTTGAGGGGCGCAAACCCCTGGAGGACAAGATGAAGCGTTTCGGTGTCATCGCGGCGAGCATGCTCGCCATCGCTATCGCCGGTTGCAGCAATGGCAGCCGCGGCGTGCCCGCGTTTGTGGAGAACTTCCTTACGACCGACGTCCGCGTCGAGACTGACGTGGCCGGCGCGGCCGCAAGTGCCAAGCAGCGGATTTGCTGCGCGAACGGCGTGCTCTACGTCGTCTGGGTGGATGTGCGCAACGGGCAAAACGATGTCTTTTTCAACAAGTCGACGGACGGCGGCCGCACCTGGCTCGCCGCGGACGTTCGCCTGAACACGGATGCGGCCGGTGCGTCGGTCGCGGACGATCCCGAGATCACCTGCCGGGGCCAGAGCCTCTGGGTTGTCTGGGAAGACGCGCGTGACGGCGAGAAGGACATTCGCCTCCAGCGCTCCACCGATGGTGGCAACACATGGCTGGGCGCCGACGTGCGGCTCGACCAGGACGCGGCGGGCGCCGCGGCCTCGGGTGACCCGTTGGTTTCGGTCAGCCAGATCGACGGCCGCAGCCTGACCGTCCTGTTCGAGGACGATCGCAACGGCAGCCGCGACATCCTGATTCGCTCGTCCGCCGATGGCGGCGTGACCTGGACCAACGAGACGCTCGTCAACGCCAACGGCGCGGGCACATCGCAGTCCGACCGGCCCCGCCTGTCCCGCGTCGGAACGCGGCTTTATGTCACCTGGATGGACAACCGCAACGGCAACAACGACGTGTTCTTCAACACGTCGGCCGACAACGGCGCGACCTGGCTCGCCGCCGACGTCCGCCTCGACACCGACGCGGCCGGTGCGGCCTTCTCGTTCGATCCGGCCATCGATGTCGACGGCCAAAACATCTACGTCGCCTGGGTCGACAACCGCGCGGGTGCGTTGGACATTCACTTCAACCGCAGCACCGACGGCGGCACGACCTGGCAGGTGGCCGACCAGCGGCTCGACACCGACGTCGCCGGCGCGGCGAACTCGTTCCGCCCGATCGTGGCGTGCGCCCAGGGCAACGTCTACGTCACCTGGATCGATCAGCGTAGCGGCACGTCCGATATCTTCGTCGCCACGTCGAACGACCGGGCCGAGACCTTCAACGGCGATCTGCGTCTCGACACGGACGCGAGCGCTGCCGGCGGTGTGGACTTTGTCCAGATTCGTGCGGCGGGCAACAACGCGTACGTCACGTGGGAAGACACCCGCGATGGCGCCCGCGACGTTCGTTTCACGGCGACCACCGATGGCGGAGAGAGCTGGCGGGACACCGATCTCCGGCTCGATACGGATGCGGCGGGCGCTGCGGATTCGCGGCTTCCGCGCCTCGACATCGATGCGGACCAGGTCTACGTCGTCTGGCGCGATTCCCGCAACGGCCAAAACGACATCTACGCGAACTCTTCGCTGCGGCGATAGGGATCGAGGGCGCCGAAGAAACGGCGCGAGAATAGGGTATGGACGGAAGACGGCGGCGCTCGTACGGAGCGCCGCTCCTTTTTCGTTCTCCGCGTAGCGCAGAACGAATAGCCGTGGACGACCCCCTCGGCGCGCGTGCGGGTCCGGGCCGTCGCGCCGGATCGGTGCAGGCGGACGGCTGGTCGCTTCGCGGCTTGTCGACGAGATCGGACGGATCGGCAACCCGTCGTGCGCAACCATCCGGCTGCTCATCCAGTTGCCAAATCCCGTGCAGCGGGATTGGAGTTCTTGCTGAATTCCGCGTAGCGGAATTCAGAGCGCGAGCGACAGGAGCTTCAGGAGCGCGAACAGGACAACGCCGACGATCAGTGCCGGAGTTGGTCCGGCGCGCATGTAGATCAGGGTCGTGATTCCCGCGACGAAGATCACCGCGCCCATGTTTAGCATGCGCCACGCCGGGTCGTTCATGCCCGGGACTTCGGTCGCCTGGCCGCACTCCTTGCAGTTGATGATGCCGCCGACCATGCTCTTCGCCGCGCGGCAGAGGCTGTCGCAGTGCTCGCAGTGAAACTCGACCGTCGGCGCCACGTCAACTCTTCTGGCGGCCCTCGATGGCCGCGAGAAGAACGCCCACAGCCAAGACCAGACGGGAATCGAGTTCGCAGTCCGGGTCAAGCTCGACATCCAGTTTGTAGACGAACGGGTTGAAGCGCACGCGCAACGTGGCGATCGGCTTGCCGTCCATCCCCCTGAGGTGGAACGTCTGGGGAATCAGGCCGATCATCCGGCGTACGAATGCCGCGAGGGCGCTGTCCTCTTTCAGCTTCGCGATGGGCTGGTCGTCTTCGTCCAGCACCTCCCACGAGTCGCGAAAGATCGACGACCATCCCTTGCGCCGGGCCGCGCCGAGCTTTCGTCCCTCCGCCGAATCGACGACATCATAGGCCGCGGCGAAGTCGATAATCTGCCGTGCCTGGATCGACAGCAGTTCGGTGGCCATCGTCTCGTCCGTGAACAGACGAATGTCCTCTTTCAGCTTGAACGCCTTCTGCTTGGAAAACGCCGCCACAGAGCCATCCGGCCGGTAGACGTGGAATTTGGCGCCCAGGATCGTGAGGATCTTGCGCCGGATCGTGTAGCTCGTCAAATCGAAGGGCATCGCCGTCCGTTCCTGTATGCGCGTTTGTCGCGCAATTTCGAATCGGGACGGAGTATAGCCTGTCCCGACTACTCGAGGTCGATCCTCGCTTCTACTCGCCCGGCGGGCGCCAGCCGTTCTTGATCACCGACTTGCACCACTTCTCGACCCGTCTGCCGAGTTCCTCCTCGGTCATGCCGAAGGCGGCCTCGATCGCCGTCTTGCCCTCCTGGGCGGTGTAGTAGACGGTGACGTAGTCGAGCAGCTTGTTGCGGTACTTGGCCTTCTCGCCCCAGTAGAGGTAGTGGCACGTAGCGGCAGACTGTTCGTAGAACTGTCGGATCGCACGGAACGGTTGCGGGCGCGTCGCCCAGCGCTTGTGCGCGGTCGCGCTGAGCTTGGTCTGGTTGAGTTTTTTCGGATTGCGGAAATCGACCTGCGACAGCGTGTACAGCTTCGGCCACGGGATGAGTTCGCCTCTCTCGGAGAGGCTTGCGATGACGTCGATCGAGTTCGCGTGCGCGTTGAAGTGCGAGCGCCCGTTCGTGCGGATGTTGTAGCGCCCTTCCTCGATGAACGTCGCGAACCCCTCGACGATCCAATAGCCGGGGACGCTGACGCTGCGCATGAGCAGGCTTGGTGCGAGCCGCGGGTTGCGGCGCTGGATCCAATGGTGGGTCAGTTCGTGGACGAAGGTGTCTCGCACCGAGCGCGCCGGAGCGGGATGATTCGTCGGCCAGAAAAAGCGCGAGATGTTGTCGCCGGGCGAATAGAAGCCCGCGGTCATCGCGAGGAAGTTGCGCCGCCCACCCTGGCCCGCGTTCACGTCGAGGTACTGTTTCTTGTTTTCAAAAAACCAGATGACGAGCGGCAGGTTGTCGTCGCGCAACGGCTTCTCGATGTGAAACATCTCGTCGAGCGCCTTGCACGAGTTCCAGGCGTACTTGGTGCACATGCCGACGACGTTCGAGTTCGTCATCGCGGTCACGAACGCGATCTCCTGGGTCTGCGCCCCATGAAGTGAGCGCGGGCCGCGGATCTGCTTCCAGCGAAAGTCGCTACCCGCCTTGCGCACGTCGGGCTGGCGCCAGCCGACCGCGCGCATGCCCGGCTGGATGACGTCGATGTTCCAGTCGAGCCAGACGCGCTGGATGTCGTCCTCCTTGGCGTATCCGACCCGCCAGCGTTCCGGCGCGAAATCGTCGAGCACCTCAAGTGCCTGTCTGTGCTTCGCGTCACGTCGCAACGCTTCGCGCAGCAGGGCGAGTCCGCGCTTGTCCTCTTCGTTGTCGTCGAGGATCGAGAGGGCGCGTGCCGCCAGAAGATCGACGAGCGCCTCGCGGTCCGGCACCTTGATCCCGGACGTCTTGTCCCCGGCCTCGATGCGCGCGCTCCATCGCGCGACGCCGTCCGCGTTCATGCCGGCCGCGATGGCGCGCGCGAGCAGGCGTCCGCAAACATCGCCGTCCTTGGCGGACACGGCCTTGGGGAGCCGTTCCACGCAGGTCTTGAGCACGGTGCGTTCGGCGAGTGCGCGCAACCCGGCGACGTGGCCCTGAAGCGTCGGCGCATGCTGGGGAATGCCCGTCTTGTTTTCCCACAAGATCACCTGGTCAAGCGGCACCTTGCGTCCGCCGATTACCAGCGTGTTGTTGGTGCGCCGGGCGCCGCCCGAGATCACGGTGTGATCGCGAAGCACGGCATTGTCGGCGAGGATTGCAGAGCAACAAAGCCCAAGGACGGCGATGCTTTTCATGACGCCCATCTCCTTACTTGAGGCGCTTCCCGATGATTCGGGGGCCGAGCAGAACCATTTGCTTGCGGTCCGCGGCCACCATCAGCAGGCGGCGGTGGCCCGCCGGGACGGCGCAGGCGACGCCTCCCGACAATGTCCTCCCCTCATTGGCGTGCCAATGGATCGTGTTGGCGTTAACGTCGCCGCACCATGTGCCGAAACCGATGTCGGAGCCCGGGTGCGCGATGGCGTTGCAGGCTCCGGCAAGCAGCTCGGGCCGGTCCTTTTTCTTGATCAGCACGACGCGGCTCTTCTTTCCGGCGGTCGAGCGCAACAGTGCCCAACCCCCGTCCGTGCGCGCGATCCCGACCCGGTTGCCGACGAGCGGAACGCCGCTGGCGTCCTGGCGGCTGCCGAACTTGAGCGTCAGCTTGCCGTCTTTGCTTTGGCGGGCCAGAAACGCCCACTCGCCGTTGCCGACTTTCGCCGCCACCAGGCGCTGGGACACGCCGACGACGCCACCGCGCCCCGCCCCCAAATCAACACGCGCCGCGATCTTCCCGGTGCCCCGGTCGTGCGCGGCCAGCACCAGCTTTCCGCTGTCCTCGCGCAGTGCGTACACGTGGCCCCCATACACCGCAGGCGCGCCGGCGTACCGGCCCGCGGCGATCCATGTGGGCTTGCGCGATCCGAGGCGGATCATGCGCAGGCCATCGGGCGCGCACCAGTAGACTTCGCCGCCGAGGATGCGCGGGGCGGATGAGTCCGGCTGGCACTCATGGCTCCAGATGCGGTGGAATTTGCGATCGGCGAGGCGGAACAGGGCCAGCCTGTTGCCCTGTTCGCGTACGAGGACCGCGCGGGACTCGACCGCGATCTCCGGATGCCGCGCGGCGACGGCGGTGCGGGCCAAGACGCTGCCATCCACCAGGTCGAGTGCGACGAGATCGGCGCCGTCGAGGACGAACGCGATGCCGTCCCACGTGACCGGCACGCCCCGCACCTTGGCGTGGGCGCGGTAGGTCCACCGCGGTCCGCCCCAGGAACGCACCGGTTCGGCCAAGGTCCTGCCGTTGTAGGCGGCCGGGCCGCGCGCGTGCGTCCAGCGGCGCGGGGCGGCATGTCCGCCGTCCTTTTCGCTCGCGAGGGCGGCGTTCCGGCCATGCCAGGAACAAAAGAGGCACGCGGCGACTGCGAGAATTCGAAGTGACATCGCGGCCAGAGAGTACCCCAAACTTGGCAGGCGCGGGTTCCCATGCCACAGTCCGAGCATGGCGTTCCGAGTCGTTTTGGCCGAACCGCGCGGTTTTTGTGCGGGGGTTGATCGTGCGATCGAGATCGTGGAGTGCGCGCTCAACAAGTACGGCGCGCCGATCTACGTGCGCCACGAGATCGTCCACAACCGGCATGTCGTCGAGCGGCTTCGCGACAAGGGCGCCGTCTTCGTAGAGGAACTCGACGAGGTTCCGGAGGGCGCGGTCGTGATCTTTTCAGCGCACGGGGTCGCGAAGCGCGTGGTCGCGGACGCCGCCGCCCGCGGGTTAAACCACATCGACGCGACCTGCCCGCTCGTCACGAAGGTCCATCGCGAGGCGGACTTGATGGCGCGCCGGGAGCGGCACCTGATCCTGATCGGCCACGCGGGCCACCCCGAAGTCGAAGGCACGCTCGGCCAGGTTCCCGAGGGCACGATGGCGCTGGTCGAGAAGGTCGAAGACGTCGCGACGCTCGACCTCCCGGCGGACACGGAACTCGCCTACGTCACACAGACGACGCTTTCGATGGACGACACGGCGGCGATCGTCGCGGCGCTGCGCGCGAAGTATCCGGGGATCACGGGCCCGAAGCAGGAAGACATCTGCTACGCGACGCAAAACCGCCAGAACGCGGTCAAGGCCATGGTGAAGGAGTGCGGGATCGTTCTCGTCCTCGGCGCGCCGAACTCCTCGAACTCGAACCGGCTGGTCGAGGTCGCCCGCCAGGCCGGCGCGCATTCACACCTGCTTGAGACCCCCGCTGATCTCGACCCCGCCTGGCTCGAAGGGGCGACAGCCGTCGGCGTCACCGCGGGCGCATCGGCCCCCGAAACGCTCGTGCAGGAGCTCGTCGAAACTCTGAGGCACCACGGCGCCACCTCGGTCGAAAAGCTGACCGTCGCCGAGGAGCGCGTGCAGTTCTCGCTGCCCACGGACCTCGGGACGTAGCGGATAGAACCGCAAAAAGGGCAAACGGACGGCGATGTCCGCCGACAAGTCAGCACATGGGACTCCGCAGCTCATGGCAGTTCTTTTGGCCGCCGCGTGACATGCCGCGCCTGCTCCGGCTGGTGTACTGGTCGCACTTCGTCTTCGGCGCGCTGACCCTTGCATCCTGCAGTCTGGACACATGGAGCGCGAGCCGGCCCATGCTTCTCTACGCCGTGCGGGTCGGGTGGTCCGCCGCCCCGCGAGCCCTCATCATGTGGCTCCTCTGCTCGCAAAAACGGTGGGGACGTCCCGTGGTCGTGATCGCGGCGTGTGTTTCGCCCATCGTCGGGTTCGGAGCCATCTGGTACTCGGCGCGCAGCTACGGGCTCGGGGATGACTTCCCGTCCTTGTGGATTCGCGCGGTGACTGTTCGCGGCTATTACACGCTCGTTGCGCTCCCCGCCCTGACGATCCACGCGGTGACCAGGCGCCTCCGGGACTTGGTTCGACGGCGAACCGATGCCGGACCTCGAAGACGTGTTTTGACGCTCTGCGGCCCCCCTGTTCCCGAGTCATCCTACGAATATCGCCGTCCGTTTGCTCCCGTTCTAGCTTGAGGGAGCTGCGGCTCCCCGCCGCCGATTTCCGACACGGATCGTGCGTAAGCCTCTATTGCATAATAGTTTGCGACGTCTTCGGGATTGTCAACATCGCTCTTTTGTGCCGGGCTCGGTATGGACGGCCAAAGCGGCGACCAATCGACAGGCCGGGTCCGCCAGGAGGTCGGACAGCAACGACCGGACAGTATCGAAATGGGACGATCGTTAACTCCTTGGGGGGCTTCGGTCGATAGGGGGGCGTGAATCTTGCCGGCGTTCGTGTGCGGGGCGTGACGCTCTTTTATGTCCTCCTGGAGGACTTTTTGATCGTCTTGGCGCTGCTTGGTGGGTGTGCGTTTGCCCATGGCGGGCGGCTTACGCCGCTCCAGTCGCCGCTCGGGATCGCGAATGCGCTGCTGCTCCTCGGCGGGATCAAGGCCTCGCTGTTCTGGTGCGGGCTGTACGACTTCCGGCACCGGCCGAACCGCACGACGTTCTGGAAGCGGATCGCCGCCGGATCGGCGCTCGTGCTCCTCGCGTCGGGCGCGCTGTGGTGGGGCATCCAGCGTGAAGGTCTCGCCAGCGCGGCCTTCCTCCTCGCCGTCGTGCCCGTGGTCATTCTCGGTCGCATGATCTACGAATTCCTGAGCCGCCAGTCCGGCTTTCGCCGTCGCCTGCTGTTTTTGGGCGTGGGCCAGGAGGCGCAGCGCACCGCACGCGAAATCCTCGATCTGCGCAGCCGTGACTGGGATATCGTCGGGTTTTTGGGCGAGTCCGAAGACGAGATGGGGTGGCGCATCGGGGGCCGCGAGGTCTTGGGCACCTACAACGATCTCGAGCGCATCGCGACCGAGCAGCGCGCCGAGAAGATCGTCGTGGCCGTGCCGGATCGCCGTCGTCGCCTGCCGCTGGAAGCGCTGCTCCGTGTGCGTCTCGCCGGCGTCGAGATCCTCGAGGAAGCCCGCGTTCACGAAGAGATCGCGGGCAAGATCCCGGTCGAGGAACTGCGCCCGTCCTGGCTCATCTTTTCCGAGGGATTCAGTGCGGGTCGCGTGCGCCGCTTCACCAAGCGCGCGTTCGACATCATCGTTGCGTCGGTGGGACTGGTGCTCAGCGCTCCGGTTTCGCTGATCACCGCGATCCTGATCAAGATCGAGTCGCCGGGCCCCGTCATCTACCGCCAAACGCGCGTCGGGCACGGGGGGCGCGAGTTCACCGTCTACAAGTTCCGCTCGATGCGTCTGGACGCCGAGACGGGCGGCAACGCGGTGTGGGCGCAGCAGGACGACCCGCGCGCCACGCGGATCGGGCGCCTCATTCGCAAAGCCCGCATCGACGAGATTCCGCAGATGTGGAATGTCTTGATGGGCACGATGAGCTTTGTCGGCCCGCGCCCCGAGCGCCCCGTGTTCGTCGAGGAACTCCGCCAGCGCATTCCGTTCTACGACCAGCGCCACGCGGTCAAGCCGGGCCTGACGGGCTGGGCGCAGGTGCGCTTTCGCTACGGCGCCGACGAAGAGGATGCCGTCGAGAAGCTGCGCTACGACATGTTCTACATCAAGTACCACAGCGTGCTTTTCGACCTCCGCATCCTGCTCGAGACGGTTCGGGTGGTCTTCGACAAGAACATGGGGCGGTAGGGGCAGTGTTTACGGCCCAACATCTGACGATATTGGCGCATCAGGTTTGCAGCCCAACGTCTGACGATACTGGCGCATCAGCCCGGTTAGGCCGGTGTCAGGTTCCGGAATAACCGCCGTGCTGCCGACTAAGTGACAAGAAGCCCACGGTTAACAGTGAAAAAACCCGAGGAGGCCGCAGACCGACGGCCGATCCAAGTTTCAATCATCGCTGGCGCTCTTGCGTTGGCGGTAGGGGCTCGCGTAGGCCCTTCCGCGGCCGGACTCGTGCTTGCGGGATGCGTCGGCGCGTGGATTCTGGCGCCCCTCGCGGGACTCGTGGCGCGTTGGGCCGGCGCAACCGTTTTGCCCGGCGGCCGCTCGATTCACACCAGGCCGACCCCGCTTCTGGGGGGACTCGCGATCTTTTTGCCGGCGGCCGTTTATCTGGCGGCGACCGGCGGACCGATGCACATCGGCCTGCTCGTCGGCGCGGGGCTCGTGTTCATGGTCGGCGCCGTCGACGACGTGCGCGGCGTCAGCCCCGGCGTCAAGGTCTGTGCGCAGGTCGGTGCCGCGCTCGCCCTCCTCGGATCGGGCTTTGGGCTGCCCGGGATTTCGCTCGAACCCTTTGGCGAACTCGGCCTCGGCGGATTCGAGGCCCTTTTTGTCGTCGCGTGGGTCGTGCTGGTCACCAACGCGGTCAATCTGATCGACGGCATGGACGGCCTCGCAACCACGGTGGTGCTGGTCGTGGCCGTGGCCTGTGCCTTGTGTGGCTTCGCCGACGGTGCCGCGCTGGTCGTGGCCGGCGGCGCGTTGGGTTTCCTGCGCCACAACCTGTCGCGCGCGCGAATCTTCCTGGGCGACGCGGGCAGCCTGCTGCTCGGGTTTTTCGCGGCGGCGTTCACGCTCAACGGGTCCGGCCCGGTGCCGCTCGCAGCCGTGCTGGGAATCCTGGCCCTGCCGCTGGGCGATGTCTTCTTGTCGACGGTGCGTCGCTGGCTGCGCGGCAAGCCGATCTTCTCGGCGGATCGCGGCCACGTCCATCATCTGCTGCTTGACCTGTGGACCCGTCCGGGTCGCGTGCTTGCCTTTCTCGGTGTTTTTGCCGTGATTCAGGCGGCCTTCGTGGCGTTTTGGCCGAACCTGGCGGGTCTTGCCGCGGTTGCCGGTCTGTGGGCGATCCTCGTGCTCTACCTGATGTCGTGCCGCCGCCACCGCTGGAACCGCATCCTTCGGCACAGAAAAACGTTTCGGCGCCTGCATGTTGTCCGCCGGTACGCGGCCGGATCGCTGGCTCTCGCGGAAAAGTCCGCGGATGTCCGCGGCATTCTCGATCGCGTGGCCACCGATCTCGGCCTTGCGGGCTTGCGCGTTCGTGACCTTGCGGTCCGCCGTCCCGCGTCGGCGCACAGCGTATTGGTCGACGAGCACGTGGAATGCGGGTCGGGCACGGCTGCATGGAGCGCGCCCTTCTCGAACGACGATCCCGTTTTGTTCGAAGAAAAGCGCACCGTCTTGTGCGACCTGCTGCGCCAGGCGGACGCCCGCCTGACAGCTCTCGCGCCCGTGGCGGATTCCGCGCCGGGCGCGGCCCCCGCGCCCCCCGAAACCCAACCGGCTGTAACCGCCGTTACGACCATCCGCGTTCCCGAGTGCCCGCCCGTTCACTTCATCGCCAGCGACCGGGAGCAGCTCGACCGCGCGACCGGGCTCGCCCGCGCCACGCGTGCCCGCGGCACCCTCGATGCGCTGGTTGTCTTCACCGGCCGCCGCGACGATCTGGGGCTTACGGACGCGCAGTTCCGGGAGTTGGACCTCGAGCCGCCCGATGTCGAACTCGATGTCTCCGTCGGCGAGGCCATCGTCACCATGGTGCGTGTCATGGAGCGCTACGCCGCGTTGATCGAGACCGCGCCGCCCGCCATCGTCGTCGTGGACGACTCGCGCGCCGGGGCCGGGTGCGCCATTGTCGCCAAGGAGCGTGGCCTGCCGGTCGCGCGGATCGGCGGGTCCGGGCGCGAAGCGCTGCCTGCCGCCGCCGCGGATTTGGTGCTCGAGCCCGACCTCGGCCGCCGGCCGGAGCCGGGGCGCCAACTGCGGTTCGCCGAGGAGTCAGTCGGCGAGTCGGACGACGCGGCTGCGCGGCTCGTGCCGGCGCTCGAATCGTTACTCGCTTCGTCGTCACGCTAGCGCTAGCGAACCCACCCCGATCGACCGATCTCATTCCGTAGAGGATGGGCTCTCTCGGACCGGAATGACTAAAACACAGGATCAGGTCCGCCGGTTCTGGAACGTGGAAGCCTGCGGCACGCATTTTGTCAAGGACGCGAGCGACGACGCCGAATTCTTTGCGCGCTACCGCCGGTTTCGCTACGAGACCGAGTGGCACATCCCGGAGCTCGTGCCGTTTCCCGACACCAAGGGCAAGAGGGTCCTGGAGATCGGCTGCGGCAACGGGGCCGACGGGACGCTGTTCGCCGATCATGGGGCGCGCTACACCGGCGTCGATCTCACGCCGACGGCCGTGGAGCGCAGCCGGAGCCACTTTCGGGTTCTCGGGCTGAACGGCGACTTCCAGGTCAATAGCGCCCTGGAACTCGGCCTGGCGGACGCGTCGTTCGACTTTGTCTATAGCCATGGGGTCCTGCATCACACACCCGATCCCGCCCGTGCCATTGATGAGGTTCACCGCGTGCTCAAGCCGGGCGGCAAGGCGGTCGTGATGCTCTATCACCGGCGCAGCTTCAACTACCAGGTCCGGATCATGGGCTACATGCGGCTGCGGATTCTTGGTCGGATCCTGCGACGGGTCGGCCGCTGGCGCTCCGACCGCGCGCGGGCGCGCGAGGACGAGGTGCTTGGGCTTCAGGACGGATTCGACGGGCGCATCTGGGATCTGCACTACCGCAACTGGCTGCGGGAGGGCTGGGGCTATCTGCGCGCGCGCAACTTCCAGCACCACGCCACGGACGGGCCCGAGTGTCCGTACGCGTTTGCGTACTCCAAGAGCGACGCCCGAGATCTGTTTCACCGCTTCTCGGATGTGCGGTTCGAGGTGGCCCATTTCCCGCTCAAGAAGTACCGCTTCGCGTCCTGGGTTTCCCGCGGCTTCGAGCGTGCCCTGGCGCGCCGGCTGGGCTGGTACATGTTCGTCTACGCCACGCGGTAGCCCGGGTCCGGCAGCGGCCGGCGTGGTGTGACAAAAACCGCCCGGTTTCGGCGTTTTGGGCTGCGGAAATCGTTGCCGCCGTTCGACCTATGTAAGGGGAACGACGCATCCTTGGCTAGCGAGATCGTGCTAGAGGAACGCCTTGGCTAAATATCTGGTAACCGGCGTCGCCGGATTCATCGCCGCGCGGGTCAGCGAACTGCTGCTCGACGCGGGGCACGAGGTCGTCGGCGTCGACAACATGAACGACGCCTACGACGTCCGGCTGAAGTACTGGCGGCTCGACCGCCTCGAACGCCGCGAGGGGTTCGAGCTTCACCGGGTCGATATCTGCGACCGGTTCGGGCTGCGGCAGGTGTGGACACGACATGGGGGCCGCTTTGCGGCGGTGATCAACCTCGCGGCCCGTGCCGGCGTCCGACAGGCGCGGCTCGATCCGTGGGTCTACGTCGAAACCAACATGACCGGCACGCTCAATCTGCTTGAGCTGTGCCGCGAGCACGACGTCAAGAAGCTGGTCGTGGCCTCGACATCGAGTCTGTACGGCAAGCACAACACCCAGCCGTACTCCGAGGATGCCGACACCAATCGTGCGCTGTCCGCGTACGCCGCGTCGAAGAAGGGCGCGGAGTCGATGGCCTACACCTACCACCACCTGTACGACATCGATGTCACGGTGGTCCGGTACTTCACGGTGTTCGGGCCTGCGGGCCGTCCCGACATGAGCCTCTTCCGCTTCACGCAGTGGATCCACGAGGGGCGCGACGTCATCATCTACGGCGACGGCAGCCAGTCCCGCGACTTCACCTACGTGGACGACATCGCCCGCGGCACGGTCGCCGCGTGCCGCGAAGTCGGCTATCAGATCATCAACCTGGGGTCGGACCAGCCGCACGGACTCATGGACGTGGTGCGCCATATCGAAAAGCGCGTCGGCAAAAAGGCCAACCTGGTCCACCGCGATACGTTCGCGGAAGACGTGCCGTCGTCCTGGGCCAATATCTCCAAGGCGCGCAAGCTGCTCGACTGGGAGCCGCAAACCGACCTGTTTCAAGGGCTCGACCGGCTGGTCGACTGGTACATAGAGAACCGGGAATGGGCAAAAGACATCATTACGCTCTGACGGCGCTTGCGCTGGTCGGCCTGCTCGCCGCCGCGCCCGGCTGCAAGTCCAAGGTCGTCACCAATCCGGAGACGGTCGCCGCACTCGTCAAAGAGGGCCGGCGGCCGATTCCGCACACGCCGAAGCTCAAGGTCGAGACGATCAAGACCGTCCCGCCCGCGGGTCGCGAAGAGTATCGGATCGCTCCGGGCGATGTCGTGCGCGTGACGGTGGTGGGCCATCCGGAGCTGTCCGCCGCCGCGCGTCCCGATGGCAGCCTGATTGGGCTGCGTGTAGGAACGGACGGCGATATTCAGCTCCCGTCCGGCCCGGCGAAGGCGTCCGGTCGCACGGTGTCGGAGCTGCGGTCCGCGGTCGTGCAGGCCATGGAGAAATACGTCAAGAAGCCGCGCGTGGTCGTGGACATCCTCGAGTACGGTTCGCAGAAGTTTTTCGTGCTCGGCCAGGTTCAACGGCCCGGCGTGTTTGCCGTGGACGGCAACGTGACGCTGCTCGAGGGCCTCGCGAAGGCCGGCGGGACGAACCCGAACGGCGACATCGAGGGCGCCTACGTGATCCGTGCGGGCAAGCTCCTGCCCGTAAGTCTCGGCGACATGCTGCTGCGGGGCGATACGTCGCGCAACGTGGCGCTGCGACACCGCGACCTGATCTTTGTGCCGGACAAGGCGGACTGGAAGGTCTACGTCCTGGGCGAAGTCGTGCGGCCCGGGGTCGTGCCGATGGGGGACCGGGGTCTCAACCTGGCGGACGCCGTTGCGTCTGTCGGTGGTCCGGACAAGCTCAACGCCGACAAGAACGTGATCCGAATCTTTCGCGGGAGCTGGCAAAACCCGCGCGCCTACACCGTGTCCGTCGAGGATCTCTACCGGCACGGCAACGTGATCGCCCTAAAACCTTACGACCGTATCGTCGTCGCGCCGCGCGGGCTCGCTAACTGGAGCCGCGCCGTGACGCTTCTGCTGCCGTTCCTGCAGACGGCCGTCACGGCCGGGACGGTCGCCGCGAGCAGGTGACACTTGGACCCGCTTACGATCGACCTCCATTCCCACGTCATGCCCGGCATCGACGATGGCGCCCGCGGCCCCGTCGAGACCGTGGCGATGGCTCGTGGACTCGCGGACCTCGGCGTCAAGACCCTGTACCTGACGCCGCACCAGTTCAAGCTTGATAACCACCTGTCGCTCGTGGATGTCCAGCGCCGTACGGACGATGTCTGGCGGATGCTGGCGCGGGCGGGCGTCACGATCGAGGTGCGCCGCGGCGCCGAGCACTACTACGGCGAGGATCTGCTCGACGCGATTTCGGGCGGCGACGACCTGATTACGTTCGATCTCGACGGCGAGCCGGGCCTGCTCGTCGAGCTGCCGATGCGCCAGCCCACGATCGGTGTGCGGCGCGTCGGCGCGGCGCTGCTACAGCGCGGCATCCGACCGGTCATGGCCCATCCGGAGCGTACCGCCTACCTCTCGCGCGAGTACGGTCGCGTTGACGGCTGGCGCGAGGCCGGATGGCGTTTTCAACTCAATTTGCTCTCACTCGTCGGGCAGCACGGCGGCGCTGCACAGAGCCTCGCCGAGCACATGATGGAGGACGGACTCTACGACTACGTGGGCTCCGACCTCCACCGTCCGTCCGACCTCCCGTGGCTACGCCGCGCCCACGAGGCGTACCGCGCCGCGACCGAAGGAGTCGTGTCATCGTGAACCGCATCGGCAACGAGACGTCCAAGAGCCGTGGCTACACCGCCAAGACGCCCTCTTCGGACACGAACAAGTCGACCCACTTCATCGACTACTTCGCAATCCTGCGCGAGCACAAGTGGATCGCGATGCTGCCGTTCGCCCTCATCCTGGGCGCGACAGCCGTCTACACGCTGCTCACCGATCCGATCTACGCCTCGCAGGCGGTGATCGAGATCGAGACCGACGCAGGCAAGGACGCCGTGCTCGGCGAGCTGGGCCTTGTGTCCGCCCGCGCCACGGTCGAGGCGGAGATGGAGATCATGCAGTCGCGCCGCGTGGCGCGTGGTGCGGCGAAAGACCTGGCGGCGAAGGACCGCAGTCTGGGTGATTTCCTGGTCGAGGAAAACGCCCACCGGCCGTTCGAGGTCATGTTGGCCGCGTTCAACGGCAGTCCGCGCAAGGCCACCGTCGAGTTGCGCACGAAGCCGCTGTCGGGACGCAAGTCGCCGCAGACCTTCGTGTTCGCCTTTGATCGCGTGCTCTCGGACGGGCGCTACCGCATCGATGTCGAAAAGGTGCGTCGCAGTCGCTTTCGTGACCAGCGCGAGGTCGAATCCAGAGACATCGAGTCCGGCAAGTCGTTTGAGGCGTTCGGACACGTCTTCGCGCTGACCGTGACCGGGCAGCCGGCCGGCCGGCGTTACGAGATCACGCTGCGCAACGAGAAAGCGCTGGCCAACTGGCTGCGCGCACACACGACCGTGGCCGAGCAGGGCCGCGGCACTGGCATCGTCGGACTGACGGTTGAAGCGCCGACCCCGCGCATGGCCCAGGCCTGCGCCGAGGTCCTCGCGAACAGCTTCGTGAAGGTAAAGTTCGACAAAAAGCAGGGCGATGCAGGCAAGGCCGAGACCTACCTCGCCGACCGCGTGGAAACGGTCGAGATCGATTTGAAGAAAGCGGAGTCGGCGCTCGAGGCGTTCCAGGATGCGGAGGGAGTCACACTCTTGTCCGAACGGGCCAAGACCCTCGTCGAGAGTATCGCGGAGTACGAACGCGAGGACGTCGATCTCGAGCTGAGACTTCGCGCGAATCGTGAGCTGATCACGTCGCTGCGGCTCAACGAGCTCGCGCCCAACCTCGCCATGCTCCACATCGGCCGTGACGACCCGGCCGGCGCGAAGTTGGCGGAGGAAGTAACGACCCTCGATCTGGCCCGCGAGACGCTGGACGATGATCTGACCGACAAGCATCCCGACGTCATGTCGCTCAACGGGCGTCTCATGGCCGCCCGCGAACGGCTGCGCCTCCATGTGCTCGCGCGTACGGAAGCCGACGGCGAAACCCTGTCCCGTCGCCAGGTCGAGGTGCGCAAGGGGCTCAAGGCGGCCAAGAAAAAGGAAGCGGGCCTGCCGGGCACCGAACGCCGGTTGGCCAGCCACACGCGCGCCGTCGCCGCGTTCGTGACCATCCACGCGTTTCTCCTGGAAAAAAAGCACGAGGCCGGGATTGTCCACGCTTCAACGCTGAACCACGTCTCGGTCCTCGATGAACCGGAGCTGCCGCGGTCGCGCGTCAGCCCGAACCTCTTGGTCAACTTCCTCGTCGGCATGTTCTTGGCGATCCTTGCCGCGCTCGGCACGGCGTTCTTCGCCGAGTACCTCGATCGCTCGCTCAAGACCCCGGAGGACCTCGAGGAGAAGACCGGGCTGCCGCTCTACGCCGCGCTGCCGTCGTTCAAGAGCGTGGGCAGCCGGGAAGCCAAGAAACTCAAGTCGCAGATGGTCACGATCGAGCAACCGCACTCGATCCTGGCCGAGGGCTACCGCTCGCTGCGCGCCAACGTGAAGTTCGCCGACTTCGAGAGCCCCGTCAAGACCATGGCGATCACTTCGGCGGTGCTCGGCGAGGGCAAGACGACGACCGCGCTGAATCTGGCCGTCGTTTTGGCCCAGGCGGGCAGCCGCGTCGTCGTCGTGGACGCCGATCTTCGCCGCCCGGCGACGCACGCGCACTTGAACGGCACCCTGAGCCCCGGACTTACGGACGTGTTGCTCAAGGGCAACGCCTGGCGCGACGTCGTGCGCCCGGTCGAGGGCGTGGAAAACCTGCAGGTGATCCACGCGGGCAAGAAGGCCGACAACCCCGGCGCGCTGCTCGACTCCGACCGCTTCCAGTGCCTCATCGCCGAGCTGAAGGAAGAGTACGACTACCTCGTGTTCGACGTCCCGCCGGTTCTCGCCGTCGCGGACGCCGCATCGTTTTTCTCGGGCTTGGACGCCGTGTTCCTGCTCGTGCAGTGGCGCCGCTGCCCGGCCGAAGTCGTCCTCGCCGCCCGCGACCAGATCATTCGCCTCGGCGGCAACCTGCGCGGCGTGATTTTCAACGGCTTCGACGCGCGCAAGGCCGGCCGCCGCGGCTACTCCCGGTACGGCTACTACGGATACTACGGCGGCTACCGCTATGGCTACGGCTATCACGGCTACGGCGGCGACCGCGACGACGACACCCCGGCGCGCAAGCGGGGCGGCGCCAAGGTCAAGACCAAATCTTGAGCCTCGACCGCTTTCAGGCGGCGCGCAACGTCGCGCTCGCCGACTTCCTCCACGGAGCGCACCTGACGCGTGCGGCGCGGGTGCTCCATCCGTTCCAGGATGCCTCGACCCCGCGCGCGGGCGACACGCTCGCGGCGGTGTGGTCGGCGGCTCGCGCCCAACAGATCGACCTGCCGGATCCGCCCGCGCGCCCGACGCCACGCGAGGAGGCCGGGTTTTTGGCCTGCGCCTACCGCGTTCCGATCGGGGAGGGGAACGAAGGACACCCGGATCGACAGCAAACGGACGGCGATGCCTCGCGGGTCCAGGTGCCGGGTTGGGATCCTGCGCGCCACGGGCGCGTGCCGCAGCTCGTACGCGCGCGCCGCGCGTACGCCGGTCTCGGCCGCGTGTTCGTGCACGGCAGCTACGCCGACCTCGCGTTCACGCCGTACAGCGACCTAGACATCCTGCTCCTGCTCTCGCGCGACGACGTGGCGTCCGCCGCGGCGCTGCTGCGTGCGCGCAAGCGCGTGATCGCCTCGCTCCGCCCGTTGCGCGCGTTCGATCCGCTGCAGCACCACGGCCACTTCGTGTTGACCGAGCTCGATCTTCCGAGCTATCCGGACGGCATGTTCCCCGAGGTCATCTGGCGCACGTGCGTGTCGCTGGACGACGCCGGTGCCACGCTGCGGATTGCCACGCGCAAAAGCGCGGACGAACCTGGGTGCCGTTTTCGCGTGCTTGCGCGCCGTCTTCTCGACACCGATCTCAACCGCGGCAAGACCAACGCGTTCCGGCTCAAGAGCGACCTGTCCGTGTTCATGCTGCTGCCCACCCTGTGGCTGCAGGCGCGCGGACAGGCCGTTTCGAAGGCCGATTCGTTTGCGCTCGCGTACGCGGCGTTGTCGGACGCCGCGACCGCGGCGCTGAAGCATGCCGCGCGAATTCGAGAACGCTGGACCTATCGCGAGCCGCGCCTGAACCGCTGGCTGCGTCGGCTGTGGTTCAACGCGCTCCTGCCGGCGATCGTCGATTCCGTGCGCTCGGCGCCGCCGGTGCGGGCCGTGGCCGAACTCATCGACGACGCCTTCCTGACGAGCATGCGCGCGGCGGTCGAGGAGATGTTGCAGACCCACGGCGACGGCGACGTTGCCCGGGATGCCCCCGGAAAGGACCCCGGAAAGGATCTCGGTGCCGATCGCTCCGGTACGCGCGACGCGGTGGCCTGAGCCCGTTGCCGCCGATGACTACGGCGCGGTGCGCGACGCGTACGTCGCCCGTCTCGTCGAGACCGGTGCCGTGAAGTCCGTCTACCAGATGGGCAGCGTGGCTGCGCCCGGCCTGTCCGACCTGGATCTGTTCGTCGTGCTCCACGAGCCCGTCGCTGCGGTCGTCGATGAACGCGCGGCGATCGGCGCGGGCGGGTCGCGCGAACGGTACGTGATGATGCACGGCCAGTTCCTCGTCAACGAAAAGACGTTTCAGCAGCTTCCGGCCCTGTTTTTGGGCTCGAACCTGCGCCACGTCTGGGGCGCGGAAATCGCCGTCCGTCCGCTGCCGCCCGAAGAGGAGCGTCCCCTCCGCTTCCTGTTCAACGTGGACATGATGATCAAGCGGCTGTGCGGGTTCGTTCGTGATCTCGACGACGACGCGCCGGTGCCGGTGCGTCCGACGATCGCGCACCTGAATTCCGTGCGCTTCAACATCGCGTTCGCGCGCGAGTGGACCGACACCGAGCCGCACGAGGACTATGCGCGCGAGGTCGAGGAGCTGCGCGCTTCGTGGTTCGAGCTTGCGCGGGACGAGGCGTTGGACCGTCTTTGTGCGCTCGTGCGGCGGGCGCGGTCGATTCTTGTCGCGCTGCTCGGGGCCGCGGGGCGCGAGGCGTCGCGCTGGCAGGATTCGGCCGGGCGCGGGCGGGTCGATCAGCTGGTGACTCGCGAGACGCTGCGGTACGGCGGCGATTTCGTGCGCGCGTCGTTTGTGCGCAACCCGCTGCGCTTGCTGGTGCCGCGGAGTTGGGCGCGGCGCCGCCCGTGGTCGCATCACGTCGGGTCGATCCTCTCGCTGGAGTTGCCCGCGTCGCTGTTTGTCCTGCAGTCGGTACGCGCGGCGGAGTTCTTGCGGCTGGGGCGGCGAGAACTCGCCGGACGGGTCGTGGGGGAGGCGCCGGAGGGGGTGGACGCGGCGTTGTGTGCGGCCTTGCGGCGCAACGCGGAAGGGGTGGCGGCGGCGCTGGACTTTGTCGAGCGCAACCGGCTGCGATCGGCGTCGTATCCGATGCCGGCGACTTGGCAGTGCCCCTACCCGTGGGTGTACCGCGCGCGTTCGCGCGTTTTGTCCTGGCTCGTTCGGTAGCCGGGCCCGGCTGTTCGCGGGCCTACTCGCGGATGATTCGCTCCCAGGCCTGGTTGAAGCGGTCCGGCGTAAAGCGTTCCGCGAACTCGCGGCCGTGGCGGATGCGGTCCTTGTCGTGGAGCGCGTCGCGTACGGCTTGCGCAAGTTGTTTCGGTGCGACGACGGCTTGACCCGCGCCCTCGAGCAGTTCGCGCATGCCGCCGGTGCCCGAGCCGATGACGGGGGTGCCGCAGAGCAGCGCCTCGTGGGCGGTACGGCACCAGCCTTCGGTCATGCGTGACATCGTTACCACGACGTCTGCGGCGGCGAGCAGGCGCACGTAGTCGTCGTAGCGCAGGTCGAGCCAGCGGACCGGGAGGTCGCGCAGCGATTCTTCGCGCGGGCCGGTCATCACGAGTGTGTAGGGCTCGTCCTTGAGCGCGTCGTACACGTCGGTGACGCCCTTTTGGATTTGGGCGTTGCCGGCGTAGATCAGCGGCTTGTCCGGCGGGAGGTCGAAGCGCTGCCGGAATGCGGCGAGCTCCTTGTCGCCGTAGCGAAAGCGTGCCGGGTCGAGCGCGTTGTGCACCACCCGGACGTCTTGGCAGCCCATTTTCTCGAACTGCGTCTTCCAGAACTCCGAGACCGTGACGACGGTATCCATCGTCTTGAGCCGGCGCCGAAGCCGGCTCAGGTACGTGCGCTGCGCCAGCGTGCCGCGTGTCAACTCGAAGGGAAAGTGGTGGACCATCGCGACGTGCCTCGCGTCGAGGGCGCGGCGGCCCCAGGCGGCGACGAACGGGTCGCTGATGACGATGTCGGCCTGCGGCGGCGTTGCCGACAAGAGGCGCCAGACGTGTCCGAGCGCACGTTCGCGAGGGCGCCGCTTGGCGGACGGATCAATATCGACACGCGCGACGCGGGTGAGCGTGCGCACGGTCTCGAGGTCGTAGGCGTCGCCTCCGCGGGCGTCCGAGACGAGGGCCCCGGCGGCCACCGACGCGTGGAATCGGCTCGACTTGCCGCGCCAGAGGACAGAGAGGCCGTGAACAAGTCCCCTCTGGCTTCGGCCGGCTGCGGCTGCGGCTGCGCCATGGCGATCGCCTTCGGCGCCCGTCCTGATTTCTGCGGAAGTGTCTGTCTGGCCCAACATCGGACGATGTTGGAGGGGCTGCGTAGCGCTCGCCCTCGGAGCCTCACGATGGGATTCGTTCACAACCTCTGTGGGCGGGAGCTTACGGAGCATGGACGGCCTCCTGGTAACAGGCGTAGATACTGCGCTCCATCCGCTCCATGCCGAAGCGGCGCAGCGCGATCGCGCGGGCACGCCGGCCGAGTTCGCGCGCTCCGCGCGGATGCCGGTAGATGTCTTCGAGGGCGCGCACGGCCTTGCTCGCGGTCGGCACGATGTAGCCGGTCTCGCCGTCGCGCACCACCTCGACGAGACCGCCGCCGCTCTTGAAGACGATGACCGGCCGCTGAAGCAGCATGGCCTCGACGGCCGCGAGACCGAACGGCTCGCCTTTGGTCGGCAGCACGAACGTATCCATGGCCGCGATCACGTCGTGTACGTCGCGGCGAAATCCGCAAAAGACGGTGCGGTCGGCGATGCCGAGTCCCGCGGCGCCGTCGCGCAGCGCATCGGCACCCCAGCCGTCGCCCGCGATCAGCAGGCGCGCGCGAGCGTGCGGGTTGAGCCGCTCGAATTCGGCGAACACCTTGAGCAGCAACGGCAGCCGCTTGCGCTCCTGAAACACGGCGGCGGTGCCGATGACGAAGTCGCGCGGCGAAAGGCCGAACTCGGCGCGGGTCTTCTGGGAACTCCGGCGGGCCCGGATGCTCGAGGCCTCGAGGCCGTTCTCGACCGCCCGGATCTTGCGTGCGTAGAACTCCTCTTGGCCGGCGGCGGCGAACCGCGACGGCGACGTGACGAGGGCGGCGACGCGACCGACGAACCGGCGCTGCAAGAGCCACTGCATGATCAGGTTGCGCGGGCTCTTGGAGCGGTCCGACCCGTGATCGGTGTAGATCACGCGCGTCCTGGTCTGGCGTGCGGCGAGCGCCACGACCGGATTGAACGAGTGCATGTGCAGCAGGTCGATGTCGCGCAGCGCGGCCCGCACCCGTCCCAGCCGCAAGAAATCGAGCCCGTGGCGAAAGCCCATTCCACTCGCGGGCGGCAGCTTCGGGTCGCGCGCCGCGTCCCATGCACGGCCCGTCGCCAGCCGGATGTCGAGGCCGGGATTGTCGGCCTGGCGACGCGCGAGCGTGCGCACGACGCGGTCGATTCCACCGCCGGCGCTTTGCCAGTACCAGTGCAGCACCCGGATGGGGCTTCCCATACGGAATAAGGTCGGCATAACCGATTGCAAAAGACAGGATGTGCGGCATTCTGGGCTTTGCCCTGCGCCCGGGGGCGGCGCCGATGACACGCGCCGAGGTCGAATCGGCGCGCGATCGCATGGCCCAGCGCGGCCCGGACGACCACGGCGTCGTCGAACTCGACGGCGGCCGCGTCTGGCTCGCCCACCGGCGCCTGTCGATTCTCGACCTGAGTGCCGCGGGTCGCCAGCCCATGCGGCACGGTGGCCGCGACCTCTGGACGACGTACAACGGCGAGATCTACAACTTCGCCGCGCTGCGCGCTCCGTTGACGGGAACCGGCGAGACGTTCCGGTCACGGACCGACACCGAAGTCCTCCTTGCGGCGTACACCCAACTCGGCGACGGCTGTCTCGGCGCGCTGCGCGGCATGTTCGCCTTCGCGATCTGGGACGGCGAGCGCCGGCGGATGCTCCTCGCGCGCGACCGCATCGGGAAAAAACCGCTGTACTACGCCGAGACCGAGCGGGGCGTCGCGTTCTCCTCGACGATCGACGCGCTGATTTCCAGTGGCTTTGTTGAACCAAGCCTACGGACGGCGATGTTGCCGGAGTACCTCGCCACAGGCCACGTCGCGGCCCCGGACACGCTGCTCGAAGGCGTCTTCAAGGTCCCGCCCGGTGGCGCGATGGAGATTCGCGACGGGGTTATCACCGCGCGCTGGCGGTACCACGAAACCGGAGATGTCGAGCCCGACCCGCGGCCCGCCACGTTCGACCGCCGTCTCGAGGAGACGTTGACCGACGCCGTGCGCCTGCGGCTCGTCGCGGACGTTCCGGTCGGCATCACGCTGTCCGGTGGCGTCGATTCGAGCCTCGTCGCCGGGCTCGCGGCGCGGATCGGCACCGTTCCGTTGCGTACGTTCACCGTCACCTTCGGCGACGACGAGGCGTTCAACGAGGGCCAGTACGCGCGGGCTGTCGCGGACCATCTCGGGGCCGAGCACTTCGAAGTGTCGATGACCTCCGGACTCGTCGCGGAACGGCTGGCCGAGGCGGAGCGCTTTGTCGACGAGCCGCATCCGAATCCGATCTGGATCGCGACGTACTTTGTCTGCCAGCTCGCGCGCGAACAGGGCGTGCCCGTGGTCCTGACCGGCGATGGCGGCGACGAACTGTTCTTCGGCTACTCGCGGTGGACCGCGCTTTGGCGCGCCTACCGCCGCTACCTGCGCCCGATGGGGGCGCTGCCGGGTCCCCTGCGTGGCCTGGCCTACGCGGGCGTGCGTACGTTCGTGCGCGACGAGCCGCGGCGCGAACTCTTTCGCCGCGCGGCGTCGCGTGAGCCCATCTACTGGGGTCCGATGCTGTTTCATCGGGACGCACTGTCGAATCTCATGTCGGCCCGGGGGCGCGAGGTCTTGCACCGCCGTCCTCCCGTAACGCGATCCGCCGGATGGCAAGCCAAGGACGGCGATGCCTCCTTCGCGGAGTCGATGCGGCGCAACGCGATCCGCGGGCACCTTGTCGAGGACTATCTCGCGCGGCTCGACCGCATGGGCATGGCGGTGTCGGTCGAAGGACGCGCGCCGCTGCTCGATCAGGAGATCGTGAAACTCGCGATGTCGTGTCCGCCCGAGCGGATGATCGCCGGCCATCTCGGCAAGACCCCGTTGCGCCGGCTGCTGGCCAAGCTGTTCCCCGCCCGGCTCGTCGATCGGCCGAAGATGGGCTTCGGCGCGCCGCTGCACTCTTGGCTGCGAGGCGCCCTCGCCGACGTGGCCCGCGACTCCCTCGAAGGCCTCGCCGACGAACTTGACGTGTTCGACGGCGATGCGGTCGAGCGCCTGAGAAACGCCCCCGCCGGCGACCTGCGCACGGCCCAAAGAGCCTGGGGCCTGGTCACGCTGGCAAGATGGTGGCGCCGAATGCGCGCCCTGGCCCCGGCCCGCATCCCGGCCAGCAGGCGGTAGCCCGCGCCCGGGCGCCCGGGGCGCCGGTTGCAGTTTGGAGGGCGGCCGCGGATCGGCCAACCCGCTGCAGTGCAATACCGAGCCCGGCACAAAAGAGCGATTTTGACAACTCGGACGGGCCTATCGCGCGGTGACCGCGTGACCGGGCGTGCTTCGAAATCGCCTGCCGGCTGGGGTTTTGGATCCTAGAGTCGCTCCTTTGTGCCGGGCTCGGTAGTGATTTGGCTTTGGCGCGCGACCACGGCTAAGCCGGCGATGGACCAGAGGAACCATTGGAAGTTGGTGAAGACGAGGGGGGTCGAGGTGATCCACGCGCCGATGCTGCCGACCAGCAAGGCCAAGATGAGTATGAAGAACGAGCGCTTCTCAGGGTCGGTTTCTTCGCGAATCCAGCGGCGCAGGCTCAGGGTGATGGACAGCAGCAGGCCGACCGTGGCCAGCGCGCCGATTGGCCCGAGGTCGATCATGAGGTGCAGGAACTGGTTCTCGGGGTTGCCCCAGGCGCCGTAGACCCCGACGACCTTGGTGACCATCGGTGCGCGCTCCCAGCGTCCCAGGAAACGCCGCCAGCGGTTGGGTCGGCCGGAGGCAAACCCGATCGGATCGTGGTCACCCTGCACGATCGCGATTTCGCGCCACCAGCGCTGCTGGATCGTCGGTATCTGGCTCAGGCCCACGGCCAGAAGGAGACCGGCCAGCAACAACCCGAAGCGTCGTTGGGCCCAAGAGGAAACGAACGCGGTGAGGAAGCAGACGATCAGCAGCGCGTTGTGGTAGGTCACAAAAAGCATGCGTCCGAGAAGGCCGATCGAGCCGGTGAGAAGTGCGATTCGCCAGAGGCTGCGGTCGCCGTCTTGCCGGCGCCGCTCCACGCCGACGAAGTAGAGGCAGAGGTGTATCGTGACGCAGGCGACGAAGGCCGGCGTGACGACATCGTGGTAGAGCGCACGCAGCCGCAGCAGCCCGTGATACGACATCGCCGAGGAATCGCCGTAGGCATAGAACACGAGAACGGCGGGGATAGCGCTGAGAGCCCAGAGGCGCAGGAGCCGCCGCGCGTGCGAGAACGAGCGCACGACCATGACCGTCAGCAAAAAGACCGGCAGCCCCGAGGTGAGCCGTAGCGTGGTCTGGACCACGCTCATCGCGTTCCCGTGCGCGAGCGCCGAAATGGCTCCGATCCCGGCGATCACGATCGACCAGAGGATCACGGGCTTGACGAACGGCAGGTGCGCGAACCGCGGCCGGTGGATCATGAGCACCAAAAGGACCGCCAGCGGCGTCCCGATCGCGAGCAGTTCGAGGATGCCGAACCCGACCACGCGCTGGTCCCAAGCCATCTCGAACGTGAACCGGGTGAGCACCAGCAGGGCCAACGCCGCCGCGGGCGCCAGCAAGACCAACCCGAGCGATGCCGCAAGCCCGGCCAGCGCCACCGCAATGACCGGCGTATCCTGAGCCGCCACAAGCGCAGCACCACACCCGATCAGGGTGATGAATATGGTGAAGCCCGCCATGAGCGGACGTTGGGCGTGGGCCTGCATCCTCTCCCCTGATCTATCGGCTGAAATGTCCGCTTTGCGGCCATTTCTAGCGGGGTGGACACGCCTTCCGACTGCGCGCGCCCGCGTCAGACGGGGCCGCCAGCGGCGAAGCCGCACCTGGCCCGAACGAGCGAAAGTCCGTCAGCGGACTTTCGAGGTGGCTATCCCTCGCGAGCTACCTTCTCGACTGTTTTGCGGTTCGCCGGGGACAGCTTTCTCGCGTCTTCGCTGCGCAGGAGATTCTCGGCTTCCAGCCGGGCGGTCGTCGGGTCGAGTTTGGCCAGGGCTCGCAGCGCGGCGGCTGCCTGGCTCGGGACGCGCCGGGCGTGATCGAGGAGCGCTCCTTGGGCCTCGTCGCCACCGATCTTGCCCAGCGCGATCAGGAAGTACGGCGCGAACGGAGCCCAGTCGCCCCCCGCACGCAGCAGGCGGTTGCAGTGGGACACGGCGCGCGGTTCCTTGAGTTCGCCCAGAGTCATGGCGACGTCGCTGGACAGGTAGCGGTCGGTCTCGCCCCCGAGCCTCTCGACGAGGTAGTCGCGCACGGCCGGTGAATCGACGGCGTCGAGGTTGGTCAGGATTTGTTTCTTGGCCCAACGCGACGTGGTGTCGCTGGCGAGCGCATCGAGGATGACCTGTTCCCGGCCCGCGACAACACCCGCTTTCAGGAGGGAACGGACTGCGGGATCCGCGTAGGCGGGCCCGTCCTCAAGACCGGACAGCACGGCGACGATCGTTTCGGTGCGACGCTCGCCAAGGTCGCGCAGCATCGTGAGCAGTTTCTCGCGTTGCTTCGGGTCCGCGCCCGTGGCGACCGTGTTGTAGGCCCGGACCGCGACATCGAGTTCCTCTGCGGAGACGTGGCTCGCACGCGCTGCGGCCTCCGCCTTCTTCCGGTTGAACGAGCGCTTTCGTAGGAGGTACGCGAACGGGTTCGACTTGACCGCTGTCGCGCCGCTGCCTGCTCCGGCGGGGGGAGGAGGCGCGCCGCCCGCGGGTCCGGAGCCGCCCGGAGCCCGCGACTCTTTTTTCGACAGTTCCGTGACCTGCGTGCGCAAGCGCTTGATTTCCTGAATCGCCGCCACGTGCGCGACCGTCAGGCTGCCGCGTTCGGGCGCGGACGTGCGCGACTCCGGTCGAGGCGCGAGTGCTGCCTGGGCGCCGACCAGGACGCCGACGGATCCGGCGACGAGTCCGACTCCGGTGAGAACGATGGCTGCTTTGGCTTTCATAGATCCTCCGACTTTCATGGCTTTCGCGAGGTGTGCGGCGAGCGGACCTGCGCGGTCCGCCAGCAGCCAGGGAACCAACGCCAGACCGTGCGCGAACCGCGGCCCAAGCCGCGAACGCAGCAGCGCGCGCGCCCGCGACAGCCGCGTCGTGACCGTCGAGCGCGGCACCTCCAGGAGCCGTGCAGTCTCCTCCGCCGACAGCCCCTGCAGGTGAAAAAGAACGACCGCATCCCGGTACTTCGCCGGGAGTCGCTGAACTTCGTGCCGCAGTCTCTGCGCCGTTTCGCTCTGGGCAACGCGTACGGACGGCGATGTTTCCGGACACGGCGCGTCGAGCCGCGCCGCAAGATCGTGCGCGCGCTGCGCGAGAGCTTTTTTACGGTACGCAATGCGCACGACCGTCGCGACGAGCCAGCCCTGCACGGAACTCTCCGGCGCGCCGGGCCGCCGCAGGAGCGCGTGATAGGCCGCTTGCACGGTGTCGTCGGCGTCCTGCGGCGCCCCGATTCGCCGTGCCACGGACAGCAACCGCCGCCGGGTGCGCCGGACGAGCTCTTCCATCGCCGAAGCGGACCCTTCGCGCGCAAACGCATCGAGAAGAGGCCGCAGCAAGTCCGGTTGCACAAGTAAATGGTGCACGATCCGACCTCCGTGTCTCAGCCAAACCGGAAATCGCCGTCCGTGTGCTGCTGTCTGTAGGGGAGCGCCCGGTCCAAGCCGATACACAGGGAATGCGGATGCCCACCGTCAACCTGCTCTCCTGCCCCAATGGTGGCGGGCCCCTGCAACTGCATGCTTGCGAGCGCGACGGGGACGACGTGGTCGTCGGCGTGCTGGCCAACCTCGCCGCCGGGACCGCCTATCCGATCGCCCATTCGATCGGTTTGTTGCTGGCCGACGAGGACACCGAGACCAGCCGGCATCGAAGCCTGCTTGCGGAGGCGCGACCGCACTGTCCGCCTGACTTCCAGCGGGCCATCGACGCGACCGTCGCACGGCTCGAATGTCGCCCGGAGACCGGCGAGGGGACCTGGAACCGCGAGGAGATGGAATACTACGATCGAGCCGTCGCTACCGAGGAGCTGCGGGGCCGGATGCTCGAGGACATCCGCACCAAGCCGTTGTGGAATATTTTCCTGCCGCGTCAACGCCACCTGATCCGGCATATCGCCGACAACGTGCGGGGCAAGTTCGTGCTGGAGGTCGGTTGTGGCAATGCACGCACGGTCTCCTGGATCTTCCCGCCGGACAAGTACGACTATCGCTATGTGGGGTTCGACATCTCGTGGGATCGGCTGCTGGTTGCCAAGGCGGCGCTCCCGACCGGAGACTTCATGCAGGCGAGCGCGATGAACCCGCCGTTTCGCCGGGGCATGTTTCACGCGATCCTGGGCTTTGGGGTGTTTCACCATCTGCCTTCGCCTGCGGAAGGGATGCGAAGATGCCTCGACACGGTGGCGCCGAACGGTTTCATTGGGCTCCATGAGCCCATCCAGACGCCCAAGCTCCTGCGCGAGGGATCCCGGGCGCGTCGCGTCGCGGAGAAGCTGCTCGATAGCTACGATCACAGCGAGCACGACAACGAGATCGACCTTCCGGGGACGCTCGCGATGCTCCGTGAGCGCCACATGTCCGTCGTGAACATGAGCTATTCCCACTCGCCTGCGCGCGCCCTCCTCAACCGCGTGTGCGGCCTGTTCAAGAGCCCGACCGGCAGCAAGCGCGCGTACCAGGTCACGATCGGTGTCGATTCGTTTCTGCTTCGCACCGCGTGCCGAGTGTCCGCACGCTTCGGTCCGCGCGCCGTCAGTGTCCTCGCCCGCGCGGACCGCGTGTAGCCGACGTTCGGGACATCGCCGTCCGTTTGCCTGCTTGCCGTTGAGCGTCCGCCTGCCCGTCGGCGAACGGCAGGCGTGGCGTGCTCTCATGAGGGAGGCCGCCGCCCTCGTGCGGTAACCGAACCTGGCGAGTTCGGAGCGGTTGCACCGGCATGCGCCGGTGTCTGGGTCCGATTGCGCTGGTGGTGCTGCTTGCCGTTTCAGGGTGCCGCGGCCGAGCCGTTGAGGCTCCCGCCGTTTCATGGTTTCCGATCGGCGACGAGATTCACAGCGGGCACGGCCTGGCCGCGGCGCAACGCGACGTTCTAGCGTTGCTGCCGGAACCGCGGTGGTTTGTGCCCTTTGGCGATCAGCAGCCGGCGCCGCTTGCGTTCGGCCCCGGGCCGACGACGAAAGGACACCCGTCGCTGCACCTGGAACTGCGCAACGGCGACCGACCGGACACAATTCGTTTCGTCATGAGACTCCGCGCGGGCGCGCGCCCCCTGTGGCGCGAGACCGAGCACCGTTGGACGAACACCCTGCCGTTTCTGTTTGCGTTTCGGGTCGACGGCAATCCGGTATTCCGCACGCTGGACGGATGGGGCAAGTTCGGCGGCATCAGCCGCTTTCGGAAAGTGGCGGCGAAAGGAGCAACCCGGACCTGGTCGGTGGACGTAAGCCGCGCGAGCCTCGCCGCGCTCTTCGGCGCGCAGCCACCGTCCGTGGTCGAAATCGTGGCCGTGTTCTCGGAGACCCAGCACGAGCCGTGGGCGGGCCCGGACCACGCGCGTCCGCTCGTCGATCCGCAACGCGCGCTACCGGTTCCCGTTCAGCCGATCGTCGTGCGCAGCAACGTCGCGCGCTTCGTCTGGCGCTAAGGCGGAAGATCGCCGTCCGTTTGCTGTTGGTCCGCTTCGTTACCCCGCCCGGGCCGGGCGGCGGAAGAGTTCGCCGACGCGGAGACGACCGACGCGGATGATCGCGTAGCCACAGGCCAGGACGGCGATGCTTTTGATCGCGAGCAGGATCCAGTTCCACTCGGGGCGAGCCAGGAGGTGGAGCATGGCGGTGGCGCCGAACGTGATCGCGGCGATGGTCGCCAGCGGGCGGGTTTCGATGTCGGTTGGCAAGGCGTTCAGGGCGCGGCTGGCCATCAGGAACAGGAGTGCGCCGTTCAGGACCACGGTCGTCGCGACGACCCCGCCGGTGGTCCAGCCCGCGCCGAAGAGAAACGCCGCGAGCACGATCAGGCCGAAGACCATCCCGACGCCGTGGATCGCGGAGAGCCGCCCGGTTTGTTTCGCGTAGGTCAGGTAGGCGTTGCCGAGGCGCGCGACCGCGGCGAGCCAGGCGGCGATCGCCAGCAGCGGCACGTAGCGCACGGCATCGTGATAGTTCGACCTGGCGACCAACAGGATGACCGGCTCCGCGGCGACGGCGACGAGCAGCGTCAGCACCGCGAACGCGGCGATGTAGCGCGTGGTCAGCGCGCCCAGCGAGCGCGCGGCGCCGGGTTCGCCCGCGACCCGGTAAAAATGCGGCAGGATCGCCTGGTACGCGGCGTTGGCGAACAGCATCACGATGCCGGCGAACTGCGCGGCGAGAGCGAACAGGCCGACATCGTGCAGCGAGCCGACGCGCTTGAGCACGAACCGGCCCGCCGAGTTGTTGACCCACGCGAAGATAAAAAACGGGACCAGCGGCAGCCCGAACACCAGCAGGCGCCGCGCCGCGGTGCGGGAAAAGCGCAGTCCCGTATGGCGAAACATCCACACCGTGGCGACCAAGCCGAACACGGCGTACATGCCGACCCGGGCTTCCAACTGCCCCGTAAGGCCGCGCTCGAATCCGGCGACGAGCATCACGATCGCGCTGGTCTGGAGCACGAAAAACGCGAGGTTGAACAGGACGAACGTCAGGGCGCGATCCTGCACGCGCAAAAGCCCGTTGAACAGCGCGATCACCGGTGTGAAGAGCGCGATGAGCACAACGAGGCCCACGAGGCCGGGCGGAATCGAAGGGAAAATCAGGGGGGCCAGGGGGCGGCCGAAGGCCAGCAGGGCGCCCACGAACAGCGCGGGGCCGGCCAGCAGGATCAGCAGCGCGGTGCCGTACACCTCGCGCCGGTGCTTGTCGTCGGCGCCGGGCTCGTAGTAGTCGCGCATCGCCGCCGAGCTGACGCCGAACAGGAAGACGAAGCCCAGCAACTGGAGCCCGAGGTTGAGCAGAGAGAGCGCGCCGTACTCCGCAACCGGCAGGCAGCGGGTGTACAGCGGGATCAGAAAAAACCCCAGCGCCTTGTTGAGCAGCGCCCCGGCGGTGTAGATCGTCGAGCTGCGGATCAGGCTGGGCGTGGGCGGGCGGGGCACCCTTTCATGTTTCGGCCCGCTGCCCCCTGCGCGCCAGAGAAAACGCTGCCGATGGATAAGGACGTGGGACAGTCTGTCACCGCCCAACCGACGCACTGGGACGAACGCTACCGGCAGTCGTACGACGCCGAGGCGGGCCGTTATGACCAGACCCGGTTCGGCAACCGGCACGGGCTGTACGCCAAGCGGCTCAAGAACGAGTGGATCCTCGACGTCCTCCAGCGCCACAACGCCGAGGTCGTACTGGATCTCGCGACCGGCACCGGCCGCGTGGCGCACGATCTGGTGCGCCAGCCGTTCCGCCAGATCCACGGCGCCGACCTGTCGCGGACCATGCTCGAGCACAACCGCGAAGGCGTCGGCGAGAACTTCGAGAGCCACCTGAAGCTCTGCCAGGCGAACATGCGCTCGCTGGCCTATCGCGCGAACACGTTCGACGCGGTGGTGCTCGGCAGCTTCCTACACCTCATCCCGGAGACCGATTACGTCGGCTACACCGACGACATCTGGCGCGTGCTGAAGCCCGACGGTGTGCTCGTCGCCGAAGTCCCCAACTCGTTCACGGTCTTTAACCCGGTCAACATGGCCCGGATCTGGCACCACAAGTACTGGCGCCACAAGCGCATCAAGAGCTACGTGGCGCCGTGGGACCTGCGCCGTCTCTTTCCGCTCTTCAAGCTCGACGACCTCATCGGGGTCGAGTACCCGCTCGTCGGCAAGAGCTTCGCCTTTCACCGATTCCAATGCCGCCTCCTCGGACGAATGCCGCTCACGCGCTGGATGGGGGGCCGCCTGATGGCGGTGCTCTCCAAGGACGTGGAGTAACCGGCTCTCAAACGCACCGCATCGGTTCGTACATCTGGAAGGCACACCGTCCGGATTCCGGAGCTGCGTGTCGCGCCGAAACGCCGGCGGCGCGAAGGCGGGACGGCGATGTCTTCGAACGCGCGTTCCTGCGCGCGGCGCCGCATGACCAGCTCAAGACCCTCGTCCTGCCCCGATTGCGCGCGGTCTACAAGAGCGGCTGCCTGATCGACTTTTGTGAGCGCGAACACCAGACGCGCGACACGATCCAGCAGCGCGACTGGTCCGACGACGACGTCCGCGCGTTCGTCAGGGGCCTGCGCGAGTTCCAGGAAATCGCCGTCCGTACGCTTCCGTTTTCTCGGCGCCACCGGCTGCTCGGCTGGGCGTATCCGGCGTTTCGACTCCTGTCGCTGGACAAGCGCTCGGCCGTCTTGTGCCTGGGCTACATGCTCGCGCGCCCCATGTGGAAAAACGCGCTGACGCACTACGACCTGCACACGTTCAACTACGCGTTCACCCCGGACGGCCGCATGTCGATGCTCGATTTCGAGCGCATGTACGCGTCCGGCGATCCGCTGTTCGATCTGTTGTACTTCTGCACCATCCCACCCGTTCGCATGGACGCGTGGACGTTTCAGGCGCGACTGCTGCGCGAGTTCCTGCACGAAGAGACCCCGTTCGCCCGCCTGCGCGCGCGCGTGATCCTGCTCCAGTGCAACCTTGGCCGCGGAAGGTATTCGGGCGTGGCGCCGGAGGTCTACGAAGACAACGTCGCCCTGCTCCGCAGTGGCCGCCGCTTCCGCGCGTGGTGGCGCCGGATCACTTCGTGACGTCGAGGCGCAGCGTGACCTCTTTGCCGGCGACGGCGTCGATGGTGCGTTCGGCGATCCGGCCATCGAGGTCGGCGACGACGCGGTAGCGCCCGGACGCGGGCACGAACAGGAACCCAAAGCACGGGATCTCGTGGGCGTTTGACATCCGGTAGGGCTTGGGCGCCTTCTCCGCTACAAGAGTGCCGCCCTCGTCGTACACCTGCCAGCGGGCCTTGGTCACGTCGCTCCACTTGCGCTTGTGCATGACCGTCAGCTTCGCCCACAACCGGAGGATCGCGTCGGCGCGCCCGGGCGCCTGGGCGCGTACCCGTGCGAAACGCAGGGGACTCTTGGGATCGCCCACGCGAAGCTCGTGGGCACCGGGCGTGAGTCCCGTGAGCCGCAACCAGCCGTCGTCGTCCGTGCGGAGTACACCCTGCTTGGTGTGCAGCCCGCGGTCAGCGACCGGGCGCCGCTGCTCGTCGAGCACGCGCAGTTCGACCACCGCTCCGGGGTCCAACTCGATCGTCAGATCGAGCGGTGTGGTGTCGAAGCGAACTCCGTTGCGCTGGAGCGGAAGAAAGCCCGGCGCAGTGAATTCCAGGTCGAAGGTGTCGCCCTGCCACGGCGCGTTCATCCGGTACACACCCGCGGCCGCCCGTGTCGGGTAGGCCAGCCACGCGCCCGCATCGACTGTCAAGCGCCCGGAATAGGGTTTGCCCGTGGCCTTGTTCCGTACCCGCAGGATGACCGTGTCGTCCCGGACCACGACGCGGACGAGGCCCTGTCCCGCGGTTACCGTCATTTGGCGTTTTCGTATTTGGAGCATGTAGGGCTCGGCATCAAGCCCCGCGATGCGGAATCGGCCGTCGGCGTCGGTCGCGACCTGGGCCATCAACGCATAGATCGATGTGATCTTGTTCACAGGCAGCGCGCGGCGCAGCGTGACATCGGCGTTCCTGATCGGTTGCCCGGCCGGATCGACGGCGACGCCTTCCAGTACAACGCCCGGGTGCAAGGTCGCGTCGAAGCGGCGCTCCTCTCCGCCGCCGAGATCGACGTAAAACGCCTGAGCGCCGAAGCCGGGGACGAGTACGTGCAGCCGGCCCGGGCCCGAGGGGAGATTCGAGATCCGAAATCGCGCCTGCTTGAGCGGTGTGCCGAGACGCCAAACGCCTGCCGGCTCGCTGGCTGCCGTGTACCCGACCTGGGCGCCCGCGGTCTCCGTTCCGTCCGGAAGCCGGACGGTCCCGAACAACACTCCGTCCGCACGCGCAAGACGGATGGTGGTCGAGACCGGCTTGCGCTCCCATGAAACTTGGACGGACGAGACCTGGACGGATGTAGTCGGGCCGTGCCGCCCGCGCGCCCGAATCGTGATGCCTGTCATGTGGTGGGGGATGGGAAACGTCACGAGTCCCTCACTGTCCGTCTGGTAGTGCCGCGTCAACGACGGGTAGGCGTTGCGCCAAACGACCGCGGCGCCCTTCGCCGGTGCGTCCGCGTGGTCCACGACGCGTACCGTCAACGGCACCGACGGCGTGAGACGAATCGTCGCGGTCTCACGCCCGGGGGTGTCGGGTAGGGGCAGGTTGCCGCCGTGCGGGTGATGGTCCGGGCCATCGACGACGTACCACAGGGTCTTGCCGCGAACGGGCAGGATACCGCCGATCGAAACGGCGCCGTGTGCGTCGGACGTCGCCGTACCGCCCGTCGATCGCGGCCCGATGAGTCGCACGCGTGCATCCGGCACAGCCCGGTTTCGGTCATCGACGATCGTCACGTCGTACACGACCCCGCGGTTCAGCGTCGCGGTGATCGGCGCCGGTGCCTGCATCGGCTCCGATTCCCACGGAGCGTAGCCCTCGGCAAGGACCGCGACGCGGTGCAGCCCCGGCTCGTACACGGACAGTTCGGTGAAGCCGTTCTCGCAGGGCAGCTCCCGCGCCACGGTTCCGTTTGTGCGCTTCAGCTTGACCGTGAACGTGTCGATCGCGCGACCGCCGTCGCCGCGGACGGTAACGTCGAACTTCGTGGCCGCCGCGACCGGTCGTGCCGCCTCGTTTCCCTCTTTCCCTTCTGCCGTCGGAGCCGAGCCATCGCGGCGCGCCCTACCCACAGACATCGCCGTCCGTAGGCTCTTGTCTCCCTCGGTTCGTTCCCGAACGGGGGTTGTGCGCAAGGTCCACCAGCCAAGAGACAACAGCAAAACGACACCAACGACGGCGAGTTTTTTCACGGCGATTCCTCCGAGGGCGGGTGCCGCAGCGGCGTCGCGCGCGAGCCACGGCAGGATGAAGAGCGCATGCAGCCACGCGGGGGCGAGCGGGCCGCGCAGGAGAACGCGGGCGCGGCGCAGGCGCGTGCGGACGGTGTGTTCGTTCAAGTCGAGCAGGCGTGCGATGTCGCGGGTCGGCAGGTCCTCGAGGTAGTGCAGGACGATCGGGTCGCGGTATTTTGCGGGCAGGCGGGCGATCTGTTCGCGCACGAGGCGTTGGCGTTCGGACTGTTCGGACAGCCTGACGGGTGTTTTGGGGGGCGCGGGGGCGGCGAGCGCGCGGGCGAGGTCGGCTTGGCGGTGCTCTTGCGCCTTGCGGCGGTAAGCGATGCGGACGACGGCGGTGATCAGCCACGGCAGGATCGGGGCGTCCGGTTCGCCGCGGCGGATCAGGGAGAGGTAGGCGGTCTGGACGGCGTCGTCGGCGTCTTGCGGGTTGCCGATGCGGCGCGCGACGGCGAGGAGTTTCGGGCGCGTCGCGGCGACCAATTCCTCGATCGCGCCTTCGTCGCCGTCGTCGACGTGGCGTTTCAGCAGCGCGCGCAGTTGGGTGTCCGGCCGGCTCACGCATCCATAGTGCGCGCTAGCGCGCCCGTGAGTCAAAAAAAGACGCGCGGGTCAGACGGTCACGGGGATCGTCGCGTGCAGGTGGTCGAGCAACTCGATCCAGCCGTCCACGCTGTTGTCCAGCGAGAAGTGGTCGCGGATGCGAGCGCGGGCGGCCGCACCCATGGTTTCCACGAGCGCGCGGTTGCAGTGAAGCCTGCATAGGCGGTCCGCGACCGCACGCGTGTCCTCGAAATCGAGCGCGAACCCGCACTCGCCGTCGACGACCAGGTCGCCCGTCGCGCCCGCGGCGATCGACGCCAACGGTACGCGTCCGGACGCCATCGCCTCGACCAGCACGAGCCCCCAGACGTCGTAGCTCGACGAGAACGTGAACACGTCGGCGCGCTCGTAGAACCCGGGCATCTGATCGTGCGGCTGGTTGCCGTGAAACGTTGTGCAGTCCGCCACGCCGAGCTCTTCGGCCAGCGCCTCGAGGTTTTCGCGGTCGCTTCCGTCTCCAACGATGTCGAGGTGCAGGTTCAGGTCGCGTTCGCTCGCCTCGGCGAGGGCCCGGAGCAGGAGATCGATGCGCTTTTTGGGTTCGAGGTAGGCCACGGTCAACAGTCGGAGGGGGGCGCCGGGGGGAGGTTCGATCGCGGCGGGCCGGGCGAGGAACGGGGTCACATCGACGGTGTTCCAGCCGAGGAACGTGGCGTCCGGCGCGGCGCCGAGATCGACGAGGTAGTCGCGCGCCGCGGAGCCGTAGGCCAAAAACCCGTCGGCACGGCGAATGAGCCAGCGGCGCTGCGTCTTGCGCAACAAGCCGCCCTCCGAGCCCGGCACCGCACCGGACCAGATGGCGCACGGTGTCTGGTGCCGCCGCGCATAGCGGGCCGCGGCGATCGTGCCGAGTCCGAATCCCGTGGCCACGACCGCGTCCGGCGCGATGTCTTCGAGTTCGGCGCGAAGCCCGCCGTAGGTGTTGACGATCCGATCCGGCGCGAACTTCAAGTTGTGCCCATCGAGGAACCGGTGCTCGAACTGAAACGCCGAGCGATCGACGGCCCAGTGGCGCCGCTGGTTGGTCTCGGACCCGAAGATGACGTGCAGTTCGCCGCCGCGTCGGGCAAGCCGCGCCTGAAGCCGGTTGAACAGCGGAACGCGATAGGGCGTGGGGAGGTTGGTGACGACGACGGTGCGCACTTTTGCCTAGATCGGCCTAGATCGTCGGGGGCTGCAAAAATCGTCTGCAACGATCTTGTTAGGGGGGGTGGATCTCCCGCCCCCGGACTCCCCACGCCCCTCTGAGGTACCTCGCTGGCGAGCCCGGCCAGTCGAGTGGTCGGCGCTTTGGCAGTCCATACCGAGCCCGGCTCAAAAGGATGGTTTTAGGGACGTCTGCTCCCGCTCCGAACCCGACTCCCGACTCCCGATCCCGAACCCGACTCCCGAACCCGATCCCGAACCCGATCCCGAACCCGATCCCGATCCCGACTCCCGACTCCCGATCCCGACTCCCGATCCCGATCCCGATCCCGACTCCCGATCCCGACTCCCGAACGACGTGGCGCTTGCTGGTCGGTCGGCGGCGTTACACGCCCACGCCGTAGTAGGTCAGGCCGGAGCCCTCGACGAAGCGGCGGCTCCAGAGGTTGCGGCCGTCGAACACCACTTGTTCCCGGAGGCGTTCGCGGATGGTGTCGAAGTCCGGGGAGCGGTATTCGTTCCATTCCGTCAGCAAAAAGAGGGCGTCGGCGCCGTCCAGGATGGCGTACGGGTCGTCGTGGAGCTCGACGCGTTCTTCGAAGACGCGGCGCGCGGCGGGGAGGGCGATCGGGTCGGTGGCGCGGACGGTGGCGCCCTCGTCGAGCAGGCCGCGGATCGTTTCGATCGCCGGGGCTTCGCGCATGTCGTCGGTGCCCGGTTTGAACGCGAGGCCCCAGATGGCGAAGGTCTTGCCCGCGAGCGAGCCGCCGAAGTGCGCGTGCGCCTTGTCGACGAGCAGGCGGCGCTGTTCGCGGTTGATTTCATCGACCGCATCGACGATCCGCAACGGCGTCTCGCGCTGCTTGCCCATGTGGCGGAGCGCGGCCAGGTCCTTTTGGAAACACGAGCCGCCGAAGCCAACGCCGGGGTAGAGGTACTGATCGCCGATGCGCGAATCCGCCGCCATGCCGCGCCGCACCTCTTCGACGTCGGCATCGACTCGCTCGCAGAGCCGCGCGATCTCGTTCATGAAGCTGATGCGCGTAGCGAGCATCGCGTTGCTCGCGTACTTCGTCATCTCCGCGCTCTCGTGGTCCATGACGAGCAGCCGGTCCGACCGCCGCATGTACGGCGCGTAGAGGTGCCGCATGAGCTCGATCGCGTCGGCATCGTCCGCCCCGATGATCACGCGCTCGGGCCGCATGCAATCGGCCACCGCCGCCCCCTCTTTCAAGAACTCGGGGTTGGACACGACCGCAAACGGATGCCGCGTGTGCTCGGCCAAGATCCCACGCACGCGCGCGCACGTCCCCACGGGCACGGTCGACTTGGTCACGACAACACGTTCGCCGTCCATCGCCAGAGCGATCGCCCGCGCGACGAAATCGACCGCCGAAAGATCCGCGCCGCCATCCGGAAGCGGCGGAGTCCCGACCGCAATAAACACCACCTGCGCACCCCGCACGGCGTCGGCAAGCTCGGTCGAGAAACAAAGCCGCCCGGCAGAAGCATTGCGCAACACGAGCCGTTCAAGCCCAGGCTCATGAATCGGCACGACCCCATCCCGCAACCCAGCAATCTTCGCCGCGTCCCTGTCAACACAAGTGACGTGGTTGCCGGTCTCCGAAAAACAAGCCCCGGTCACCAACCCGACATACCCGGTCCCAATCACGGCGATACGCATGCACCCATCATCTTAGTCTGCGAGACGGAGCGAAAACCGAGGGAAAGCAAACGGACGGCGATGCCCTCGACAGGGTTGGGGCGGGATTCGAGGAACCTTTGGCGCGACTGCGGGCATCTTCGATACGCGATCAAGCCAGCCGCGAGGCCTAGTAGAATCAAGGATGTCGGATGCGCACGAGCTGCTTGAACAGGCGCTGCGACTGCCGCCCGAGGCGCGGGCTGCCATTGCCGGGACACTTCTCGGGAGTCTCGAAGAACAGCTTGATGACGACGCGCTTGAACGCTGGGAAGACGAAAATCGGCAAGCGTGTTCGCGAGCTGGACAGCGGAACGGTATCGCCGATTCCGTGGTCGGAAGCGCGACGGATTATCGCCGGAAAGTGAGCGGGACCGGTCGAGTCGATTCTACGCGGACGCCATCGAAGAGGCGCGGGCAGCGCGAGAGTGGTACGAAGTTCGGAGCAATCGCGCGGGAATCGGGTTCTTGCGCGAATCGAAGCGATCTTGGCTATTGCCGAGGCGCCGAAAGGGTGGCCGGCTTACGTTCACGGGACCCGGCGCTACCTCATGGGTCGGTTCCCGTTTCTTGTCGTGTACCGCAAGCGAAACGATGGCGCGATTCAGGTGATCGCGATCGCGCACGGCCGGCGACGTCCGGTCTACTGGCCGTACCGCTGCAAACAGATGTGCCCGATTCCGGGGCGCACGCACGCGGATCGTCCCGCGCCGCCCTACTCCGCCAACAGCGAGGCGTAGGCTTCCAGCAGGCGCTTGCCGTAGCCCGCGACGTCCCAGCGGCAGGCCGTGCGGCGGGCGTTTTGGGCCAGCTCTTCTTGGTCTTCGCGCGAATCGACGAGGCGTTGCAGGGCTGCTACGAGGGCGTCTTCGTCGCCCGGGTCGATCAGGATGCCGTCGTGGTCTTGCTGGATGACCGAGCCTGCCGTCGTGGTCGTGATGCACGGGAGTCCGCTCGCCATCGCTTCGTAGTTGACCAGGCTGGAGCCTTCCAGAAACGACGGCAAGCAGCAGATGTCGGCGGCGCGGTACTCGGTCGCGAGTCGGGCGTGCGGCATCGGCGGCTTGACGTCGATGTTGATGCGGCGGCCTTCGAGCAGTCGGCGGGCTTCGGCGCGGCAGGTGCCGATGGCACGGACCGTGACGGCGGTGGGGCCGAGCTGTTCCGCGGCGTCGAGAAGAGTGCCCAGCCCCTTGGAGGCGGAGAGCGTGCCGACAAACAGGATGCGCAGCGGGCCGGTGCGTGCCGCGCGTTCGCGACGGTCGGCGGGATGAAACAGGCGCGTATCGACCCCGATCGGGACGATGCGTTGTTGCGCCGCGGGCAGGCCGGCCTTCAGGTTCTCCTCGAAGACGAAGCGGGACGGCACCAGGATCCGGTCGGCGAGTTCCAGCTCGCGGGCGATTCCGCGCTCTGCCGCGTAGTCGCGTTCGGGCGGGGCGATGCCGAGGCGGTCGTGCTCGGCGTGCAGTCGCGTTCGCGAAAACGCGGGATGCACGCTTTGCTGATCGACGACAACCTTCATGCCGCGCCGCCGCGCCGCGGGCGCTCCGAAGTGCGCGTACGTGTTGGCGACGTGAAAGACATCGCCGTCCGTGCGCTGCATCCGGGTGCCGCACCAATCAAAAACACGGTTGTACGCCCGTTGCAGCGCGTGCCGGCGCCCGAGCACGGCGGTCGCGGCGCGGTAGCCGAGCTCGACCGGCCACAGGCTGACGACCGGGGCGGCGTCGAGGGCGGCGTCGGTGCGGACCGCGACGCGGCGGCGGGGGAACACGAATCGGCGCCAACTGTCCGACTTGAAAAAGGTGCTGGTTACGAATCGCGCCAGCGCGCCCTCGCCGTGCAGCGCGCGGGCGGCGAGGTAATAGTGGCCGCGTTTGCCGGCGACGAGCACCACCCGCGGCGGGGTAGGGACGACGGCGGGCGCGACCATATCCCTATGGATCGGCGCGCGCGGTGTTTTTCCGTCCGTCGGGCGCGGAGTTGGCGTTGGGGGGCCGGAGCGGAGGTTGGGGGTGGCGCGGCGGCCGATCGGTTACCCTTGCGCGCATGCGGGCGTCTGATCTCCCCCTCTCGTACAACGCGGTCGATATCGTCGAGCGGAACCTGCCCCAGCGGGCCGACAAGACCGCGCTCCTGACCGCCGACCGCGAGGTGACGTTCGGGCAGCTCCAGGCCGAGCTCAACCGCGCCGGCAATGCGCTGCGCGGCAGCGGCCTCCGCCAGGGCGAATGCGTCGCGATCGCCCTCCCGGACTCGGTCGAGTGGGTTTCGGCGTATTTCGGCGCGATCAAGATCGGGGCCGTCGCACTCTCGCTCAACACCCTGCTCACCCCGGGCGAATTCGCCTACATGCTGCGCGACGCCCGCGCCCGGATCGCGATCGTCCACGAGTCGCTGCTGCGGAAGATGGCGGACATCCGGGGCCAGGTGCCGTCGTTGCGGCAGGTGGTTGTCGTCGGGGCGTCCGGTGGCGGGGCGTCGGACGCCGGGACGTCGGACGGGAGTGAATCGGGCGGGGAGCAAACGGACGGCGATATCTCCTGGGATGCATGGCTCGCGGAGCAGCCGGGCCACTGCGCGGCGGCCACGACCCATCGCGAAGACATCTGCTGTCTGAACTATTCCAGCGGCACCACCGGCGAGCCCAAGGGGATTCTGCACGCGCACAAGGACCTGCCGCTGACGGCGGCGCTTTGGGGCGTGGGTGTGTTGGGCCTGACCGAATCCGATCGGACGTTCGCGGCCGCCAAGCTCTTTTTCACGTTCGGAACCGGCGGTAACCTGATCTTTCCGTTCTACGTAGGCGCGAGCGCGGTGCTGCTGGCCGGCTCGCCGCGGGTCGCCGCCAACGTCCTGGAAACCGTCGATCGGTTCAAGCCGACGATTCTCTACAACGCGCCGACCGGCTACGCCATGACCCTGGCCGTGGACGGGTTTCAGGAGAAGTACGACCTGTCGTCGCTGCGGCTGTGCGTGTCCGCGGGCGAGGCTCTGCCCGCGCCGCTTTGGGAGCGCTGGAAGGACGCGACCGGTCTTGACATTATCGATGGGATCGGCTCGACCGAGAACTACCACATCTTCTTGTCGAACCGGCCCGGCGACATTCGCCCCGGCAGCAGCGGCAAGCCGTTCTCCGGCTACGAATTGCGGCTCGTCGATGACGACGGGACCGACGTGCCCGCGGGCGACGTCGGCAACCTGTGGGTGAAGAGCGAGACGGCGTCCCTCTCGTACCTGCATTGTTTCGACCGGAGCCGGGCGACGTTTCGCGGCGAGTGGCTCGTGACCGGCGACAAGTACCGCATCGACGAGGACGGCTACTACTGGCACGCGGGTCGTTCGGACGACATGCTGAAGGTCGGCGGCATCTGGGTCTCACCGGTCGAGGTCGAATCGACCCTGATCGCGCACGACGCGGTGCTCGAATGCGCGGTGGTGGGCGAGCGCGACCAGGCCAACCTCGTCAAGCCGACCGCATTCGTGGTACTCACCGAAGGCCAAGAACCGGGCGACGCGATGGCCGAAACCCTGACCGCGCACTGCTTCGCGAACATGGCCGGCTACAAGCGCCCGCGCCGCATCGTGTTCGTGGCGGAGTTGCCCAAGACCGCGACCGGCAAGATCCAACGCTACAAGCTGCGGTCTGAGCCGGAGTAGGGGCGGGCGCGGCGTGCGTTCGTGGTCAGGCGTGCGATGCCGCCTTTGTCGCGACCGACGAGCTTACCGAGCGTGGCCCGTCTCCGTCGCGTCAATCGCGACAGGGGGCGTGGCGCGATTGGCTCGTGTGTGCCGCTGCGGATTTCTCGTGCGCGCACAACCTCTTTGAGATGCGGGAGTTGGTGCGACTTCCTCGATTCGCTGTGCCACCTTTCCCTGGTTCTCACGTCTGGTTCTCACGTCTTGTAGGTGGCGAGTCAACGACGCCCGTACGTCCCGAAAGGATGAAAGGTGCTATCTTGGGAAAGCCAAACCGATGCGATCCGGACAACAAGCGCAACATACGGTTGCCGACTACCTCGCAACGCCCGAGGGCTGGCGCGGCGAACTGATCGAGGGTCGTCTCGTGATGGCGCCTTCTCCGAGTAGTTATCACCAGGCCCTCGTGGTCCGCTTGCTCTTGTGCCTTGGCGAGTTCCTCGATGAGACGCAGAAACACCGGCTGCTCGTCGCGCCGTGCGATGTCGTCATCGGCGACGCGAACGCGCTTCAGCCGGACGTTCTTGTCCTGTCTGCCGACGCTGTGCCACCCGGACCGGGCACGCCGCATCAGACACCGATCTGGATTGCCGAGGTCTTGTCGCCATCGACGGCGCACGTGGACCGGTTCGTCAAGCTGCCGGTGTACGCCCGCGGCGGCGTTCAGGAGGCGTGGCTGATCGACCCGGATTGCCGGACCGTCGAGGTTCACGACCTGGAGATGGGCGACGGGACCCGGGATCGGGGACGGTCGAGGGTGTGGACGGATTCCGAGGTCGCGCGATCCCGCGTATTGACCGGTCTTGCGGTGCCGTTGGGCGGGTTTTTCGGACCTCGCGCTCCGCGCTCGTAGACTGCTTGGGTGAGTCCCGGTTCGCGTAGTCCGCACCCTCGGCAACAAGCTCCGTCAGGATCTGGATCTGGGTCCACGTTCGGGTCGGGGTCGGGGTCGGAGGGTGCCGCCGGTCGTGGCGGAGCCGACGTGGATGGGGCGGACAAGCCGGGCAAAGACAGAACCGTCTGCTGGGTTGGCGGGGTGCCGATCGGTTTTGGGCACCCCGTGGTCGTGCAGTCGATGACCGACACCGATACGGTCGATGTGGCGGCGACGGTGGCGCAGGTTCGGTTGCTGGCTGATGCCGGTAGTGAGATCGTTCGGATCACGGTGAACAACGCCGAGGCGGCACGCGCGGTGACGGAGATTCGAGCGCGGCTTGATGATGTCTCTTGTGCGGTGCCGTTGGTGGGGGACTTCCACTTCATCGGGCACCGGTTGTTGCGCGAGGCTTCTTCGTGCGCGGAGACGCTGGACAAGTATCGGATCAATCCGGGCAACGTCGGTCGCGGCCAGCGCCGGGACGAGAACTTTTCGACGTTTATCGAGATTGCGCGCGATCTCGGCAAGCCGGTCCGGATTGGTGTGAACGCGGGGAGCCTCGATCCCGAGGTGTTGGCCGCGGCCATGGACGAGAATGCGCGCCGCTCGGAGCCGCTATCGGCGGATGAAGTCGAGGTCGAGGCGCTCGTGGAGAGTGCCGAACGTTCCGTCGACGCAGCGATGGCCCTGGGACTACCCGAGCCGCAGATCGTCGTGAGCTGCAAGGTCTCGCGGATCGGTCCGATGTTGGCGGCCTATCGCGCTTTGCATCGTCGTCTGTCAGTTCCGCTGCATCTCGGCTTGACCGAAGCGGGAATGGGCCTCAAAGGGATCACCTCGACGACCGCGGCGCTGTCGGTGCTGCTGGAGCAGGGCATTGGCGACACGATTCGCGCCAGCCTGACACCGGAAGTCGGCGGCGACCGGGCGCGCGAGGTGCGGCTGTGCCAGGAAATCCTGCAGGCGCTCGGGCTGCGGTCGTTTCGGCCGGCCGTGACTTCGTGTCCGGGCTGTGGCCGGACGACCTCGACGCTGTTTCGGGAACTCGCGGAGAAGATCGAAGGGACGCTGGAGACCCGCTTGGCCGAATGGCGTACGCGTTACCCCGGCTGCGAAACGCTGACCGTCGCCGTCATGGGCTGTGTCGTCAATGGTCCGGGCGAGTCTCGCGCGGCCGACATCGGCATATCGTTGCCGGGCTCCGGGGAGGATCCGCGGGCGCCGGTCTACGAGGACGGCAAGCGCGTGGCGCTGTTGTCGGGCGGCTCGATTGCGCAGGAGTTCCTGGCGATGGTTGAAGCCTACGTCGAGCGTCGTTTTGGCGGCGCGGACACTCGCTGATGGACGCCCCCAAAACCGATGGATCCGAATCCGATGGATCCGAAACCGATGGACCTGAACCGATGGATCTGAACCGGCTCAAGATCGACCGGAGTGAGACCGCCCGCGGGCGGGCGCCCGCCGCGTCCGAACGGCGGCGGCGTTCGCCGTGGCTGCGGCGCGGAATCATCGCCGTCCTGGGGCTGTTTTTGCTGTGGCTTTTTCGGGGACCCCTGCTTGGGCTGTATGACCGGTTGACGCTGCCGGAAGTCCAGGTCGTCGTCGCGGTGAAGACGAATCCGTTGCAGTCGGCGGCGCTGTCCGGGGTGTCGGCGAACGGGTATGTGATCGCGGCGCGGCGTGCGGCGCTGTCGGCGGACACCCCCGGTCGCATTGTCGAGATGAACGTCGAGGAAGGGTCCGTCGTTGCGTCCGGCGACGTGGTCGCGCGGCTGTATTCCAAGGAGTATGCGGCGGCTCTGCGGCGTGCGGCGGCCGACCTCAAGGTCGCCCAGTCGGGAGCGGTGCGGGCGAAGGCGGACAAGAAGGTGGCCGAGGCGGCGGCGGCCCGCGCGCAGGCGGATGTCGGCGCCTCGGAGCAGGCGAAGGCAGCGGCCGAGGCGGATGTGCCTGCCGCGCAGGAGCGTGTGACGGATGCAACCGCGGCGTTCGACCGCGCGGCCGTCGATCTCGACCGCGTGGCCGACCTGAAGAAGTCCGGGGCCGAGACACTTCAGGCCGTGGACGACGCGCGCACGCGGCGAGACCGCGCGAAGGCGATCCTGAACGCCGCGCGCGCGGCGGAGTCCAACGCCGAGGCGCGCGTCCTCGAGGCTGTGGCGCGCGTGACCTCCGTCAAGAGTTCCGTGACCGAAGCAATTGCGCGTGTGGCCGCCGCCGCCGCCGCGATCCTCGAGGCGGACGCGCGCGTCGAGGTGGCGACCGCGACCCGCGACGAGGCGCAGGCCATCCTGGAAAAGACCGAGGTCAAGGCTCCGTTCGACGGCGTCATCGTGCTCAAGGACGCCGAGGTCGGCGAAGTCGTCAGCCCCAACTCGCAAGGCGGAAGTTCGCGCGGCTCGGTCGTCACCATGGTCGACTTCAAGTCGCTCGAGGTGCAGGTCGACCTGCCGGAGACAAGCCTCGCCGGCATCGACGAAAAGACACGGGCCGACATCTTTCTCGATGCGTATCCCGCGGATCGCTACGCCGGAATCGTGCGCCGCCTGTGGCCCACCGCCAATCGGCAAAAGGGCACCGTGGAGATTCGCGTGCGCTTTCGCCGGCCGGACAAGCGCCTGCGGCCCGAGATGGGGGCGCGGGTGGTCTTTCGGACGGCAGGAACGGACGGCGATGTTTCTGGGGGGGCGGAGTCGGGTTCGGGGTCGGAGGCATCCGTGGTCTTGGTTCCTCGGTCCGCGGTCGTGCGGCAGGACGGGCGTTCCGGGGTGTTTTTGATCGAGCGCGATCGGGTGCGGTTCGTGACGCTCGTTCTGGGCAAGCGGCAAGGCAGCCGGGTCGTCGTGAAAGACGGGCTTGAAGGTGGCGAGCGACTCGTCGATCAGCCTCCGGCGCGGCTTGACGACGGCGCGCGCATTCGGACGCCAGAGTAGTACCGCAGAGTAGTGTAGTCCCGCCCGGACGCGACGCCTGTCGGTTCGGGAACGGAGCGAGAAGACATGATTCGGCTGGAAAACGTGACCCGTGTGTACCGTCGCGGTGGCGAGAAACTCACCGTCCTGGACGGACTCTCGCTCGACATGGAGGGCGGGAAGTTCTACGCGCTGATGGGACCGTCCGGTTCCGGCAAGACGACCATGCTCAACCTCGTCGGCGGGCTCGACCGGCCCGATTCAGGCCATGTCGCGGTCGCGGGGGAAGACGTTGGCGCGCTCGAAGGGGCCGCACTGTCGCAATGGCGGGCCGACAACGTCGGGTTCGTGTTTCAAGGCTTCAACCTCATCCCCGTGTTGACTGCGCTCGAGAACGTCATGTTGCCCCTGTCGCTGACGCCGCTCTCGCGCGCGGAACGGCGCAAGCACGCCGAGTTCGCCCTCGAACTCGTGGGTATGTCGGACCGGCTGAGCCATCGGCCGCAGCAACTGTCGGGCGGTCAGGAGCAGCGCGTCGCCATCGCACGCGCCATCGCGACCGATCCGGGAATCATCCTGGCCGACGAGCCCACCGGCGACCTCGACCGCGATTCCGCCGACCAGGTGCTCGGTCTCTTGGAGCGGCTCAACAAGGAATTCCAAAAGACCATCCTCATGGTCACGCACGATCCGGCTGCCGCCGAACGGGCGCAACGAATCGTCAACCTGGACAAGGGCCGTTTGGCGGACGATCCCCGGGAGGGAGCCTGATGGGGCCGATGAGCCGGCTGGTCGGGCGCCAACTCACGCGCCATCCGATCCGTTCCGTGCTGACCGTGGGTTCGCTGACGGTTGCGATCTTCTTGCTGTGCCTCTTGCGCTCGCTCGTGACGACGCTCGAGGCCGGTGTCGATGCGGCCGATTCGCGCCGGCTGTGGGTCATGTCGTCGGTGAGCCTGTTCGCCGACCTGCCGCTGAACTACCAGCGCAAGATCGAGCAGGTCGAGGGCGTTGCGAACACCTGCAAATGGCAGTGGTTCGGCGGCTACTACCAGGATCGTTCGAACTGGTTCGCCCAGTTCGCCTGTGACGAAAAGCGTCTGCTCGAGATGTGGCCGGAACTCGAGATCATCGAGGGCAACGCCGACGATTTTTTGCGCAACAAGACGGCATGCGTGATCGGCGAGGGCCTGGCGCGCCAGTTCGGCTGGAAGGTCGGCGACCGCGTACCGCTGATCGGCGCGTTGTTTCCCCGCTCGGACTATTCCGTTTGGGAATTCGACATCGCGGCCATCTACCGGCCGAAGAAGGCGACACTCGACGAGCAGACGATGTTTTTTCACTGGGACTACTTCGCCGAGACCCAGCGAGCATCGGAGGGCCGCGATCCGAATGTCGGCGTCTATGCCCTGGAGATGCACGACCCCGCCGCCGCGAGTTCGATCATGGCGACCATCGACAGCATGTTCGAGAACGGTCCGATGCGTGTCCGGACCACCACCGAGGCGGAGTTCACGCGGCAGTTCGTGGAGATGGTCGGCAACGTACCGCGCCTCGTTGCCTGGATCGGCACCGGTGTGCTGCTCGCGATTCTTCTGGCGGTCATCAACACGATGCTGATGGCCGGACGCGAACAGATCCGCGAGATCGGGATCCTGAAGGCGCTCGGGTTCACGGACGGGACGTCGGCGCGGGTGCTCTTGGGCCAGTCCCTGTTTTTGTGCGGCATCGGTGGCGGGCTCGGCATCGGCGTCGCGAAGCTGACCGAGGGATTCATCGCCCGTTCCATTGCGCGGATGTTTCCCGGCTACCACGTCGTGGGCTCGACGGTCGCGCTTGCCGCGGTCGTGACCATCATCCTGGGAGTTCTCGCGGGTCTTGTGCCGGCGTGGAACGCCAGCCGGCTGCGTCCTGTCGAGGCGTTGCGGAGAAGCTGAGAGGTCGTGAAGACATCCCCTCTGGCTTCGGCCGGCTGCGGCTGCGCCATATCGCTCACCTTCGGCTCGCGGCCCGGTTCCGCTGCGCGGACAGTGTTGTCTGGCCCGACATCTGATGATGTCGGGCGTGGGCTTCGTCACGCCTCCTCACGTATCTCTCCATTGATACGAGTTGTCGGCGCTCCTCGTCTGGCCTGTCCTCGCTCGGCCTCGGGCCTGACGATGGGATATCTTCACAACCTCTAAGGGAGAGCCCGGATGCTGCCGTTTTCCTACACCCTTCGCAGCCTGTTCGTGCGGCGTTCCTCGACGCTGCTCACCGTGTTCGGAATCGGCGCGACCGTCGCCGTCGTGTCCGGCGTACTCGCGCTGCGCCAGGGATTCACGACGATGTTCTCCGACTCCGGTCGCGACGATATCGCTGTGTTCCTGCGCCCCGGATCGACCAACGAAGGCGACAGCCGTTTTCGCCGCCAGCTCGGCGACCAACTCATGAAGAGCCTGCCGGAGATCGCCAAGGACGCCGAAGGACGTCCGCTCGCGGGGATGGAGTGCTACCTGGCGATCCTGCGCGAAAAAACGTCGGGGGGCAAGACGAACGTCGCGATCCGCGGCATCCAGCCGCGGGGCTTCGCGGTTCACGGCAAGGCCGTGCGCGTGGTCGAGGGCGAGCGGTTCAAGCCGGGTTCCGACGAGATCATCGTCGCCAAAAAGCTCGCGGCCCGTATTCGTGACTGCCGGCTTGGCGATGTCCTGGTGCTGAACACGACGCCGCTCAAGGTCGTCGGCATCTTCGAATCCGATGGCCCCTACGGATCCGAAATCTGGGGCGACCTTGATCGCGTGCTCGCCGCCTTGAACATCGACAACCCCAATCGCGTCGTCGCCAAAATGCGTTCCGGCACCGACGTCCCGGCGCTCGCGAAGCGCCTGAAAAAGCACAAGGTGTACCCGGCGCGTGTGCTCACCGAGCGCGCCTATCTTCAGTCGCAGACCGCAGGCCTGTCCGTCACCCTGCTCGTGTTGGGTGTGATGCTGGCCGTCATCATGGGCTTGGCGGCGGTCTTTACCGCGACCAACACGATGCTGGCCGCGATCTCGTCGCGCACACACGAGATCGGCATCCTGCTCGCCACGGGCTTTCGCCCCGTCCCCGTCTTCTTGTCGTTTCTGTTCGAGGCGCTGCTCCTGGGTCTGCTCGGCGGCGCCGTCGGCTGCCTCATGGCCCTGCCGCTCAACGGCCTGGAAACCGGCGCCATGAACTTCAACACCTTTACCGAAGCGGCGTTCGCGTTCCGCGTAACCCCGGGCGTACTGACGACTGCCGTGCTCTTCGCGTTGGTCCTCGGCCTGGTCGGCGGCGCGTTTCCCGCCTGGCGCGCCGCGCGAATGCGACCCGTCGAGGCATTGCGTCGGGCATAGCAAAACTCCGCCTGGCGGAGTTTTGTTAGTAGGAAGTTATGAGGGGGTGTGTCGGGGGGACCAAGAGGCCCGCTGCGGCCAGACCGGCGATTTGGGTCCGGGTTTGCCAACTGGCTCGGTTGGATTCTTCGCCCCGTTGGGATTCGAAGGATTCGGGGGTTTTTAGGGGGGCGGGGGCGTCGGACTCGGTCTTGTAGATGTGCCAGCGTTGGCGGTCCGAGCCCCAGCGGGACGCGCCGGGCAGCTCCCGTAAGCCGACCAGCGCCGCGCCCGGGAAAGGGTCGTCGGCATTTTGGCGGCGCAGGTGTTGGCGGGGCAGCGACCAGCCCCACGGAAACTCCGAGCGGCGGACGAGCAGGATTCGGTCCTGCGAATCGGTACAGATCAGGACGGCGATGTCGTGGACCAGTCCGTCGTCCTCGAGCGTGACGAGGTACTCGTCGTCAAACCGCAGGCAACGGCTCTCGTAGTGCCCGTTCGGGCAGCAAAACGCCTCGCCCCTGTTGCCGCGGATCGCGGTCGTTTCGGGGGCACCACACTGCGCGCAAAAGAGCCCCCTTTGACCCTGGGCGGCCACTGTCCGGAGGCGCGCCAAGGCATCGCCGTCCGTCTGCTTCCATTCCGGTGCGTTTTCCCTCATGGGTAGCCGATTTTTACACCAGAGAGTCTATGCATCAGATCCAGCAGAACTACCGTTCCGGTGACCTTGACCTTGTCGACGTGCCGCTGCCCGCGCTGCGGCCCGGCGGCGTGCTCGTGGCGAATGCCTGGTCGCTGATCAGTATCGGCACCGAGCGAAACACGGTTACGACGGCCAAGAAGTCGCTGGTCGGCAAGGCGCGGTCGCGACCGGATCTCGTGCGGCGGGTCTTGCAGGTGGCGCGGCGCGAGGGGCTGCTCGAGACCTACCGGATGGTCAAGAACAAGCTCGATACCCCGATTCCGCTGGGGTATTCGTGCGCCGGGTTTGTCGTCGCGGTGGCGCCGGATGTCGATGCGTTTCGGGTCGGCGACCGCGTTGCCTGCGCCGGGACCGGTTATGCGAGCCATTCCGAGGTCGTGTTTGCGCCGAAGCATCTCACCGCGCGCGTGCCGGACGGCGTCGGGCTCGACCAGGCGGCCTTTACAACCCTGGGGGCGATTGCCCTGCAGGGGGTGCGGCGCGCCGATGTGACCCTGGGTGACCGGGTTGCCGTGATCGGGCTTGGGTTGCTGGGCCAACTCACCGTCCAGATTCTCAAGGCGGCCGGCTGTCGCGTGCTCGCCGTCGATCTGGCTGCCGACCTTGTCGAGAAGGCAACGACCGCAGGAGCGGACGTTGCTCTGCCGCGCTCGGGCGATGTCGAGCGCGCGGTGGAGACCTTTACCGAGGGGCACGGCGTCGATCGCGTGATCCTGACGGCTTCGACCGACAGTCCGGACCCGATCGAGCTGGCCGGTTCGATTGCGCGGGAGCGCGGCGTCGTCGTCGTGGTCGGCAACGTCAACATGGACGTGCCGCGCGAGCTCTACTACCAAAAGGAACTCGATCTGCGCCTGTCCCGTTCGTACGGCCCCGGCCGCTACGACGCGCGCTACGAGGAGCGCGGCATCGACTATCCGCTGCCGTACGTGCGCTGGACCGAGGGCCGCAACCTCGGGGCGTTTCTCGGCCTCATCGCCGACGGCTCGATTGATACCGGTCTGTTAACGACACACCGTTTCGCGCTCGAGGACGCCGAACAGGCCTATCGGCTGGTCACCGGCGAAAACAGGGAGCGCAGCATCGGCATCCTCTTGCGGTACTCCGAGGCCGAAGAGGCGCCCGCGCGGGCGATCAAGCTGGCGCAGGCGGCGGCCGCGGCGGCGGCGTCCGAGCGGCCCGGGATCTCGTTCTTCGGCGCCGGTTCTTTCGCCCAAAACTTCCTCCTGCCGCGTCTGGGCGACGGCGTCGAGCGGCGCTGCGTCGTCACGGCGACCGGACTGAGCGCGCGCAACACCGCGGAGAAGTTCGGGTTTGGTTCGGCGGCGACCGACCCCGATACCGTTCTCGCCGACGAGCGGACGCGCGCGGTGTTCATCGCCACGCGCCACGACACGCATGCCGATCTGGCCGCGCGCGCCCTTCGCGCCGGCAAGATCGTGTTTGTCGAAAAGCCGCTGGCGCTGACCACGGAGCAGCTCACGCATGTGCGTGCGGCTGCCGCCGAGGCGGGCCACGGTCGGCTGATGGTCGGTTTCAACCGCCGTTTCGCGCCGGCCGCCGTCGCGGCGCGCCGCGCGCTCGCGGAACGCAGCGGCCCGGCGATCGTGCACTACCGCATCAACGCCGGCGCGCTGCCGCGCGGCCACTGGCTCTACGATCCCGAGGCGGGCGGCGGGCGCATTCTCGGCGAAGCGTGCCACTTCGTCGATCTCGTCACGTTCCTCGTCGAGGAGCGCGTGAAGCGCGTGTTCGCGGCGGCGATCCGGTCCGGTGACGAGCAGGCCGATCAGGAGAACGTCACGATTACCCTGGAGCTGGCCGGCGGGTCGCTTGCGACCGTGCAGTACGTCGCCAACGGCGACAAGGGCCTGCCGAAAGAGTGGCTCGAGGTGTTTTCGGACGGCCGCGTGCTGCAGATCGACGACTTCGCATCCGTGACCCTGTTTCATCGCCAGCGCCGCTCGCGCCTGCGCCTCGAAGGCAAGGGCCGCGGCTATCGCGAGGAGATCGACGCGTTCCTGGCCGCCGTCCGTGCGGGCGAGCCGCTGCCGGTCAGCGACGAGGACGCGTTCCACGTCACCGAGGTCTGCCTCGCGGTTCTCGAAAGCCTCCGCAGTGGCGATCCCGTGGTGCTGCCGAAGGTTCCGTCCTACGAACTCTCAAGCGGAACCTCGACAAACGGGGCGTCGTGAGCGCGTGGACCAAGGCCCAGTCCTGCGAAGCCGAGGCGTGGCGCCGGCTCGGCCACGCCGACGACGGCTACGTGCAGCGCCGCGGTGCGTATGTGGCGGCCTGGATGCGTTTTTGGGGGGTCGCGGGGGGGCGGGTGCTCGAAATCGGGGGCGCGGGGCTGCCCGTGCTGGAAGCCCTTGACGGCGGTGCTTTTTGCGAGCGCCGTGCCGCCGATCCGCTCATGGAGCACTACGGAGATCTGTTCGGCGCGCGGGGCGACTCCGCGCGGGCCGAGCGGCTGCCGTATGAAGACGGCCGTTTTGACGCCGTCGTGATGCTCAACGTGCTCGATCACGTCGATGATCCCGAGCAGGCGTTGCGCGAAACGCGGCGCGTGCTGCGTCCAGGCGGCACCTTGTTTTTTTCGTGCGACACCTACGGCGCGACGTGGCTCTCGCTGCGCGCCGTCCGCGTCGCATTGCGCGGCAAGCGCAACAACGACCACCTGCATCCGCACCGGTTCACGGTGACCAGGCTGCTGAAACTTGTCGGCCGGTTCTTCGAGCCGCTGGAGACGTCGGTGCGCTACCGCGACCCGCTCCTCGGCGAAGACCCGGGCAGCAAGCATCGCCGTCCGTCTGCTCCCGGTTTGAAACAGGAGGGCCGCGTTTACGTCGCGGCCCGCCCCCGCGCCGCTGTCTAAGAATCCGCCCCGCGCCCCCGAGAATAAAACGCATGGTTCTCGCCCGCACACTCTCGCTCGCCGAACTCCGTCCGCAGGTCGATGAGGCCGTCACCGGTCTCGAGGAGTGGCTCGACGGCTACGGCTTCGCCGGCTGGGATCCGTACGACGCGCTCAACAGTCCGGTGCTGCGCGCCCTGTCGCTCGGGCTCAAGTATCCGCGCATCGCGTTCACGCAGGCGCTGCGGCGGCTGCCCGTGAACCTGCGGCCGGTGCTCGGCATCAAGCGTTCGTACAACCCCAAGGGCCTCGGCCTGTTCTTGGGGGCGAGTGCGCGGCGGCTGTCGGCGACGGGCGATCCGCGACACCGTGACCGCGTGCACACGCTCGTTCAAAAGCTGCGCGAGCTGCGGCGCGGACGCGGCTGGGGCTATCCGTTCCCGTGGCAGAGCCGGGCGTTTTTCGTGCCGCGCTGGACGCCGACGATTGTTAACACGTCGTTTGTCGCGCATGCACTGATGGACGCTTCGGACGCGTGCGGTGAGGAGTCCTGGTTTCAGCTCGCGCGCGAGGCGTGCGACTTTGTGCTTTTTGACCTGAATCGGCATGAGGAGGGCGACGCGCTGTGCTTCTCCTATACGCCGATCGACTCCCTGAAGGTGCACAACGCGAACATGCTCGGCGCGGCGCTGCTGGCGCGGGTCGGCGCGCGGACGGGCGAAGAAGAACTGCTCGAAGCCGCACGCCGGGCGACGCGCTACCTGCTCAAGTACCAGCGTCCGGACGGGTCGTGGTGGTACGCCGAGCCCGAGTACCAGCACTGGATCGACAGCTTCCACACCGGGTTCAATCTGGAGGCGCTGGCGTGCGTGCTCCGCTATGCGGGGGAGATAGGGGGCGCGGGGCCAGAAGGGACGGAGCCAGGGGGGACGGAGCCAGAGGGGGCGTGCGCACTTGCGCGCGGGCACCGCTTTTTTCTGGATCACTTCTACGAAGCGGACGGGGCGCCCAAGTATTTTCACGATCGGCGCGGCCCGCTCGACATTCACGGCCCGACCCAGGGGTTCGTCACCATGGCGGAGCTCTGGGACGTGCAGTCGGCCGAGGATCTGCTGGCGCGCTCGGCGACGTGGTTCCTCACGCGGATGCGCGCGCCCGAAGGCTATTTCTACTACCGCGTCGGCCGTCGGCCGAACAGGATTCCCTACATGCGGTGGGGCCAGGCGTGGGCCTACCACGGCCTCGTTCGGCTGCAGGAGTTCTTGCGGGCCAATCCCGCGTCGCGAGCCGATGGATAGGGTGGAGGACCGTAGCAAATGATCGGACGTCGTACAGTCGCTTCGGGGCAAGCGCCCCGGATCATCCTGGGAGTCCACGCCGGGCATGATGCCGGCGCGGCGCTGGTCCGCGACGGCCGGCTCGTGGCCTGCGTCAACGAGGAGCGGCTGGCGCGCAAGAAACTCTTCTGGGGCTGGCCCGACCGGGCGGTTTCGGAGGTTTTGCGGCTCGGCGACGTGCATGCGTCCGAGGTCGAACACGTCGCCGTCGCCGGCAAGAGCGGTTCGGCCAAGGAGTTCGGCGACAAGGGTTACAACGATCTCGGCATTGCGCGTTCGGTCGTGTCCAAGCTCTCGAAGGGGCCGGTTGCCGGCGTCCTGCTGGGACAGGAGACCGGCGTCGCCGTCGTGCGTGCGGCCATGCGGCTGCGGCACGCCGTGACCAAGCGCGCCATGAAGCGGCGCCTGCGGACCCTCGGGGTGCGCGCGAAGACCTCGTTTGTCGATCACCACCGCTGCCACAACGCGTCCGCCTACCACACCTCGGGGTGGAACGAGTGCCTCGCCCTGAGCCTCGACGGCTCCGGCGACGGCTACTGCGCGCGCGTCTATCGCTGCGCCGACGGCCGGATGGAGCTCCTCCACTCGATCCCGAGCTATCATTCGCCCGGCTACTACTACAACTACGTTACGCACCTGCTCGGCTTCACGCCGCTGCGCCACGAGGGCAAGATCACGGGCCTCGCCGCCTACGGCGACCCCAAAAAGTGCATCGACGTGTTCCGCGAGCGCCTGATCTACGACAAGAACCGCTTCTCGTTTGTCAACCGCGGCCGCTGGATGACGGCGGAGTGCGAGTATCTCGAAGAGGCGCTGCACGACCTGACGCGCGAGGACATCGCCGCGGCCGTGCAAAAAAACACCGAAGACGTCGTCGCCGCCTGGGTGCGCGACGCGGTGGACCGCACCGGCGCGCGCCGGTTGGCGCTGTCGGGCGGCGTGTTTTCCAACGTGCGCATGAACCAGGTGGTCTGGAACCGGTCCGAGGCCGAGGAAATCTACGTCCACCCGCACATGGGCGACGGCGGCCTCGCCGCGGGCGCAGCTCTCGATGTCTATCACGGCGCGCGCGACGAGTATGAGCCGCATTTTCAAGAGCATGCGTACCTCGGTTCGGCCTACTCTGTGGCCGAAATCCAGGAGACGCTCGGGCGCTATCCCGAGCTGACCGTGACCCGGCCCGAGAACTACGCGCGCGCGGTCGCGGAGCTGCTCGCCCGCCAAAAGGTCGTCGCCCGCTTCGACGGCGGCATGGAGTACGGCCCGCGCGCGCTCGGCAACCGCACGGTCATGTCCCACGCGGCGGACGCGACGATCAACGACTGGCTCAACCGGCGCCTCAACCGCACCGAGTTCATGCCGTTCGCCCCCGTCACGATCGACGGCGCGGCCTCGGCCTACTTCAAGAACTTCGATCCGGAGCACTGCAAGGCGGCGCGTTTCATGACCGTCACGTACGACGTCACGGACCGCTGCATTGAAGAGGCGCCCGCGATCGTCCACGTCGATCGGACTGCGCGACCGCAGGTCGTGCGCCGGGTGGACAACCCCGGCTACCACGACATCATCGAGGAGTACGGCAAGATCACCGGTACGCCGTTGCTCGTGAACACGAGCTTCAACATGCACGAGGAACCGATCGTGAACGACCCGGACATCGCCGTCCGTTCCTTCCTCAAGGGAGGCCTGGACGCCCTCGCCATCGGCCCGTTCTTGGTCACCAGCTGATGGTGATGGTCGCGCCGCGTGCCTGGCCCCGGCGCGAGCTGCTGGGTTTGCCGGTGGATCTCGTCTGCCGCGAGGACGTGCTCAAGACCGTGCCGCGGCTCGTGTCCGAGGGCGGGTCGAATCACCTGGTCGCGCTGAATCCGATCAAGGTGATGCGGGCTCAGGAAGAACCGGATCTGCGCGCCGGAATCGAGGAGGCGGCGCTCGTCTACCCCGACGCGGTCGGGATCACCTGGGCGCTGCGAACGCTGTACGGCGACCGGATCGAGAAGCTGCCGGGCTGCGAGCTGATGCTCGATCTGTTCGGGCTGGCGAGCCGCGAGCGATATCGGGTCTATCTCGTCGGCGCGAAGGCCGAGGTGCTCGCGCAGGTGGAGCGAAAGATCATCCGGGACCATCCCGGGATCGAGCTCGCCGGATCGCACCACGGGTACTTCGACGATGCCGATCGCGATGCGGTCGCCGCGGGAGTCGTGGCGGCGCGACCGGATCTCTTGTTTGTCGCGATGGGTGCGCACCGGCAGGAGACGTTTGTGCGCGAGGTCGAGCGTCGGGGCGGCGTGCCGCTGATGATGACGGTCGGCGGCAGCTTCGACGCCTACGCCGAAGCCGTGCCGCGCCCGCCGCGCTGGATGCTGCGCCTGCACCTCGAGTGGTTCTATCGGCTGGTGCGCCAGCCGTTCCGCGCTCCGCGGATGGCGGCGCTGCCCCGGTTTGCCTGTCGGGTGCTGGCGCTACGCTATCGGCCCAACAGCTCACGATAGCTCGCGTGCTTCTCGTGCGGCTGCGGAGGTGATCCATGCGCGGCCTGCTTCTTGTCGTCTCCCTCGTTGTCCTTCTCGTCGTCGGCGGCTGCCGCACGCGCGTCGCCGGCTATCCCAGAGATACCTACTTCGGCGGTGCGTTCTCGGCGGTCCCCGGCCTCGGCGCGTCGATCGGCGGCGGCAAGGTCTTGTGGCACCTCGACCGGGCCGACATCGCGCTCGAAGCCCATCTCGTCCGCCACCCGCTCGACGACACCGATTTTATCGACGACAACCTCGGCGCCCCGGGCCGCATGACCGCGGTCCGGATCGGCGCCAAGCACATGATGAGCCCGGGTCGCAAGCGCCATCCCGTCTTTCGCTGGGGCGCGCAGTTCTACCGGGCGACCGGCACCCCCGGCATCATCGACCTCCCCGGCGATTACTTCGGGTTCTTCGTGAGCGCCGGCTTCGAGACCGAGCTCTCCCGGAACTGGACGGTGGGGCCGGAGATCAGCGTTGCGGTCATGGAGGGCGAGGGAGCCTTGGAGACCGAGGTCGTGCCGACCTTGTTTTGGCATTTCATCTTTAACTTCTGACGAAAACCCGCTGCGCGGCTTTTCGCCAGTTCCGGGGGTCGGATGGCGCTTGTCTATTGAATGAGACGGGAGGGGTCGCGTACGGACGGCGATGTCGCTTCTGATCGACATGCTGGACGCGCCTAGCTCGAAAAGGCTCTTGGCAAGGTGAAATCTCGGTTTGGCATCCCTTGTGTGATGGGGCGGTTGTCCATCAAAGAACCAACCAACCCAAGACCTTCTTTCGGGGGCAACACACCATGAGATTCACCTTCGCTATCGCCGCCAGCGTGGCCCTGTTTGCCGCCCTGGTCTCTCCCGTTGCTGCGGACACCGACGTGTTCGACGGCAACATCCACATTGGGTCGCCGCAAGACGGCGGGACCAACCCTGACGGCGAGGGTCGTCAGACCTTCAACTTCAGCCCGGGCATCACCCTCGGCACGAACTTCGTCGCCAACATCGGTATCACGATCAACCAGCTCGGCATCTGGGACGACAACGGCGACGGTCTGCTGTCCGGCCACACCGTGCTCCTGTTTGACGCGGCCGACCCGGGCACGGCCCTGGCGACGCTCGTTACGTCGGCCGGCACCGGCGATCTGCGTGGCGGCTACCGCTACTTCGATCTCGCCGCGCCGATCCTGCTCGACGCGGGCACCGAGTTCCAGGTCGGCGTGCTCTACGGTCCCGGCAACCAGGACTCGAACGGCAACGCCGGCGCGATCACCCAAAACCTCGAGCCGCGCCCGACCTTCAATGTGACCGACGGTTTCGTGAGCCTCGGCACGATCTCGAACTTCGCCATCGGCGCCGGGTTCGGAACCATCAACGACCCGACCGGCGACCGCTACCACGCGGGATCGTTCAACTACACGCCCAACCCCGAGCCCGGCACGATGGTGCTGCTCTCCGGCGTCCTCGGCGCGGTGGTCTTGCACCGCCGTCGCAAGAAGCGCCGGCAGACTGCCTGATCAGTCGAAGCTCGTCTTCAAGGAAGCAGAGCCCCCGCACCTCCTGCGGGGGCTCAATTCTTTTGCCCGGCAGGGGGACCGGGGACGACCGCGGATTCCCAGAGGTAGATCGCGTTGCCCTCGGGATCCTTGAGGTACGCGAAGCGGCCGACCCCGTCGTCTTCGACGATCTCGCCGTCGAACGCCACGCCGCGCCCCGACAGCGTCTTCATGACGTCGTCGAGCGATTCCCCGACGTTGAGGCCAAGCTGGATCGAACCCGCGAGTCCCGGGCCCGGTGTCTTCGGACCGACGGGATGGATGCCGAGCAGCAAACTGTCGCCGACGACGACCTCGGCCCAGTGGTTGTCGGCGCGAAAGCGGAGCTTGAGGCCCAGCGTCTCGGTGTAGAACCGGACCGCGCCTTCGAAGTCCTTGACGAAGAGAGTTGCGTTGCCACCTGTGAACATGCCCCCACGATCGGGCAGGCTCGGCCCACGGTCAAGCGAATCCGGTCGCGCAATGCCGCAACGCGGGCTACGCTGACGCCGTGACGGAACGCGAACGCACTGATCGCCGCCGGAGGGCGACGCGGCTGTTCGAGGCCGGAGCGGGCCGCGCGCAAGTCGCCCGGACGTTGGGCGTGCCGCGCTCCACGGCCGGCCGCTGGTACCGCATCTGGCAGCGTGCCGGTAGCCGCGGCATGCAGCGGCGCACCCCGCCGGGGCGCCGGTCGCGGCTGGACCCGCACGCGCGCCAATCGATCCGAACCGCACTCGCCGGATCGCCGCGCGACGCGGGATTTGCGCTCGAGCGTTGGTCGCTGGCCGCCGTTGCCGTGCTCGTCGAGCGCCTGTCCGGGGAGCGATATCACCGCCGCCACGTCGGGCGGCTCGTGCGCTCGCTCGGTTGGGTCGTCGCGCCGGTCGGCCAACACGCGGGCTCGGCCTTTCGCCGCGAAGCCATCATCGACCCGGAAGGCAATCCCGTGTCCTTGTTCGGACGCTAGGTCTTGCTGTCCGGGCGCGTGTTGATCGCTGCCAGAGTCGGTGCGAGCAGCCCCGGTGCCGCGAACACAAGGCCGTCGTCGTGGCGCAGCGGGCCGTCGTAGCGCAACGGCGCTCCCTCGATGTCGGTGGCGGTTCCGCCTGCGGCGCACCACACCGCGGCGGGGGCGGCGGTGTCCCACAGTTTGCATCCGCCGCCGGGATACAGATACAACTGCGCGCGTCCTTCCAGCAGGCAGGCGATCTTGTAGCCGATCCCGCCGGCCGGGAACCGGTCGGCGACGCCGAGGCGGTTCAGGAGAGCTTGTGTTTCCTGGTCGCGGTGCGAACGCGAGTGGACTGCGACCGCGCGCCGTGGATCAGCAAGTGCTGCCAGGGAAATCGCCGTCCCGCCTTCGCGCTCCGCGCTTCGGCGCGGGGGGCCCGGTCTGCTTTCGTCGGTCTGGACAAACGCGCCTTGCCCCCGCGCCCCCCCAAACACTCTTCCGGGTAGTCCCAAGACGCCGAGCACGGGCACTCCGTCCTCCACGAGAGCGAGTTGGACCGCCCATTCGGCGCGTCCGTCGGCGTATTCGCGGGTGCCGTCGATGGGGTCGAGGCACCAATAGCGCGCCACCGATCGGTCGATCTCCGGCGAGGATTCTTCCGAAAGGACCGGCTCGCCGGGGAAGGTCTCGGCCAGTCCCTCCAGGACGAACTGTTCCACCGCGAGATCGGCGCCGGTCACCGGGCCGGCTCCGTCCGGTTTTTGGCGCACGGGTACCGTACCCTGAAGCTCGACGGCCATGTCGGCGGCCTCTCGCAGCCGCTGCACGGCCCACTCGATCTCGTGTCGCATGAGTTATGGCATAACCCGCTTCGGCGACAGACGTAGGCCTGTCGGGTTGCGGATCATCGTTTTGGCGCTGCTGCTGGGGGCGACCCTGGCGCACGCGACCGACGAGGATCCGTTCGGTCGCTACGTGAAGACCGCGCCCGAGTTTTCGCCGCTGGCTTCCGTGCGCGGTCGTTTCGAGACCTGGTACTACATGCCTTGGCGCTACCGGTGGACCATCGGCACCGACGACGCGGCCGGAAAATTCTGCCGGGACATGGGCATCAACGGCGGCTTTTTGGACTACGGCAGGGGGCCGCTCTCGTGGATGGAGAAGTGGAAGCTCCGGTTCTATGTCGATCACACGGCGGGCAAGGGCACGCTGCATCTGCGCGGCGCGCCGCAGGTCGAGCAGTGGCGCCGGTTCCAGGACGATCCGCGCTCGGTGCGCAAGGTGCCGCTCGACGCGGCGGCGCTCGCAAAGATGAAGGCGCTCTTGCGCGAGCACCTTGCGCGCGTCAAGAAGAGCCCGATGCGGCTCGCCTACGCGCTTGATGATGAGCCGTCGTGGAGCACGTTCCTGCGCCCGATGTGCTGGCGGGTCCATGGTGACGACGCGGCGTACGCGAAATGGCTCGCGGCGTTTCGCGGTCGTCCCCAAAAGCCACGGTTCGTCACCCCGGACTTCACGCGCCGCCAGCTCGGCAGACAGCTCAAGGAGCTCGACTTCTCGCCGCTGCTCGAGCGCATGACGTACAACGATTCCGTTTTGGCCAACACCATCGGCGCGCTCGTCGAAGAGGCCAACCGAATCGATCCGGACACCCCGTGCGGCATCGTCGGCTCGTCCGCGCCGAGTCTGTGGGGCGGATACGACTACGCCAAGATCATGGCGAAGGTCCAATTCATCGAGCCGTACGATGTGGGCAGCGCGCCGGAGATCGTGCGCTCGCTCGGGCGCCGGCGCGGCGTGCGCGTGGTCTCGACGCACTTTCCGCGCGACAGGCAAAACGAGTGGCAGGCCTGGTTTCGCTTCGCGCACGGCCAAGAGGGGATGATCGGCTGGATTCGGGACTGGTTCGACGAGCAGAATCGACCGCAGCCGTGGGTGACGAAGTTCGGCAAGACGCTGCGTGAGCTGACGGGGGTGCAGGGACCGAAACTGCGCGGCGCGAAATGGATGCACGACGGCATCGCGCTGTACTACTCGCACCCGTCGGTGCAGGTGTCTTGGGTGCTTGATTCCGAGGCGCACGGCAATACCTGGAAAAACCGCAACGAGGATCATCTGCTGGGCACGGCGTCGAACGTGCGGCGCGCGTGGGAGACGATGCTTGCGGACTCGGGCCTGCAATACGATTTCTTGTCGTACGACCGGCTGATCCGCGAGGGCGTGCCCGACGAGTACAAGGTCCTGGTCCTGCCCGCGTGTTTCGCCCTCTCGGACACCGAGGCGGCCCGGATCAAGGAGTTTCACGCGCGCGGCGGACGCGTGGTCGCCGATTTCATGTGCGGGCTGTTCGACGCGTACGGCAAGGGACGCGCGGGCGGGGCGCTGGACGACCTGTTCGGCGTGAAGCACACCGGCGACGAGACCAACGCGGACTTTTTCGGCCCGCAGCTGTGGGTCGAGACGAACCAGGACAAGGGCTACGGCAAGACGAGATGGCGTGAACTGCTCGAAACGTCGCGGGCGCAGCGGCGCGGCGGATTCGGGATCGCGAACAACCGCCTCAAGGGACCGGTCGTGCGGGACCGCGCGGTTTTTTTGAACCTGTCGCCCCAGCAGTATCTCTATCTGCGCGAAGAGGGCCGGGCCAAGCCGCGGCACCGCGAGCGCTTCGTGAAATGGCTCGGCGTGCCCCCGCCGGTGCGCGTGACCGGGGACGCGAATCTCGAAATCACGCGTTGGAAAAAGAACGGCCGCGTCTACCTGTTCGTGGTCCAAAATGCGGTCCGCCACGCTAACGGCAAGTTCGGGGTCCGCACCGGCGAGACCGACCTCGAACTGATCTTTGCCCGCCCGGTCAAGGACCTGCGCGACGAACGCACGGGCAAGAAACTCGGCGAACGCGGCTTCTGGCGCCCCACCTTCGTCCGCACCGAAGCCGTCTTCCTGAGCTACAGGGAATAGCGAACAAACATCGGCGTCCGTCCGCCTTTTTCGCGCTGATGCTCTAGACTCTTGCGTTCGTGATCATCGAAACCAAAGGGCTCACTAAGGCGTTCGGGCAAAACGTGGCGCTGCAGTCCGTCTCGCTGGAATTCCAGCCGGGGGCGACCGGACTGCTGGGTCCCAACGGGGCGGGCAAGACGACGCTGCTGCGGGTTCTGCTCGGCTTGTTGCCCGCGGAAGGGAGCGCGACGGTGCTCGGGCTCAATCCGATGCGGCAGCGGCGCACCGTGCGGGCGCGCATCGGTTACATGCCCGAAAGCGAGTGCCTGATTCCGGGGCTGAACGCGGTCGAGACGGTTACCTACATGGGGCGGCTTGCGGGGATGAGCAAGCGGGATGCGCTCAAGCGGGCGCACGAAATCCTCTACTTCGTTAGGCTCGGTGAGGCGCGCTACCGCGACGCGACCGAGTATTCGATGGGCATGCAGCAGCGGCTGAAGCTTGCCACCGCTCTCGTGCACGACCCCGATCTCCTGTTCTTGGACGAGCCGACGAACGGGCTCGATCCCAAGGGCCGCGTCGAGATGCTGCGCGTAATCGCGGAGCTGCCGCGCGCGCCGTACAACAAACACGTGATCCTGAGCTCGCACCTGCTGAAGGATGTCGAGGAGGTCTGCACGAACGTCGCCATGCTCAAGGAGGGACGGCTTGTCAAGACCGGGCCGATCGCCGAGTTGACCGGGGCGGCGCGCGGCGAGTACGAGGTGGAAGTCGCAGCCGACGAGAGTCGGGATGCGTTTGTCGCAGCGTTGGGGGGGGCGGGGGCGGAAGTCGAACTCGTCCGGAACCGGCTGATCGTCAAACTGCCCGCCGAGACCGACACCGACCTCTTGTTTGCGGTCGCAAGGAAGTCGGGGGCGCGCATTCGTGGCCTGCGGCTCCTGCGCCGGAGCCTCGAGGACGTGTTCCTAGATGCGCTGGAGGTGAATCGTGCCGGTTGACCGCGCCAGCTACCGCGGCTGGGAGGGCACCGCTAGGCCGTCGCCGCGGTCCGTTCTCGCGATCGCGGGCACGATGATCTCGCGTCGCATGAAGCTGAAGCTCGTGCGCTATCTGACCAGCGCAAGCGTGTTTGGCGCGATCATGTTCTCGGCGGGCTGGTTTCTGCTCACGACCATGTTCGACGACAACTTCCGGGCGCTGCTATCGACGAATCCCGGCGCGGATCAGCTCCTGATCGCCAACCGGATGGTCTTTGGAAGACTCCTGTTTATCGCGCTGGTTATCACCGCGGTCGTCGGGGCGCCGATGATCGCGGAAGACCGGCGCGCGAAGGCGTTGCGGCTCTACTTTTCGCGGCCGATCACGCACCTCGAGTACGTGTTGGGCAAGTTCCTGGCTGTCGCCGCGTTCGCGGTCGTCGTTCTCGTCGTACCCCTGATTGCGATGTACGTTCTCGAGCTGGGGCTGAGCGACAAGGACGGACTGGCGGCAGAGCGACTCCCAACGCTTCTCGCTTCGTTCGGCCCGGCCCTGCTCGCTTGCGGCGTGCTCACGATGTTGGTGCTCGGCATCTCCTCCTTGTCCGCCCGCACGAACCATGCGTCGATCGGTTTCTTCGCCGTGTTCGGGATTACCGGGATGGTGTCCCAGATCCTTGCCGGAGTCTTTCGCAACCCGACGTGGCAGGCAATCTCGCCGTGGTCCTCCCTGAGAAGAGTGACGGCGCAGATGCTTCCCATGCCGGAATTGAAGGCCTCACGCATGTTTCAACTCCCGGTCGATTCCACCTGGGACGTGGGCACCGCTTGGCTGTCGCTCGCGGTCTGGACCGGCCTCGGACTGGGCGCCCTGTTTTGGAGTATGCGCAAAGTGGAGGTCGTGGCGTGATCGCGACCTTCGAACGAGTGGCGAAGTGGTACGGGCATGTCGTTGGCCTGGTCGATGCGCATGTGGAGGTCGGCACCGGCGTTACAGGGCTTCTGGGACCCAACGGCGCGGGCAAGTCGACTTTTCTCAAGCTACTCACCGGCCAGTTGCGGCCGTCGATGGGCACGGTGCGCATCTTTGAGAAGAACCCGTTCACCACGCCGTCGATCCTGCGCCGGATCGGGTTTCTGCCCGAGCCGGAGGCGTTTTATGAAAGCCAGACGGGCCGCCAGTTTGTGACCTATCTCACGCGCCTCCACGGTTTTTCGGCCGGCGAGGCGCGCCGCCGTGCGGACGACGTGATCGAGCGCGTCGGGTTGGCGGAAGCCGCGCGCCGGCCCATTCGCACCTACTCGAAAGGGATGCGGCAGCGCATCAAGCTGGCGCAAGCCATGGCGCACGACCCCGAGGTCCTGGTCCTCGACGAGCCGCTGACCGGCATGGATCCGGTCGGGCGGCGCCAGACCATCGACGTGATCCGCGAGCTCGGCGAGAACGGCGCCACCGTGATCGTCTCCAGCCACATCCTGCACGAGGTCGAGGCGATGACGGAGCAGCTCATCCTGCTCTACGAAGGGCGCGTCCGGGCATGGGGGACGCGGTCAGAAATCCGCTCGGTACTCGACGACGTGCCGCACCGGATCAGGGTGGGCACGCCCCGTCCGCGCGAGCTGGCGCGCTTGCTTGTCGATTCCGAGCATCTGGTCGCGGTCCGTATGGACGGCAACAGCCTCGTGATCGAAACCCGGAACCCTGAGGCGTTTTATGACCACTTGCCTGCGGTGGTCCTGGACGAGGGGATCCCGATCGAGTCGGTGGAAGCCGAAGACGTGGGCATCGAGGCGATTTTCGAGTACCTCGTCGCATGAAGCTGCTTCGATCCATGCTCCTCGTCGGGCGCCATGCCTTCGGGCGCGTGCTCCGTACCAAGCGCACGATCTTTCTCGCGTTCTTGTGCGCTCTGCCGCTGCTGATCACGATCGCGGTCCTGCCGAGTGGGCCGAAACTCAAGTTCGCCTACTGGGTGAACATGGTGCTCTTCGGCTACTTCCACGTCGTGGCCGGTTTCGGGGCGCTGTTTTTGGGCGCCGCGGTGTTTGGCGACGAAATCGAAGGCCGCACCATCACGTTTCTCTTCACGCGCCCCATCCCGCGCGAGGCCTACTTCGTCGCGCGCCTGCTTGGCTACGTTTTCGCCTACGCGATCATGATCACCGCATCCATGGCGATGCTGGCGTTCGTGCTGCGTGACCGGTTCGAGATTCCCGGCCGTGTGCTGTGGGGCACCATCGGGGCCACCTGCGGTGGCTTCGTGGTCTACGCGGCCATCTTGGCCACACTGCGGCTCCTGACGGACAAGGCGATCTTTGTGGGCTTCCTCTTCGGCGCCGCGATCGAGGCCGGCCTCTCCAAGATCCCGGTGACCGGCCTTTCGAAGTGGTCGGTCTGGCATCACATGGCGGTGATCCAGTGGCGCCTGTCGGGGACCCGGGAGGTCGGCGACGCCGCGGAAGCTCTTGTCGGAATCGCCCCCGAGGAGACGTTGAGTGGCAGCGTGACGGCCCTCGCCGTGACCTTTGCCGTCGCCGTGATCCTCGGCGTGCTCTTGGTCCGCACCCGCGAGACGCGGGTCCCGGCGGCTGTTGGGTAGGGGGCTCGGGGGCGAGAAATCCGATTCCGCAAGAAAGTTGGCCAGCGAGAGCGTATGCGGCGTCTTATCCTCTGAGGATGTCTTGTGGGTGCATCGAACTTATCGCCGTCCTGGGGCTGACTCTGGTGGGCTGCAGCACGGATTACCACGTCCGGGCAGCCGATCGGGAGGGGCAGGCGATCATGGCGGAGAAGTCCGCCCTCGTCGAGCGGTTCCGCAAGGAACTCCTCGATCCGCGTGACGCAGGGGCCCGCGAGGCCGATAAGTCCTCGATCGAAGTGCCGAATCCGCTCTCGCTGGAAGACGCGATCCTGATCGCGACCCGGCACAACCGCGACTACAAGAGCCGTCGCGAACGGTACTTTCTCGACGCCATCGGCCTTGGGCTGACCCGCCGGAACTTCCTCGAGACTGTTTTTTCCGGCTCGCTCGGAATCACCGGAACCGACGGGCGCCGTCGACAGTTGGCGGAGACGACCACGCTGTCGCTGTCCGGTACGCGCCTGTTTCCGACCGGCGGTCGGCTGACGATGAGCACCTCGGGCAGCATCGGCCACAACGAGGACCGGACCCAGGACGCCGACGTCACGGGGACGATCTCGTTTTCGCAGCCGTTGTTGCGCGGCGCGGGAAAAAAGATCGCGTTCGAGGGGCTGACACAGGCCGAACGCAATCTCGTTTACGCCGCTCGCGACTTCGAGGTGTTTCGGCAGACCTTCGCGATTCAGATCACGCAGGAGTACTTCGACCTCGTGCAGCGCAAGACGAGCGTCGAGAACGTGCGCCGCCGCGCCGAGGCCAACGAGTTCGTCCTGCGCGAGGCCCGGTCGCTGTACCGTCTGCAGCAGGGGCCGCAGGTCGATGTGCTGCGTGCCGAACAGACCGCACGCGAGGCGCGCAACGCACTGCTCGACGCCCAGGAGACCTACCAGCGCTCGCTCGATGGATTCAAGATCCGGCTGGGCGTGCCCCTGTCGGCCGAGTTCGACGTCGGTGACGCGTTCCCGGCGCCCGAACCGCTCGAGGTGGCGGTCGATGGTGCCGTCACGGCAGCACTGGGCAACAGGCTTGATCTCGCGACCGAGCGGGGCCGCGTCGAGGACGCCGTGCGCAACGTCATGATCGCGCGCAACCGCCTGCTACCCGACCTCGACCTGAGCGCCTCGTATTCCATCTTCTCGGCCGAGGCGAATTCGTTTCGCGATCTTGCGTTCGATGCGGACACCGCGTCGGTCAGCCTGACACTGGAGCTTCCGTTCGACCGCAAGTCGGAGCGCAACTCCTACCGGTCCGCGCTGATCTCGCTCGAGCAGTCGCGCCGCGGGTACACGCAGCGCCGGGACAACGTCGTCTTGGACGTGCGCGAGTCGCTGCGGCGTCTGGAACAGATTCGGCAGCAGATCGAGAACGACAAGGCGAACATCAAGACGCTGGAGCGGCGCATCAAGCGCGCCCGGCTCGACAACCTCGCCGGCGTCGGTTCCAACCGCGACGTGGTCGAGGCGGTCAACGACCGTTCGGCGGCGCTCAACTCGCTCAACGCGCGCTACGTCTCGTATCACATCAGCCGCCTCAATCTGCTGCAGCAGATGGGGCTGCTGTTCGTCGACAAGGAAGGCAGGATCATTCGGTGAGAGGCCTGATCGTTTTCATCGTCCTCGCGGGCCTTGCCGGCGGCGGACTCTGGTGGTGGGCGCCCTGGCAGGAGGACACCGCCGCCGGGGACTACAGCGGCGAGACCGCCGAGGTCAAGACCAAGACGTTTCAGATCGTGCTCAAGGTCGATGGGACCCTCAAGACGCGCCAGGCGAAGTACATCCGGCCGGAGACGCACGGCAAGATCGAGTGGATCGTCGAGGAGGGCACCAAGGTCGAGAAGGACGACGAGATCCTGCGTCTTGACAAGAAAGACGCCGAGCGCCAGTACGAGACCTACGAAAACCAGATCACGCAGCTCGAGGCCGAACTGGAAAGCGCCCAGACCAACCTGCTCATTCAAAAGGACCAGACGCTGACGGATGTCGCGAAGGCCAAGCTTGCCCTGGACGTCGCGAAGGCGGAGTTTGAGAAGCTGTTGGAGGCGGACATTCCCGCCGAGGAGCGCAAGCTCAAGCTCGCCATCGAGGAGGCGGCCACGAATGTCCGGCGCGAAGCCGAGAAGGTCGAGGCGTACCGGGAGCTCCTCAAAGAGGAGTTCGTAACCCGAAACGATGTCGAAGAGGCGCGCATTCGCTGGAAGAAGGCGGTCGAGGCCCAAAAGACAGCGCAGATGGCCTGGGACAACTTCGTCAAGTACAAGCGCGACCTCGATATTCGCAAGAAGCGTGAGGGAGTGACCGAGTCCGAGCGCAACCTGAAGAGCGCGGAAAACAAGGGCAAGGCGCAGCTAAAGGCCAAGGAAGCCGCCGTGCAGCAAAAAAGTATCCGGCTCAAGCGGACGCGCCAGCAGTTCGCGAAGCAAAAGGACCTGCTGTCCAAGATGACGCTGAAGGCGCCGTGCCCCGGAACCGTGCTCTACGGTCACCCGGACAACCCGTGGATGGCCCAGCAGATCCAGGTGGGCGGCCAGGTGTGGCGCGGCAATGTCATCATGACGCTGCCCGATCCGACCGAGATGGCCGCGATCGCCGAGGTGCACGAAGCCTCGATCTCCAAGGTCAAGAAGGGGATGAAGGCCTTTGTGCGTTCGGCTGCCAACCTCGACCAGGTGTATGAGGGCACGGTGGCCAAGATTGCGAGTGTTGCCAACGCCGGCCGGCGCCACAGCGGCACGAACGTCAAGCGCTTTCGGGTGGAGATCGCCATCGACGGCAAGGAGCTCGATCTCAAGCCGGGAACGAGCGCGAAGATCGAGGTCCAACTCGGTGTCGTAAAGGACGCGCTTACGGTTCCGCCGCAGGCGGTCTACGCCAAGCAGGGGCGCTTTTTTTGCTATGTCGTCCGCAACGGCAAGGTGGAAGAGGTTGCCGTGGTGCCCGGACGAGACAGTGACGACGAGGTGGAGATCAAGGAAGGGGTCAAGGAAGGCGACCGCGTGCTCTTGCGCGACCCTGACGCCGTCGACAAATCGGCCGGCGCCAAGAAGGAGCCGTCCAAACCCGCGCCGGCTACGGGCAAGGGCAACGGCAAGAAGTCCACCAAGCCGTGAGTGAAACCGAATCGGTTCTCGAACTCCGAGCCGTTACCAAGTGTTTCGGCGAGGGTGACGCGCGCATCGAGGTTCTCAAGGGCCTGGACGTCCATGTGACGCGCGGTGAATTCGTGGCCATCATGGGCCCGTCCGGTTCGGGCAAGTCGACGCTGCTCAACATCATCGGCTGTCTCGATCACCCGACGACGGGCGCGTACTTTCTGGACGGCGAAGACGTCGGGAAGCTCAGCGACAACCGGCTCTCCACGATCCGCAACGAGCGGATCGGTTTCGTCTTCCAGAGCTTCAATCTCGTGTCGCAGTTGACGGTGCTCGAGAACGTCGAGGTTCCGTTTGTCTATCGCCGGCCCCACCCGTCCGGGGTTCGCGAGCGCTGCCGCGCCCTGCTGGACTCCGTCGGGCTTGGACACCGGCTCAAACACCTGCCGTCGCAGCTTTCCGGTGGCGAGCGCCAGCGGGTCGCGATCGCGCGGGCCCTGGCGAACGACCCCGTTCTGATCCTGGCCGACGAGCCGACCGGCAACCTCGACACAGAAACGGGGGAAGACGTCCTGCGGCTTCTGGAGGGCCTGCACGCCGAAGGACGCACGATTGTGATGATTACCCACGATGCCGACGTCGCGGCGCGTGCCAACCGGTGTATCCATATCCAGGACGGCCGGATCGGGGAGGCGGCGTAATGCGGCTCCTGTCCATGGCGCTGCGCAATCTGCGCGGCTACGCCCTCCGTTCGTTCTTGACGACGCTCGGTGTCGTGTTCGGCGTGGCGTCCGTCATCACGATGCTGGCCATCGGCGCGGGAGCCGAACAGGCCCTGCTCGACGAGATCGGCCGCCTCGGCATCGGCAACATCATCCTCAACACGGTGAAACCGCCCGAGGCGACGCAGGACAAGGGCGGTGGTGGTGGAGGTTGGGTTCACGAGTACGGGCTCAACTACAAGGACCTCGCGATGATCCGGAACACCGTGCCGGGTGTGGGGCGGGCACTTCCGGTCCACCGGCGCAATCCCCGGGTCTGGCACAAGAGCCGCAAAGTCGACGCGACCGCGTATGCCGTCAAGCCCGACCACCTCAAGCTGTTCGGGTACGAGGTCGTGCGCGGACGCCCCCTGACCCACTTGGACGAGGCATCGCTGCGCCAGGTGTGCCTCGTCCGCTCCGGCCTCATCCAGCAGCTCAAGTCGTTTCAGGATCCGCTGGGCATGGATCTCTTGATCAACGGCCTCTGGTATCGGATTGTCGGCGTTCTGAAAGACGACGCGTTCCGCGGCTACGCCGCCTCCGCGCTGGGGATCAACTCCAAGACCAAGGAGATCTACGTTCCGTATCGCACCGAGATCGCCAAGCGCGGCACCCGGGAACACCGGCGGCGCCAGGGATCGTTCGAGGCGACCGACGTCAAGCTGCATCAGATCGTGATCGAGGTCGAGAATCCCGACGAAGTCGTCAAGGTCGCGCAGATGGTGCGACGGGTCCTGACCAAGAACCATGACGACGAAGACTGGAAGATGGTCGTGCCGCTCGAGGTGTTGCGCCAGCGACGCAAGACCCAGCAGGTGTTCACCTACGCGATGGTCGCGATCGCCTCGATCTCGCTGCTTGTCGGCGGCATCGGCATCGCCAACATCATGCTGGCCACCGTCACGGAGCGCACGCGCGAGATCGGCATCCGCCGCGCGCTGGGCGCCAAGCGCCGCCACATCGTCGCGCAGTTCCTGACCGAGACCACCGTGCTGTCCACGCTCGGCGGAATCCTTGGGGTCGCGGTGAGCTTCGGCCTGATCAGCCTGATGCAGAACTTCACCGGCTGGGACGCCATCGTGAAACCGATCAGCATCGTGTTGGCCTTGACGATCTCGATGGGCACCGGCATCGTCTTCGGCATCTTCCCGGCCAGACGCGCCGCGATGCTGGATCCGATTGCGGCGCTGCGCCACGAGTGACGGCGGGCGGGAGCTGACGGACGGCGATACCTTCGTGAGTCGCTTGCGGCGATTCACGTTGGCGTTGCTCCAAATCACCTTTTCCGGTCGGGGCCGCACCGCGGCGTGCATCGCCGTCCGTTTGCCTACGCCTGGGTTCTTGCCCCTCGACCTGCTCTCGTCCCTGTTTTGGCGCGATACACTTCGTCGCCATGTCGTCGTACTTGCCCCAGCGCGATCCCGAGACCGGTGATCTGTTTGTGCCCATCATGCGCCGCGGGCGGAGTCTGCTTTCCGATCCGCTGTTGAACAAGGGGACCGCGTTCACCGAATACGAACGTGACGTCTTCGGATTGCGGGGGCTCCTGCCCGCGCGCGTGTTCACGATGGAGGAGCAGGTGCCGCGGGCGTACGAGGCGTTTTCGCGGGCCGATGGCGACATGGAGAAGCACTTTTTCCTCGCGCGGCTCCAGGACAGCAACGAGACGCTGTTTTTTCGATTGCTGAGCGAGCACACCGAGGAGATGACGCCGATCATCTACACGCCGGTCGTCGCCGAGGCGTGCAAGCACTGGAGCCGCGGGTTTCGGCGCACGCGCGGTCTCTACATCACGCCGGGGGACAGCGGCCGCATCGATCAGGTGCTGCGGCACTTCACCGCCGACCCGGCCGTGATCGTGGTCACTGATAACGAGCGAATTCTCGGCATTGGTGATCAGGGCGCCGGGGGGATGGGCATTCCGATCGGCAAGCTCGCGCTCTATACCCTTGCGGCCGGCGTGCATCCGTCGCGGTGCCTTCCCATTTCGCTCGATGTCGGCACCAACAACGGTGACCTGCTCAAGGATCCGCTCTACGTAGGCTGGCGTCACGAACGGCTGCGGGGAGACGCATACTGGGAGCTCGTTGACGAGTTCGTGGCTTCGGTCAAGCGCGTGTTTCCGCACGCGTTGCTGCAATGGGAGGACTTTGGCAAGGGCACCAGCTTCCGCCACCTGAGCAAGCACCGCGACCACGTCGCTTCGTTCAACGACGACATCCAGGGCACGGCGGCGGTTTCCGTCGCGGGCCTGATGGGGGCGATGCGACTCAGCGGCGAACGGCTGCGCGATCAGCGCATCGTCCTGCTTGGGGCCGGCTCCGCGGGCGTGGGCATCTCGCGTCTGATCGCCGCCGCGCTCGTGGAGGAGGGCCTCTCGCCCGAGGAGGCGCGCGCGCGCATCTACACACTCGACAGCAAGGGACTCGTGGTCGAGGGGCGCCCTGGGCTCGACGACCACAAGTCGGAGTTTGCGATCCCGCCGGAGCGCCTCATGGGCTGGGGGGCCCTGTCGGACCACATCCCTCTCGATTGCGTCGTCAGGAACGTGAAGCCCACGGTGCTCTTCGGCGTGTCCGGACAGCCAGGCGTGTTCACGGAGGCGATCGTGCGGGAGATGGCGCGCCACGTCGAGCGCCCGGTAATCCTGCCGTTGTCGAACCCGACGTCCCATGCCGAGGCGCGGCCCGTGGACCTCGTCGGCTGGACCGAGGGACGGGCGATTGTCGGCACCGGAAGTCCGTTCGACGACGTCTTGTATGAGGGCCGCCGCTACCGCATCGGGCAGGGCAACAACGTCTTCATCTTTCCGGGCGTGGGCTTGGCAACAATCGTCGCCCGAGCGACGCGCGTGACCAGCGGGATGTTCCTCACCGCCGCGCAGACTCTTGCCGCTTGCGTCAGCGAGGAGCGTCTCGCGATGTACTCGGTCTACCCCGGCATCGACGAGATTCGTACGGTCTCCCTGGCGGTCGCGCGTGCCGTCGCCCAGCGCGCGGTCGAGGAGGGCGTGGCCGAGCCGCGCGCGGATATGGACGACGCCCTGGCCGCCGCGATGTGGAGCCCGGTCTATCTACCGTACCGGCGGGCGTGAGCGCCCCCGCCCCCCCCTTTTGCTTCCAGCGGGTTGAACGCCGCCCTACTAGGAATCCGCGCAGCGGATTCCTAGGGATCGGCGCACGCGTGGTAGAGTCTTCGATTCGATTATGGCGAAGGAAGAACCGGTACGCGTTGAAGGCATTGTGAAGGAGGTGCTGCCCAGCACCCGCTTCCGATGTGAGACCGAGGGTCTCGAGATCCTGTGTCACGTCTCCGGGCGGATGCGGCGCCACCGGATCCGGATGCTCCCCGGCGACATCGTGACGATTGAGATGTCGCCGTACGATCTGACCAAAGGGCGTATCGTCTATCGCGGCCCCATGCGTCGCGACGAAGAGGGCCAGCCGCTATCCGGCATGCGCCGTCGTCGCAAGGCCAGACGCCGTCGTCGCCGCCGTCGCTAACGCTGCGCGCTAGCGACGGCTGGTTTTCTGGCCCAACATCTGACGATGTTGGTGCATCCAGAGCGGGCGCGGATTGCTGAAACCGAGGCTGAGGCGTGTGCGACTGGTAGGAGGACGAAGGAGTCAACGCCCCGCGCCCGGCGTGGACGCGCCAACACCGTCAGGTGTTGGGCCAATATGATCACGAAGCCGCCTAGGCGCCATGCGCCTACGCGGCTTGGCCAGTGTGGCCGCCGCGACCAGC
>JAJFFH010000005.1 GCA_021776735.1 Planctomycetota bacterium | reverse complement strand
TCCCGCGTCCGTCGTGGCATTGTTGTTCATACCAAAGCCGTCGGCTGGGCGCGGGAACCTCTTTGCACAAAACGGCTTACGTCAGATACTCAAACCCCGCCTACGGCCTCCAAAACGCCAACTTTCCGGGATCGCGCCCGTTCGAGAGGCGGGAGAGCGGGAAGCGGCAACGCCCGATCACTTTTCCGTGTGGGGAGATCGACGATTGGACCGGAATTCCCCCTGACTCTGACTGGCAGGACCTCGTCCGGGGGTACCGGCAGGCCGTCGAGACGCTGGTCGCGCGACCACCTCAGGCGACCGCGGCACCCTACCTCTACCTCTGCCGGCATCTGCTCGAGATTCAGATGAAGGCCATCGTAATGCTTGGCCAGCAGGCGATGGGGCTAGTCGCCGACCTGCCGTCCCATCATGACCTTCAGAGGCTATGGACCTCTGCGTTTCCCATCGCGATCAAGTATCACCCCCAGAAGGACACTGACCTTGCGGCCGTGCGTCAGGTTATCGACGACTATCATGCGGCGGACCCAAGTTCTATCAGCTTCCGATACCCGGTCACCAAAGGGAACAAGCCAGTTGACCATGCCAGTTTCGTGCATTCGTTCAGCCAACAGCGGCATGCATCGCAGTTCGCGACCGCGTGCGAGGTTCTCGATGCGACGATCTCACGACTTCGGTTCGCAGCGCTCTTCGCCGGCTTCCGAGAAGCCAGGTCCGACGAGGGCGATCGCGGAGCTTCGCGCAATGGCAGGGAGCAAATGCCGTGCGTACCAAGAAGCTGCCCAACAAGCCGATGCAGCCAGACGGTCGCTTCGCGACCGCCGCTGATCGGCAAACCCGTTGGGCGGACGATGAGAAGTTCCTGCCACAGAGGTCACAGAGATGAGAGATCCGCTCACCGAGCAGATCATCGCCGCGGTGATCAAGGTGCATCGCCACATGGGTCCCGGTCTCCTGGAGTCGATCTACGAGGAGGCCCTCGGCAGTCCGCGATCGGTGGATGGCATTCAGCGAGTCTCTCTGCGATCTCTGAGTCCTCTAGAACCAGTTCCCGGACCGCGCCAAGGGCTCACGATTCGGCCACGGTGTGCTACGGTTCATGTGAGCCACTCATGGCCTGGAACTACAGACAGCGCATCGTCAGGGATCCGAACGTGTGCGGCGGTGCGCCGATCGTGCGGGGAACGCGCGTGACGCTTCGGACCATCCTCGCAAGCCTCGCCGAGGGCGCGACCGTCAGCGAGATCATAGCCGACTTCCCGACGCTGTCGGAGGAAGACGTGCGTGCAGTCATCGCGTTCGCCGCGGCCTCGGCCGAGGAAGACCTGCCCGTCCCGGAAAGCCCGTTGGCGAGTTAAAGCTCAAGCTGGACGAGAACGTTCCCGCGACGCTCTCGGTCGCCCTCGCCGACCTCGGGCACGATGCGCACACCCGCCGATGAGGATCTCGTCGGTGAGGCAGACGACGCGATCTGGAAGGCGTGCTTGACCGAGGGTCGGTTTCTCATCACGCAGGACTTGGACTTCTCGGATATTCGTCGCTTCGAGCCGGGCACGCATCCCGGAATCCTGTTGTTGCGTCTCCGGCCAACCGGGGCGTCGCGCGCTGCCGGAGCGTGTCGTTCGGTTGTTCGAGGAGGAGGCTGTGGAGGCGTGGTCCGGCTGCTTCGTGGTCGCGACCGATCAAAAACTCCGCGTTCGTCGACGGTAGACACCACGCACACCGCCGATCAGCTCGCGATGATGGCAGCCCGACTAGGCGGATGGTCGGGCACGATGGCGGTACGCCGGTCGCCGTGTCGCTGGCGAGGGGTCTCGTTTCCATGCGCGCGGTCTGATTGGCGCGCGGACACAGGGTAGAACCCCGTGCAGCGGATGGTGCTGTCCGCCTCCGGTGAAGCGGAACATTGAACTACCCGCTACGCGACTTGGTCGTGGGGAGCGTGATCGTTTGGTAGGCGCCGCACAGCCAGGACAGGTCTTTCATCGCCTGGGAGCGCGCGTGGAAGTTGTAGTCCGCGTGCATTTCGGTCAGGGGGTCTCGGGCCATGCGGCTGGCCAGCCAGCCGAGTGTCGTTGCGGCGGCCTCTCGGACGCGCATGGTTTCCTGATGGTCTTCCACGCGGCGGACCATGGCGGCGATCGATGCGCCGGAACGAATGCGGGCCAGCGCCTGCATGACGGCAACTTTCAAGGCGCGTCTCGAGCTTGTCCCCTTGGCTGCCTTGCGGATGCCGTGAAGCCTTGGGCCAACGGTTTTCTCACCCAGCATGTGGAGGGCAACGGCGGCGTCTTCCAGCAGGTCGATGCGGCCCCCGTGCAGGGTTTTGAGCAGCGCCTTGCTCGTGCGCTGGGACGTGCGGCCCAACAATCCCAACCCCTGTACGGCGGCCTGGTAGACAATCGGGATCGGGTTCGGCTTCTCGACGCGGCGTAACAGTAACGGGATCGCGCGGTCCGCGCGCGCGAGGCCGCAGGCGATGCACAGGGCCGCTTCGAACTCGGCTTCCTTCGCGCGCTTGAGCGCCTCGACCAGCGCGTTCTGGATGGCGCTGGGTTTTTGCGAAGGGTTGCGCCGCGCCGCGAGGCCGAGCGCGAGCGCGATGTACGGCCGCCGAACCTGAACACGCGCGTCCTTCAGCAGCTTGATCATCAGCGGAACCTGGCGCGGGCGCTCTGCGGCCCCGAGCGCGATCGCCGCAAATCCCGCAAGGATCGGTTGGCTGCGCGCAGACATCGCCGTCCGTAGGCTTCTCTCAACCTGTGCGTCCAACTTCCCCAAGTCGCCTGCACGAAGCAGCCGGCCCAGCCCGAGTGCCGCCGCCCGCCGCGTTTGAATGCCGGTCTTGGGCGCGTCGAGAACATGGAGCAGCGGCGCGACGGCGACGGCTCCCTGGCGTGCGAGCGCGGCGGTGGCGTCCGAGCGCGCGATGTCGTTGAGTTTTTTCCTGCCGAGGTGCTCACCGCGCACCGCGCCGATCAGCTCCGGGACGAGCATTGGGCTGCGCGCGAGGCCGCAGCCGATCGCGAGGGCGTTCGCGTACTCGTGGGTTGTGCGCGGCGGTCTGCGGATCGCGGTTACGTAGGCGTCGAGGATCGCCGGGCTGCCGGGCGCGTGCAGTCCGGCGGTCGCCGCGAGCAGCAGGTGCGGCGTTGTCGGCTGCGGCTTGCGCATGATGACGAAGCCGAACGAGTCCTTGGGTTTGAACACCGTGCGGCCGGTTTTGACCCAGTAGGCCAGGCGTTCGCGGAGCAGCGCGGCCGTCTTGGGATCGGTCGGCGTGGGCCGCGCCGCGAGCGCGAGTACGCACGCTTGCTTGACGATGACGCGCTCGTCCTGGTTCTTCAGCATCTCCAGCAGCAGCCAGATGTCGCGGTCGTCGGCCAGCCGGCCGAGCGCGAGAATCGCCGCGGTGCGCAGGCGCGGCTTGTCGCCGAGACTCCCTTCGACGATCGCGACCTTTCTGCGCGCCGGGCCATCGCCGTACCGGGCTCGCAGCCGCAGGGCCCGCCGCACCACGGCGCGCTGCGCACCCAGGGCATCGCGCGGCGCCGCCCGGAACTCCGCGAACGTCTCACGGTTGTACTCCCACCAAAAGCGCCAGCTCTGCACGTTCTGGCCGGGGATGATTCCGTGGACCCGGTCCTGGGCGAGCGAGGGGAGGGCCAGGAGCAAGAGCGAAAGCAGCGAACGGACGGCGATGTTTACGGGCATGCGTGCCCCTTATTGATACATAAGCGCGGCGGTCGGGATGCACGAAACCGTGACCCGGCGGGATAAAATGGGCCGCTGCATGATCGATCTTTTGGAAGTCCCGTTCGATTCCGCGCTGGCCGAGGGTGCGCGCAACGCCGTCCGTACCTGTCTCCGGATTCAGCCGGACGAGAGAGTCGTCCTGCTTGCCGGGAAAAACCGGCTGCCGGTCGGCGCGGCGCTGGCGCAAGAGGTTCGCGAACTCGGCGCGCCGCTGCAGGCGTTTGTGCTCAACGACTACTGTGAGCGGCCGACGACGACCCTGCCCGGGCCCATCGCGAAGGCGTTTTCCGAGTCTCGGGTTTCTATCTTCGCCTGCGGTGCGCTGCCGGGCGAGCTGGCGATGCGGCGCGCGATGACCGGCATCGTCAACGATCGCGCCATGCGCCACGCCCACATGGTCGGGATCACCGAGCAGATCATGGTGGAGGGCATGCGGGCGGACTATGAAAAGGTCGATCGGCTGACCCGCTGGGTCATGGAGAAGGCGCGCGCGGCCCGCGAGATTGTCTGCAAGACCCCCGCCGGCACCGACCTGCGCGCGACGTTTGTCGAGGAGCTGAAGTGGATCCCGACCTCGGGGATCATTTCGTCGAAAAAGTGGGGCAATCTGCCTGGCGGCGAGACCTTTACTTCGCCGGCGCGCGTCGATGGGCTGTTTGTCGTGGATGGCGTCTTGGGTGACTGGCTCGCGCCCAAGTTCGGGGACATGCGACAGCACCCGATGAGGATCACGATCGAGAACAGCCGGATCGTCGATATCTCGTGCGACCACAAGGAGGCGCTGGCGGACTTTCGAGAGTACACATCGACCGACGAGAACTCGGACCGCGTCGGCGAGTACGCGCTCGGCACCAACCTCGCGGTTCACGACATCATCGGCAACATGCTCCAGGACGAGAAGATTCCCGGGGTGCATATCGCGTTTGGCCACCCCTATTCGGAACACACGGGCGCGAAGTGGCGGTCGACCTCGCACATCGACGTCGTCGGTCGCGACTTCGACGTCTGGCTCGACGGCGAGCAGATCATGAACAAGGGCGGCTATCTGACCAACGGCCTGGCGCTATAGCTCCCCGGGTGCGCCGGATTGGACGGGGCCAGCAGGCGGCCGGATCTGTAAGCTGAGGCCATGGACCCCGAACTAAGGGCGCGTTTCAACGCGGGTTTTCGGCCGAGCCTGGGCGAGGCGGTTCGGCGGGATCTCGCGCGCCGTGTCGGGCATGGCGTGCCGTTTCCGGTTGCCGAGACGCCGCTCTTTTTCTCCGCCGCCGTCCGCGACCGCTTCGCGGAGGCCGCGCGCGAGGTCATGGCGCTGCTGAGCGATCCGGCCTGGATCGAGTCGCAGGAGCAGTTCGTCCCTGAACCGTACCGCTCCGCCACGCGCAACGCCCTGCCGCAAATGGCGCAGATCGACTTCGCGGTCGCGCGCGACGAGTCGGGAGAGTTCGTGCCGAAGTGCGTGGAGCTGCAGGGCTTTCCGTCACTCTACGCGTTTCAGATCCTGCTCGCCGACGTCTGGGCCACGCACCTCGCGGAGATGCCGGACATGCCGCGCCGCTGGCGCCTGTTTTTCTCGGACCACGACCGCTACTCGGCGCTGGCGCTGCTCCGCCGCACGATCGTCGGCACGCACGATCCCGAAGAGGTCATCCTGCTCGACCTCAACCCGCCCGCCCAAAAGACCGCGCCGGACTTCTCCATTTCGCGGCGGTGGTGGGGCGTTGATGCCATCTGCCTGACCGAAATCAAGCGCGACGGCAACAAGCTGTACCGCGTCAAGGATGGCCGCACGATCCGTATCCGTCGCATCTACCAGCGCATCGTGATGGACGAACTCGAGCAGCAACCGCAGCTCCGCGTACCGTTCGCCTGGCACGAGCCGCTGGACGTCGAGTGGGTGCCGCACCCCGCGTGGTTTTTCCTGTGGTCCAAGCAATCGATGCTGCACCTGGACCACCCGACAATCCCGAAGACGGTGCTCTTGTCCAGCCTGTCCGAGTGGCCGGCCGACCTCGGCGGCTGGATCCTGAAGCCGCTGTATTCGTTTGCCGGCGCGGGCGTGAACATCTCCCCAACGCACGCCGATCTCGACGCGGTCCCTGCCGACAAGCGCGCCGAGTGGGTGCTGCAGGAATTTGTCGAATACACCGACGCGCTGTGCACACCCGACGGCGACCCCGTGAAGGCGGAACTGCGCATGATGTTTGTTCGTCCCGACGACGCGGAAGAGTTGACCCTGCTCTTGAATCTAGCAAGGCTGAGCCGCGGCAAGATGATGGGCGTGGACTTCAACAAGGACCTGCCGTGGACCGGCTCAAGCGTCGGCATCTGGGCGGATTGAAAGAACCCGGCCAACAGCAAACGGACGGCGATGTTCCCCTGCGCCGTACGGTTGTTCGCGGGGTTTGCGTCGTTGTCTTCGCCCTCGTCGCGTTGGCGTACGTGTTCGAACCGAGCTACCACGTCGAGTTCCGGGAGCCATCGACCGAGCGCGTCGTCTTGGCTTCTTGGTATTCGCTCCGGCAAGACCGTGCTGTGTTTCTCGACTATTGCCTGTTCTCGCAAGACATCGCCCCAAAACTAAGGTCTCGGCTTGTGGACCGCGGCCTCCGCGGCGGGGCAAGCATGGCGGGTCCGTGGCGCAATCTGCGCGGCGTCCAGTGGATCTTTGGCCTGTCCCTGCTCGTCGGTGGACTATTCGGCGCGTGTGCGTACGCGGCGCGCTCGCGGCTGCTCGCCGTCTTCGCACTGTTGCTGCCCGCCGGCGGAGCGCTCGCTTTCGGCTGGTCCGTACACGAGGTGGCGATCCTGGAACAACGCTGGCTACTCGGCAGCGGCGACCCGACCGTGAAGATTGGCGTGCCGACCTGGGCCTTGGCGGCGGTGCTTTCGCTCGCGCCTGTCGCGACGATCCGGTGGCGCCCGCGCCGAGACCGCGCATCGACAGAGGCGTGCGCATGAGACGCGCGTCGGGCCTGCTTACGTTGGCGGGTTGCCTGCTCGTGGCCGGTCACGGGTGGCACTTCCGGTACGTCATCACGCTATTGACGGGCTCCTCGTTTCTGGGGCCTGGGGTTCAGCCGGGCGATGTCCCCGAACCGACGCCGGAGCCGAAACCCACGATTGTCTTGCAGTTCGGGTTTCATTCGATGGCTTTCTCGAGCGACACCCTTGGCCTAGACGCGGCAGGCGATCGGCCCGTCTCCTATTCCGAAGGCACCGAGAACGCGGAGGTTCTGCTGCTGCGCTGGGCGGCATGGGGTTACGCCGTGACCCTCATGCTGACGGGGGTGGCCCTCGCCCTGCGCCGGTTCCGGTTCGCTCCCCTTCCCGCCCTCACGGGCCTCTTCGCGATGGGCCTCGCGGTCGAGCCGGTCGCGCGGTCGATGTTGGGCGCGCCGACCTCGCCCGAGTCGTTCTCGCGAGTGGACTACGAACTCGGCCCGACCTGGTCCTCGATCGCGGCCGGCGCCGCATGGTGCGTGGCGCTCCTGCTCGCGTGGCTGGCCCCGCCAGGTTCGAAGCCACAGAGCCGCACGATCGACCCGCGTACGTTCGATTAGCCATGGAGGTTCTCGGACGGGGCAAGGTCGCCGTCTGTTTCCCTCGGCGGACCGTCCCCGCAGTCTGCTCAGTCACGCCTGGCCCACCGAGCGGCCCGGTGGAAGAATCGGGGATTCGATAGATCGGGGATTCGATAGACTGACGACGGTCGTCCGTCGCGATCCCTCGGGACCGCAGGCGGCCGCAATGAACCAATGCGCGTCAAGATTTGCTGCATATCCTCCATAGAGGAGGCTGAACTCGCTGTTGCTTATGGCGCGGACGCGCTGGGTCTCGTGTCCCAAATGCCGAGCGGAATGGGCGTCATCCCCGACGCCCGGATCCGTAGAATTGCGGAGACGATTCCGCCCGGCGTCAGCTCGTTTCTCCTCACGAGTCGTCGGGATTCACAGTCCATCGTCGCACAGCAGCGCGAGGCCGGTGTCGATACGATTCAGCTTGTCGATCGAATCACGCCCGCGGAGCTGCGACGGCTGCGCTCTTGCCTTCCCGGGATCTCGCTTGTACAGGTGGTTCATGTGACGAGCTCCGACGCCATCGCCGCTGCTGCGTCTGTTGCGCCCTTCGTAGACGCCATCCTGCTGGATACGGGGACGCCCGACGGACCGGTTCGCGAACTCGGGGGCACCGGCAGGGTGCACGACTGGGACATCAGCGCCCGAATCGTGGCCGAAGTCGCCTGCCCCGTGTTTCTTGCCGGAGGGCTGCGTTCCGAAAACGTCGGGCAGGCGATCAGGCGGGTTCGTCCCTTTGCCGTCGATGTCTGTTCTGGTCTGCGGACGGACAATCGACTTGACGAGCGGCTCTTGGCGTCGTTTTTTGAGGGCGTTCGAGAAACGGATGCCGCCTGACTTTCGACGCAGCATGAACCCTGGCCCGCAGGCCGCTGGGATCGCATCCGCTCGCGGCTGTGCAGGCGGGGCGTCAGGCGGCCGAGTGAGTGATCCAAGGGGTGTCACGTCCCCTACGGGTCGTTGTACATCGCGCGTTAGGGTGCAACGCGGGTCGGGCGGCTTCGACGTGGTGACCGCGACCTGCTACCGTGCGGCCGAGGAGGATCCATGCGCAATCGACTGATCATCTCCGGTTTGGCAATCGTGCTCGGTGTGCTTCTTGTTACGGGGCGTCGCGCCGGGGCGGAAGACGGCAAGAAGGCCGACCAACCGGCTCGCAAGCCCGCGAAGCAGCGCCTGTATGTTGTGGTCCACGGGCACGGCCCCAAGTGGGACAAGGACAAGCCCGTCAACCGCCAGCCGGGGATCCAGGACCACGCCCGGTACATGGTCAAGCTGTTCGATGCCGGCAAGCTCAAGCACGGCGGGCCGTTTCTCGACGGTACCGGGGGCATGGCCGTCTTTCTCGCGCCGGACGACGCGGCCGCGCAAAAAGTCGTCGCGGACGACCCGGCGATCAAGAGCGGAATCATGAAATCGACGATGCTTCGTCCATGGCATCCGGTCGACTGGAAGAGCTTTCCGCGCAAGTAGCGCGGGCCGCGGCTCTCGTCCCACAGGTCGATGGTCGTGACCGTGCCGACGTCGCGCCAGTAGGCGTTCGGCAGGTCTTCCGGCAGGCCGGGGATCCGGTTCACTCAAAGTCGGAGGCGATCGCGGTCGGCCCCGCATGGTGCACAGCGCCCATGGTGGATCATGTTGATTGTAAGCGAAAGACTCTAGATCCGAGTCCCGTCGCCGATCCCTGGCGAGCTAGGTCAGCTCTCGGCGTGATGCCTCCCGAGGGGGTCGGAATACTGTTCACGAGGCACCCCTTGGCTAGCGGGACGTGAAACAAGCGTTGGTTGGCCCGAAAAACCCTGCCTACAGGTCGATGGTTGTGACCGGGCGGACCTGGGGGACTTTCGGGAGGACCGTGATGCCCGTTTCCGAGACGATCCAGCCGCGGTCTCGGTCGCTCTCGGGGTTGTAGCCGATTCTTGTGCCCGGCGGGATGACGACGTCCTTGTCGATAATCGTGCGGCGGATGTGGCAGCCGCGGCCGATGACCACGCCGTCCATCAGGATCGAGGCATCGACTTCGGCGCTGCCGTGCACGCGCACGTTGCGACCCACGACGCTGTCGCGGATGGACGCGCCACGCACCACACTGCCCGGCCCCAGGATGCAGCGTTCGATGCGCACGGCGCCGCCGTCCCCATCCGGCACGAAGCGGGCGGGCGGCGCGCTGGAGCCGACGGTGTTGATCGGCCACTCGCGGTTTTGCAGGTCGAGCTTCGGCTCCAGGTCTTTTAGGTCGAGGTTGGCTTCGTAGTAGGCCTCGATGGTTCCGACATCACGCCAGTAGGTGTTCGGCCGGTCCTCGGGCAGCCCGGGGATCCGGTTCGACTCAAAGTCGTAGGCGAGACATCGCCGTCCGTTCGCTACCATTTTGGGAAGGATGTCGTGGCCAAAGTCGTGGGTCGAACCAGGCTCCTCGGCGTCGGCTTGCAGCAGCTCCATCAAGACCTCGCGCGAGAACACGTAGTTGCCCATCGAGGCGTAGCACCGGTTCGGGTCGCCCGGGAGCGTCGGCGGATGGGGGGCCTTTTCGTGGAAACCCTTGATCCAGCTGCCCGCGCCCGCCTCGATGACCCCGAAGCGGCTCGCTTCCTCCACCGGCACCGGCAGCGCCGCGATGGTGACGTCCGCGCCCTTCTGCACGTGCTCGCGCATCATCTGGCTGATGTCCATGAAGTAGATGTGGTCGCCGCCGAAGACCGCGACAAGGTCGGGCCGCGTGTCCCGCACCAGATTCAGGTTCTGGTAGATCGCGTCGGCCGTGCCCGTGTACCAGACCTCGCCCGGGGTCTGCATCTGGGCCGGTACCGGGATGATGAAGTTGCCCGGCCGCAGGTTCGTCCCGGCCCAGGCGCGGTGGAGATGCTCGGTGAGCGACTGACTCTTGAATTGGGTCAAGACGTATATCGACTTGATTCCCGAGTTCGCGAAGTTGGAAAGGACGAAATCGATGATCCGGTAGTTGCCCCCGAAGGGAACCGACGGCTTGCTGCGCACCTCGGTCAGGGGTGTGAGGCGCGAACCCTTGCCGCCCGCGAGGATCATACCCAGTATCCGGCGTCGCATGGGCCCGATCGTACCGATTGCCGGCTCGCATTTCATGCCTGCATTGGTCCGGATTATTCGCGGGCCTTGTCGATTCATGGGGGGGCGGGGGCGTATTCTGGGCTCAGGCAAGGAGATAGGCCTTGGTGGTCGTACGCATTCCCCGTGAGGGGAGTCCGGGCGGGTGCGCTGGTGTCTGGCGTGCTTGTGCGGGACAATTCCCAGTTGACCCGCATCATTCATGGCCGCGTGGAGCATCGAACCGATGAGTGCGCACAGAGGTGAGCCTCGGACGGCACCGGCGCCGTTCACGAGTTCCGGTCGTCTGTTCTGGTCGAGGACAGATCGTCGAGGTCAAGGAACGACGACGAAGGCGGCTCGGAGGAGCCGTCTAGGAGGAGAGACGCAGAGATCGGCGATATGGACCGGCCAGAGCCCGCGTGGTCGTGAATGATGTGGGTTAAGTGAAGCTCATCACGGCGGTGCTGGCTCCGGAAAGGCTTGATGCGGTGGCTGCCGCGCTGGCCGAGGTCGAGGTTTATCGGATGACCGTCACCGAGTGCCGGGGGGTTCAGCCGAGCGGGCCCGATGGCCGATCCTTATCCATCACGAAGTCGAAGCTGGAAGTCGCCGTGAACGAGAACTTCGTCCGCCCGACCATCGAGGCCATCGCCTCGGTCGGACACGGGTTCGAAGGCGACGGCGGGGCCAAGACCGAACAGGAAGCCGAGGAGCGGGCCGCGGAAGAGGCCGCCGGCTTTGGCAAGATTTTCATTACCGAGTTGCTGGACGTGGTCCGCATTCGCACCGGCGAACGCGGTCCCGACGCGATCTAGGCCCACGCTAGTGGGCGATGCGAACGACTAAGGACTGAGGAGAAACGATGAATCCCGGAGATGTTTTGGCCCTGGTTCGAGAAAAGGGCGCCAAGGTTATCGACTACCGTTTTGTCGATCTGCTCGGCACCTGGCAGCACTTTTCGGTCCCCGCCAGCGAGCTGGAGGCGGACACATTCGAGGAGGGCCTCGGATTCGATGGTTCGTCGATCCGTGGCTGGAAGACGATTGACCAAAGCGACATGCTGCTCCTGCCGGACCCGCTGACGGCTTGGATGGACCCGTTTTTGGCCGAGCCGACGCTGGTCTTGAGTTGCAACGTCGTCGATCCGATCACCCGCGAGGACTATTCGCGCGATCCGCGCAACGTGGCTCGGCGCGCCGAGGCGTACCTGCAATCGACGGGACTCGCCGACATCGCCTACTTCGGGCCGGAGGCCGAGTTCTTCCTGTTCGACGACGTTGTCTACGAGAGCGGTCCGAACTTCTCGCACTTCCAGGTCGATAGCCGCGAGGGCGGCTGGAACACCGGTCGCGACGAGGGCGGCAACAACCTCGGCTACAAGGTGCGGGCCAAGGGCGGCTACTTCCCGTGTCCGCCCACGGACCAGCTCCAGGACGTGCGCACCGAGATGATGCTCACGATGATCGACTGCGGCCTCAAGGTCGAGGCGCAGCACCACGAGGTCGCGACCGGCGGTCAGAGCGAGATCGACCTGCGGTTCGCGCCGCTGGTGAAGATGGCGGACGACCTGACGCTCTACAAGTACATCGTGAAGAGCGTGGCCCGCAAGAACGGCCTCGCGGCGACGTTCATGCCGAAGCCGCTCTACGGCGACAACGGCTCGGGCATGCACTGTCACTTCTCGCTCTGGAAGAACGAGAAGAACCTGTTCTTCGGCGACCTCTATGCCGGCCTCTCGCAGGAAGCGCTCTGGGCCATCGGAGGCATCCTGCGCCACGCACCCGCGCTACTTGCGCTCACCAATCCGACCACGAACTCGTACAAGCGGCTCGTGCCCGGCTACGAGGCACCGGTCAACCTCGCCTACAGCTCGGCGAACCGGTCCGCCGCGATCCGCATCCCGGCGTACAGCCCTTCGGAGAAGGCCAAGCGCTTCGAGTTCCGCTGCCCGGACCCGACGGCGAACCCGTACCTCGCCTTCGCGGCGCTGATGATGGCGGGTCTCGACGGCATCCAGAACAAGATCAACCCCGGCAACCCGATGGACAAAAACATCTACGACCTGCCGCCGGAGGTTCTCAAGGAGATTCCGAGCACGCCCGCGAGCCTTGCCGCCGCCCTCGACGCGCTCGAGCGCGACCACGACTTCCTGCTGCGCGGCGACGTGTTCAGCAAGGATCTGGTCGAGGCCTGGATCGACTACAAGCGCGGCACGGAGGTCGAGCCGCTGGCGCTGCGGCCTCATCCGTACGAGTTCGATCTGTACTTCGATGTCTAACCCGGACTAGGCCCGCACCCGGCTTGGCCGGGTGCGGGCAAAAGCATACGGACGGCGATGTCTTGGCCGTCTTGTTCGGTTCGCTTGCCAAGGATTGCGAGCGGGTCGACAGCGATGTGGATGTCCGTGTGCTGCGCCGCACGTATTGGTGCCAAACCGACCGGATCCTGCCTTTCGCGGGCCGGCTGACAGACGTCCTGGGCCCGGGCGATGTCGATCCCGTGGATCTGCGCCGAGCTTCGGGGTGCTGCATCAGGTCGCAGCCACGGTCGGGCGCTGTTTCAGGATCAGCCCAGCCGCATTAACGTGTATCGAGTTCACGCGTGGAAGCTCTAGCCCGACGACGCGTACCTGTGCCGGTGGCACGACCGGCGGTCCATTCGCGAGGGGCTGGAACGGCTGGAGCAGTTGCGCGCGTGAGCCCGCTCGAAGTCGTCGCTCGGCGGTCGACCTGTATCCGCGCCGTCTCCGCTACATTGACGGACAGCCGTCCTGGGCCTGTTCGGGGCGTCGCTTCGCGTTCACAGGCTCCAAGGATCTACGTTACGATTCGAGGCCTTGCGAACGTTCCTGATCCTGATTGCTTCTCTCGCCGCCTGCGCGGGTCGGCCGTTCGAACGGCCATCGGTCGATGTGCGCGCAGTCGCTGAATCCGGCGGGTTGCGCGTCTGGTTTCGCTGCTTGAAACCGATCGAGTCGCCGCGGTCGGCGGTCCTGGAAGCCGACAACGGGACGCTGCGGGAGATCACGCTTGCGCCCGATGGCGGCGCGGTGTCCGCGCTTTGGCTGAAGCCCCGTGGTGAGTTGCGCTGCCGGTTTCCCAACGGTGGTCTCGGCAGCATCGGCCATGCGTTTCCTGGAGACGCGCACGACGTCGATTACACGTTCGTTACGCGAAGTTGGGGCAACGTGACCGCGCGCGTGCCGCGGGGCTGTCCGATGAAGCCGATTCTGATTTTGCGCGTGTTCGTCGATCCGAAGTATCTGCCCGGCGAACTGCGTCTGCCCGGCGGAAAAAGCGCGCCGCTGACCGATCCCGTTTCCGTGCATGTACTCGATCTGCCGCGTGATCAAGCCGGACGACTGCGCGGCGGCGAGCAGATGCTCGAACTACGGGCGAAGAGCGAACGGACGGCGATGTTTTTGGTCGGCGTGGACGCGGACGGTACGCCGACGGCGACTTCGGGGTACGTGCAGAACTGGTAGTCGAGGCGGGGTTAACTCGGGGCCGAGGCCGACACTCGTCAGGGGCTAGGTGATTGCTTGGACAGGGCCTAAGATCCCGACCCATGGCGGACGGCGAGAAGTATGCCGGGATCATCTTCCCGGAGTACTACGAGGACATCTTCACCGAGGACGATCTCGACTTTCGATTCCGTCTGATCCGGACGCACATTCACCCCAAGCTGCGCGTCTTGCTGACCGGGTGCTGCGATGTCGTCGCCGATCTGCTGGAAACGGATCCGTACACGTTCTCGACCCGCACGCGCGAGCCCAAGGGCCACGACGGCGACCCCGAGCGGTTGCGCTGTGCGCTCTACGGGCTCAAGCCCAAGGAAGTGCACGGCAAGGGATTCCCGCATCTCCGCTCGTCCAGCGGGCGTGGCCGGCACATGGCCGATTTCGATTTGAGTTTCTTCGCCGACCGCGAGGGTCTCGGCCTCGAGCTCCACGTCGGTCGCCCGGAAGAACTCGACCTGCTGCGCCAGGTCTATGACCGGTACACCGACCGCGTGAACGCGCTGCTCACGTTCATTCGCCTGGGTATCGACGGGCCCAGCGAGTCACGCCTTCTGTCCCTACCGGGGATGATCGAGGCCTCCAAGACCTCCGGCGAAGGTTGGATCGCGGTTTTCGAGCCGCGCTACCCCTTCCCGATCGCGGCGTGCGATTTCATGACGCGTTTCGAAGACTGCTTCTTGGCGCTGTACCTGATCTACGACGCGATGCTGAGCCAGGCGCTGGGCATCGAGGACCACTTCGACGACCAGTTCGCCCGGCTGGAGGAACACTTCCGCCAGAGCGCTCCGATCGACCGCAGCGGAAGCGGCGAATTCACGTTCTGAAAACCGCGAAGCGGTTTCAGAACTAGCGGGTCGGACGACCGGTTTGCGTTCGCTCGTTTCGCGGGCCGCCCGAACCCGTGCAGGAACAGCGGAAGACTGCCTGCTGCGCGCTCATCGAACAACCCGGCGACCACGCTTGACGGACGATTCATTCTCGCGAGGGCCGTCCGTCGATCAAGGCTAACGAAAAGCGCCGTGGTCTTCGCAGCGGCCGCTCTTCAGTACATCACCCGCCCAAACAAGGTGAGGGTGCCGTCCTCCCGCTGGACAAGCGCGATCGCCGTGCGGATCGGGATGAAGGCATCCTCGCCTCCAAAAAACAAGTGGCGTAGTGCCGTGCGGTCGTTTTCGTGCATGCCGATCAGGCCAACGCCGTGCAGCGTAATGCCCAGCTTGTAGGCGCCGCGGACGGAGTTGTGCAATGCGCGCAGGTGTGTTCCGGCCGCAGAGCGTCGGAAGGGGCGGCCGAGGCGCTTTTTGACGGCGCGGACCAGCGAGCGGGCGTTCGGACCGAAGCCGAACACGAAGCGGTCGTCGATCCGGGCGTAGGTGATGTCGAGTCCGTCGTCCTCACCGCGGATCAGGAGCCCGATCGACTCCCAGAAACTCTCGGGCAGTCCCTCGAGGTTGCCGGCGGACTCCGCGAGCCACGCGCGCCAGTGCCACTGGTCCGCTTGCGGGTTCGGGCCGGCTGCTTTCGAGGCTTTTTGAGGGACATCGTCCTCGCGGTCGAGCACGAGCGGGCCGAAGGTCGTGCGCTCCGCGGTCCGGATGCGCTTGAGGATGGGGGAGTCGCGCCCCTGCGCGATCTTGCCGGTCGCGACGAACGTGCCGCTGCCGTCGCGAAACTCGATGCCGAACGCGAGGCCGGCTGCACTATTCGCGCCGCTGAACACCTCGCGGAAGAACCGCTCCACGAGGACACGATCCCCCGGATCCTTGATTCCGCCGTGGACCGCGAGACGTTCGGCAAGCATGGAGCCGAGGTCCGCCGCGGGCAAGGTTGTTTCGACGCGCACCGCGAGGTTGGGCGGAAGCAGATCGAGTGCTTCGTCAGGGAGTGCGGGCGTCGCGGCAAAAGCGGCACCGGTCGAGGACTTCGGGCCAGGCCTCAGGCGTCCCTTGAACTCAAGGCCGCCCGGGCCGACCTTGATACCTGCCTCGGCGATGTCGCCCGGGTTCGCAAACGCCGTCAGCAGCGGGTGGTAGTGCACGCGGAGCGCCATCATCCCGGGCGGCAACGGATCGTCCTGGTTGTGGCCGGCCCCCGCCCCCCCCTGCGACAAGATGATCCAGTTCGGCTCCTCACGGTGCGCGAGCTTGGCGCGTCGAGCTGCAAGTGCGGCGTTGAGGGCGCCCTTATCCATCGCGGGCAGATAATGGGCCCAGCCGTTCGTCGTGCGCGCAAAGCCCGCGGCGCGCTTTCTGTCGAGCCCGTTCGGCTCCGCGGTACCGAAGAGCGTGGCGGTTGCGTCTGCGGACCAGCCGAGCCGCCTCATGAGTTCGACGAAGGGCTTGGGCTCCGCCTGGACGGCATCCAACGTGGGAAGGCGCGCGATCAGCGCGGCGTTGTCCGGGAGGTAGTTGAGAAACCCGTCCGCAGGCCACGCGACGGAGGCACCCTCGGTCGCGGCGTCTCCGCGGGAGTTGGAATCGTTGTCGTTCCCGCCGCACGCTGCGGCCAGAAGGAGCACGCAGGAAAGGCTCGCCCTCATCGGGCGCCAAGGTTACCAGCGTTTTTCACCACGCGTCGTGGGAAGGGGGGGCGGGGGCCGGCGGCCGGTGCGTCGTCGGCGCATCCCGGTTCGAGGTCAGCGCTTTGCGAGGGCGTCGCGGACCTGGTGCCAGGCCTCGCCGAGTCGCCAGGGCCGGATGCGGAGGGCCACGCGCAGAGCCTCGGCTTCGACCGTGATGGCGATCGAGGCGGGTAGGCGCCAACGGAGCGCGGTCTTGCGCAGAACCCGGCCGTTCTCGTGCCAAAACGGGGCTGCTTCGCGGCAGCCGTCGAACAGCGCCGCCAAATCGACGGAGGCCGAGGCGAGCCGCTCGCCGAAGAGTGGCGCGATCTCGCGGTTGTGGTCGTTGTCCCGCGCGCTGCCAGTCTCAAGGTGGTCGAGGGCACGCACGGCGTCGGCTTGCCCGCCCGCGCCGCCAACGACGACGAGCTTGTCGTCCAGGACCGCGATGTGGGCGACGGTGGGTCCGGCGAGAAAGACACTCAGTGTCGCCAGGGCGGCGTTCCCGCTCTCTCGCCAGGCGAGGATGCGGGTGCGGCTCAAGCTCCCGACCACGGCGCCGACGGGCCGGCCCGCGCGCTCGAAGGTCTGCGGGGTCCATTCGAGGTCGCCCGCATCGCCCGCGATCGCAGCCAGGAGCTTCTTGAACTTCGCCGATGCAAAGTAGGCCCGGGCGGCATCGGGGTCCGAAAGCGACGCGACAAGCGTGACCGCCCCGGTGCCGCTCGCGTCGAGTTCGATCATCAGACCGGCGTCGTCGCCCAGTGCGGCGAGAAGCGGCCTCAACAGGTCGAGTTGCGCCTGGGTTTCCGCGGACATTCGGCGAGCCCGGTCGTGCCACAGGCCCAAGGCGAGTGCCTCGAGGTTCAGCGGCGACTCGACGAACTCGATGTACAGCGTGCCGTTGTTCGGTAGCCACCGCTGTGCCGCTCCGGTCGCCGGCGTGAGCGTCTTGAGCATGCGGGCGGTCGGTGAGCCACGGCGCGGCGCCATCCTCGCGTCGATCCTCGTGGCGTCTTTTTCGACGGTCATCGCCAGATCGATGCGATCGACATCCGTCGGCACCGGCGTCAGCAGGTCGTCGAGGAACGAGAGGTCGATGCCGATGCTTGCGGAAAGCAGCGACAACTTGGTTCCGAGCGCGGCCAGCGCCTCCGGCTTGCCGAGGAGACTGACCTGCCCCGGAAAGTAGAAGCCCTTGCGGAACCGCGGCTCGTACGAGTTGACCAGGGCCGGATCGCCCACGACCGCGTAGATAGCGTCGAGGGGTCTCAGCCGCGGTCCTGCTGCTCGGCGGCTACGGCTCGGCAAGACCCCGATCCAACCCGACGGCAGCTTCACGAGCGCAAACGGCCGCACCTTGTCCATCGTGACGCCTTCGGGCAGCTTCAGAACCCGCCGCACGATGGCAGTGATGTCGAGTTCCATCCCGCCGAGCCCGGGAATGCGCTGTCGCACGCGGCCCCACTCCGCGGCCCACCGGCGCTGCAGCGTGGAAACGGGCTCGAAGCGCAGGACCAACTCGGCGTTGTCGCTGTAGTAGTTCGCCATGGGATCGGGCGCGAGCCCGACCACGGAGGACGGGGCCTTGCCGCCGGTCGGGGGCGTCAACAGATACGGTGCTGCGGGCACGTCGCCCTTCGTGCCCATCTGCGCCAGCAAGGAGCGATCCCGCGGCCCCGGATCCGCGCAGCCCACGGCAAGAAACAGGACGAGACAGGCGCACAGGGATCTGGGCATGATGGTTCCAAAGGGGTCCAAAGGTCCGGTATCTACTCGGCCAAACTGCGGATGCGTCTGAAGGACGGCGCGCAACAACCTCCAAATCCTCGCTGCGCGGGTGTTTGGTGGCGGGCGGACACCCCCTGCGCGTGAGGTTTGCCTGCGGGCCGTCGAACCGGCGCTGCGTGGGCGGAGGGCTGGTCGCCACACCGCTATCTGGCGGCTCTTGGTTACGGGTATCGCCGTCCGTTGCTGCCGTGCGATTTCCGTCCGCGGGGGCCTCTGTTGGATTCTTGCTCTGGCAATAGTTCTTGGATACTGCAATCATCTGCGGCATGAAAAGAACACCTGACGGGTGGTCGCGGGTTACGTCTGCGCTGTTCTATGAGGATGCCGGGGCGGCGATCGACTGGCTCTGTCGCGCGTTCGGTTTCAGTGTGCGGCTGAAGGTCGAGGGGGACGGCGGCGTGATCGAGCATTCGCAGCTCGAGTGTGGGGGTGGCGTGGTCATGGTTTCGACGGCGCGCAAGGCGAAGAATCGACAGTTCTGTGTCAGTCCGCGATCAATCGGTGGCGCGAACACGCAGTCGCTGGCGATGTACGTCGATGATGTCGAGGCGCAGTGCGAGCGGGCGCGGGCGGCGGGAGCGGCCATCGCAATGGAGCCTGAGACACAGGACTACGGCGAGGATTATTGGGCCGATCGCACCTGTGAGGTCGTGGACATCGAAGGTCATCATTGGTTTTTCATGCAGCGGTTGCGCGGCTGATGCCGGTCGTTCTTGACCGCACGCTGGACGCGCTTGCCGATGCCCATCGCCGGCGGGTCGTGGAACTCCTGCGCCGCGAGCCGATGCGCTCGAGCGACATCGCCGCGGCGTTGCGGCTGAGCCGCCCGGCGACAAGTCGGCACCTTGGCGTGCTGCGGCGGTCCGGTCTCGTCGCCGAGCGAAGCGATGAAAACGACGCGCGCGTGCGTGTCTACCGCCTGCGGCGCCGACCGTTTCTGCAGCTCCAGTCGTGGCTCGAGGAGGTCGCCGCGTTTTGGGACGACCAACTCGCGGCGTGCAAGCGGCATGCGGGAGGGCCGCGCAAGACTCGGCGTCGGGGGCCCGGAGACGCCCGGAGGCGGGACGCGTGACCGGGGCTCGGCCGGGGGACCAGGCGCGGGTGTCGATCCACGTTGCGCTTGCGCACGCCTGTGGTGGGCGGACCCGTTGGGTGGCTTACGGGAACATGCCCGGCCATGGAAGCCGTAGAGCATGAAGCAAAGGGGGGCGCGGGCGGCAGTGACGCGCAATCAAAGCCGCGCCCCATTCGTTTCGAAGGCGGTTTGAGCGAAAATCACGCCGTGCGGCGCACCCGCGACGAGAAACCGTCGATTCCCCGGAAGTCGGGCCCCCCGGAGCCGGATTCCCAGCAATCGGGTTGCGGGACGGAGCTCACGTCGCTGCTTCAGCGCGGGTACCGGTATGCGTTGTCGCTAACCCACGATGAAGCCCGTGCGGAGGATCTCTTGCAGGACGCGCTTGTCGCGCTGCTCCGTCGCGGGCCCCTGCGCGGCGTCGGATACCTGATCACGACGATTCGCAACCGGTTCATCGACCTGTACCGCCGCGAGCGGCTCGTCGTCATGACACCAATCGACGAGGTCGGCGAGGACGCGCTCGGAGCATTCAATGCGCCCGATCCCGTAATCGATCCGGAGCGGTTGGAACAGGGCCTCGCGACTTTGCGTCCGGCCGAGCGTGAGGCGTTGTACCTCGCCGGGGTCGAGGGCTACACCGCACAGGAGATCGCCAATCTGACGCGGCGGCCGCGCGGGACCGTATTGAGTCTGATTCATCGCGCGCGCCACAAGCTGCGCGCGTTCTTTGGGGAGGATCATCGATGAGCCTGCGCGAGAAACTGAAGGCGCACTACGACGACAAGAGCATGGGGCAGGAGCGGATCGACAAGCTCGGGGCGATCGCCGCAGCTGCCGACCGGGCACGGTCGCGCCGCGCGCTCCGGCACAGCCTGGTGTTCGCGGCGGGGCTGCTCGCTTTCGTCGCGGCGGTGTTCATGCTGCGCTCGAACGACGTGCCTGTGCGTCACGAGGTGGCGCGCGAGATCGCGCAAAACCACCGCCACGACTACGCGTCGGAGTTCACCGTCACGGATTACGAGACACTGCGGACATCCCTTGCGCGCCTGGACTTCGTGCTGGACGCGCCGCGCCGGCATACCCGGGGCCTGACGCTGCGCGGCGGTCGCTACTGCTCGCTGCAGGGGCGCATCGCAGCACAAATGCGCCTTGAAGATGGCGCCGGCCGCACGTGCACGCTCTACGCCGTGCGCGGTGACAGCCTCCTTGATCCTTCCGAGGAAGTCGTGGTGCGACTTGAGGAACTCCGCGTCCGGCTGTGGCGGGAAGGCGACGTGCTCTTCGGCCTCGCGTGCCCGCGCCCGGAATAGTGACCGAGTGACGAACGAAGCATCCGGGGCAGCGTACGGACGGCGATGTCCCTACTTGTTCACTTGAGGCATCGACGAGCCGTACTTGCCGCCGTACTTCTTGCTGCCTGCTGCGATGGCGTCGTCGATGGTCATGCGATGCAGCCACACCGGCGACTCCTGTCCTTTGACGGTGCCCGCCTGCAGCGGCAATCCCAGCATCGAGCGGATGTCGTTGACTGCTGATTTCTGCGCCTTGATGTCGGCTTCCGCGGCGTTGCGATCGATGAGCACGCGCCCGCCCCAGAGCTGGAGCCATTCCTGGCCCACAGGCACGGGAAGCTTGATCTGCACGTTTCCTTCGGTGTCGTCGCCCAGAAGATCCGCCTCGTCCTCGATGTCTTCGAGGGCCATCTTCGTGTCGAACTCGAGATAGTCCGCCGCGATGTTGCCGACGATCACGTTCTCGATGAGCGTGATGTTGCCCTTGGCCGCGTTGTGAATGCCGTACTTGTCGGCGAATCCGAGCACGTTGTGGCGCAGGACGGAGACGGTGTCGGGGTCGACCTTGATCGAGTTGCCCGAAAAGCTCTGCGAGGACGGCGAGTACTTCCACGTAAACAGCACCGTGTTGTTCTCGACCACAAACGACGGCACGTTCTTGCCGTCCCGGGGGCGGAACTTCGTTCCGAGAATGATGCCCGTCCCGGTGTTATTGATCACGATGTTGTTTCGGATCCGGATTTTGGAGCTCTGGTGGCCGGACACGCTCATGGCGCCCTGGGTCGGCGCCGAGTTGAGCACGATGCAGTTTTGCACGGTGATGGACCACGGTCCGCCGAGGCAGCGGGAAGCGCGGACGACAATGCCGCCGAAGCCCGGAGTCGGATTCTTGCCGGTCTTGGGGTCGGCGAGACGGACGATCATTTGCTGCTTGCCCGCCGCGTAGCGGTTTCGACCCGCGTCATCGACGATCAGGCCGTCCACCACGATGGGGGCGTTGTCGCGCTCCCGGTACTTCATGAGATCGATCATGAGCCGCGGGTTGTTGACCCAGTTCTTGGACAGGTTGTCGCCGCTCAGGATCGTCTTGTGCTTGCCCCACGGATCCCGCGTCGCGAAGTCTTCCGAGAACCCTCCGAGAATGGTCACCGGCACGAGGATGACGTCGGCGCCGGTCTTTCCACGTCCGAGATACGTTCCGCCGGCGATGCGAATGACGTCGCCGGGCTTGAGCTTCTTGACGATGTTGCCCAGATCCTTGGCCGGCTTTTCCTGCGTGCCTTTCTTGCCCTTGCCGCGCGCACGGGACACATACCAGTCGCGCGCTTCCGTCGGGGCGGCGAAGAGGGGCAACAGAACAAGGGCGAGAGCGAGCAACCAGATTCGGCGCATCGTTTTTTTGAACCTCCAGCGCAGGTGTATCACAGATGGATCGAGAGGAGATCGCCGTCCGTACGCTTTTTGCCTCCGGGATCTACGCCCGATCACGGCTGCCTCCTCTTCTTGGTCGGCAATCCGCGTTTTTCCCAGTCCTTCATCGATCCGTCGTACGCGAGGATGTTGGTAAAGCCTAGCCGTGCCAGATGGAAGTGCACGTGGGAGCCCTGGAGTCGAGCGGCCGCCCCGCGATCGACTCGAGCATCCGAAGGGCCGCGGCCTTGGGGAGGAACCTTCCGTGCTCGCCTTGAAACACCGAGTACGGGACGTTGATGGCGCCCTCGACGTGTCCCCCGCGCATTTTCTTCTTGGGCTCTTGGGCCGTGTACTGGACGCGGGGGCGGGCGTCGATCATCAGGGTCTTCCCGATCCGCGCCTTCACCGCGTCGGCATCGACGATTCCGGACGGGTTCTTGCGCGCCCGGTACCGCTTCGCCTCGATGTTGCCGCCAGCGCCCGTTTCCAGCGCGCCGGCGAAGTGTGACAGGGGCTCGTCGAGCAGCGAAACCTCGCCGTGTCCGAGCATGTGCAGCGTGAACCAGAGCCAGGAGGCGTTCTTGCCCCGCACTTCGTCATAGATCACGACAGGGGTGTTCTCGTCGATGCCCAACGCGCCGAGTTTTCGGGCCAGATCCGGCACCGGAAGCAGGTCCTTGATGCCCGCGTCGCGCAAGTCGTTCACCATGATGTGGCGTGCCCCGTGCATGTGGCCTCTCTCGTAGAGTTCGCGCGTGCTCTGCATATCGACGAGGACGACCTCGGCGCGGCGGGCTTGAAGCCAGGTCGCGTCTACGAGGAGCGGCGCACGCTTGGCCGGCGCGGGCCGAGTCTTGTCGCGCGCCCCGGTCGCGCACGCGGCGAGAGCCGAAACCACGATCGGCAGCCAGGTGTTTCTGTTCATGATCGCCTCCCTTGAGTCGTCGTTTGGACTTGCGGTTTGAGTTTGCGAATGCAGTCGAGAACCCCGAGCACCGCGGGCATCGCGACGAAGTAGATGACGCGGGTGCCCCGTCGTTCGGAGCCCAGCACGCCTTCGAGGCGCATGCGCGCGAGCTGCTGCGAGACCAGCGGCTGGCTTGTCCCGACCTGTTCTACGAGGTGCGACACGCCGGCCTCCGCCTCGCGCTCGAGCACCTCAAGGATGCGCAGCCGGATCGGATGTCCGATGGCCTTCATGATGGCGGCGGCCTCGCGGAGTTTCTAGCGGGGGGCGTCGTCTTGCCAGATCCGATCGACGACCTCCGCCAGGGCGGCGACCGCGGGGGCACCCATCAGCGTCCGTACCTGCTCCTGGGCCTTGCGCCAGGCAGGGCGCGTGTCGCCCAGCAGCCGTTTGCCTGCGGCTGTCGCCCGGACGATGTTCGTGTTGCCCACGCCCGCGCGCGTGTTCGCCCAGCCGTTCGCCTCGAGCACCCGGAGGTTGCGGCTCAGGGTGGATTTTTCCAGCGAAAGGAGGCGTCCCAGTCTTGCGGGCTGGATCGGGCCGCGCAGTGCAATGGCCGTAAGCAGGTTCATCTGGGCGAGCTTGAGCCCATGCTCGCGCAGGGCGTCGTCGTACAGGCGCGTGACAACGCGATTCAGCAGTCGGATGCGGACCCCGATACAGTCGCGCGCGATCGTCTCCGCGATCATGACCGGGCGTTTGTTCTTGCGGGCCACAAGGAAGTTGTAGCTGCAACATGTGAGCGCGTCAAGCGTGGCCGCCCCTGCGCCTGCTCGTCGCCAAACTCGCCCCTCTCCTCCCGGACCCTCGCCCCTTCCCCCCAAACCTGAATCGCGTCCACGACCCGTGCCTACTCGCGACGGGCGCAAGGGGATCTACGAAGCCTGCGGCGGCACGGATGCACTGGTCACTTCGGGCGAGACGTATCCTTGCCGCATGACCACGCCCGATCAGCCCTGGACGGAACCCATGCCGGCGGAGCAGTTCTCGCGCATGCGCGAGATTCTCGCCGCGCCGAGCCCCATCGGGCTCGAGAGTGCGATGACCCGCGGTGTGCTTGAGCCCTATGTGCGCTCGTTCATGCCGAAGGAGTGGGCGGTTCACGCCTATCGGGGCAACGCCGGCCTCGTCTTTGATACCCGGCCCGGCGATGACGACGCCTTCTCCGTGATGGTTATCGGCCATGCGGACAAGATCCGTCTGCAGGTGCGCAGCATCGGGGATGACGGCAAGATCTGGATCAACTCCGACTCGTTCCTGTCGGGTGTTCTCATCGGCCATGAGGTGACGCTTTTTTCCGAGGATCCGGAAGCGTCCGGTCGCTGGCGCGCGCTCGACGGTGGGACGATCGAGGCTGTCGGGGCGGCACACTTTGCGACGCCAGAAATGCGCGCGGGCAAGTCGGGCATTCGTGCCGACATGCTGTTTTTGGAACTCCAGGTCCACGGCGAGAAGCGCAAGGATCAGGTCGAGGCGTTGGGGATCCGTCCTGGCGACCCGATCCTGCTGAAGCGCCCTATCCGGCGCGGGTTCGCCGAGGATACATTCTACGGCGCGTACCTGGACAACGGCCTCGGCTGCTTTCTCGTTGTCGAAGTGCTGAACCTGATTGCGCAGTGCGGCGGCCTCAGGAACGTTCGCGTGTTGGGCGCGGCGGCGGCGCACGAGGAGATCGGTCGCATGGGCAGCCGTGTGCTCGCCCAGCAGCACGCGCCGGACGTCGTCATCAGCGTCGATGTTTCGCACGACTTCGAGGCGGCGCCGGGGGTTGGCGACAGACGCATGACTCCGACGGCGATGGCGAAGGGGTTCACGCTCGCGCACGGGTCCATCACGAACGCGTACCTCAATTCGCTGATCGCCAAGGTGGCGGCCGAACAGGGAATCCCGTACCAGATGAACGTGGTGGGCCGCGACACAGGGAACGACGCCATGGCCGCGGTCTTTGCCGGCGTCGACGCCGCGGCGACTGCCATAGGGTTTCCGATCCGCTACATGCACACGATCTCGGAAACGGGCCACACCGGCGACATTCTCGCGGCCACCCACGCGGTCTTCGAGACCCTGCGCCACATGGACGCCATGCACGATGGCGCCGGCATTCGCGCCGACGACCTGCGCGCGGGCCACCCGCGCCTCGACGAAGCCTCGGCGCTTCGGTCCGCGACGTAGCGGTGTATCGAAGTGGCTCGTCGATTCGTGGCAGATCGACGCACGCGGAAGCCATCGGGCGTCAGCGATCGGACGGCGATGTCCATATGTTGGGCGTGGCGGCACACCCAAGCGCGGGCCCTGCCCGAAGCCCGGTCACGGCGCTCCTGTCTCCATCACAGCGCTCCGACGCAGGCTTCCACGCGCCTGCGAAGCGCACCACCGATAGGGCGGCGCGCGTTCGCGTACCTGCGACGGGCCGTCTGTTTTCGAGTCGGCCTCCGACTCGTGCGCCGCGGTCTCCGACGATTCGAACCGGGTGTGGTCGAACACAAACACCGGGCAGCCGGCCTCGTCGAAGTGCGAGAAGCCAAAAACCCCAGCGTCCAGCAGCAGATGGCAGTCGCGGCACGAGTCGGCAGTATTGTCCGCCTCGTTGCTCCCGCCGTGCGCAAACGGCTTCAGGTGAACGAACTCCACCCCGCGCCGCGCGTGACAGAGTTCGCACATGCCGTTGGAGCGTCGTTTCACGAGCGCCTGGACCTGCTTGGATATCGCACGCGGTCGCCCGCCGGCACGCTCCTGCCCAGCACCGTTCCGCCTCTTCGTCAGCGGCACTGGTAGCGCAAGCGATAGTCCTGCACCATCCGCCCCCAGGATCTCGCCAGCGGTCGGCATGACCCGCTGGCCCTTGGCCATCAGCAGTCCAACCCGTCGAAAACCGTCGCGGGTCTTCTTCGTGACCCGAAAACGCATCAGAAACGTCGGCGCCCCCTGCCGAGCGTCTTCGATTGCCT
>JAJFFH010000040.1 GCA_021776735.1 Planctomycetota bacterium | reverse complement strand
TGTTGGAGCGAGGTTCGCTGGCCCAACATCTGACGATGTTGGAGCGAGGTTCGCTGGCCCAACATCTGACGATGTTGGAGCGAGGTTCGCTGGCCCAACATCTGACGATGTTGGAGCGAGGTCCTAGTCGGCGGCTTTTTTGGCCCACGCCTTGGCCTCGACCAGCGTGGCGAAGTGGCGGCCCGCGGCCACGCCGAGGGCGTGCCGAACATGCGACGCCAACCCCGCGCGGTCGCCGGCGCGGGCGAGCGCCTCCAGCCCCGACTTCGCTTTGCTGCGGCCGAGGGCGAACACGGCGGCCACGCGCACGGGCATCGTGACCCGCGGGTGATCGAGGAGCTCGATCAGGTGCGGCACCGTCTCCATCCGTCCAGCAAGGCGAAGAATACGAACCAGGAGCAACGCTTGGGGCTCCTCCGCGACATCGAACAGTTCTCGCAGCCCTCCGAGCGCCTTCTGTGTCGCCTTGCTCTTCAGCGTCCTCAGGATCCGGGCCAAGCCGGATCCGATGCGATCCCGCACCGAGACCAGGAACACGGCGTTGCGAACGAGCTGGCTGGAATCAGCCTCTGCCTTCTTGAAGCGCCGCTCCTGGTTCTTGCTCTTGTCCTCGCGCTTGCGGATGTCCGGCACGACCGACGTGTCTCCGGCCTTCTGCTTGCGACGCAAGAACACGAGCTCGGAATCGAGCGTCTCCATTTCCTCGCGCGCCTTCGAGCCCTCTGCGCGGATCTTCTTGACCTCTGCGCGGATGTCGGCCTGATGGCCGAACGACTCGATCATCATCACCGCGAGCGGCCGCACCGCCCTGGCGTCGCCGGACGCAATGAGCTTGTCGATGGCGGGGTTGACGGTCGCCGCCGCCCCGGGCGCACGAAGCAGACGGCGCGCGGTCTGAAACGCCTCAAGATCTCCGGGCTCAAGACCCTCGGAAAAGACGACCGCGGCGAACACGAGCAGGAGACAGCAGCAGCGCATTTCGTTCTCCATTGTCGCACTAGCGCGCACGAACCGTGATACGCACCGACGGACAACCCGCGCCTGTACAAAAAAACGCGGCGAAAGGCCTCTTGCCTCTCGCCGCGTTCCAGGCGACTCGCGCGCCCGTGTTCGCGAAACGACCTAGAGGTCGTGCGGGCGAACGGTCGAGCGACGGTTCTCGGTCGTGCGTGCCATCGCGGCATCCAGCATGTCGTGAATACGATCGCTGAGGCCGGGAATGAGGTCGCCGGCGCACTTCATGCCGTTGGCCTTGATGTAGGCCTTGACCTTGCTCCCAACACACAGGACGTCGCGCGCGGCCTTCTTGCGGGACGCCTTCTTCTTCTTTTTCTTCTTCGCGGCCATGTGAAATCCTCCGAAACGTTGCGTAGAACAGCGTAAACCGCGATTTCTAGCAGACCGATCGGACCGGTTCCATGTGCTGAACCCGTCAAAGACGCCAAAAGCAAAAGAAGTTTCACGAGCGCGCGTAGCGCGTCGGGTCGAAAACGCCCGCTTTGGCGAACCCGCGACGGCGCAGGCGGCACGATTCGCACTGCCCGCAAGCACGCCCTTCGGGGTCGGGGTCGTAGCACGAAACCGTGTTCGCAAACGGCACACCGAGGCGCTCGCCCAGCGCCACGATCTCGGCCTTGGACAGGTCGATGAGGGGCGCGAGAATCGCAGGCGCGCGACCTTCGACCCCCGCCTTTGTGCCCAACTCCGCGACCTTCGAGAAGGCCCGCAGAAACTCCGGGCGGCAGTCCGGGTAACCGGAATAGTCCACGGCGTTCGCGCCGATGACCACCGCGTTTGCGCCCCGGGCTTCCGCGAGGGCCACCCCAAGCGCCAGCAGGATCGTGTTGCGCGCCGGCACGTAGGTGACCGGAATGTCGTTCCCCGTCCCGCTTTTCGAGAGTCTTTCCGCCTCCCCGTGCCCCTGCCCCGGCCCCCGCACCCCCTGATCCCTTTTTCGCGGAGCGTTCTTGGGGATCTCGCCGGTGCCGGTCAGCGCAGAGCCACCGACGGCGCGAAGATCCAGCGCCAGGACGAGGTGTTCAGCGGCGCCGAGCTCGCGCGCCACGCGGCGGGCCGCGTCGAGTTCCACCGACGGGCCTTGTCCGTAATCGACCGAAAGGGCGAGCCATGCGTTGCCTTCGGCGCGGGTCCATGCGGCCGCCACGGCCGAGTCCATGCCGCCGGACAGCAAGACGACGGATCGCCGCGGGGACGCCGTCATTCGAGGGTGGCGCGGAGGCGCGCAACCTCGTCCTTGAGACCGTCCGCCGTCTCGCGGGTTTTTTGGAGCGCGCGTTTCCTGGATTCATAGAAATCGTGAAAGGGGGCAAACGCATCGAGCACCGCGGCGGCCGCACGATCGGCCTCTTCCGAGATCGCCGTGCGCATCGCCTCGAGCAGCGCGTCGCGGGTCCGGCGCACGCCTTCCTCGAATCCCTCGATCGCTTTTTGGCGCCGCGCCGGAAGAATCAGGAACCCGCCCAGGGCGATGACGCCCGCGAGCGCAATGCCGACGCCGCCCACGAGGGTCGGCAGCAGCGTCGCCGCAACGGTCGCGCCCATGCCGGCCGCGACGACCTCGGTGCCCAGCACGCGCGCGAGACTGCGGGACGCGAGAGATCGGATTCGGGCGCACTCCGCATCGACATCCCACGCCAGGAAATCACGCTTGGCGCTGTCGCGAATGCGCTGCAGCGTATCTTCGCGCGTCTCCTGGAACCGCGGGCCCGCGCCCGCCGCTATCTGGTCGCGGTAGCGAGCGATCGGCACGGTCTCGTGGAAGTGCGCCAGCGAACGTTCCCACAGGAACTTCGTCTCCTCGCCGAGCCAGCGCGCGGCGTCGCCGACCTTGTGCTCGATCTGTTCGCCCGCGTCGCGCATGACTTCGCTCGCAAACGCCTCGCGCAGGCGCCCCGCGTCGGCGAAGAGCCGGAGGTTGCGGAGACGGATCTTCTCGCGCAGGAAGCGCCGGCCGCGCGACTCGAGATTCTCGAACGCGGCGAGGATCGGTGCCAGGTGGCGCTCCGAACGCTCCTTGAGCGACGTCGCCGCGAACTCCACCTGTTCCTGGATCGCGTTCCAGCCGGCAAAGTCCTGCTCCAGCACGCCGCTTTGCGCCGCGGCCGCCGCGTCGATGCGCTTGAGAACGTCGGCCACGGCACCGAGCGGGCTCTTCAGCTTCAACCGAATGCGTTGGGTCTCGGAGAGGTTCTCAACGATGAACTTCTCGACAGCGGGAAATCCGGACGCCTCCAGCAGCCCCTCGTCTTTTTCCTTCCGCCCGCGGCGGGCGAGCATCGCCGACACGGGAAACACCGCCGGCGTAAACCCGAGGTGCTCGCGAAACGAGTTCTGCAAGAACTCCAGGACGACGGTCCGGTCCTGCTCCGTGCGCAGGTCCGCCTTGGCCAGGACGCAGGCCACTTCCTTTTGGTATCGCTCGCGGATCTCACCGAGCAGCGTCAGCTCGGTCTGGGTCAGCGGGCAGTCGATCGAGGTGACAAAGAACACAATGTCGGCGCGCGGGAGAAAACGCTCGGTGATCTCCTGGTGCCGCTTGAGCGGCGAGTTCGTCCCGGGGGTATCGACGATGTTCATCCGCTTGAGGCTGTCGACGCGCACCGTCCGCCGGGCGATGTGCGGCTCGTCCACGAACTCCTCGTCGCGCTCGCCGTAGCCGAGCACGTGCACGCGGTCGGTCAGCGGCAGCGGGCCCTCCGGGCAGACGTCCGCATCGAGCAGCGCGTTGATGAACGACGACTTCCCCGCCTTCACCTCGCCCACGACCACGAGCAGAAACATCTCGTCCAGATGGACCAGCAGCTCCTTGACGCGGTCATGATCCGGCCCGCCCGGCTCGAAGCTCCGGGCAAACTCCGCGACAAGCGTCAAGAGCGCGCGCTCGGCCTCGACGGTTCGGACCGCCTCCTCGGGCAAAAACTGCTGCAGCACGGGCCCAAGCCTATCAAGACGGGCTCGCCGAACGCCTCACAAGCTCTGAGTTAGGCGACAAGCGCGGCCAAGCGATATCGCCGTCCGTACGCTCTCGCCGCGCCCTCGTTCCCTTTCTGCGTTTCTGCGGTGAAACCTCGCCGCTAGGCGGGCGGCTTCGCGTCGGGTTTCCGCTCCGCCCGGCGCGCACCGGCCATCTTGTCCAGGACCCTTCGCGCCCGACCGCCCGGAACTCCGTCCGCAATAACGACATCACGCCCCTTGACGCGCACCACCACGAATCCGTCGCTCGTCTTGATCTTGTAGTGGGTTGTCGTGGCGGACTGACCCTCGGCAATCGCAGCGCTGGAGGCGGGACGATCGCGGATGCTGGCCCAGTCGGCCCACGCCCGGCCAAACTCCCGCGCGTCGGCCTCGGTGTCCCAGGTGGTCATCATGCCGACGAACGGGGTCGCCCCCTCCTTTTCGCAAAACCAGACCCGGCCGCCGTCCCAGCCGGCCGCGATCGCCGCCGCCTTGCGGCGGTCCTTCAGGGCGGTCGTGAAGAACACGCGCGCGTCGAACTCGCCGAAGGTGTTGACCAGCGACACGCGCCAGCCCGGTCCGAGCGCCGGAGCGGGGTCGCCGCCATAAAAGACGACCGGCTCGTCCGGGATCTTCGCCAGGTACTTCGCCGGATGCAGCACCTGCTCCATCGAGCGCGGCGGCCGGTCATACGCCCGCTCCAGAGCCTGCTTGCCGCCCTTCTCAAACACCGCGGCCGCAAGAACGAGGCCTGCGGCGTAGCGGCCGATGAGCGACTCGGTGATCGCCCGCGGATAGCCATTCAGCGGCGGCTTCTCGACGCTCTTGTACATGAACCGCGACACCTGCTGCGCCTGCTTCGCATACCGCCGCAGCATGAGTTCCGAGGCCGGACCTTGCGCACCTTTTCGGTTGGAAAAATGCGCGCGGCCAATGCCTTCGCCGAGCATCCACGCATCGCCCTCCACGACGCACATGACCGCGAACGCCCAGTCGTAGTCGTAGTAGACGGATCGCAACACGCGTTGGTGGTAGTCCTTGTCGACATCGCGATAGGCATGCACCAGCTCATGCGTCGCCGTGATCGTAAACATGGGCGACCCGGGCCCGCCGACTTCGCGCGACACGAAATACGTCTTCGACACCGGGTCGTAGAGTCCGGCGATGCCCGATTCCAGCATCTCGAACGTCTTTGCCATGAGATCGTAGTCCGCGGGAATCTGCCGCAGGCGCTTCATGTACCGCTCGGTCGCGGCGGCAATGGCGGGCGGCGTAAACTCCTCCTCCTGCTTGCGCGCGAACGCGACCATCCACTGCTTCGTCACGACCTTCACGGCCACCGGCCCCTTGAACTTCGGCCCCAGGTACTTCTCGATCGTCGCGGTGATCCGGCCGCACTCGCGCTCGGCCGCGGCCTGGTGGCTCTGCCGGGGATCCTGGCCAAACGCAGCGGATACGCAGGAAACAAGAATGAGCAGTCTCAGCATGCGAACATTGTCCCCGTGCGCGGCCTTCTTGCCCTTGTTTTATTCGGCGCCTGCGCGGCGCGGCCCACGGACCCGGATCCGGAACGTGGCGGGGAGGGCATCGCCCGTCAGGAACGGACGGCGATGCCATCGGCACGGCGCACGCCGCACCAGGACAGCCCCGTCGTCGCCGCCGCGACGCGCCTGCTCGAACAAGACGACCTGGCGGCAGCACAGGCATACCTGCGCCGCGAGCTCTGGTTCGCGAAGGATCGCGGCTCGGCAGCGCTGCTTCTCTTCGGCTGCCATGTGGCCCACGACGACCACGCGGCGGGCCTCCACGTCTTGCGCCGCTATCTCGAAAAGACGCCGGCCGTGCGCTCGGTTGCCGAAGCGATCGCGGAGCGCCTGCTGCGCCACCACGCAACCGGGGGCGGGCTGCGGGCACGGAGCGCCCGCGAGGCCGCGTACTTCGGCCTCTACGCGCTCCGTGCGCTGGACGAGCCCGACACCGCGCGTGCTGACCTTTCGCGCGCCGCGCGCGACGCGCCCCGGGCCGAGCGGGCGCTGCTGGCCGCGGCTGAGGCACGCCGGTGAAGCGCGTTCGCCGGGTTTTCGAGTACGTCGGCTACCGCTTTCTTACTTTGGTCGTGCCGTTGCTGCCGCGCTTCCTGCTCGTGGTGGTCGGGCAGGGCTTCGGCATCCTGTACTGGGCCCTGAGCCCGCGCACCCGCCGGGTCGGACGCGAGAACCTGAAGTGCTTCTTGCCGGGGCACCGGCACCGCACGTGGCTCCTGATCCGTTCCGTGCAGACCCAGGCCGTTGCGATCCTCGACGCGATCTGGACCGCGCGCGTGTCGCTCCGCCGCATCCACGGCTGCATGGAAATCCCGGAGGAGGACGATCGACGCATGCGCGACGCGCGAGCGGAGGGCCGCGGCGTCGTCGTGGCCACCGCGCACTACGGCTCCTGGGAGATGTTCAACATCGCGGGCGATGCGGTGGGGTTCGGCGACGCGACGGTCGTCACGCGACCGATCGCCAATGCCTGGATCGACCGCCATCTCCAGCGCGTCCGCGCGCACACCGGCAGTGAAGTGGTGAGCCGGGAAGGGGCCTTGCTGCGCTTTGTCTCGGCCTTGCGCCGCGGCCGGCTCGCGTGCTCCGTGATCGACATCGCGATCGTGCCCGAGGAGGGTGGAATCTTCGCCGACTTCATGGGCGTGCCGGCGATCACCGCACCCGCCCTGGCCATGCTGGCGGTCCGACGCCGAGCACCGCTCGTTCTCGCGCTCGCCCGACCGCTGCTCGGTGGCCTGCGCTACCGGGTCGAGGTCACCAGGATCGAGGTCGATACGAAGCCGGACGATCGCGCGGCCGAAGTGCTGCGGGTCACCGAGCGCCTGAACGCGGCACTCGCCGAACGCGTGCGCGCGTGCCCGCACGCCTGGATCTGGAGCTACAAGCGCTGGAAGTGGCGGCCCGGCGAAACGTCGTCCGAGCTCTTCCCGAACTACTCGCTCTGGGCCGAGAAGCTCTGGTAGGCGATGATCTCCGCGCCGGGAAACTTGGTCCCGGGCGTCGCGAGATCGGCCTGCACAAAGGCCAGCGCTTCCATCCCGGCCGCCGTGGACAGCTCGGCCACCACGTTGCCGTCCATCTCGATCGTCGCGCCGCGCACCGCGGGCCGCTCAAGGCGCAGCCGGCACAGGCGGCGCTTGACCTTGCTGTAGGTGTCGAGGCGCGCGATGACCTCCTGGCCGATATAGCAGCCCTTCTTGAGGCTGATCGCGCTCTCGAGTCCGGCCTCCCACGGGTTGACCTGCTCGTTGATCTCGTTGGGAAATCCCGGAATGCCGTACTCGACGCGCAACGCATCGACCTCGGTATCCGCAAGACGCCGTCCCACCTCGGCAAGCTGGCGCCGCACCGCCACGGCATCGGGGGCGAGGATCGAATACGCGTCGCCCCACAAGGGCTCGATACGCACAACCTGCACCGAAACGCCGGAGAGCGGCATGTCGCAGTACGCCCAGGGCTCGAGATCGACGTCGAGCACGCGCCGCGCGTCCGGCCCGCAGACAACCACCTCGATCGCCATGTAGTTGCGAACGGTGACGTCCTCGGTAATCGTGTACTGCTGGATATGGCCCGAGAGACGCTCGTGGTTCGCGGACAGGAGCAGCACGTCGTCGCCGCGGTTCAGCACGGCGGTCCAGTCGATGAGGCGGCCCTTCGCGGTGCAAAAGCACGTGTTGGTTCCCTGCCCCGGCGCGAGCCCCAGAATGGGGGTGGTCGCCAACCTGTGCAGCAGGTCGAGCCGGTCGCGGCCCGTCACGATGAGACGGCCACGGAAGGCGCGATCGAAAAAACCTAGTTCCATCGAAGGGTGGATTATACGGAGTGAAGATAAAGCTCGGCGTCCGTACTCTCGCAAAGATCGTTGAGCGCCCGCTCGGCGCCCACGCGCGCCCGCTCAAAGTCGCCGTGCACCGGAAGCGGCCCCGCACCGTGCACGACGTAGCGCGCGTGCGGAGTCGGGATCACCGGCTTGAACCAGGCGCGCGGCCACGTCCACTGCGGTCGCGCCCACGCCCGCATGGCATACAGGGAAACGCCGGTCTCGCGCGCCAGATAAACCGGGCCTGGCGAGAGGCGCCGCGCCGGCGGACCCGGGCCGTCGCCGATCATGATCACGCTGCGGCCGCGGTCCAGCGCACGCCGCAGGCCCCGCACCGCCCGAAGCGCGCCCCGCTTCCCCCTCGATCCGCGCACGAAGGAAAAGCCCCACGGCGACAGGATCCGCTCGGTCAGTTCGCCATCGAAACTGTGGCTCGCAAGACCCGTCCAGCGCCGTCGATTCGAAAAGCGGCTGCGCAACACCAGGTAGTGAAAGAGCGGCAGCACGTCCTGGTGCCAGGCCGTCACGATCAGCGGCTCCTCGCGCGCCAGCGCTGCGTGCAGTCCACCGCGCACGGTCCAGCGGCACGTCCGCATGTGACGCACCGTAAAACCGAAGAGTACACGCGTCGCCGCGCCGACCGCGAACGCCGCGCACCGTTGCCCGAGCGAATAGGCCAAGTCCGCGAAGTATACTCCGCGCATGGCACGAGCTCTGGCGCTGGGGATTGCCGCCGTATTGTGCGCGTTTTTTCTGGTCGCGTACCTGACGACGAGCGACCGCGAACGCGTGGAGCAGATCCTCGACGAGATGCTCGTCCTGGCCGAACAAGGGGGCCCGGGGGCAGCGGGGCGGGTCCGCGAGCACCTGTCGCCCGAACTCGAGAGCGACCTGCCAATCGAGAACATGATCGACCGGCTCGTGGCCCAAAAGGCGATCACGGAAATCACGCTCGGCAGCTACGAGACGGTCTGGATCGGCGACCGCATCGTGGTCCCGATCCTGCGCGTCGATATTCGAACCAACAGCCGCACGTACACCGGCTTCTGCACGCTGACCTTTGAAAAGCACGGCGACCGGTGGCTGCTCGCCAAGGTGTCGCGCGTGAAGTTCGGCGGCTAGCGCACGTCGATCTCGTTGATGACCTGTACGACTCCTTCGCAGCCGGCGGCGAGGTCTTGCGCGCGGCGGCGCACGCCCGACCGGTCAACCGTGCCGGACAGGGTCACCACGCCGTCCGTGCAGCGCACGCGGATCGAATCGAAGGGCGCCGTTTCGGAGTCTTCGCCGAGCACCACGCGCACGCGCGTTTCCACGGTGCGGTCCGAGAGCCCACGGCGGTTGGCGGCGGCCTCTTCGGGATCGCGATAGCCCGGAGCAGTACACGCGGCGCTCCCGCAAAGAGCCAACAGGGCCACGGTCCAGCGCCTCTTCATCGCCCGCGCTCCCCTCATCGAACGCGCTCTCTGAACAGGCGATCGAACGGCGCGGTCAGGCCGTTGAGCGGCAGAACCTTGATCCGCGGATCGGCCAGCGTGCCCGACACCGACACCGTGGTGCCCGCGTGCGAGATTTCCAGATCTGCGCCGCCCCCGAAGCCGATCAGCCCCAGACCCTCGAGCAGGTAGGTCTGCGCGCGCAGGCGCGCGCTTTCCACGTAGACCAGGCCCCGCTCAAACGAGAACGCGATGTCCGCCTTGTGGATCATCGACTCGGCTTCGACCGGCACCTTCAAGACCCCGAGCACGCGAAACGAGAGCGGCGAGAAAAAGCGCGCGCGGCTAAGAGCGAGTGTCCCGGCACCCGCGATCGCGCGCGCCGCGGGCCGGGTCCCCTGAAACGTCAGTCGGCCGGAGAGCGCCCCGCGGCGTTTTTCGGAATAGGGCAGGCCGTAGGTCTGCCACACCGACGCGACATCGACCAGATGCCACTCGAGCTCCCCGTTGAACGCCCCGGCGCGCGTCAGGTCGAGGTCGAGCACGCCGCCGAAGACCCCGCGGAAAGCGAGCAACCGCAGGTCGCTCAGGAGCACGTGCCCCGCTCGCGGCAGCACCCGCGCCGAAAGCGCGGTGAACGGAACACGGCCGAGCGCACCGCCTCCGGCGTCGATCGAAAAAACGCGCGGCGCTTCCTGCACGACTTCCAGCCGGTCGAACCGCAGGACCCGCGTCGGCTCCTCGCTCGGCTCGCGCAGGGACACGAGAGCGTCGTGAAACAGCAGCGGCGGCAGGCGAAGCGGGTCGAGGCTGCCCCCGCCCCCCTCCTTGCCCACACCCTCCGAGTCCTTGCTCGAAGGGTCGTCCGCCGCCCGCCCGCGCACGACCTCGACCGGTTCGCCCGCGGCAAGCTCCGCGTGCAACCCGCTCACCTCGACGCCAAGTACGAGGTCGGTACCGAACACGGCGAGAAGATTCAGATCGACGGCCACGCGATCGGCCGCCACGGAAAACTCCTCGCCGCGAATCCGGACGCCGAACGCGGTGACGTTGAGCGTCGGCCAGAGGATGGCGAAGCGGGCCGTGGCCTCGCCGCGAAAGAGTTCGGCCAGCACCCGCTCGGCGCGGGGCCGCACAACGAAGTGGGAGAGCGCGGCCCAAAACAGGAGTGCGATGGGCGCCGCAATCTTCAGGCGGCGCCACCGCCGGGAGCGCCCTTGCGTCTTTTTTTGCCGTACCGCCACTCCTTCATTTTCGGCGCAAACGGCGGGCGCGGTAACCTTTGCGCATGAAACGCCTCGTGCTGGTGGTCAAGCCGTTCAAGGTCGATGCCGTCGTGCGCGCGCTTCAGGCGGCGGGCGTCCGCGGCCTGACGCTCACGGAAGCCCGCGGATATGGCCGGCAAAAGGGCCATCTGGGCCTCTACCGCGCCGCTGAAGGGCCGGTCACGTTCCTTCCCAAGGTGCGCCTGGAGTGCGCGGTGGAAGACGTCGGGCTCGATCGCGCGATCGAGGGGGCGTGCCAGGCCGCCCGCACGGGCCGCATCGGCGATGGGAAAGTATTTGTCGAGGATCTGGACGATCTGATCGAGGAAAAGGAGATCTGTTCGTGAAGGCTCTCGCGGAAATCGCCCGCTGCAGCGAAAGCGGCGAGGCGTGCGCCCTGGCCACGGTGATCGGGACCGACGGATCCGCCCCGTCCGAGCCGGCGATGAAAATGACCGTCGGGCCCGTGGGCCGCAGCGCCGGCACGATCGGCGGCGGTCGCGTCGAGGCCGATGTCGAGCGCACCGCCCTCGCCGTACTCGAGAGCGGCCGGCCCGAGATCGTGTCGTTCACCCTGGACGACGACATGGCGGAGGAAGGCGGATTGATCTGCGGAGGCACCGTGCGAATCCTGGTGGAGCGCGTGGCGCTGCCGGCCCCCTGGGCGTCGCAAGCCCTCGATCTGCGCCGGAGGGCGCGACGCGGGGCCCTGTTGGCGCGCATCGGCGAGGCCGGCGTCACCCGGGAACTGTTGCGCGGCGCCGCCGCGGATCGGTACCTGACCTCGGAGGAACCGCGTACGGACGGCGATGTCTTCATCGAACCGATGGTCACGCCGCGCTGCCTGATCGTGGGCGCCGGGCACGTGGGTCGCGCCGTCGCGCGTATTGCTCGCGTCGCGGATCTTTACGTCGCGGTCGTCGAGGATCGCGCGGATCAGGCGCGGCGCGCGGAGGAAGTGGCGGACGAGGTCGTGGACGCCGGACCGGACGGGCTGGCCGCTGGCTTTGCGCAGCTCGAGCCCGGGCCGGACGATTTCGTCGTCGTCATGACCCGCGGCACCGGCCTCGACCTTGCCTGCGCGAGGGCCGCGCTGTTGTCGCCCGCGCGCTACGTTGGCCTGTTGGCGTCGCACCGCAAGGCGGAACGGATCCGCGCGGAGCTGACGGGCGAAGGCGTCGATGCGGAAAGGCTCCACGCCCCGGTAGGGCTGGACCTAGGAGCCACCTCCGCAGGGGAGATCGCCCTGTCAGTCGTCGCCCAACTGGTCAAGGTAAGGAGATTGGGACGTGGAGACCGTTGATCCGCTGAGATCCGCGTGCCTTACCCACCCGAATCCGTTGTCTCATCGGAATTCCGCGGGTACCCCTTGAGGCCGAGGCGCTTCGTGGTCCGCTGGGGCCCACTGCTGGCGTGGGGCGGCTTCCTGAGTTTTCTGGCCGCGCGACCGGCGGACGCCCTGCCGGCGACGGACTGGTGGCTGGCCCGGTTCGACAAGGTCGTACACGCCGCCTTTTACGCCCCCCTCGGCGCGTTGCTGCACCGCGCCGTACGTTGGCGCACGGCGCTGCTGAGCATCGGCGCGGGCGCCGGGATCGGGCTTGCCTGGGGGGTCATCGACGAGTGCATCCAGTCCTCGGTCCCCGGCCGGATGGCGGATCCGCTCGATGTTTGCGCTGATCTTCTCGGGGCAGCCGCCGGTGGCCTTCTCGGACGAAAGCTCTGGCGCGGTTATCATTGAATCCGCGCGTCCGATCCCGCTAGAATCGCCCATCCACCAGACCGGTCCCGGTGCGCCCCGGCGCTGCCGGCCCAGGAGAGGGTTTATGCTCCGCTTCACTACAGTAGTCTGTCTCTTCGCCTTCGCAGCCCCGACCGCCCAAGCCGACCTCGTGATTTATCGCGACAAGGGCAAGGTCAAGATCACAGGGATCCGGCCCACGATCGTGATCGAGGGCGAGAAGGTCGAGATCACTCCCGAGAACGCCGCAACCTACGCCGAGCACAGCACCGGCTACATCGCCAACGACGGTTTCGCGACGTTGGGCATCAAAAAGACCGCTCGCTCCAAGAGCGGCAAGAACATCCCGCGGTCCCAGGTGCTCAAGGCCATTTACACCAGCGAGCCGACGGGACTGCTCAACGGCTACAACTCCATGGCCACGGGCGCCTGGGGTCCGGCCATTGCTTCGTTTCGAGGCGTCTATCGCGACAAGGAGCAGCGCTCCGTGTTTCGGCTCGAGGCTGCGTTCCAGATCGGAATGTGCTACCTGAGCGCCGGAAACCTCCGCAACGCCGTGGCCCATTTCAAGAAGTGGCCCAGCAAGACCTCGAAAGACACCCCGGAGGTCTACCGCCTTGTCGGCGCGATTCTGACCCGGAACCAGAAGTACAAGAGCGCGGCGGCGTGGTACGGCAAGATCAAGGCCCTCGAAGGCATCCCGGCGGCGTGGAAGTACAGGGCCGACCTTGGGGTCGTCAACATCGCGCTGCACCAAAAAGCATACGCCAAGGCCGAGGCGGCCGCGAAAAGGACCGCGGACGCCACGCGCGGCAAGAAGGAACTTGCGGACGGGCACGCGGCCGCGCTGACCCTGCAGAGCAAGGCGATCGTGGGCGGCAAGAACAAGGAGCGCTTCGCCGAGGCCGAGGGGCTCGCAGCACGCGCAACCAAAACCAAGGGCGCCACGGCCGCGACGCTGGCCAACGCGTACACGGTGCTGGGCGACTCTCTCTATGCGCAAGGCAAGCTGGACGAGGCACGCTACCCCTACCTGCGGGTCGTTTGCCTGTACCCCCGGCACCGGGCGTTCGTCGCCGTGGCGCTCGAGAACGCCGGCCAGATCTTTCTCGATCTGGCGCTGCGCGAAGAGGCGGGCTCGGCACGGCGCAAGGATCTCCTGCCCAAGGGGATGCAACTCCTTTCGCAGTGCGCCAGCAAGCACCGCGGCACCGCCTCCGCCGCCCGGGCGGGCCGGGCGTATCGCCAACACAAGGCGGAATACGAAGCGATCAAGGCCGAAAAGAAAGGCGAAGAGGAAGGCTAGCCGGCGCGCGGCCGGACCAGAGACCGGTCGGGAGCAACAGATGAACGAGCGCCTTCGCGGTCTCTTCGTAGACGCGCACGCGCTCATGTTTTGGCCGCTTCTGCGGCTCCTGTTTCGCGCCTCGGTTCACGGCCCGCGGCTAAGAACACGCCCGCCCGGCGGGCTGATCATCGCCCCGAACCACGTCTCCTGGTTCGACCCGTTGCTCGTGCAATACGCGTGCTACCCGCACCGCGTGACGTTCCTGATGACGGAGCTGTACTACGACGTTCCGGGCGTCGGCTGGTACTTCCGGGCGATGGGCACCCCGGTGGTCCGCGAGGACGGGCCGAGTGTCGGCGCCATGAAGGCGGCCCGGAACGCCTTGCGCGCCGGGGAGGTCGTCTGCCTTTTTCCCGAGGGGCAACTCACGCCGAACGGGTCGCTCCAGCCGGGAATGCGCGGCGTGGCGCGACTGGCCCGCCGCACGAACTCTCCGGTTCTTCCACTCGGGATCCGCGGGGCCGAACACGTCCTTTCGAAGATTCAAACAACCCCGCGGCGCCATCCCATCTCGCTGCACCTCGGTCGAATCATGCACTTCGACGAGACGCCGGACCGCGCCGGCGATTACCGCTTCACGGACCGGCTCATGCATACCCTGGCCGGTCTCACGGGGCAGGACGCTCTCACCGCGGCAGCCGCGCCTACGAATCCTGAGAAGCCGAGTCCGGCCCACAAGGATCCGACCCAAGAGGATCCGACATCGAAGAGTCGGGTGTAGGGGGCGGCGGGGGCACAAGAACCTGTGTCTCCGGCGTCTCGAGCGACTGCATCGCGCGTTCGCGCCGAAGACGCCAGCGAACGTAGGCACCCGCTACCAGGACGGCGCCAAACGCCAGCAGGGCCCAGTCCAGGCGCTCCCACAAGACAAACAGCCACCAGGGAATCCCGGGTGTCACAGCCTCGCGCCAGTCGGCTTGAAACTCGGCCGCGCGTTGCCCGGTCGCGCGCAAGAACGCCGCCTGAAACGGCGCGCCGCGTTTGGTTTCTCGCAGCAGCCGCTGCACCGATTGCAGCCCGTGCTGTTTCATCATGCGACGCACAGCGGACGCGCCGACCTCGTAGGCCCGGGCGGCGTCGGCGGCGCTGCCCCGAAACCCCCTTTCCGCTTCCTCTAGTGTTGGCAGGCGATCCATGGCAGCGAGCCGCTCGACCCGCGTACCAACCCGCAAGAACGAGCCCCCGGCGAAGACCACGCACAGCCCCTCCTCGAACCAGCGCGGCACGGGCATCCCTCCGTGGTGCGCCACCACGTGGTGCAGGATTTCGTGGGCGAGCACGCTGCGCAGCGTCGTTTCGGGAGAAGTATCGAGCCGGTCCACGCGGATCACGATTGTTCCGTCGCGCCGGCAGACGCCGACGGCCCATTCGGGCGCGCCGGGCGCCAATGCGCGGAGGGCGGCGTGGCTCTCGACCAGATGAATCAGTCCCGTCTCGGGCACCGCCACGCCTAGCCAGGTGGCCGCTTCCCTGCGGGTGGGGACAAACGAGTCCAGAACGCGGCGCGCAGCGGCCTGTTGGACGGGCGGAAACTGCACCCGGACCGCTCCGGAGGCCATTTCCTCGGCTCCAGCGCTGTTTCCGCGAGCACCCAGGCACAAGACCGCCGCCAGCGCGACCGCGAGTCTGGTCAAGACGACGTTGGCGGCGACGGAGGAGGGGCGGCGGGTGCGCGCGGACGGACCCGCAGGGCGCGCGCGAGCAGGAAAAACCCGGCGAAAAGGCCGCCCACGAGCAGGAGAATCTTGACGATGTTTAGGATGAACCACACCAGCGCCGCGAGCAGGAACGCCACGCCCAGCCACGCCTGGGTTCGTTGCGCGCGCGCACCGTTTCGCATGATCTGGATGAGACGCACAAAGGTCGGCATGGAGGTCGCGGGGCCAATTCCGGGTGCAAGGCTGTCTTCGAGGACGTATTCTAACGGAGGGAACGTCGCGATCCGGCGTCCTCTTCGCCGAAATCTCTTCCGCTGAAATGCTGCAACTTCGCATCGACGACCCGACATCCGAGCGCACGTTCGTTTCCGATCGGGCAGAGGTTCTGATCGGGCGGCGCCAGGATGTCGATCTGGTCGTCCAGGATGCGGCCGCGTCCCGAACGCACTGCATGCTGCGGATGGACGGCGCCGAGCTCACCGTGATCGATCTCGGCACCGTGAACGGGACCAAGATCGACGGCCAACGGATCGACGGGCAAGCCGTCCTGAAACCCGGCCAGGCTTTCTCCATCGGCAAGACCACGTTCCGCATCGCCGCCTGTGGCGGTGTCTCGGTCACACTCCCGCTCCGCGTGCGGCTTGAGGGAGACCCGCGGCCCGCGATCGCAATCAAGACGCCGGTTCCGACCGGCGGCCCGCAGGCCGACTTTGGCCGCGAGATTCGGCGCCTGCTGCGCAGCACGCCCTGGTACACGATCTCGCTGATCGCGCACGTCTTGGGCTTGCTGTTTATGAGCCTCATCCCGTTCGAGACAGAGACGACGGAGGAAAAGCGCCTTCTTGCCGCCATCAAGCCGCGGCAAGAGGAAGAACTCGAATCCGTGGTCGACCCGATCCCCGACGAGGAGACCCTGCGGGGTTACGACGTCGAGGACGAGTTGGTGGCCCCGGACGACGAGGAGCCGCTGGCCAAGACCGACAAGCTTACCGAGATTGACGAGGACCCGTTTACGGTGCCCGTCATCAGCCCGAGCCCGGGCACCAGGATTCGGCGGCTCGACAACCCGCTGCCTCGCAAGAGCAAGAAACTCGAGGTCGCCGACAAGACCGTCAACACAAACAACCTCGACCGGGAACACGATGCCGCCGCCAAGGCGGTGATCCGCGGCCTGGGCGGGCGTCGTCTGCCGACCGGAATCTCGTCGAAACGAATCATCGTGGTCAAGGGCGAGTTCGATGAGATAGAGACCGTCCTGACACGCTACGGGATCCCGTACACGCTCATTGATAAAAAGGCCTTCGTGCGGCGCCGGTTCCCCGAAGCGAAGATCGTCTGCATCAACTGCGGCCGGGATCCCGGCCGCCTCGACGCCAAGAAGCTCGTGACCCGGATCAAGTCGTTCATCCTGCGCGGAGGCTGGCTCATGACCAGCGATTGGGCCGTGCGGCCCTACCTCACCGACGCGTTTCCACACCGGATCAAGGAATGGGGTCGCACTCGCTTCAGCCAGCGAGACACGACCGTCGAGGTCGAACCGGCGCGATCGAGCCCGCTGCTTCAGGGCGCGTTCGACCGCGCGCGCGTCTCGAAGTGGTGGCTGGAGGACACGAGTCGCTTCTTCAAGGTCGTGCCGGGCCAGGCGGAGGTGCTCGTGAAGAGCTCCGCGATGAAAACGCGGTTCGGCCCGGAAGACGTCGTCGTCACGTTCCGCGAGGGCCGCGGACGCGTGCTCCACCTGCTGGGCCACTTCTACCAAAAGGACGGCAACCGGCTCGGCATGGCCGGAATGCATCGACTCGTGCTTAACTACGTGCTGGAACGGTTCCCGACCGCCGGACGCGACGACTAAGGGAAATCTGTCCGGAGCGGAGCCTTGGGCCGATTCGCCGAGCTACTGCCGGACACATTTCCCGAGTAGGAATGCCGCCTCTAGCGTCGGTGTTGGGCCGAACAAACACTCCCGCCTTGAACATCGTCTGGCGTCTTTCGCGGCCCGCTACGCTGCCCGCGCCCGTCACCGGCGTGCTTGGCGGTGCCGTGGCCGCGGCGGGCGGATGGCCGCCGGCTCTCTCCACGGTCATGGCGGTCGTGAGTGCCGTGTTGCTGACCGCGGCCAGCAACGGCATCAACCAGATCGCCGACCTTGAAACCGACCGGATCAACCGGCCCGATCGACCGCTCCCCGCCGGCCACCTCACCGTCGGCCAGGCGTGGCGGATCGTCGCCCTGCTGACGGTCCTCGCGTTCGCCGCGGCGTTCGCTGTGAACCTGCCGTTCGTGCTCTGCATCGCGGTGACCTTGCCGGTCACGGCCGCGTATTCCCTGCCCCCACTGCGCACCAAGCGCGTTCCGTTTCTCGCCAATGTAACGATCGCCACGCCGCGCGGTCTCCTGCTCGTCATCGCGGGCTGGGCGGTCAGCGGGGGTGCCATGCGGCCCGAAGCGTGGCTGCTCGGCGGCCTGTCGTGGCTCTACATTTTCGGCGCCGCGACGACGAAGGACTTCGCCGATGTCGCCGGCGACCGCGCGACCGGCTGCCGCACGCTGCCTATTCTGCTTGGCACCCGGCCCGCGGCCTGGTTCGTCGCGCCTTTTCTGGTCGTGCCGTTCTTGGGCTACCCGCTCGGCGCCGCACTCGGCTGGCTCCCCGGGTCCGGCGCCGCCTGGACCATCCTTGGCACAAGCATCGCCGTCCTTGGCTTGCTTGCAGCGGCCCTCCTCGTTCGCGACCCGAACCCGCCCCCGCATGGCGGACCCCATCCGGCCTGGAAGCTGATGTACCTGCAGCTCACGGCAGCCCCCATCGGGGCCGCCGTGATTTTTGTGAACGCGTAGATTCTCGATCTAGCCGATCGGAGCCACGACCACGATGGCCGGCGCGCCGCTCGAGCAGTGCGCGGAGCGGTGGATCACGGCGCCTCCGGCGGTTCGAATCGTTGTCAGGTGGGTCGTGAACAACGGTCCGACGGTCACGTTCACGGTGACTTCGAACGTGCCACGCGGATCGACCGCACCCGCGCTCCTGCCGTTGACCGCGAGCGCGCCGCTCGGGTCGAGGCGAACGCGGAACGTGTCGCTTGCGGTCGGATCGCTGTCCTTGCCGATGACCTCCGTTCCCGGCCGGATTGCGATCCGGAACGCATCGCCGCCGGTCGGATCATGGTCGTCCTTGCCGAGCTGGACTCCCCCATCGGCGCTGCCGGTTGCGACGGCATGGCCGACGAGGAGGGTCAGGATCGAGAGGAGGGAGAGCGGGTTCGCGTAACGCATGGGAGGTTCCTTTCGTTGGATTGCCTCCCAGCCCCACGCATCCGGCATGCGCGGCCGGGCCGCCGGGTCGCTCGATCGGTGTAACCGTTGTGTAGCGCGACACTTGGCGGCTGTGCGGGCCCGCGACCGGCGTGGCCGGCGCGTGCGTTTCCTGCCGCTTCCGCGCTGCCCCGCTGGCGGGTGGACGCCTATCCACAAACGCCCCACGGGCCGCCCACGTGTTTTCCACGAGGACGGCCCGGAGTGAGTGTGGACTCGGCGAGCCCGATCTTGTCTACCGTGGCGCTACTGCACGGCGAGCGCAACGACCTGATCCGCTTCGGCGTAGGCCGTGGTCGGCGCGCTGCTGGTCGAGTGGCTGGTCTGGCAGACGAGTTCGTCCTGACTGTCGCGGACCTTCGTGACGTAGCTCGTGGACAGCGGACCGACCGTCACGTCCACGGTGACCATGAAGGTGCCATTCGGATTGACCGTGCCGCCGTAGGTACCGTTGACCGTGAGGACGCCGTTGCTGTCGATGCCGACGCTGAAGGCGTCGCCGCCGGTTGGATCGTTATCTCTGCCGAAGACATCCGCGTCTTGGCCGCCCGAAGCAAGCACAGCGACGACACTGTACGAGCCACTCGACGGCAGCATGGCCGACTCTTGTTCCTCTGCGCCTGCTTGGCTGACTAATGCGCCCACGATCGCGAGCGCCCAGATGATGCTGGTGCGACGTTGCATGTTCCCCGTTCCCTTTCGCTGGTGATTTCCCACGCAGGAAGGAAACCACCCAGCCGGCCGGAAGCAAACCGGGTCGGAACGGGTGCCGGCTCAACCTGGGACGAGCGCCCCAAGTCCTTGCCCTGTCAAGACTTGCGCGTGGAACCAAACGGCACCGGCACGCCGCATTGGTCCATTGGTCGCATCTTGTGGCTATCGACCCACCCGGTTGACGATCTCGCGCAGGACGGACCCCGGGGTGTAGAGCACTGAGCGCGTGCGACCCCGCTTTTCGAACAGGGCCGTGCTGGTCAGCCACTCCAGGTCGCGCGCCGCCGTGGACTTCGAGACGTGAAAGTGGTGGCGGTAGTCGCCAAACGACAGCTTGCCGTTCGCCAAGATGCGTTCGACGGCCGTGAGCTGACGCGTGCTGAGCTCCAGGCCGCGGCGCGCAATCTCGTCACGGACCCGCTGGAGGCGGACCCGGTCCAGTGCAGGCAGGACCGCCCGCGCGCGGGTGTCGAAACGGATGTCGGTCTCCCGGATTTCTTCGCCCTGGCAGTCCAGCGCGGCGCGCGTCAGGATGTGCCGCAGCTCCTTGATGTTGCCGGGCCAGCCGTGCGCCTCGAGCCGGCCGATCGCTTCGTTTGTGATCGTCAAATCCGGGCGGCCCTCTCGGTTCGCCAATTCCTTGACGAGGGCCGTGGCGATCGGCTCGATGTCCTTGCGCCGTTCCCGCAGCGGCGGGAGGTGGAGCGTGAATTGGGACACGTGGGCGACAAAGTCCCCGCGCAGGCGACCGGCTCGCAGCAGCGCGTCAATGTCCCCGTGGCTCCCGCCAAAGAGTCGAGTGTCGATGCTGCGCGGCTCGTTGCTTCCGATCCGCCGCAGCTCGCCGCGCTCCATCGCTTCGACGATCTTGGCCTGAAGGTGCTTCGGGAGCGCGTCGATCGCCGCCAGATAGACCGTCCCGCCGTCCGCCTCCTCCAAAAATCCCACGCGGTCCGACTCGTCGCCGGTGCGCACATGGCCGAACAGCTCGCGCTCAAGGTCGCGTTCGTTGTGCACGGTGCAGTCCAGGGCGACAAAAGGCATCTCGCGCCGGAGGCCTTCCATATGGATCGCGCGGGCGAAGGCTTCCTTGCCCGTCCCGTTTTCACCCAGCAGCAACACGGGGATGTTGGACGGGGCCGCACGCTTGGCTTCGCGCACCAGGTTTTTCATGTGCGGCTCGCGCGTGACGAGCCGGTCAAAGCCCCAGCCGCGCGCGCGCCGGTGGCGGGTCACGTCCTTTTGCGCGCGAGAGAGGTCGCGGCCTCGCTGGCGCAGTTCGGTCTGCAGGCCCTGGTCCCGCCGCTCGAGCTCCGCGCGGCGGTCCTCCAGCTCGCGCACCAGGCGCGCCTTGTCGATTGCCGCAACGGCCTGGTCGGCGAACAGGTCGAGCACCCGCTCCGACTCCGCGGTGAACAGCCCGACGCGGTGCCGGTTGTCGAGGTACAGCGCGCCGATCGTCTTGCCTCGCGAACGGAAGGGCAGCGCGATGATCGACTGCAACTTCAGATCGTGCACGGACAGATACTGCTCAAACCGGTCGTCGCTCTCCGCATTCTCCGTACGCACGAGCCGGCCGGTGCGAAGAACCTGGCCGATGATCCGCGTGGAGATTTTTTGTTCCGGTTCCGCGACGGCTTCGCGGTCGAGGTTGCGCGCGATGTGCACCTCCTCCTGGCCCTCCCTCATGAGCACCACGAAGCCGCGTTCGGCTCCGGTCAGCTCGATCGCCCGATCGAGAATGAGCCGCAGGAGCCGGTCGCGGTCGAACTCCTCGTTCATCTCGCGGGTGAAATGCAGGATGCGCACGAGCTTGTCCGCGATCGGGCCGTCGAGGCCGCTGGCGGCAGCGCCCTGCGGCAGCTCGCCGAGGTGCAGATCAGTTTTCTTGAGCATGTCGCTGTTTCCGTATTCGAGCCAGATTGACCGCGCCGCCTCCAGAAGTTCGCGGGCCGCGGCTTCCGTGTTTTGCCGCAGCCATTGCCGCAAGACCGGCTCTTGCAGAAGCGACGCCGCGACGGCGTACACCTTCGCGCGGGTCGGCCCGTCCGGACAGTGGTTGGCCGACTCCAGCGCCCGTTCAAGAAGCCGCTGTGCCAGCGCCGGCTCCTGGCGGTGAAGCGCCGCTCCCGCACGCACCAGCGCCGCCCGGGCGGTCGCCGGGGTCCGCCAGCGCAACCGTGGATAGTCACGTTGGCCGAGCAGCCGTTCCGCCAGGTGCCAGAGGCCACCGGCGGCCGCGCACTCCGCGAGACCGATTCGGATATCGAGTACCCGTCGCGGAAAACGGTGCTCCCACGCGACGGCGAGGGCGCGCCGCCACCGTCGCTCTGCTTCCGCCACGTCGTCGCGAGCGGCCGCGGTCTCGGCCAACTCAAGCGCCATCTCCATGCGCATGTAGGGACCGCCCTCAGGCTGGACCGGCTCTTCACTACTCCGCGAGATGACCCGGGCGAACACCTGTCCGGCGTACGACAGCTCCGCCTTGAGAGACTCGGTGCCTGGCGTAGCCCTTGCGTCAGCAAGAAGCGTCTCTGCGCGGAGCGGATCCCCGCGCAACAACTCGGCCACGCTCCTGTAGATCATCGCGTCGGTCATCCGCCACGCGTCGCCGTTTCGGCCATAATGCTCCGTCGCTCGGGCGAGCAGCCGCGAGGCCGACCGGTGCCGGCCCACTTCAATCAGCAGTGCCGCCGCCGTGACGCCGGAGTTCGTTTCCTGCACCGCCTGTTGCTCGCGCCGGGCGATCCGACGCGCGCGGGCAAAGAGCCGCAGGCTGGCCGGCACCGGATCGACGGCTTGCCGCAACGCGCCCAGGTTCTCCAACCTCTGCGCACGTCGATCGTCCGTCATCTCCGACGAGCCCAGCAGCGCGCGTGTCAGCTCTGCCGCCGCACGCCGACGCCCCTGCAGCTGGAACACTGCCGCGCGCGCAGTGTCAACTCTGTGCAGCCGCGCCGGGGTAGGCTCGCTCCCCGCCGCAATGTCCAGCGTCGCCAAGGCCTCCGAATGAGCACCGGTTCGCGTCTGAATCGTCGCCCGCGCCACGAGCACCCGAGCGACCTCCCCGTCAACGCGTGCCAACGCATGGAGCCCTCGGTCGTGATCCTTCGCGGCAGAGTGTGCTTGCGCAAGCTGGAACAGGGCGCGGTTGCCGCCGTCTGCGGACGCCGAGCGATCGGCGACCACGCTCGCTTCGCGATACCGGCCGCGAACAAACAGGGTGTTGGACAACAGGTACGCCAGGTCCGGGTCGGGCGGGTCGCCGACGAGGTCGCGCAGCAGTTCGATTGCGGGATCGAGTTGCCGAGCCTCTACCATGGCCTCCGCGGCGGGCCGTCCGACACGGCGCGCCGCGGCAAGGTCGTCCGCGCGCGCGAACAGCGTCGCGGCAGCGGCCGGCTCCCATTCTTCGATGCGGCCCGCGACGTCGGCCCACGCCTCTCGCCGGGCCGCGCCCTCGAGTACGTCCGCGCCGCGGCGCGCGAGCTCGGACTCGAAGCGGATGCGGCCCGCGTCGCGCACCAGCAGCCCCTCGTCCTCAAGCCGCGGCCCGTGCGCTTCGGCTACGGCCCGCGACGCAGCCACCGAAATCGGCGACGCGATCAAGGCCAGCCGCGCGACGGCGAGTCGTGCCGCCTCGGGCAGCCCGGCGACGCGCCGTTGCGTGGTCGCCTCCAGCCCCACCGGCAGATCGACGTTTTCTAGCCGCGTCTCGTCGAGCCGGGGCGCGGCGCCGGACAGGTCGAGCACCTCTTCTTGAACCAGGAGCCGAACCAGTTGGACGAGGAGGCGCGGATTGCCGTCGGTCGCCCGCTCAAGCGCGTGCACGAGGTCGCCGGGGACTTGTTCGAGCCCGGTCATCGTCCCCAAAACGGCGCGAATCCCTCGCGTCTTCAGTGGCGCAAGGTCGCGCGCCTCGACCGCCACAGAGCGCCCGGCCGTCCGCAGCAGATCCGCGCCCGCCTTGTCCTGCGACGAGTCGTCGGCGCCCACGTGCCCGCCGAGCACTAACAGGATCCGCGGACGGTCGCGGCGCTCAAGTGCGACCAGCCAACTGCGCAGCGCAGCCGCGGCGCGCTCCGACAGGGCGTGCACGTCGTCCAGGAGCAGCACGATGCGCTCATTCGGGGGACGATGCTCCAGGACATGGTCGATGCGAAAGACCGTTTCGGACGGCTCGCTCCCGACGCACACTCCCGCGCCCCCCAACAACTGCTCCACCCCGCCCGCCAGACCCGGCAACGAGTCGGACAGCACCGCCTGGCAACCGAGGAGCGCCGCTTCGTTGCGTGCCGCCATGAGGAGGCGCGACACGCCGATGCCCGGCGGTCCCGCAATCACGAGCACCGGTTCGGTCAACCGATCGGCCTGCAACTGCTCGACGCGTTCCATGACCTGCGCGATGACGGAGTCGCGCCCGACGAGCGGCGCGTCGGTCAAGCCCAGCCGAACGGTCCGCTCCTCCAGGTCGCCCGCGAGTTCGGCGCCGTACAGGCTCGCCAACACGCGCAGCGCCGCACCGGCGGTCGGGAATCGATCTCGGGGCGACGCCGCTACGAGACCCGCGATGAGCTCCTGGAACTGTCGCGGAGCCGCACCGCGCGCGTGCGCCCGGTACTCCTCCCGCACGCGCGCGGGAGCGAGCAGTGTGTCCGGTTCGCGTAGCAGTTTGCCCGGCGGTGCGATGTGCTGCCCGGTTGCGATCTCGTAGAGCACCATCCCTAGCCCGAACAGATCCGCGCCCGGACCCGCCCGGCCCCCGCGCAGGATCTCCGGCGCGACATAAGGCAATGTCCCGTCCGTCTGGCCCGGACGCCCGCCGCCCGCCGCGACCGCCAGGCCAAAGTCGATCAGCGTCGGCTCGATCCCGCCGGCGCCGCGACGGACGATGACGTTTTCCGGCTTGATGTCGCGGTGCACGACCCCGCGCGCGTGGATGTATTCCAGCGCGCCGAGCATCTCCGCGGCCAGGTGCACGATGTCGGGCTGCGACAGCCGGTCCTCGCGCACGAAAGAGCGGCACGTCTCGCCCGGCACGAACCCCATCGTGAAGTACGGGTTGCCCTCCGCGTGCCCGAACTCGTGGACCGCCACGACACGCGGGTGCGACAGGCCGACGAGAGTCCGGAACTCGTTTTGGAACAGCGGCGCGAGCCGCTCGTGATCCGCCGAACTCGCCCCGGCGCCGCCGAGGAACTTCAGCGCGACGTGCTCGCCACTGCTCCGATCCTGCACGAGGATCGTGCTGCCGGAGCCGCCCATGCCCAGCGTGCGAACCTTGCGATAACGATCAGGGAGATCCACCGCCCCAAATCATAGACCAATGCGACCACACGAAACCAGCCTCGCAACTAGTCGCGGCGATTAGTCGCATCTTTGGTGCCGCGCGGTCCACGCAGAACGATCCCGAGGCAAGGAACGGACGGCGATCCCCGTAGCGACCCCGCACCCAGCACGCCGTGCGCCAACATCGTCAGATGTTGGCGCCAGTAGCCGCCAGTAGCCCTGCTAGGGAAACGTGCCGCGGATCTTGCGGCGGCGGTTCACGATCTTGCGACCGTTGCGCGTCTTCATCCGGGCCCGGAAGCCAAGGCGGCGAAGTTTGACATTCGAGTTCCTGCGCTTGATCTTCATGGGGAGCCAGTCGTTGTACCCCGCAATCCCGGCGGGGTCAATTTCGGCCGGGCGAAAACGCCACCAGTACGGCGTCGCGGATCACGCGTCCCTGCCGCTCCGTGCGAAAGCGGATCCAGCCGAGGCCCCGCGCGAACCAAAACAGGTCGCGGACCTCGCCCCGATCGGCGGCGACGACCAGCGCGCGGCGCTCCTGGCCGAGAATCTCGAGCCGGTCGTAGCCAAAGACCCGGTAGCTCGCCCCGGCGCCCGTCCAGGCGTCCCCCGCCACTCCTTCGACCTTCAGGGGCCGTTCCACGACATCGCCGTCGTGCAGCAACTCCAAGAACCCATCCGCCACACGAACGTGCACGAGCCCTGCGCTCCGGCCCGTGAGGACCAGCCCGCCCGCGCCGCCTTCCGGGGCCTGTTGCGGGACCTGCTCCAGCGCCAAGACCAGTTCCGCGCCGCTGTGCTTGTCGCGAAACGTCCAGCGCGTGCCGGGCGCGAGCGGGAACAGGCCCGGCTCGATCGGGGCGCCCGGATAGCCCTCGAGTCGCAGCGGATGGGTCGGCGGATCCACGGACATGCAGCCCGCCAAGACGCTCGCGCACGCGAGGGCCAGGACGTACGGCGCAAGGGTCATCGAAACCGCTCCCCGCTCTGAAGCCGAACCCCGTTTAGAAACGCCCGGGCGTCCATTTCCTTGCGGGAAGCAGGCAAGACCCGCGTCACGGACAAGACGCCCTCCCCGGTGCCGACATCGAAGTGGTCGCGGCCCGTCGCCAGGACGCGCCCGGGCTCGCCCTCGCCCGGCAGGGCACGGGCGGCTCGCAGGTCGAGGGGCAGCTCCGGATTCCGATCGAGGACGGTGTGCGCGCCCGGCCCCGGATGGTACGCCCGGATTTGGCGCTCGATCTGCGCCGCCGGCGCGCTCCAGTCGATGCGGCCGTCCGCCGGCTTGAGGCGGCGGCAGACAACCACGAGGCTGTCGTCTTGAGGCGTGCCGGGCGGATCCTCGCCCGCCGCAAAGCGCGCCAGAACCTCGCCCAGCGCCTGCGCGCCGAGCTTCTCGAGCTTGCGCGTGAGCGATGTCCTGGTCTCGTCAGGCGCAATCGCGGTCATGACCTGATGGAGGACCGGTCCGGCGTCGAGCGCGCGCACCGTCCGCTGAATGGTCACGCCGGTCTCGCTGTCGCCAGCCAGAATGGCGGCCGCGATCGGGGTCGCGCCGCGCCAACGCGGAAGCAGCGACGTGTGGACGTTGATCGTCCCTCGGGGCGGGATATCGAGCAGCGCCTGCTTCAAGATCTGGCCGTACTCCGCCACCACAAACAGCTCCGCCGCGGCGGAGCGCAGCACGCCCAGGGAGTCCGCCGTGTTTACGTTCTCGGGCAGATGGACCGCGAGCGCTTGCTCGATCGCGAAGGCGTGCACGGGCGTCGGCTCTGCGCGGCCCCTGCGCCGCCGCCGCCGCGGAGGCTGCGAAACCACGATCGCCGGCGGCGTGCCCGCGTCACAAAGCGCCCGCAACATCGCGCGCCCAAGAGGGCCGGAGCCCAGGAAGGCCGTCTCGACGCTCACGGGAGCCGGTTGACCGGTCCCGGCGGTGCCGGATCCGGGTCCGCGCCCGGGTCCCGACGCCGGACCTTCAGGTCAACGATATCCCGGCCGGTATCGACCTCGATCTGCCCCGCCTTGAGCATTTCGAGGAGGCACAGAAACACCGACACTATGTAGAACCGGTCGCGGCGTTCCAAGAACAGGTCGCGAAACAGAACCTCGCCGCCGGCACGGCCCAGTTCCGCAGTGACGTAGCCCGCGATCTCCCGCATGGGCAGAACCTCGCCGAATACCTGGTGATCGACATCGGCCAGGGTCTCGCGCATCATCCGCTCGAACGCGAGCAGAAGATCGTCGAGCCCGAGATCCTCGAGCAGCTTGCCGGCATCGGGCGCTTCGGGCGTCGGCGGCCGCAAGCCGGTTTCGTGGCGCAACGACCGGTCCGCGGCGCGCCCGTCGAGATCCCGCCCGGCGTCCTTGAAGCGCTTGTACTCGAGGAGCTGACGCACCAGGTCCGTGCGCGGGTCGAGATCCTCGTCGAAGTCGTCGCCGTCGTCGTCCGGCCGCGGCAGCAGGGTTCGGCTCTTGATCAGCATCAAGGTCGCCGCCATCAGCATGAAATCGCCGGCCCGGTCCACGTCGATGCGGCGCACAACGTCCAGGTGGGCCAGATACTGCTCCGTGATGTCCGCGATCGGGATGTCGTGGATGTCCACCTCCCGCTCACGGATCAGGTAGAGCAGGAGATCCAGAGGTCCATGATAGATCGACAGATCGACCCGATAGTCCGCGCCTTGCGCCACAGGCCGGAGTATACGCCCGCGCAGGGAGTTTTCCCGGAGCGTCTACACTGTCGGCAGGATGCCGCGGGGTTTTCAGATTGGCCGGCTGTTCGGCACCGACGTCTACGCGACGGGCGGGTTCCTGGTGCTGTTGGCGCTCTACTACTTCATGGGCGACAGCGCCGCGGGGGCGGCGACCTGGTGCATTGCCGTGGTCTTGTCGCTTCTCGTCCACGAGTTCGGCCATGTCTTCGCGGTCCGCTGGCTCGGCGGCGGCAGCAGCACCGTCCTGCTCTGGATGATGGGCGGGCTCTGCATTCACGGCCCGGTCTACCACCGCGGCAAGCAGTTCGGGATCTCGATCATGGGCCCGCTGTTTGGATTCGCGCTCGCGGGGGCCACCTGGCTCGTGGCCAGGTACACGGAGCCAAGCCACCCCCTGTTCCTGACATTTCTCGGACAAGTGCTCTGGATCAATCTGATCTGGAGCGCGCTGAACCTGCTCCCCATCTGGCCGCTCGACGGAGGCCAAGCCTTGCGCGCAGTGCTCGCGGCGGCCCTTGGCGGCTACCGTGCCGCCAGCATCGTCCGCGTGATCTCGATCGGCACGGCCGGGGCGATGGCGTATGTTGCACACCTGTACGGACTGACGATCGGGGTTCTTCTCGCGATCATGCTGCTACTCGAAAACCTCCAGGGAGCCGGCCCCTCCCGTGACTGATCCGGTTCCGTACGCGCGCGAAGTCATTCGCCTCGAGGCCGAGGCCGTCGCCGCGCTGCACGGCCAGATCGGGCCGCGCTTCGTCGAGGCCGTCGAACGCGTGCTGCGGTGCGAGGGACAGGTGGTCTGCACCGGCATGGGCAAGTCGGGCATCATCGCCCAAAAGATCAGCGCCACTCTGGCGTCGGTCGGCACCCCGTCGTTCTTCCTGCATCCCGCCGAGGCCAGCCACGGGGATCTCGGCCGGGTCGGACCCAAAGATCTCGTGCTCGCGCTGTCGAACTCCGGTGCCAACGAGGAGATCCTGCGGGTGATCCCCGGAGTGAAACGCATTGGCGCCGGGCTCCTCGCGATGACGCGCGATGCCGAGTCCCCGCTCGCCCGCCACGCGGACGGCCTCCTACTGACCGGTGCGCTTCCCGAAGCATGCCCGGTCGGCCTCGCCCCGACGACGTCGACCACGGCGCAGCTCGCCCTGGGCGACGCACTCGTAATGACCGTCGCCAAACTCCGCAACTTCACCGTAGAGGAGTACGCGCTCTATCACCCCGGCGGCGCCCTCGGACGACAACTGCTGACCGTCGGCGAGGTGCTGGACCAGGACCAGACCAGTGCGCCGCCGGCGCGGCTCGGAACCGGCACGAGGGAAGCGCTTGTCGCCGCCGGGGGGCTCGGGCGACGGCCCGGCGCGCTGCCCGTCGCCGACGAGGCGGATCAACTTGTGGGGTTGCTGACGGACGGCGATGTTCGTCGGTGGCTGCTGCGGGATCCGACCTTTCTCGACCGCCCCATCGACGACGTCATGACCCGCGACCCGCTGACGGCGCGCGTCGATCAGTTGGCCGCCGAGGCGTGGCACGCGATGCAGGAGCATGCGTTCGACGAGCTGCCGGTCGTGGACGAACAGGGGACCTACGTCGGGCTGCTCGACGTTCAGGATCTGCTTCGGGCGGGGTTCAGCGCGTGACCGATCCGGCAGACATCCGCCTGCTCATTCTCGACGTCGATGGGGTCCTGACCGACGGCACCTTTGTCCTGACACCGGACGGCGGCGAGCTGAAGTCGTTTCACGCTTGTGACGGACTCGGGTTGCGCATGCTGCAAGATGCGGGCGTGAAAGTCGCGCTGCTGACCGGCCGCCGCTCGCAAGCCGTGGAGCGCCGGGCCGAGGAGCTCGGCCTGGCCCGCGTGGTCCAGGGCCAGGGAGACAAGCGGGCAGGGCTGGCCCTGCTCCTGGACGAGTTCGGACTTGCAGCCGGCCAGGCAGCCTACATGGGCGACGACCTCGTTGATCTTCCGGCGCTGCGCTGCGTGGGGCTGGCCGCGGCGCCCGCCGACGCCCACACCGAAGTGCGCGCTGTGGCCGACTTCGTCGCCGATCGCCCGGGCGGGCGCGGCGCTGTTCGCGACCTCTGCGAGCACCTGCTCCGGCGCATGGGGCGCTGGGACGAGGCGCTCGCAAAGTTCTGACGGTTCGCCTTGAGAGCCCTGCTCGTTTTTTTCGCTTTCTTCTTGCCGCTCGCCACGCTGCTCTGGTGGCTGAGCGACCCCGACGCCGTCACGGCGGAACTCCCGGCCGGTACCGATCCGGCGCGGGGGCAGGCCGTGCTCTCGGGCAAGGACTTCGCCGACGAAACCGGTGCCACGCCATTCGCCGGCAAGGTGCGAGAGCTGCGCGACATCGCAATTCGGCTTTCGCGGGAGGGCCGTATCCGGTTTTACTTCCACGTCCAGGAGCTGGCGCGGGCCGACGGCACGCCGCAAATGGAGGGCGTGACCTGCGCCGTGTTCGGTGGCCCCAAAGACGACACCCCCAGGAGGGATGCGCCAGAGAGGGACGAGCCCGGGAGGAGTGCGCCCGATGAGGGCGGCGAACATGTGCCGCTCAAGCTTACGCTGGAGGCGGACGCTCTCGCGGGCGACCTCCCGGCGCTCGTGCGCAAGGGCACGACGACGGCGAAAACCGCGAGACTCCTTGGGCGCGTCGTGGTGCGCGATGCCGGCGGTCGCGAAATCGCACAGCTCGACGGGGCGCAGCTCGACCTGACAAACCGGCGCGCGGCCTCGAACGGCACGGTCGTGTTTCGGATGCCGGACAAGGAACTTGAGGTACGGGGCCAGGGCCTGGACGCCGACGTCGAGTTCGGCCGGGTCCGGATCCGAGCCGCCGTGCGCGCCACCGTTCGTACCGCGCGCGGGCCGGCCCTGCTTACAACGAACGGTTCGGTCACCGTGACCCGTGACGAGGACGCCGGGATCCTGGTCATGTCGATCGAGGACGGCGCCAAGCTCGAGCACCCGCTCGGCACGGCAACCTGCCGGCGCCTGACCGCGCGCCTCGTTCGCTCTGCTGGCGCGGAACGTTCCGGGCGGAGCGCGGGCCGCGGCCGAACCGGGAACTACCAGCTCGACCGCATCGTCCTCGAGGGCAACGTCCGGTTCGATCTGGACCCGCTCCGCACGCGCGGCGTCGAGTTTCTCTCCCTGTCACGCGTCACCTTCGAGGGCGACCACCGCATCTCCTGCAAGGGCCCGCTGCACGCGGTACGGCGCGGCGCGCTGCCTGTCTTGGGCCTGGGAGAACGAGTCGTCGATGTGCGCGCCGGGCGCGCGACGGTACTGCTGCGGCGCGGCACCGCTGCAAAGCCGGGCGGCGTGACGCTGGAGGAACTCCGCTTCGAGGGCGGGCTCGGCGCGACCGACCGCAACGGCGGCGGCACGCTGCGGGCCCGCACGCTGACGTTTGTCGCCGCGTCCGGAGACATCGACCTGGCCGGCGCCGTTGCGGTAACCACGCCGGACGCACTTGTACAAGCCGACCGGATCGAGGTCCGCGGGAGCCCGGCCCGGGGGGGCGGCAAGGACGTCTTCGACATCGTCGTCCACGGTGCGCGGCGCCTCGAGCACGTCGCCGACGGGCGGCTCGGCGCGCTCGGCGAGGGCACCCGCGGGCGACTCCGCCTCAGCGCGCGTGGGCCGATCCGGGCGCACATCGAGCCCGGCCTCAAGGTGTTGCGCGCGGAGCACGATGTGCACGCATTTGTCGAGGAGGACTCCACGTTCCGGGCGCAGGCCATGGTGGTCGAGATCCGCCAGGGAAAGCTCGCCCGGTTCACGGCCGACGGCGACGTGGTCCTGCGCTTGCGCGATCGCATGTTCCGCGGCCAAAAAATCGTGCACGAGCCATCGGGCACGCGCGCATTCGGCGCCCCGGCCACTCTGTCGGCCGGTAAGAACACGACGTTGCGCGCCCGGTCATTTCACCTCGACTCGAACCGGCGGTTCGTCGCTGAGGGAGACGTCTTCGTGCGGGCGCGCCCCAAGGAAACGGCCAAGCGCGTCACAGACGCGCCGAGCGGGTTTTGGGAGTTCTCCTGCGCACGGGCCGAGGGGGTCTTGCCCAAAAAAAGCGGGGCGTTGCCGGAACAGGTGACGGCCCTGGGTCCCGTGCGGGCGACCGGACCCGCCGGCGAAACGCTTCAGGCCGACCGAGCCGAACTCGCGGGCCAAGTGCTCACGCTCACCGGCAAACCGGCGCGGCTGGGCAGGGGTTCCGGCGCGTTCATCGAAGCGCAGCACCTCGAGGCGAAGCTGACGGACGGCGACGTCTCCGAGGTACGCACGGTCGGCGAGGCGGTGCTGGCCATGAACTCGGCGAAGGGCGACTTCGCCCGCTGGGTCATGGCGCTGCGCGGCACCGCACGCTTCACCGCAAACGCCCTGGAGATCCCGGGCGGCGTGACGGTGTCCGGCTACGGCAAGGACGGCAAGCTGTTGTTGACCGTCCTCGCGGGTCGGGCACGGATCGAACTCGAGCGGCTGGACGAAAAGGCGCCCCCGCGTGCGCCGTCCGCGCCAGCCTCTCCCCGGTGGCGAGCCCGACGGCTGGTCGCCGACCGCGGAGTCGTGATTACCTCCCGCGGCAAGCGCGCCACGAAAGTCGAGGCGCGGCGGCTGGTCTACGAAGCCGGCAGGGAGCTTGTGGACGTTTTCGGGCGCGTGAAGGTCTCGGCGAAGGGCTGGCCGGCCCAGGTGCGCTTCAAGCACGTCGTGTTCCTGGTCAAAAAAGACGGCATCGACCTCAAGCGAGCGTCGGACATCGACATCCGCAGGCCGAAGTAGGATCCCGCGCCGGTACGGATTCTGGCCCCTGCGGGGCTTCTGCGATAATGACCGGCCATGCCCTTCGGTCTGAGTGCGGGCGAGCTGATCGTCCTCTTCGTTGTCGCCGTTCTGGTCTTTGGCGGCAAGCTGCCCGACGTTGCGCGTGACTTCGGGCGCATGCTCGCCGAATTCCGGCGGAGCTGGCACCGCGAGGTCTCGGAATTCGAACGGCCCGAGCCCGCGGGCACGGAACAACTCGCCCCGTCAAACGAGACGGGCGACCCGGACTCGCCTGCGGATCCTGAGGGCTCCCCTGCGAATTCCGATGGCGCTCCTGCGGATCCTCGGGACGGCATGGAGCGACCGCCCGCGGGATGGACGCCTCCGCCGGACGGGGAAGACTGCCCCGGATTCGACGGCTAATCGTCGGACTGGACGGACTCGTCCGCGGCGTCGAAGAGGTTTTGCCAGTTTGCGTCCTGGTCCATGCTGCCGGACGCGACGGGTGCGCCCTGATTCGCCGCGGACTTGACATCGACATCTTCCGTCTGTTCCACGCTCTCGGACACCGCCGCGTGCTCGTGGAGAGCCTGACGGATGTCGCGCGCACTGGAGATGTACAGGTACACGCCGCCCTTCGCTTTTTCCGCGAGCTCCGCAACGACGTCGGCCATGGGTATTTCCTGGCAGGCAAAACAGACGATCGACCCGAACCGGTCAAGCGGCACGACCCGCGCGCGATTAAGGAGGACCGGCGAAAAGGTCTCCACCAGATCCTTGTGCAGCGTGTAGCTCGCCAGCTCGATGTACGGCACCTGATACTCGCGTACGACCACCCGGGCGAGATCCCACTCCGTGATCGTGCGGGACTCCATCAGGATTTCCGACAACAAGAGGCCGGTCGCCTGCTGCTCGTGGAGCGCTGCGATTACGATCTCCTCGGTGGCGAGATCCTCGTCCACCAAGAGGTCGCCGAGCCTCTTGCTCTTGATCCGGTCGTAGAGCGTCATGCCTTCCCCTCATCGGCATCCGACGCCCTCCAAGTTGAGCAGGCCCGGGAAAGCCCAGCCCCCCGCGCCCCCACCAAAACACCGCCCTTTTTGCGCCTCGCGGCCCGGTTCTCCCGTTATGGGGGCTTGACGAGGGCTAGACGTCCAGGTCGCTGACGTCCAGCGCGTGCTTCTCGATGAAGGCGCGGCGGTCCTCGACGTTGCTCCCCATCAGAATCGAGAACATCTCGTCGGCGCGCACCGCATCCTGGAGACGGACCCGCAAGAGCGTTCGCTTGCCCGGCTCCATCGTCGTTTCCCAGAGCTGGTTGGCGTTCATCTCGCCGAGACCCTTGTAGCGCTGCAAGGTGAGGCCGTCTTGACCCCGGCGGCGCACCTGATCGAGGACCGCGCGCAGCGAACCTACCTTGACGGATTCCTTCTTGCCCTCAATCTCAAACTCCGCCGGCTCCTCGGCGCCGTCGAGGGCCCCCGAGGGATCGATCATCGTCGCGGGCGACAGGCCCATCTCCTTGAGCCGCCGTGCGTGCTGCGACGCCTCGCGGCCCTCGGGATACTCCTGCAGGAACAGGTCCGCCTTTTCGATCTGCTCGTCGTCGTCGCCGTCCATGGCTATCACCAGTTCACGGCCCAGGGACGTCGCTAGCTCGCGTTCGTACGTGTCGAACCGGGCGCGCGCGCCCTCCGGCCACCAGCGCTCGTCCTCCCCGTGCACCGAGCGCGACACCGGGAGCGCGCCCGTCTCAGGATCGCTCTCGGCAAGAAACACGCGGAGGTCGATGCCCTTGCGCTCGATCGCACGACATAGCGTCTCGAGCCGCGCAATCACGCCCAGCAGCTCGGTGAGCGCCTCTCCCTCGAACCGCAGCTCGGAGCCGGCAACCCGCGCGAGGACCACGGTGCCCTGGCCGCCTATACTCGTCAGCTTGTCCCGCAGCCGGTCCTCGTCGAAGATGTACTCGCTCAGCTTTCCCTTCTTGAGGAGGTAGAGCGGCGGCTGGGCGACGTAGATCCGGGTCTGCTCGATGAGTTGCGGCATGTGGCGGAAGAAAAACGTAAGCAGCAGCGTGCGGATGTGGGAGCCATCCACGTCCGCGTCCGTCATAATGATGATTTTGCCGTAGCGCAGCTTCGTGATGTCGAATTCATCGGCGCCTATGCCGGTGCCGAGGGCCGTAATGATCGTGCGGATCTCGTCGTGGCCAAGCATCTTGTCGATGCGCGCCTTCTCCACGTTCAGGATCTTGCCGCGCAGCGGCAAGATCGCCTGAAACGACCGGTCGCGGCCCTGTTTCGCCGAGCCTCCCGCCGAGTCGCCCTCCACCAGGTAGAGCTCGGTCTCGCCGCGGTTCCGGCTCGTGCAGTCCGCCAGCTTGCCCGGGAGCCCGCCGCCGGAAAGCGCGTTCTTGCGGCGTACCAAGTCGCGCGCGTGGCGGGCCGCCTGTCGTGCGGCAAACGCGTTGACCGCCTTGTCGATGAGCTGCCGCGCCGACTTCGGGTTCTCTTCGAGGTACGCACTGATCTGCGCCCCTACCACCTGCTCCACTACCGACTGTACGTCGGAGTTGCCCAGCTTGGTCTTGGTCTGCCCCTCAAACTGGGGCTCCGGAACCTTGACGCTCACAACGGCGGTGATTCCCTCGCGGAAGTCGTCGCCGGCCGGCGTCTGGTTCTTCTTGAGGAGGTCCTCGCGCTTGGCGTACAGGTTGAGGGTGCGGGTCAGCGCGGTTTTGAACCCACTCAGGTGTGTTCCGCCTTCGCGGGTGTTGATGTTGTTGCAGTAAGTGAAGATGCGCTCGTCGTAGGAGGCCGTGAACTGCAGCGCAACCTCAACCTCCATGCCTTCCTGCGCTCCGGTGAAGTGCAGCACCTCGGCCTGCACCAGGTCCCGGCCGCGGTTCAGTTCCTGTACGAACTCGCGCAGGCCGCCCTCGTAGCAAAAAGTCTCTTCCTTGTTCGGCTCCGCCCGTTCGTCCGTGATCGTGATTACGAGGCCGCGGTTCAAGAAGGCCAACTCCCTGAGGCGCTTGGCCAGGATGTCGTAGGAGTACACCGTCTCGGTGAACATCTCGCGGTCGGGCTTGAACGTAACCTTCGTCCCGCGGCGCTCGGTCTTGCCCATGTCAACGAGTTCCGAGGACGGCGCGCCGCACTGAAACGATTGACGGTGGATACGGCCATCCTGGTACACCTCCACCACCAGCCGCTCCGACAGCGCGTTCACGCACGAAACGCCTACGCCGTGCAGCCCGCCGGACACCTTGTACGCGTCACGGTCGAACTTCCCTCCCGCGTTGAGCCGGGTCATCACGACCGTCACCGCGGGTATTCCCAGATCCTTGTGAATCCCCACCGGAATCCCGCGGCCGTTGTCCACCACCGTGACGGAGCCGTCGCTGTGCAGGGTGACGCTGACCTCGGTGCAGTGCCCCACCAGCGCCTCGTCCACGGCGTTGTCCACCACTTCGTAGACCAGGTGGTGTAGCCCACCGGAAGCGGTATCGCCGATATACATCGCCGGCCGTTTCCGAACGTGCTCAAGACCCTCAAGCACCTGGATCTGATCGGCGCTGTAGAGGTCGTCACTCGTTGACATGATTGGGGGCGGGGTCGGTCATTCCAAGTACCGTGGGGACAATGGTTTAAGGCAAATCGCTGCGGACCTGTCCCGGGCCCCCCATTTTACCCGCAAAAGGCCTTCTGCAAGAGGTTTGAGCCCCTGCTGCCGGCAGATCGGACAAGGATCAGAGCGAGCCGACGCGGACCGTCATTTTTCGCAGATTGAGGTCCGGGAGACGCTCTTTGAGCTGCTCCAGGAGCTCGGTTCGGCGAAACGTCGCCAGATCGTGCTTCAGCGCTGCGGAGGCGACCTCGATCCGAATATGGCCCTGGTCGACCGCCACAATCCGGGAACGGCCGGCGATGCTTTGGCCCACCACCTCGGGCCATGCCGCGCGCAGTCGCTCCAACTCCCCTCGCCGCCCCCTGACCCCCTTTTTGAGGCCTCGTATAACGCCGGAGATCACATCCTTGATCTGCTCAGGCTCCCTATATCCCGGCTTGCGTCCGGTTCCGGCACGACGAATCAACGGACGCCTGCTCCCGCGGTCACTCTACGATCAGCGGCATGATCACATAGAGCATGCCCGCGTCATCCGTGATGCGCGCGGCGGCGCGAGAGTTGTTAAAGCCAAAGCGAATACTCTCCCCGTCCACGTTCTTGAGTGCGTCGAGCATGAATCCAGGGTTGAAGCCAATCCGAACCTCATCACCCTCAAAATCGATTCCCAGCCTTATGTCGGCACGGCCCTCGCCGCCCCCCGCCGAGAATCTCAGCTCGCCGGACGAGAACGTGAGTACCACGGCTTGCGATTCCAGCGTCGTGAACGGCGCAACCTGCCTCAGGCATGACTGCAGCCGGCCTACCGGAATCGTCGCCTCCAGGGCAACCTCGTCCGGGATGATCTCGTGGTGATTGGGAAAGCTGCCGTCCAGGACGCGCACCACGGCCTCCGCTCCCTTGGTGCGCAGGGCAACGAAGCGATCCGCTATAGCTAAGTCAACGGCGCCATCCACTTCGGCCGCAAGGCGGTCAAAGTGCTGCAACCCCTTCAGGCCAACCAACGCGACCCGCTCACCTCCGGCCGATTCGCCGGAGAGCTCGATGGGCCTGCACAGCGTCGACAGGCGCCGCCCGTCACACGCGACAAACCTCAGCGCCTCGCCCTCGATGGACACGCGAACGCCGTTCAGGACGAAGCGTGCGGCCTCCTTACCTGCGGCAAATACCGTCTTGCGCACCAGCGCACGCAGATCCGCCGCAGCCATACGGCAAGTGGACTCGCTCGGGAACACCGGTATCTCCGGGAACTGCTCCGGATCCTCGCACTCCAGCTCGAACTTACCCCCGTCAGTTTCCAGCGTCAGCTTCCGCTGGCTGGAGCTGAGGGACACCGTTTCGTCGCCGATCTCTCGCAGAACACCGGTAAAGATCTGCGCAGGCACGACAACCTCACCTGCCTCTTTCACCTGGATTTCGTCGGTGAGGCTATAGCGCGCGGCCAGCTCCAGATCCGTACCGGCGATCTCGAGGCCCTGGTCGCTTGCGGTCAGGCGGATGCACTCATAGACGCGCTTGGTGCTCTTCCCGGCGACGGCCTGGCCAACAAGGGTGGAGACTTCGGCGAGACGGGAACGCTTGGCGGTGAACTTCATACTCTTCTTTTCTTATATAGATCTTCGTATCCGTAGGCTGCCCTGCGCGATGTGGACAACTCCCGGGGAGGGTGACGTAAGTTGTTTGTAGGCAACGGCGTGTGTGGAGGTGTCGGACTCCACACACAGTGCCGCAGGGCGAGGGAAAGACGAGGAAAGGCTCGGGCTTTTCCACATAGCGGGACGCTGTCTCACGGTAGCCCGGGATAACCACCCCGAGACACAGCGAGGAGTGGACAGCTTATCCACAGGGACGGACCCACTCGCGGGTTTACTCCGGGCCCTTGCGGGTCTGCTCGGGGGTCGGGTCACGTCGTGCGGATCCGGGTGCTGAGATGCTCAACGAGGTCCGCGAGGTCGGTGCTGACCTTGACCTCCTTGCGGATCTTGTCGAACGCGTACATGACAGTGGTGTGATCGCGGCCACCGAAGTAGCCGCCGATCTCCTCGAGGGAGTGGCTCGTGAGGCGCCGAGCGAGAAACATGCACACCTGCCGCGGACGGGCGATTGACTTGGTGCGTCGCTTCCCCATCAGGTCTTTCACGGGAACGCCGTAGTGCTCCGCCACGGTCCTGATGATGGTGTCCACGCTGACGCGGTGCTGGGAAATAGGGATGAGATCGCGCAGCGCGGTCTTGGCCATCTCCATGCTGACGGACCGGCCATAGATATGGGCCATACCGGCCATCTTGTTGACGGCCCCCTCTAGCTCGCGGATGTTGGCGCGGATGTTTTCCGCGACGTAGTGGACGACGTCGTCGGGGAAGGTGACGCCATGCATCTTCACCTTGCGAGAGATGATGGCGACCCGGGTCTCGTATACGGGTGCATCAATGCGCGCAACGACGCCCCACTTGAAGCGCGACACGAGGCGCTCGGAGAGCGTGGGAATCTCGGCCGGATTGGAGTCCGACGACAAGATAATCTGCTTGTTGGCGTTGTAGAGGGTGTTGAACGTGTGAAAAAACTCCTCCTGCGTTCGCTCCCTGTTCGCGAGGAAGTGGATATCGTCGATCAGGAGGGTATCGACGTGCCGGTAGCGGTACCGGAAGCTGTCCAGCTCGCCGTTCGCGATCGCCGTCACGAAATGGTTGGTGAACGTCTCACACGACAGGTAGAGCAGGCGCATGCCGGGCCGCCGCTCGATAAGCCGATGACAGACCCCCTGGAGCAAATGGGTTTTGCCCAGCCCGACCGAACCGTGCAGAAACAGCGGGTTATAGGACTTTCCCGGACTGTCCGCGACGGCGACCGCCGCGGCGTAGGCGAAGTTGTTGGACGGTCCCGGAACGAAGTTGCCGAACGTGTACTGGGCGTTGAGGGTGACGTCGCTCTCGCCAAACGAAATCCCGGGGGATCGGGCCGAAACGGTGGACGTGTGTACTTCGGCGGCCGACCGGGGCGCGGTGGCAGCCCGGTGAGCGTCGGCGTCCCGGGAGGGCGTCGCCCCGGGCAAGGGCCCCGAACTAGATGAACCCGAAGAATCCGCGGATTCCGCAATATGGATGACGAGTTCAGGGTCGCCGGAGACGACCTCCCGCGCCGCGGACCGGAGTACTCCGGAGTACTTGCGCAAGATCCACTCGCGCAAAAAGTTGTTGGGAACGCGGAACTCAAGGCGCTCCGGCCCGACGCTGACGACGCTGATTCCGCGAAACCAGGTCTCGAACTGCTGGCGCGGAACAGAGCGTCGTACGATCGTCGCGATCCTCTCCCAAGCTTCGCTCTCGGGACGGGAATCCGCCATCCAGGAAACCTCCGCGACACACCGCCGCTGCGTCCAAAAAGTCGCCCGCAAAGGCTTCCCCTTGCACGACAACCGGCCCGTATTTATCGAAGAACGACGGGGTACGGACCTACGCCACCCGGGCGGTCTCCCGGCGTGGTGGCCCAACCGCTTCGGCCTTCGTGTCTCTTCGCAACGCGACCCTCACCGCGTCGTATCGCATCCTAGGGCAACCCGCAACAGGCGTCAACCGAACGGAGGCGTTCCGCTCCCGGCAAACTCAACCGCTCAGCGCGCGCAGTCCCTTGACGACTCGCACGAGTGCTGCTACGCAGCGAGTGACGTCGGACGCGGACGTGTCCGCGTGCATGCTCACCCGAACGCTGCGCTCGGCACCGTCGCGACCGAGGCCCATGGCACGAAGAACGTGCGACGGTTCGGCGGCTCCCGACGAACAGGCGCTGCCGGTTGCAACCGCGAAGCCCTCGAGATCCAGGCCGAGCAGCACGGCTTCGCCCTCAACGTCGGGGAACGTCAGGCTGAACGTGTTCGCGATGCGAACCGGCGCAAGGTGCACCGCGGTGTCGGGGAGCCCGGCGCGCAGCGCCTCCAGGAAAACGACAGACAAGTTTTCCCAGCGGGTGCGACGTGCGCCGAGCCCGGCTAGCGCGAAACGGGCCGCCGCCCCGAAGCCGACGATGGCCGCCACGTTCTCAGTGCCGGGCCGTAACCCACGCTCATGCTCGCCTCCACTGTAGAGCGGGGCAAGCTCGACACCGGAACGGACCCAGAGGGCCCCGGCGCCCTTGGGGCCGTGCATCTTGTGCGCGGAACAAGCCAGCAGGTCAACCCCGAGTTTCGCCACGTCGACCTCAATCTTGCCGCACGCCTGAACCGCGTCGGTGTGCATGACGGCGCCGGCGTCGCGCGCAAGGCGGGCGAAGTCCGACACGGGTTGCACCGAGCCGGTCTCGTTGTTGGCGAGCATCACGGAGACGACACCGACGCTCTCCGTCAGCGCCTCGGGCAAGAGGGCCACGCCCGCGGCATCGACGGGGCACTCCACGACGTCGAGGCCGGGCACGGCCAGGAGCGTCCGCAGGACGGACGGATGCTCGACAGCCGTGCAGTAGGCGCGCCGCGCCCCGGCCGCGCGAACGGCCCCCAGCAGGGCGATGGCGTTCGCCTCGGTCGCGCCGGACGTGAAAACGACCTCCTTGGCGGCAGCCCCGATGAGCGCCGCGACGCTGTCGCGCGCCCGGTCGATCGCGTCGCGCGCCACGCGGCCCTCAAGGTGGGGCGAGGACGCATTGCCGCAGCCAAGCCACGGCAGCATCTCCTCGCGGACTCGCGGATCCAGCGGCGTTGTCGCGTTGGCATCGAGGTACACGCGGGCCATTCCGTCTATACTAACTAACCGTGGTGAAGCTCTCGGCGACGACGAGGGGACTCTTCCCCGTCACGGCACGCTACGCGTACTTCAACAGCGCGGCCGTCGCGCCGATCAGCACCCGGGCGCGCAACGCCATGCGGCGCCTTGCCGACGACCAGTGCCGTCATGGGGCCGCGCACTACGCGAAGTGGTTTGAGGCCTATGAGTCATGCCGCGAGAGCGCCGCTCGGCTTCTGGGCGCGGCCGCCGACGAGATCGCGCTGGTCTCAAACACGTCGGCCGGTATCACCACGGTCGCGAGAGGGCTGCGCGCGCGTGCCGGCGACAACGTGGTCATCCCCGACCGCGAGTTCCCGGCCAACGTCTATCCCTGGATGGCGCTGCCCGACGTCGAGGTACGCCGCGTGCCCAAGCGCGACGGGCGTCTCTTGCCCGAAGACGTTGCTACACACGTGGACGGCCGGACCGCGGCCGTGTCGGTCAGCTTCGTCGACTGGCTTTCGGGCCAGCGCATCGACCTGAAGAGCATCGGCGAGATCGCGCACGAGCACGGCGCGCTCTTTGTAGTGGACGCGATCCAGGGCCTGGGGGCACTGCGCCTGGACGTAGCGGAGGACGGTATCGATGCGCTGGCGACGGACGGCCACAAGTGGCTCTGCGGTCCGGAGGGCGCCGGCATCCTGTACGTGCGCCGCGCGTCCCGGGAGAGGATCGCGCCGACCCGCCCCTCGTGGATGTCGGTGCGGCACCCGACCCGGTTTTTGGACTACGACATGGCACCCGCGCCGAGCGCGCGGCGGTACCAGGATGGCACTCCGAACACGTGCGGCATTTTTGGACTGAACGCGGCGCTGGACCTGATCCACGAGATCGGCCTCGACGTGATCGAGGCACGCGTCCTGGAACTCGCGGCCGCCGTTCGGGAGGGCGCCGCGGCTCGCGGCGTGCGCGCGCAGTGTCCAGGGGCGAACTCCGGAATCGTGAGCCTCGCGGTCGAGGATCCCGAGGTGTTTGCCCAGGCGCTCGAGAGTCGCGGCGTGATCGCCGCCGCGCGCGGAGGTGCGCTGCGCGTCGCCGTGCACCATTTCAACGACGAGTCCGACATCGAGCGCCTGCTCGCATGTTTTTGAGGGCCGGCCGTGCGAATCCTGCTAATCGACAATTACGACTCGTTCGCGTTCAACCTCGTTCAGGCGCTGCGAGTCCTGGGCGCCGCCGTGGACGTGGTCCGCCACGACCAGCTGACGGTGGCCGAGGCCCTGGCGCACCCGGCCGACCGGTTCGTGATTTCGCCGGGCCCGTGCACGCCGAACGAGGCTGGCATCTCCGTGGATCTCTGTGCGCGCGCGGACCGGCCGCTGCTGGGTGTTTGCCTGGGGCACCAAAGCCTTGTCCAGGCGTTCGGGGGCGAAATCGGCCGGGCCGCCGGGGTCGTGCACGGCAAAACCTCACCGATCGCCCATGATGGCGCGGGCCTGTTTCGGGGCCTCCCGAACCCGCTCACGGCGGCGCGCTACCACTCGCTCATTGCCTCCCGGATCCCGCCGTGCTTCGCGGTTACGGCCCGAACGGCCGACCACGGCGAGCCCATGGCGGTGCGCCACGAGTCCCGCCCGCTGCTGGGTGTCCAGTTCCACCCCGAGTCGTACCTCACGACAGCAGGCTGCGAATTGCTGCGGAACTTCCTAGAATCCCCGGCATGAACTGGACGGCCGGCTTTCAGGCGCGCGGCTCCGCGCTGTGCGTGGGCCTCGATCCCGACCCCACGCGCCTCCCCGCCGACATGGGCGCGCTCGACTTTTGCCGCGCGGTGGTCGAGGTGACGGCCGACGTGGCGGCGTGCTTCAAGCCGAATGCAGGCTTCTTCGAGCAGTTCGGTCCCGACGGCGTGCGCGACTTCGCCACGGTGATCGCCGAGATTCGCCGCGAGGGCATCCCGGTGATCGCCGATATCAAGCGCGGCGACATCGGCTCCACGGCCGAGGCCTACGCGAGTGCCTACCTGGGCGGCCCCTTCGACACCGACGCGGTGACCGTTAATCCGTCCCTCGGGCTGGGCACGCTCGATCCCTGGCGCCGCCGCGCGCGCGAACTCGACCGCGGCGTGTTCCTGTTGTTGCGCACCTCGAACGAGGACGCGGCCGTGTTCCAGGCCCCGGCGGAGGCGGCGATGATCGAGGCGCTGCGCGACGAGCCCGCGTTCGGGGCCGTGGTCGGCGCAACGCATCCGCAAGCGATGGCGGAGCTGCGAAAAGCGCTTCCGGAGACCCTGTTTTTGGTGCCGGGGTTCGGCGCCCAGGGCGGCGGAGGCGCGGATCTCGCTGCGTGTTTCACAGGGGGCGCGGGGGCGGTGGTGAACTCCTCGCGCGCGATCCTGTACGCGGGCGAGGGCCAAGACGACTGGAAGGATGCCGTGCGGGCCGCTGCCCGCGCCGCACATGACGAGATTGAAAAGGCGCGCAAGCGATGAGCTGGTACGAAACCGCGTTCCGCAAGGAATACCTCGATGTCTACTACCGCCGGGACGAGGAGTCCGCAAAGGCCGAGGCGGAATTCGCCGCCGGGGTCCTCGGGCTTCCCGATGCCTGCCGCGTCCTCGACGTTGCCTGTGGCGCCGGCCGCCACGCCCGTGCCCTGGCCGCGCTCGGCCACGACGTCACGGGAATCGACCTGAGCCCCGATCTCCTCGCGCTCGCCACCGACGTGGCGTGTGTCCGCGCGGACATGCGCGCGCTCCCGTTCTCGGGGACCTTTCACGCAGCCACGTCGTTTTTCACTTCGTTCGGCTACTTCGACGACGACGACAACCTGGCGGCATTGCGGTCCATCGCCGGCACGCTACGCCCCGCGGGGGTCTACCTGCTCGATTTCCTGAACGCGACCGCCGTGATGCACCACCTCGTTCCGGAGGGCACCGAAGAGCGCGACGGCCGCACCTACCATTTCACGCGGCGCATCGAGAACGGGCGCGTCGAGAAGGACGTCGTGATCGAGGACGACGGCGTCACCCTGAGCTATACGGAATCCGTGCGCCTGTACAACCACCACGACCTGCAAGCGCTCCTGCGCGACGCGGGGCTGAGCCCGGTGGCCTCGTACGGGGCGTTCGACGGACGCGACTACACGACGGACGCGCCGCGCTGCATCGTCGTCGCGCGCAAGGCGTGACTCTTCCGCTCGTCACCATCCCCTACTCGCGGCTCGATCCGGGCAACGAGGTGGCGCGCGCGTACATGGTCGATCCGGACCGTGCGCTGCACCTGTTTCAACACGACTACCGTGATCCGCGCGCGCTGCGTCCGCTCCTGGACGCCCAGCTCGCCTTGCCGCGTCCGGACTTCTCGGCCGAGCTCGCGGAGTACAACGCGACCGTCGGTGGCAGCACCGATAACGCGAAGCGACTGAAGGATTGCGCGTGCGTGATCAGCGGGCAGCAGGTCGGCCTGCTGTACGGCCCGGCATACACGACGTTCAAGCTCTTCACGGTGATCAACGCGGCCCGCGAACTCGAGCGCGAACTCGGCATGCCCGTCGTGCCCGTGTTCTGGGTCGAGAGCGAGGACCACGACTTCGACGAGGTCAACCGCTTCTTCTGGAACGGTCGCCGGTTCCGCATCGAAGGCGACGTGGCGCCGCGCACCCCGGTCAGCGAGATCGAGATCGACTTCGCGCCGTTCTTGGCCGACGTAAGAGAGGCGCTCGGCAACGACAGCGAAGCATGGTCGCTCGTCGAAACCGAGGGCAGCGTGGCGCGCGCGCACGTGCGCAACCTGGCGCGGCTCGTCGCCGGCGAAGGCGTCGTGTTTGTCGAGCCGGCGCTCTTGCGAGAGCCGCTGGCGGAGTTCGCCGAACGGATAGGAACGGACGGCGATGTTCTCGATGCTGCGCTGACCGCCGAGACCGGATTCGAGCGTCCGTTGTCGCCGCCGAACGGCGCGTATCTCTTCGACGCGACCGGCCCGCGGCAGAGATTGGCGCGCGGCGCGCGCGTGCCCGAGCGCTGGTCGACCGACGTGGTTTCGCGCGTCCTCGTGCAAAACGCGGCGTTCCCGGTGCTGATGGCAGTGTGCGGTCCGTCGGAAATCCAGTACTGGTCGCAGCTCAAGTCCGCACACGAGCACTTCGGGATCCCGATGCCGGCCGTGTTACCGCGGGATGCGGCAACACTCATTGAAAAGAGCGTCGCGCGCGACGCGGCAAAACTCGGTCTCGACCTGGAAGACATCGTCAGGGGCATCGCCGTCCGTCCGCTTCCGTCCGAGGGTGATCCCATCGCGGAGCGTCTGCGGCGACTGGCGGCGGAGGCGGGCGAACTCATCGCTGCGGTCGACAGCGGCGAACTCGATCTGCCCGGCAACACCGAAAAACCTTTTCGTCGGTCGACAACACGGCTGCACGGCGAGCTGGAGAAGCTGGCGACGCGGCTGGAGAATGCGCGCGACGCACAGACGGGTACGGGCCAGCGACGGTTTGAGCAGGTCCTCTCGGCGCTGCGGCCGCGCGACGGGCTGCAGGAACGTACGCATTCCCTGTTTCCCTACCTCGTGCGGCACGGGCCGGAGCTCGCGACGGCGTTGCGCGAGTCGTTCGACCCGTTCGAGATCGGGCACTATCTGGTGCGGCTGTGAGCATGGTCGATGTCCTGGCGGTCGGCGCGCATCCCGACGACGTTGAGCTCGGGTGTGGCGGACTTCTGCTGACGCTTCGCGCGCGCGGCTATCGGTTTGCGATCATCGACGTAACCGCCGGCGAGAAAGGCTCGCGTGGGACAGTGGAGCAGCGCGCCGCGGAGGCGAAGGCCGCCGCCGAACTGCTGGGCGCGACGGCGCGCGAGTGCCTCGGGCTGCCGGACACGAAAGTCAAGGCGACCGACGGCGCGGTGCGGCTCTTGGCGGAGGCGCTTCGGCGTTACCGGCCGCGGCTCGTTGTGTCGATGCACGAGGACGACCGGCATCCCGACCACGCCGCGACCGCGCAGCTTGTCGAACGCGCCGTGTTTTTGGCCGCGCTCACGAACTACGAGGCCGAAGGCGCGCCGCACCGCGTGGGCCGCGTGATCCGCTACTCGCGGCACCCGTGGTTCGCACCGGACTTCGTCGTGGACGTGACCGCCGTCGTCGAAAAAAAGATCGCGGCGGCGCGGTGCTTTGCGAGCCAGTTCACGCGCACCGAGCCCGGTCCGGCCACGCCGATCTCCGCGCCCGGGTTCTTCGACGACCTGCTCGCGACGATGCGTACTTTCGGACAGCACGCCGGGACGCGCTACGCCGAAGCATTCGCGCTCGACGGCCTCCCGGCACTACCCGATCCGGTGCGGGCCCTGTGCCCCGGCCGAGCGAGCGGCGAACACCCATCCGGGGCATAATGGCACGCATGCGCTGCCTTGCTCTTTCGCCGTGGCGGCCCGTGCTGCTGGAGAAAAGGCGGATCGTGCTCATGCCCGGCATGAATCCGCGCGGTTGGAGTTACGGCGGCGCCGACTAACCCCGCAGGAACACGAATGGATCCGATCAAGGTTGCGATCGCTTGCTACCCGACGTACGGCGGCTCCGGGGTCATCGCCACGGAACTCGGCCTCGCGCTGGCCGAACGTGGGCACGAGATCCACTTTCTTTCGTATGAGCCGCCGCGCCGGCTGGGGGAGGAGTTTTCCCCGAACGTCTACTTTCACGAGGTGCAGGTCACCGCGTACCCCTTGTTTCGCTATCCGCCGTACGACCTGGCGCTCGCATCCAAGATGGTGGAGGTCGTCGAGACCCACGGCGTCCAGCTCCTGCACGCGCACTACGCGGTGCCCCACGCGGTGTCCGCGGTGCTCGCGCGCGAGATGCTCGAGAATGGCGTCAAGGTCCTGACCACGCTGCACGGCACCGACGTCACGCTGGTCGGGCAAGACAAGAGCTACCTCGCCCCCACCCGCTACGGCATTCGCCGGTCCGACGCCGTTACGGCCGTGTCGAGGTGGCTTGCGGACGAGACGAAGGTGCTCTGCGAAACGTGCGACATTCAGGTCATCCACAACTTCGTCGATACCGAGCGCTACCGCCCCGGCTCGTGCACGGAGACGCGGGAGCACCTGGCGAAACCAGGCGAGCGCATCCTGCTGCACGTGAGCAACTTCCGGCCGGTGAAGCGATCGCCGGACGTCGTTCGGATTCTGGCCAAGGTCGTACAGCAGGTTCCGGCGCGGCTGGTGCTCGTGGGCGAGGGCCCGGATCTCGTGCGCGTCGAGTCGCTGGCAGAGGATCTGGGAGTGCGCGACCGCGTTTCCGTGCTCGGCCAGCGCGGCGGAATTGAGCGGATCCTCAAGTGCGCCGACCTGTTCTTGCTCCCGTCCGAGAGCGAGAGCTTTGGGCTGGCCGCCCTGGAGGCGATGTCTTGTGGGGTGCCGCCGTTGGCCAGCAACGTCGGCGGCCTGCCCGAAGTGGTCGAGGACGGTGTCTCCGGCATCCTGTGCCAGCCCGGCGACATCGAGGCCATGGCGTCGCGCGCGGCGGCGCTGCTCCTGGACCGGGATGCCCATTGTGCGATGGCGCGGGCCGCCCGGGACCGAGCCGTCGAGCGTTTCGACCGATCCATATGGATTGGCGAGTACGAGGCGGCCTACCGCGCGCTGCTCGGGCCCTGAACTCAAGGCTAACGAGGCGCCCCCCGCGCCCCCCCAAATTTCCGCGCGATTCAAGGCCCCCCCGGTCCCCGCCGAAAAAAGACCGGTCGGGAGCGCGCTCGCGCGTCTTCCGTGGGAGGTAAACGACATCGTCGATCGCGCATCGTTGAACTCGTATCTCAGGGAAATCAACCGGGTATCCCTGCTGACCGCCGAGGAAGAGCGTGAGCTGGCGTATCGCATCCAGAATGGCGACCTGGAGGCGCGCGAGCACATGATCAAGGCCAATTTGCGCCTGGTCGTGTCGATCGCTAAGAACTACGGTCGCCGCGGGCTTTCCCTGATGGACCTCATTGAGGAGGGCAACATCGGCCTCATGCGTGCGGTCGAGAAATTCGATCCCGCCGAGGAGACCCGCTTTTCCACCTACGCCACCTGGTGGATCAAGCAGGGCATTCGGCGCGCGCTCGTCAACACCGTCAAGACCGTGCGCATTCCGTCCTACCTGGTCGAGGTGATCACGCGTCTGCGCCACCAGAAAACCGCGCTGCGCCAGGAGCTGGGCCGCGACCCGACGTTTGACGAGCTCGCGAAGGCGATGGGCATGGACAACGACAGCCGTCGCGTGCTGAAGCGCGCCATCCGCGCCGAGACGACCGGCGGGGGCACGGTCAGCCTCGACGCGCTGCCGACCGCGCACGACACGATCATCGACGAGGCGATGCAGCAGCCCGAGGACGTGTTCTTTCACCGCTACAATCTGGCCCGCATCGACGACCTTCTCGCGGGCATCTCGGACCGCGAAGCGATGATCCTGCGGCTCCGCTTCGGCCTCGACAAGACCGAGCCCGAACCGCTCACGCTCAAAGAGATCGGCGCCCGCATCGGTCTCACCCGTGAGCGCGTGCGGCAGATCGAAGCGGAAGCTCTCAAGCGCCTCCACAAGGCCGCGACCTCCGAGTCGTTCTAGCCGGGCTTCAGGGCGAACATCACGCCGCCGGTCGTGGTGCGGGCGAGCACCGACGGGGGCTGCTCGGCCTGGCCGCTGGTTTGTGCCTGACGCTCCCCCACCGTCGGTTTTTTTCCGAGCCAGCCGTTGAGGCCCTGGCCCTTCTGGTCGAGCTTGTTCCAAAACCGTGCGTGCTTCGGGACGGTCAGTTTTGCGACGCCGCTGAATAGGTAGACCTGTCCCGAGGAAGACAGTGGTACACGGACGGCGATGTCTCCGGTTGTTGTCACGCAAGAAAGGGCGCCACGGTGCGGGCTCGGTATCGACAGGTCGAGGCTGCCAGAGTTCGAGCGCAGCGTGGCCGCCTTCACGAATACGCCCGCGGCCTGGACGTCGCCGTCGCGCGTGCGGACGTTGACCGAAACCCACTCCCCCGCGACGCGCACGGCTCCCGTGTCCGCGGCGACGTCGAGCGTGCCGCCCGCTGGGACCGACACGCGCAGGCGACCGCCCTTGCACGTGAGGCGCAGTGTTTCGTCCAGGATCTCGACGGCCACCGTCGCGGCGTTCGTGCGCTCCACGCGGAGCTTGCCGGTTACGATCTCCAGCGCCGCGCCGCCCGTGGCGACAACCCGAACGCGGGGCGCGACGTCGGCGGACTTCCACGCGACATCGACAGAAACAAACCTGCCGTCGTCGCCGCCTCCGCAGGCGAGCAGGCCAAGGGCGAGACAGCCGGGGATCAGCGCAGGGAACCGGCTCATGGTTTTGCGGGCCTTGCGACGGGGTTTCTTCACGACGTCTAGTCTATGCTGGTCTCGTGGCGACACTGGTTCTTTGCGTTTTCTTCGCGCCCGGTTTCGAGGCGTTCGAGGAGCCGCTCGATGCGCGGCGCTGGTACATAGGCGTCCCGCAGCCGCCCAAGGGCGGGCGCCTACGGGTTCCGAAGGGTGGATGGATCGCGGCACGAGGTTACGCGGACGACAGCCTGCGCGAACTCGAGGTCGTGTTTCGCCATAAGGGCGGCGATCTCGTCGTAGCGTTTCACGCGGGCGAAGAGCCGCTGAGTCGCCCGCGGGCGACGCTCGTCGTCAAGAAGGGCAAGGGCGAACGGACGCTCAAAGTCACGGCGCAAGGCGCCACGCTCGACGGCGCGCCGCACCCGTTCAAGGGCACGCTGACCGGCGCATTCCTGCTCGGCGCGCGGCGCGGAGCGATCGAACTCGTGGAGGTGCGCGCCGGCCCGCGGCTGCCGCCCCCGCGCCCCCCTTCCTACCTCGAAAAACGTACCGTCCTTTTGGCGACGACCCCGCGGACACACGCCGTGCGCAAGCGCGAGTACCGCCGGCACACGCTGATGTTGTGGGACTGCGAGGTCGCGTTTCTGTTTCGTCGCGGCAAGACCGATGCGCAGCCGTTGCGCGCACCGGTGCGCGGCGCCCCGACATTGGGTCTGCTTGTTGCTGCCGGCAACGCGGCCGACCTCGCACTCAAGGCGTCCGGCCATCGTCTCGCGATGCGCGACTGGGCCGACGAGCGCGGCAATCTGTCGCGCGCGGCGCTTCTCGCGTACCTGAAAAAGGAGTACGCGCTGTTCGCGATGTTGCGACAGGGGCAGCGTGCGCTCAATGCCGCCGTACCCGATCGCGATCTCGAGCCTCTTGTTGCGCTGGCGGTGATCCGCCACGCCGACAATGCGCGCGCGGCCGTCGCGCTCGCGGAGACCCTCAAGGAAAAAGACGCGCTTGCGGCGCTGCGCAAGGCGCTGGGCGAGACCGAGCTCGCGCGCGCGTCGAAGGACCAGTTACGCGCTGCGGCCGGACGCGCGGCGCGTGTGGTGCTCGGCGGCAGTGCGCCGAAGCAGTGGCCCGGGTTTTCGTTTGATCCGCAAAGCCGGTTCGTCACGCTGCAGCAGGCGCGGGAGCTTGTTCGGTGAACGGGGCCAGGCCCGGCATGGATCCCGCGGCAAGCGTGTACGTGCACGTTCCGTTTTGCGAAACGAAGTGTCCGTACTGCGACTTCAACTCGTTTGCGCTCGAGGGCCGCGATGTCGATGGTTACCTCGACGCGTTGTGTCGCGAGATGGATGCGCGCGGCGTGCCGTCGAGGCCCCCCACCGTTTTCATCGGCGGGGGCACGCCCACGGTCGTCGAGCCGCATCAGCTTGACCGCTACCTTGCGGATCTCGTAGCGCGCTTCGAATGCGCGCCGACGGAGTTCACGACCGAAGCCAACCCGGGCTCGCTGACCGCTGAAAAGGTCGCCGTCCTGCGCGCGCACGGCGTGACGCGCGTGAGCCTTGGGGCGCAGTCGTTTTTTGCCGGCCACCTGAAAACGCTCGGGCGCGTGCACTCTCCCGACGACATCGAACGCGCGTTCGAGATGGTGCGCGCCGCCGGACTTCGCGTGAATCTGGATTTTATTTTTTCGGTGCCCGGCATGACGCGGCGCGAGTGGGCGGAGACCCTGGCGCGCGCCACCGCGATGGAGCCGGACCATCTCTCGTGTTACTCCCTCACGTTCGAGCCGGGCACCGAGTTTTTCGTGCGCCGTGAAGCCGGGCGCATGCGCGCCGCGGACGAGGACGACGAACTGTTCATGTTCCGTTTCACCGCGCGGTACTTGCGCGAGGCGGGCTACGAGCGCTACGAGATTTCGAACTTCGCGCGCCGCGGGCAAGAGTGTCAACACAACCTAAACTATTGGTGGAACAACAGTTACGCCGGATACGGAGCGGGAGCGTTCAGCTATCTCGGCGGCAACCGGTCGGGGAACGAGCGCGGTCTCGGCCGATACGCGACCGCCGTACGCGCGACGGGTTCGGCGACCGTCAGCGAGGAGCGATTGATCGGTGCGGCCCGGATCCGCGAAGCGGTCGCGCTGGCCCTGCGGACGACCCGGGGGGCCGATTTGTCCGAGGTCTCCGACCCGGCCCTTGCGGCGGAGTTCTTGGCGACGGCCCGCCGCCTTGAGCCGCTCGTTCGGCGAAACGGCCGCCTGTGCCTCCATCGCCGTGGCTGGGCGCTGGCCGACGCGGTCGCGGCGGAGTTCCTGTAGCTAGCGCCCCAGGCGAAGGCGCTCGCCGAGAATCGAGGGCAGGCCCTCTGCGGCGATGGCCGCAATCGCGGCCTCGATGTCGTAGTCGACGCGCTTGATCTCGACCGTGCGCGCGGTGGTGTCGAAGATCGCATAGGCCGCCAGCGGATTCTCGTCCCGCGGCTGGCCGACACTGCCGACGTTTACGAGGGCCGCCTCCAGGCCTTCGAGCTCGATGAGGCCTTCGGTCGTCCAGCCCACCGTGCCCTGCTTGAGGTAGAACGTGATCGGGATGTGGGAATGGCCGATGAAGCCGCAGGTGGTTTCCAGCTCCTGCAGGCTCAAATGGGCATCGTACTGCGTCTGGATGTAGTCGAAAGCATGAGGATCGTAAAGAGTTGCGTGGGCAATGGTTGTGTCGGAATCGCGTACAGCGGTCAGCGGCAGGCCGTTGAGGTATTCCCGCTCCTCTTCGGACAGCGCGTCTCGGGTCCACTGGACCGCGGCCTTCGCGTACGAGTTGAAGAACTCGAGCGAGAGCTTGCCCCCCACGGCGAAATCGTGGTTTCCAGCGACGACGTGCGTACAGAGCTCGCGCACCTTCTTGAGGCACTCGGTCGGGAACGCGCCGTAGCCAACCAGGTCGCCCGTGCACAGGTACTCGTCGATCCGCTCGGAGCCGTAGGCCTCCAGGACCGCCTCGAGTGCGTGCAGGTTGCCGTGGATGTCGCCAAAGATTGCGTACCGCATGAGCTAGTCGATGCTACGAGGCAATGCCCGGGTCGCGAGGATCAGATAGGCCACGAGCATGAAAGTGCCTGTTTGTGCGAGTGAGTATGTCAGAAGGGGAGCCACGGGGGGGCCAGCTCCGGCTTCCAGGCCGAAGAGGGAGAAATCGGGAGTCAGGACCGCTGACCCGGGAAGGCTGCCCGCGACGAACACGGCAACGGTGACCACCGGCCCAAACAGTCGGATAACCGCAGAGGAAACGGCCAACGCGATGGCCTCCAAGAGCAAGATCGGCAAAAGAGCCCGGGTCCAGCCAACAAAAAGAAGAAGCGAGATGTCTTCGGGTGCGGGCGGGCCCAGGGGCAGCGCGAATACGCCTCGCGCCGCCACGGCGACAGCGGCAGCGAGAATTGCCGCAGACCCGAAGAGGCCGAGGAGACGACCGACAAGATAGGCCGGCAACGAGGTGGGCGAAGTCAGGGTGAGCGCGAGGGTGCCCCGCTCGAGATCCCGTCGAACGGCGCCGGAGCCGATGAGGCAGGCGTGGAGGAATCCCGCCAGGAAAACCGCCGAGAGGCCGAGGCTGGCGGCCTCCTGGGCGGACTGGCCGAAAGAGAAGATCGAAAAAGTGTGCGACGCGAGGGTTAGAAACGTGAGCACAATCACGAGGGCGTACGGCAGCGGTCGCCGGAAGCACTCCCGGCAGGTTACTGCGGCGACAGCCAGGCTCGGGATCATTGCAAAACGGCTCATCGGCGGAACTCGAAGGTCGCCAGCGCATCCAGGGCCCGCGCCGTAGCCCAGCGAAAGCCGACCCCTGGAACGCGACCAGGGTAGCGAACGGTTCGACTACGCGCGGCGCTGCGGGCAGTGTTCCACGTGGAACATGCCGGCTCGGCGTCCGCGCCGTGATCGCCGCGAGAGCGTTCCGAAGGTTGCCGGGACGAGCGCTCCGGGGAATGTTCCACGTGAAACACCTTTCTGTCTACACCCCGTCGTATGATGATCTCGATTCCAATACAAGATACCCGCCCGAGATCCTCGATTTGAGGCGTTCCTCCGGGTAGGCGGGCCCCCGCGGAGCGTACGCAGGGGCAAAGATAGGAGACGGACATGGTCGAGCGCAAGCTGGGACGAGGTTTGGACGCGTTGCTGGGGGATGCGTCCGTGCGCCGGGACGAGGAGGTCGTGCGGCTGGCGCTCGACGAGGTCCAGGCGGGCCCGTATCAGTCGCGGCAGGCGTTCGACGAGGGTCCGCTGCAGGAGCTGGCCGATTCTCTGCGGGCCAACGGCGTCCTGCAGCCGGTCATCGTGAGGCGGGGGGGCTCCGGGTACGAGCTGGTTGCCGGCGAGCGCCGGGTTCGCGCGGCGCGTCTGGCCGGGATGAAGGAGATCCCCGCAATCGTGCGGCGCTACGGCGACGACGAGATGCTCGTCCTGGGCCTCGTAGAAAACGTTCAGCGCGCGGACCTGAATCCCATCGACAAGGCCGCCGCCTATCGTCGTCTCATGACCCAACTCGGGGCCACGCAAGAGGAGGTCGCGCGGCGCCTGGGGCTGAACCGATCTTCCGTGGCCAACATGATTCGGCTGCTGGAGCTACCAACAGAGGTGCAGGAGCTGGTCCGCGCGGGTGCTCTTTCGATGGGTCATGCCCGTGCGTTGCTGGCGCTGAACAACGACATCGACCGCCTTCGCATGGCCGAACGGACGATCAAGCAGGAGCTGTCAGTCCGTGCCGTTGAGGCCTTGGTACGCGACGGAAAACCCACCATGCCGGTCCGCCGCAAGAGCCCGCGCAAGACGCCGCAGATTATGCAACTCGAGGGCGATCTGCGCGGGCTGCTCGGGACGAAAGTCCAGATTCGCGATCGCCGCGGCAAGGGCCGAATCACGATCGAGTACTTCTCGCCCGAAGAATACGAGCGAATCGTCGAAATCATGCGCCACGGCGCGCCAAGCGGAGGAACCGCTTAGCATTGTCTTTTGCCTCAACGGCTGATGCCGCTGAGGCCTCGCGGACGGGAGGGGGTTCCTACCCGTCGTCGCCTTTCGGCTTGTCCCCGGATTCCTCGGGATCCTTGGTCTTCTCGGGGGCTTTGGCGGAATCTTCAGTCTTGTCGGCATCCTTGGGAGCGTCGGAGTCCGGGGACTTCTCGTCCTTGTTGGAGTCGTCCGAAGTCCTGTCCCCGGCGCCGCTTGTGCCATTGTCGCCCTTGGTCTTCCGCACCCCTTCGCGGTCGCCAAGCGGATTCGCTTCGCCGGGAACCACATCGATCGGGAAAGGCGTGTCCAGGCCTCGGCGGATGGTCTCTGGATCTGCGGTGAGCGGGTTCACGAGCTTGCGGCCAGCGTAAAGAGCATCGCCCTCGAGCGGCTGAACGGGGGCGTTCTTGACCGTCCCGAGGCTCTTTTCGTTGTCCGCGAGCGGAAAGGCGTGCTCGACGGCCTTGCCGTCCTGGCCGAAGATCACGACCTTGTGGATGATCACCGGCTTGACGATCAGGTCACGGGTTGCGCTTGAAGAAAACTCCGTCGCATCCTTGTAGGTCTGGTCCTCAGCCGCGGTCGCCCTTCCGGCCGCCTCCGTGACGATGTCGAACCCCTCCACTACCTGTGCAAACGGCGTGTGGACGCGATCGAGACCGGGGTCGGCCTGCAGCAGGATTTGAAACATGGCCGCGTTGTCCCAGTCGGCGGTTTGTGCCCGTCCTGAAGCGCGCATCGACGAAACGATGCGTTCGCGGTGGCCGACCATGTAGCGCGCCTGTTCAGGCGGGACGTGGTAGCCGAGCCCGCCCTGGCCCCAGCGCAGAATGTGACTTCTGTTCCGCGGGTCGTTGTAGAAGAACGAATAGGGGTCGCCACCATGGACCGCGAGCGGGTTTTTGTTGCCGCCTCCGACGAAATGGAACGCCGTCCCGTTGTAGGCTCCCGCTGCCGACAGCGAGACGAAGTTGTCGACGTGGAGCGGAGCGAGCTTTCGGAAGAATCGGAGGTAGATATCGCCATCCGATGTTCGCAGCACGGCGGTCAGGCCGTCGTCAGGGGCCGGCTGCTCAATGCGGTTGGCCTCTTCGAAGTCCAGATCCGCCTTGATCCGGTCGCGCAACTGCTTGACCGGAGACACCCCCGGTTCGGTAAACCAACCCTTGATCACGACCGGGAGTTTGTCGTACTCCTTGGAATTGGACTGGAGGTTCTCGGCGTGGGCGAGGGCCTTTTCGAGGTGGGGCTTCTTGTCCGCGAAGTCAAGGTTGCCGGCCGTATATGCCTCGCGATAGTGGAGGATGGCCAGGATCCACTTCCCGATCCCGACCAGGTGCGCGTCGTCTTGTCCGGAGACGTACGCCTCGAGATCGGCGATCTCGGCCCCGGCGGACTCGTTGGTTGTGAGTTTCCCGAGGGCCTTTTCGGCGCGGCTCCACATCGGCTCAAACGCGGGCGCTTCGGGCGTCCCGCGCCAGTTGAGCCAGATGAGCAGGCCGACCACCAGCGCGAGGGCCGCAAGGCCCAACCCGATGTAGAGGCCCCGTTTTTCGCGCAACTGCGTCATTGCTGCAGCGACGTTGCGCTGGAGCTTCTCGGGATCAGGAAGCGGGACGGCAGGGGAATCGGTCTTTTGCTCGGCCATGGGGGCGTTCTCGCGAAGGTTCTATTTCTTCCGGAAGTTGATCCGGAGAAGAATCCGGACCCCCTCCCGGGGGCGGGCGCGGTGGGCGGGGAGTTGGTCCACGTCAACCGTGCAGCGGTCCTGGTTTTTGGTGAAAACAAAAGTCTGGCCCGACTCGCGCGGGTCCTCCTGTTCGAGGATCCAGTCATACGGTGAGCCGGGCATCGTGCGGCGGTAGAAATCGATCACGGCGTCGGCGTCGGCGCCCTCGAGCATGAACTCGAATCGGCCCGATCGGAACGTGCCGCCCCGGTAGGAGAACGATTCGGAGTGGTCGTCGATGTAGCGTGCGCCGGACGGTGCGGCGACGTCTTTGAAGATGTCCGGCTCCAGGCGGCTTCCGGGCGGCCGTCGAGCCGCGAGCGAGTCGCACCCGGCCGTGGCCACGAGGGACAGGGCCAAGGCCAAGACGAACCGGGCCCGGGCGCCGCGAGGCGCACGGGAGGAGTCCGCTCGACAGCTGGTCATCGGAGATGCTCCGGTACCGGAATGAACTCCTCCAGGTGCGAGAGCCGGGTCGCTTCCTTGATGAGGTTGCGAGCCACTACCATGCGCTGGATCTGGTTCGTGCCTTCGTAGATCTGGGTGATCTTTGCGTCGCGCATGTACTTCTCGATGGGGTAGTTGCGCATGTAGCCGTTTCCGCCGAACACCTGCACGGCGTCCGTCGTAACCTCCATCGCGACGTCAGTGGCGTAATATTTGCACATGGCCGCGTACTTGGTCATGTCCCGGGCGCCGGCATCGACTGCCTTCGCCGCAGAATAGACCAGGGAGCGCGCTGCGGCCACCTTGGTGGCCATGTCGGCAAGCATCTTCTGGACCATCTGGAATGACGAAATGGGCTCGCCGAATTGCTTGCGTTGGGTTGCGTAAAGCGTGGCGAAGTCGACCGCGCCCTGGGCCAGGCCGACGGCTTGCGCGGCCACGCCCGGCCGCGCGCGGTCCAGCGTCATCATCGCATGCTTGAACCCGAGGCCGGGCTTGCCGCCGAGGAGGTGGCTCTCGTGCGCGCGGCAGTCCTTCAGGTCCAGCTCGCCCACGGGCACGCAGCGGATTCCCATCTTGTCTTCAATGTAGCCGACCTCGTAACCGTCCATGTCCTTTTCGAGGAGGAACGCCGAGAGCCGGCGGCTGCGCGACGACGGGTCGGTGATGGCGAAGATCGTGTTGAGGTCGGCAACGGGGCCGTTCGTGTTCCACTTCTTCGTGCCGTTGAGCACATAGTGGTCGCCGTCTCTTTCGGCCGAGCAGGTGATCCCGCCCGCGTCGGAGCCGGCGTTCTTCTCGGAGAGTCCGAACGCGATCAGCTTCTCGCCGCTGGCGATGGCCGGCAGATACTTCTGCTTTTGCTCGTCGGTGCCCGCAACCAGGATGGGAAAGGAGCCGAGCGCGTTGACCGCGAAGAGCACGCCGGTGCCGCCGCAGCAGCGGGAGAGCTCCTCGACCACGACGCAAAGTTCGAGCACGCCGCCGCCCGCGCCCCCATATTCTTTGGGAATCCAGACCTTCATGAGGCCCGCTTCCGCGAGTGCCTGCTTGATCTCCCAGGGGTATTCCTGGAGCCGATCGTACTTCCATGCGTTGGGCAGCACGACGCGCCGGGCGACTTCGCGGGCCCGGTCGCGCCACTCGATCTGGCGGTCGGCGAGGAGATGGTCCAAGGGGTGCCCTTTCTGCCGTTGTTTGTGCCATGGTTGCGACGGAAACACGCCATTCTAGGGCCTGCGCCGAAGGCGGGCTAGCTTCGGGCGGGCCGTCGCACGCGCCGGAGTCTCTTCGGTTTCAAAAAACGGGCGTTCATCAAAAAATCCGCGGTCAGCCGCTTCGCCTGCGCGGGGGGCAGCCCTATAATGCGGGGTTTCCTGCGGAGCCCGCATGCAGCCGGCCCGAGAGAGCAACATGGACGCCCCATGGCCGAGATGGCCACGCTTGCCCAAAACGAGAACCGCGTGAAGGATGAAATCAAGCGGATCCAAGAGTACGTCTGGAACCGCCACGTCGAAGGATCAGATCGCTACGACCACTCCATAGACGAGGAGGAGGCGGTCCGAATCTTGGACGAGTTCTACTCCGGCGTCGGCAACCGCAACAGCCAGGACCAGGTCTACCTGGGTATCTTGCTGTTCGAGCGGGCGTTCGAGGAGGAGGAGCCGGAAACGCGCCTGGAGGTCTTCCGGCGAGCCAAGCGGATTTTCCTCTTTTACCGGAAGGTAAGCGGGGAAACGGACTGGCCCGCGGTCGAGGACCGGCTGGAAGATATCAACGCGGTCCTGGCGCAGTTTGACGGCCCCGACGCGGCGTCCGACACCGACACCGACACCGAGCCGTTAACCGCCGCCGCGCCGGCCGATTCGGCCCAAACGGATACCGCGACGGCCACTGCGGTTGCGGAGGCTGCCGTCCCCGCCGCGATGGACGAGGACGCCGACAGCACCGTGGCGCCGGCTGAACCGGTGGCCGAGCCCGCCGTCGAGACCGAACCGGATCCTGAGCAACTGGACCGCGAACGGCGGGAAAAAGAGGAGCGCGAAAAGGAAGCGCAGGAAAAAAAACAGGAGGCGGAGCGCGAGGCGGCCGAGCGGGAAGCGCGGGAGCGCGAAGCCGCCGAGGCCTTCATTGCCGATCTTCCGGTCGTCGAGGGGATGCAGCTCATTCCGGCTGGCACGTTCCTCGTCGGGCCGGACGGGAAAGACGACTTTCACGACTCCTTCTATATGGACAAGACTCCGGTCACGAACGAGGCGTACCTCCGCTTTGTGCGCGAAACCGGCTATCGGATGCCGCGCTACGCGGAGAATTCGAAATTCAACGGACCGGGCCAGCCGGTCGTCGGCGTTTCGTTCGCGGATGCCCAGCAGTATGCGAAATGGGCGGGTAAAGAGATCCCGGACGAGCGCCAGTGGGAAAAGGCCGCCCGCGGCAGCGACGGCAGGGTCTATCCGTGGGGTAATGACCCCCCGGGTGCTTCCGACGCCTGTTTCGGCCAGGATCCCCGGGAGGGGAGCACGATCCCGGTCGGCGCATCCCTGCGCAACGTGTCGCCCTTCGGCGTGACCGGCATGTGCGGCAACGTCTGGGAGTGGACGCGGTCCCCTTTCAAGAAGGGGAGCGCGTTCAAGGTCGTGCGCGGCGGATCGTATAACGATCCGGGCGAGATGCTGGCGACGTACTTTCGGCTTGAGGCCCACCCGAAGGACAAGAGCGAGGCGATCGGCTTTCGCTGCGTGAAGAACATTCACTAGCGCCAGGCACCCGGGTTCAGCCGAAGCTCACCGAAAACTGCACCGACATGTCCTATGTGTTTCTTGATCGCGTTATCGACTGCGAGCCGGGCGTTCGGATTGCGGCGATCAAGGCCTTGGCGTTGAACGAGGATTTCTTCCGCGATCATTTTCCAGGGATGCCGGTCTTGCCGGGCGCCATGGTCCTCGAAGGGTTCGTGCAGGCCGCCCGCCGGTGTCTCGCAGAGGCTGACGACAAGGGCCCGTGGGTGCTCCACGAGGTCCGCGGCATGAGCTTCAACCGGTTTGCGACCCCCGGCGAGGTCGTTCGCCTTGAGATCGAGCGCGAGGCGGACCGGACCGGGGCCCAGGTTTTGGACAGGTCGGACGGGAACGACCGCGACACAGTCAAGGACGGCGATGTCCGTCGATTCAAGGGGTCTGCGCGGGTTGGCGACGAACGGGTGTGCCGCACCCGGTTCGCTGTCCGCCGGGCCGGGATTTGACGGGCGAGCACCGCCCGCGTACGTTGTCCCCCTTCGACCCGGAGAACGCTGCCATGGCCGAGCAGATGGATGAGCAGATGGACGAGCAGGAGATCATTTCCAAGGTTAAGTCGTGCGTCGCCACCGCTCTCGGGCGGGACGAGCACGAGGTGGAACTCGAGAGCGTCCTCAGCACGGATCTCGAAGCCGAGTCGATCGACTACCTGGATATCACGTTCCAGCTCGAAAAGTCGTTCAAGATCACTATCGCGAAGGACGAATTGTTCCCGCAAAAGATCTTCCAGGACGCGAAGTTGGTGCAGGACGGCGTCGTAACCCCGGCGGGACTCGAAGAGCTTCGCGTCCGGATGCCCTACGCGAACCTCGACGAGTTCCAGAGCAACCCCCGGCTGGCGAACATCCAGGACCTGTTTACGGTCGGACTGCTCGTCAACTACGTCAAGGCCAAGCTCGCCGCGTGACCGGTAGGCCGGTGCCGTGCGCTACGTCCTGATCGACAAGCTCCTTGAGTTCAGGAAAGGCGACTTCGCGCGCGCGGTGAAGTGCGTGACCCGCGGTGAGCCGGTCCTCGACGGGGATCGCTACCCGGCACCGCTGGTTCTTGAGGCGCTGCTCCAGACGGGCGGCACGCTCGCCCGAATCTCGCTGGGGCCCGAGCGGCGCACGGTGCTCGGGAAGGTCACGAAGGCGTCCTTTCCGGCGTTTGCCTACGCCGGTGACGTGATCGATCTGGAGGTTGAGCTCGTGCAGTCGCGTCCGGATGGGACAATGTGCTCCGGCACCGCGAGCGTGGGGGACACGGTCGTGGGCCGCGCCGAGTTCATGATCGTGATCCTGCCGCCGGAGATGTCGCCGCCGCTCTCGCCCGAGATCGATGCGTGGCGCCGCAACCTCGCGCGCGCGCTGGGCATTCCGGTCACCGAGTCGGATCCGACGGAGTCAGACCAGTGAGGCCCGAGATGAGAAGCAGCCAAGAAGTGCACCGAGCGGCATCCATGCAAAAAGGAGCGGACTCATGAGCAGACGAGTCGTCGTCACGGGTCTCGGCGTGATCGCGCCGAACGGCAACGACGCCGAGTCGTTTTGGAAAGCATGTCTCACGGGCCAGTCCGGGGTGGCGCCGCTGGAGGCCTTCGATACCACGGGTTTCCCCGTGCGCATTGCCGGCGAGATTTCCGGTTTCAACGCGCGCGATTTCGTCCCGAACCGCAAGTCGCTCAAGATCATGGGCCGCAACATCCGGTTCGGCGTCGCGGCATCGCAGATGGCGATGCAGCACGCGGGACTCAAGGAGCTGCCGCCGAACCCGGAACGGTTCGGCGTGGTCATGGGCTCGGGCATCGTGCCCACCGACGTCGAGGAAATCGGCGCGGCCGTCATGGCGAGCCTGGACGACGAGGGCCGTTTCGACCTGAAGCGGTTCGGCGAGACCGGACAAAAACAGCTGTTCCCGCTCTGGTTGCTGAAGCACCTGCCGAACATGGTCGCGGCGCACATCTCGATCATTCACGACGCGCGCGGCCCCAACAACACGATCGTGACGGCGTGCTCCGCATCGACGCAGGCGATCGGCGAGGCGGCGCGCATCCTGGAGCGCGGCGACGCCGACGTAGTTTTGGCGGGCGGTGCCGACTCGCGCCTCGACCCGTTGTCGTTTGTGGCGTACGCGCTGCTCGGCGCGGTGTCTGTTTCCGACCGTGATCCGGCGGAGGTGAGCCGGCCCTTCGACCGCGATCGCGACGGGTTCGTGCTCGGCGAGGGCGCTGCGTGTCTGGTTCTGGAGACCGAAGAGCACGCGCGCGCGCGCGGGGCGACGATCCACGCGGAGGTTACCGGCTACGGCGCGTCGTTCGACGCCTACGGTGTCACGCGCCCGCGTCCCGACGGCGCCGGAGCGGCGCAGTCCGTCCACGCCGCCCTCGCGGACGCCGGGATTTCCCCGGAGCGGGTGGACTACGTGTCCGCCCACGGCACGTCGACCAAGCTCAACGACATCATGGAATCGAACGCGATGAAGACCGTGTTCGGCGATCGCGCGGCGGACGTGCCGATGTCGTCCATCAAGTCGATGATCGGCCACCTCATTGGCGCGGCGGGCGCGCTCGAAGCGGTGACGGCGGTGCTGGCGATCCGCGACAACATCGTGCCGCCGACGATCAACCTCGACAACCCCGACCCCGAATGCGGTCTCGATTACGTCGCGAACAGTGCGCGTGAGCGCAAGGTCAACACGGTCTTGTCGAACTCGTTCGGCTTCGGCGGGCAGAATGCGGCCCTCGTGATCCAGAGGTACGACGGGTGAGCGCGGCCGAAGCCAGAAAGGCCGAAGACTTGGGGGGGTGCGGGGGCGCACGTCGCGTCGTGGTCACCGGCATGGGCATGATCACACCCCTCGGCATGGGGGTGCGCCGCAACTGGGAGCGCATGCGCAGCGGCGAGTCTGGCGTGCGCGTCATCACGCGGTTCGACGTTTCGGCGATGGAGTGCCGAATCGCGGGCGAAGTCGTGCCGTTGCCGGAGGTCCCCGAAGACGAGACGGTTCCGGAGCTCGGCATTCATGCGCGGTTCGCGCTGATCGCGGCGCGCGAGGCGTGGCAGAGTGCCCAGTGCACCGACCGTTCACCGGCGCCGGAGCGCGTCGGGGTCTATCTCGGATCCGGCAAGGGCATCACGGAAGTGGACCGTCTCGCCGATGCCGTCAAGGCAGCGGTCGCGGACGGGGGCTTCGACCATGCTGCTTTCCTGAGGAACGGACTCCAGACAATCTCCGACCACCGCCGTCGGCAGGAGCGGTACCACCAGTCGGGAAGCCACGTTGCTCGCGCATTGAATGCGCGCGGCCCGAACCACGTCTGCATCACGGCCTGCGCCGCCGGCAACCACGCGCTGGGCGAGGCGTGGTGGTCGATTCGCCGCGGCACCTGCGATGTCGTTGCGGCGGGCGGCACGCACAGCCAGGTCGACCTGATGAGCCTGGCCGGCTACGGCACGCTCGGCGCGTTATCGACACGCAACGAAGCGCCCGAAAAGGCGTCGCGGCCGTTCGATGGCGCGCGCGACGGCTTTGTCCTGGGTGAGGGGTCGGGCGTGCTCATTCTGGAAGAGCTGGAACACGCCCGGAGCCGCGGCGTCCCGATCCTCGCGGAGCTGGTGGGCTACGGCAACACCGCGGACGCCTTTCGCACGACCGATCCGCACCCGGAGGGCCGTGGGGCAGAAAGGGCCATGCGCCTTGCGCTCCAGTCCGCCGGCCTCGAGCCCGGAGCGATCGGCTACATCAACGCGCACGGCACATCCACGTCGCAAAACGACGCGCAGGAGAGCGCGGCCATCGAACGCATCTTCGGCCCGCGCGGCAAGGCGCCGCCGGTGTCCTCCATCAAGTCGATGATCGGCCACCTGATTGCGGCCGCGGGCGCCGTCGAGGCGATCACCTGTGTCCAGGCGCTGCGCGAGGGCATCCTCCCGCCGACGTGCAACTACGAGAACGAGGACCCGGCCTGCCGCCTCGACTACATCCCGAACAAGTCGCGCGAACAAGAGATCGAATACGCGATGAACAACAGTTTCGGCTTCGGCGGCCAAAACATCGTCACGATCTTCCGCCGCTGGAACGAAGTCTAAGGGGGGACTCACCGCCCCGGATCACCGGTTAGCGGTTCCTCCGCCAACCGGTCAGGACTCCCCAGATATCGAGGCCTCAACGGCGTCAAGTCTCACCACATCAGCCTCGGCCCTTGAAGCGCTTTTTGGGGATGCGGTGAGAGACCGTTCGGAGCAGGGCTGAACGTCAGGTTCGCGGGCTCGGAGGCCCCAGATTCGAATCTCGTGGTCATCGAGATCGACCTCAAGCCGGTTTCCGGGCGCGGTGACGATTCCTGCTTCGTCCGCGCGTCGGAGCTGGACCAACGTGACAACGCTGCTTAATCGGAACCCCCCGGATGGTCGATGAGTGGACATGGCCCAGGCCCCGGTCTCGACTCGCGGAGGCGCTCGATGAGCGCGGCGAAGGCCAAGCCCGCGCGCAAGGCGGCGAAGAAAGAGCCCGGGCGCACCGCGGGGAGCACGCTCGCGCAAAAACTCGAGCGCATCGTCGAGGAGCTTGAGCATCTGCGCGCGAGCAACGAAACGCTTGCGCAGCGCGTGGAAGCGCTGGAAACGACCGCGCGCGAATCGCCGCCGCCGCCGCGCGAACAAGCGCCGCGGACTCGCGTCCCGGCCGACGACAGCGCGCCGCCGGCGCTCGATAACCTCGATGGCGAACTGCGCCACGACACGTGCGGACCGGCCGTCTTGCGCACGTCCAACTCGAGCCACAAGAACGCCGTGAACAAGGCGCTGTCCATGCTCGGGCTGGTCCCGACCGAGGAAGACACGGAAGTACGCCAACGAACCAGCGCGAGCCACAAGAGGGCCTTGAACAAGGCCCTTGAGCTGGCGGGCAAGAGTCCTGCGCCGCAAGACGCCGGGCAAGAGCAAACGGGCTCTCGCGCCGTAGCGCCTCAGCCACGAAGGCGGGACGGCGATGATCCCGGGGATGCGGTCGCGGCTCCGGTCGAGTCGGCGCCCGCGACCGAGCCCGAAGCCGAGGCGGTTCCGGAGATGCGGTGGGAGACGGCCGAGCGTCCCGACGCGGCGCCGACGCCGGATCTTGAGGCCGCGGTTCCGGTGGAACTGGACCGACGTGGTGGGCTCGGAAGCATCGCCGTCGGTACGCTGTGTTGCGGTGTCGCCGGTGCTGCGGTCGCGTTGCCGCCTGTTGCCGCTACCGGCGTGGCCGCTGGCGTCTTTGGCCTGCTCGCGTTCTTCTGGCGGTCGGCGTCACTTCACATTCGCGCGGCCGCTGCCGGGGCGGCGACGATGCTGCTGCACGCGTTGGCGCTTCACGCGGCGCCGGTGTTGCCCGTCGCGGTCGCGGTCCTGGCTTGCGTCGCCGCTTCGGCGGCGGGGGCGTGGTGCGCGTGCCGCTTCCGGCATCCGCTGGTGCTGTTCGTGGGCTTTCTGGGTGCTGCAGGAGCGGCGCGGTGGCTCGGCGCCAGCGCAGGTACTCTGGTCTTCGCGGTGTTCACCTTCGCCGCCAGCACGGCGGCAGTGTACGCCGCGTATCGTCTGCAGCGGCTCCAGGCTGCGGTCGCGATCCTTGGGGCGACAGCGCTGCTCGTGACGTCGCCCTGGGCGGCGGCGGCGATGGCCGCGGTCCATTTGGGCGTCGCGCTCGCGGCGGCCACGCGGTATAGGCACCCGGGCCGCGCGCCGGTCGTGCTCGCCGTGACGGCGTTCGGGCTTTTCGCCTGGACGGCGCATGGTCTTGTCGCCGGACCGGTGCTCTTGCGCGTGGGCCTGCTCGTGTTGCCCGCGATGGTGGCCGCGTTCGCGTCGGCCACGATTCCGCGCGGGCTCGTGTTCTTCTCCGCGGCACTGCGCGCGTCGGCCGTCGTGCTTGTCCTGTCGGTGCTGCCGCTCGGGTTTTCGGGCCCGGTCCTGGGCGGCGTGGCTTTGGCCGTCGCGATGCTGTTTGGCGCGTTTGCGCTCGCGCTCGACGACGCGTATCTGCGAGCGGTCGGCACGCTCGTGCTCGTCGCCGCCACCGCGATCCTCCTCGTCGTCGGCGCGACGTGGTTTTTCCTGGCCGGCATCTCCGCCGCCGCCCTTCTGCTCTACGGAGTCCCGGCCAAGGACGGCGTGGTGGTTTCCCTGCTGCTCGGCACGCTGGTCGTTGTCGCCGGTCTCGCGGCACTCGCCGTTGCATTGCCGACCGCCGCGGTGGCCGGCACCTGGGGCGTTCTGGCATTGGCCTTGGGCGTGACCGCGCGCCGTTTCCCGCGGACCATCCTGCGCGCGGGCGCGGTCCTCGCCGTGGGCGGCGCTGCGACGTGGACGCTGCTGTTTACGCCGTCGCCGTGGGCGCTCGGAGCGGCTGCCGTGCTCGTCTTGCCGCACGTCTGGTTGCTCGGCCTGTTACGCCGTCCGCGCGAAGCGGGTCCGATGCTCCTCTTGTTCGAGCTGATGGCGGTTGCCACGATGCAGGTCATCTGGCCCGGCCCCGCAGGCGCGCTGGCGGTGCTGCCGTTGCTCCTCGTGCTGGTGCTCCCGTCATGGGGCCCGATGCGCCACACGGTGCGTACGCACGCGCGGTTCTTGTCGTTCGTACTGCTTGTCCGCTGCCTGTTCCCGGATATCCGCGATGCGATGGGGACCCCGCTGGGCATCGCCGCCGCCGCGAGTGCGGCTGCGTGTGTCGCGCTGTCGCTGTGGCTGGCGGGTCGCGCCGCGCCTACGCGGACTCCTTCGGGCTCGTCGTCGCCGTCTTCTTCCGCCGCGTCACCGGAGTCTTGAGCAGGCGGCGTACCGCCTCGCCGTCCAGGGTTTCCCGGTCGCGCAGCACGCGCGCAATCGCGGCCAGGTGCCGCTTGCGCACCTCCAGCAGCTGCGCGACGCGCGCTTCCTGTTCCTGCACGATCCGTCGTACGTCGACGTCGATCTCCCGGGATGTTTCGTCCGCGATGGTCCGGCGCCTCTCAATGTCGCGATTCAGGTAGCGCGGAACGCCGGTGGCGAGACCGAGCGGACCGATGGTCTCGCTCATGCCGTACTCGACGACCATGCGGTACGCGAGTTCACTCACGCGCGCGAGATCGTTGGCGGCTCCGGTCGAGACCTCGCCGAAGAGCAGCCGCTCGGCGGCGCGCCCGGCCAGCAATACGGCGATGCGGTCGAGCAGCTCCGGCTGCGTCATCAGGCTGCGATCCTCGCGCGGGAGCTGCAGAGTGACGCCACCGACGCCGGCGCCGCGCGGAATCACAGTGACGCGATGCAGCGGGTCGGCGTGCTCCAGCTCGCACGCGGCGATCGCGTGTCCGGTCTCGTGCACGGCGACGACCATCTTTTCGCGCGGGGCGATGAGCCGGCTGCGGCGTTCGAGTCCCGCGAGCGTGCGGTCGATGGCCTCCTCGATGTTCGCCATGCCCACCAGTTCGCGACGGCGGCGGGCGGCGAGGAGTGCCGCCTCGTTGACGAGTGTCGCGAGGTCGGCGCCCGTAAAGCCAGGCGTGCGGCGCGCGACGACCGCGAGATCGACGTTGCGGCCCAGCCGGATGTGGCGCGCATGCAGTCGCAGGATCTCCAGCCGCCCGCGCACGTCGGGGCGATCGACGACGACCTGGCGGTCGAACCGTCCGGGCCGGAGCAGCGCGCGGTCGAGCACTTCGGGCCGGTTCGTCGCGGCGAGCACGATCACGCCGGCGTTGGCCTCGAACCCGTCCATCTCGACGAGCATCTGGTTCAATGTCTGTTCGCGCTCCTCGGATCCGCCGCTGCCGCCCGCCGCGCTGCGCGCCTTGCCGATCGCATCGATCTCATCGACAAACAGGATGCACGGCGCCAGCTCCTTGGCCCGCGCGAACAGGTCGCGCACGCGCGAGGCGCCGACGCCGACGAACATCTCGACAAAGTCCGTTCCCGACATCGACAGGAACGGCACCGAAGCCTCGCCGGCGACCGCCCGTGCGAGCAGCGTCTTGCCGGTCCCCGGCATGCCGACCAGCAGAACGCCCTTGGGCACGCGCCCACCGAGTGCCTGGAAGCGTTCGGGCGAGCGAAGGTACTCGACAACCTCGCGCACCTCCTCGACGGCTTCGGCGGCGCCGGCGACATCGGCGAACGTCACGCGCGTATCCTTCTCGGCGATCACACGCGCGCGGTGGCGGCCGAACGACAGCGCGTTGAAGGAAGCGCCACCCTTCGGCCGCATGGTGACCAGCAAGACGACAAACAGGACGAGCAGCGGCAGGAGCAGCCAGGGCAGCCACGAGCCGACGCTCGACTCGGGCACGCCCGTGTATTCGACGCGCCCCTTGAGCAGTGGTGCGACTTCGGTCTCCGGCGGTGGCACGGTCTCAAACGCATCGCCGTCCGTCAGCTTCCCTCGGATTCGATCCGGCCCGATCTCCAGCGTGCCGTCGATGCGGCTGTTCTCGACCAGCCGAAGGAATTCGCTGAAGTCGATGGTCTTGGCCGGGTTGCGAAAAAAGAGGAACGCGAGCACGAGGGCGGCGACGATCGCGAAGACCAGGTACCACCAGGGCGAGGGGCGGGCCGGTCCGTTGTCGTCGGCGCTCACGACGTGGATTATCGCATTGGCGGCGGTACGGTATGGCGCCCATGGCGTTTCTTCTCGCGCTCACGCTGCTCGGACCGGCCCAGGCGATCGCCGGAAAGGTCGTGCGGCACTCCGACGAGTTTCGCGAGAAGTACCCCGCAAAGGCCTTGGCGCCGCTTCCGGACCCGCTGCCCGACGACGTCGAGGCCCTCGTGGCCTTCGTGGAGGCCGGCAACGAGACCCCGGAGGTGTTTTTGGCGCTCGGCGACGCGCTGTTTTCCCGTGACGAAAAGGCCATCGCCTACCGTGCCTACCACCGCGCCCACCTGCAGCGGCCCAAGGACGGCGCGTGGGGCCGCCTCATGCAGGGCCGCAAGGACCGCTGTCCGCCGGTGCCGCACGAGCGCATCCAGGCGGAGGAAAACGCCGCGAAAGTCTGGGTTCACGCTCTCAAGGAGCACGAACGAGAGCGTCTCGAGCGCGGCCAGGATCCCCGCGACCTTACGGACTTCTACGAGCGGTTCGGTCGCCAGGACGACAACATGTGGACCGTGATGCGAGCGCGCCGACTCTCGGGCCTCGGCGGCATCATCGGCATGTTCGTCGGTGCCGTGTTCGTCCTGCTGGCGCGCTGGATGCCTCGCCGCGGCGCGTTTTTGCCACTGATCGTGGGCCTCGTGTGCGCTGCCGGCCCCGCGCTCGTCGGTAAGACCGGCCTCTTCTATTGGGGGGCCGGCGTGGCGCTGTTCGGCGCGTTGGCGACGGGACTCGTGGGACGCTGCGGGTTGGGGAAGCAGACGGACGGCGATGTCTCGCACGCCTGACGACGAGCCCGACCGGGAGTGGGACTACGGCGGGCAACGCGCTGCCATGGAAGACGATTCCATGGTGGAGACCCTGCGCTGCCAGGCGGTCGTTGTTTGGCCGAAGGAGCGCGCGCTGATCCCGCGCGCACGGCGAGTGCTCGACGTCGGCTGCGGTACCGGCGAAGCGCTGCGCCGTTACCGCGCGGAGTTTGACCCCGAGCTTGCGGTCGGCGTGGATCTGTTTCAGGGCCATCTGCGTCTGGCGGGGCGCCCGGTGGCGCGCGGCGACGGCCACCGGCTTCCGTTTCCGGACGAGACGTTCGATCTCGTGATGGTGCGCCACCTGCTCCAGGCGCTGCCGGATCCGGTTGCGCTGCTGCGCGAAGCGGCGCGCGTGCTCGTCCCGGGCGGTCGCATCCACGTCGTTGCCGAGGACTACGCGGGTCTGTTTTTCGACACCGACGACTACGACGTGGCGAACCATTTCCCCGAGTCCGCGCGCCACTTCCGGCCGCGCGGCACCGACCTGTACCAGGGCCGCCGCGTGTTCCGCCACCTGCGTACTGCCGGTCTTGCAGACATCGCCGTCCGTCCGCTTCTGGTCGAGAATCAGACCTGCGACCGTGACGCGTTCGCCCGCATCTTCCGCCACTGGAAGGAAGGCTACGCGGCGACACTCTCGGACGTTCTCGGGGTGGCGGAGAGCGAGATCCGCCGCCGCTTCGACGAAATGGCGGCCGCAGCGGCGGACCCGGAACGCTTTACCGCGTGGCTGCTGTTTGTTGCGAGCGCTACGCGCCCGGCGTGATTGTCAGCGGGGCGAAGTTCGGGGCCAAACCCGCGGGCGGATCGTGTAGGCTGCGCCGGTGAAGATCACCGTTATCGGTGGGGGCCCCGGGGGCCTCTACTTCGCCATCCTCAAAAAAAAGTCCGACCCGTCCTGCGAGATCGAGGTGTTCGAGCGCAACGCCGCCGACGACACGTTCGGCTGGGGGGTTGTTTTTTCGGAGGCCACGCTCGCGAACCTGCTCGAGGCCGATCCGCCGACGCTCGACGCGATCACGAAAACGTTCGCGAAATGGGACGAGGTGGACGTCCACTTCAAGGGCGAGGTCGTGCGCTCGGGCGGCCACGGATTTTGTGGCGTCGGGCGCCAGCACCTGCTGACCCTCCTGCAGACGCGCGCGGCAGAGCTCGGCATCCCGACCCACTACAAGACCGAGGTCGCGGACCTCTCCAGATTCTCCGACAGCGATCTGATCGTCGCCGCGGACGGCGTGAACAGCATGATCCGCGAGCAGATGAAGGACCGCTTCAAGCCGTCGATCGAAGCCGGCAAGGCGTGGTTCATCTGGCTCGGGACGACATGTCCGTTCGAGGCGTTCACGTTTTGGTGCCGCGAAAACGAGCACGGCTTTTTTACCGTGCACGCGTACCAGTACTGCGACGAGATGAGCACGTTCATCGTCGAGACCGACGAGGAGTCGTACCGGGCAGCCGGCCTGGACCGCGGCGATGGCGAGCACGCGGCGCGCTACTTCGAGGAACTGTACAAGGACAAGCTCGACGGCCACCGGCTGTTGACCAACAAGTCGGAATGGATTCACTTTCGCCGGGTCAAGAACGAGCACTGGTACGCCGACAACGTCGTGCTTTTGGGTGACGCGTCGTCCACGGCGCACTACTCCATCGGCTCGGGCACCAAGCTCGCGATGGAGGACTCGATTTGCCTCGACTGGGCGCTGACCGAAGCGTCGTCGCAGGCCGAAGCGCTCCAGTGGTACGAAGAGGAGCGGCGGTGGTTCACCGACCGGCTCCAGCTCATTGCGGCCGAGAGCCGGCGCTGGTTCGAGACGGTGAAGCGCCGCGCGCACCTCTCGCCGGACCAGTTCGCGTACTCGATGATGACGCGCAACAAGCGGCTGGGCCACGACAAGCTCTGGCTGCGCGACGAGGCGTACATCGAGGGCGTGAACCGCTGGTTCGCGGAAGAGGCGGACCTCGCAAGAAAGCAAGCGGGCCCGCCGCGCCGTAGCCCGACAGGGCGAAGGAGGGACGGCGATGTTTCCGCCGCCGCCGCGCCGCCGATGTTTCAGCCGCTCACCTTGCGCGGCGTCACGTTGAACAACCGCGTCGTCGTCTCGCCGATGTGCATGTACAGCGCGGACGACGGCACGGTGAACGACTGGCACCTTGTGCACCTTGGCTCGCGCGCGATCGGCGGCGCCGGACTGGTCATGACCGAGATGACCGACGTGAGCCGCACGGCGCGCATCACGCCGGGCTGCGCGGGGATGTACAGTCCCGAGCACGTCGAGGCGTGGAAGCGCATCACGGATTTCGTGCACGACCGGAGCGAGGCCAAGATCGGAGTCCAGCTTGCGCACGCGGGCCGCAAGGGCGCGACAAAGCTGATGTGGGAGGGGATCGACAGACCGCTCGACGAGGGCGCCTGGCCGATCGTGGCGGCGTCCGCGATCCCGTACCGGCCGGAAAACCAGACCCCGACTCCGATGGATCGCACGATGATGGACGAGGTGCGCGACGACTTTGTTGCGGCGGCGGGGATGGCGAAGGACACCGGCTTCGACCTCCTCGAAATCCACATGGCGCATGGCTACCTGCTGGGAACGTTTCTGTCACCGCTCACGAACCGGCGCGACGACGAATACGGCGGGGATATCGAAAACCGGATGCGCTACCCGCTCGAGGTCTTCGACGCGGTGCGCGCCGCGTGGACCGGTCCGCTGGCGGTGCGGGTGTCGGCGATCGACTGGAAAGACGGCGGCCAGACGATCGAGGACACGATCACGCTGGCGCGCGTGCTGAAAGAACATGGCTGCGACCTGATCGATGTCTCCACGGGCCACACCGACGCGGACGAAGTGCCGGAGTACGAGCGCTGCTATCAGGTCCCGTTCGCCGAACGCGTGAGGTTCGAAGCCGACATCCCGACGATGACGGTCGGCGCCATCAGCAAACACGGCGAGATCAACGCGATCCTCGCCTCGGGCTGTGCCGACCTGGTGGCAATGGCCCGCCCGCATCTGTACGACCCGTACTTCACCCTGCACGCCGCCGCGGAACAGGAATACACGAAACAGTCCTGGCCGAACCAATACGGCCCGGCCAAGCCGCCCCCGCGCGAAAAACTACGCTGGTTCGAACGCGAAAGAAAAAAGCGGCAGCGGCTGCTGTAGGACTACGCTTCGAGAAGCACCTCGACGTGCGCGCGCGCGGAGTCGCGCAGGCCGTCGAGGTCGTAGCCGCCCTCGAGCAGGCTCAGCGTCGGGCGGCTGAGCGCGAGAAGCATCCGCGTGAATTCGGCGAAGTCGTTTGCGGTCAGGTTCATCTGGGCGAGCGGGTCGTCCTGGTGCGCGTCGAAGCCGGCGGATACGAGCAGGATGTCGGGGATGCCGGAGGCATCGCCGTCCGTACGCTTTAGCCAGGGGATCACCCCTTCCTCGAACGCTTGGCGGTAGGTGTCGCCGTCGCTTCCCGCGGGTAGGGGGATGTTGAGGATGTGGCCGTCGTTGTCCGCGCCCGTTTCCTGGGCGGCGCCCGTGCCGGGATAGAGCGGCGACTGGTGCAGGCTGCAATAGCGGACCGCGGGATCGTTCCAGAAGATGTCCTGGGTGCCGTTGCCGTGGTGGACGTCCCAGTCGACGATGGCGACGCGGCGGCCGTGCGCCTGGAGATAGCGCGCCAGGACGGCGATGTTGTTGAAAAGGCAAAAGCCCATCGCCTGATTCGGGGTCGCGTGGTGGCCCGGGGGGCGGACCGCGGCGAAACCGGCTTCGATGCGGCCGTCGAGCAGAGCTTCGCCGAGGGCGAGCGCGGCCCCGGCGGCGCGCGTGGCTGCGGCGTACGAATCGGCGCAGACCGCGGTGTCGCCGTCCAGGTGCGTGGCGCCCTCCTCGATCCGTTGTTTGACGGCGTCGATGTAGGCGTTCGTGTGCGCCGCGGCGAGTTCGGGACGGGTGGCGTCGCGCGGTTCGATCGGGGTCAGCGGCAGGCCCTCGAGACCGTCCAGAACGGCGTCGTGGCGCGCGATCCGCTCCGGGTGGCCGGGGCCGGTGTCGTGACGCCGAAAGAGCGGATCCGTGACAAGACCGGTTTTCATCGGGGGCTTTCAGCGGCAGGGTACGGAAATGGGGTGGCGGACGCACGGCCCTGCCCGCGCTCCGGCTTCAGAGAACCGCCGGAGTGGCCGAAGGAACGGGAATCCGAGCGGCAGACGCACGCCCCTGCCACAATGACGGCTTCGGCCAAGCCAAGGAGATGAACACGATGCAAAGAACCGGTCTGATTGCTCTCGCCCTTGTCGCGACGTACGCCCTCGCGGGTCCCGCCGCGGCGGACAAGCCCGATTTCCCGCCGTGGAAGAAAGCGGGCGAGGGCCTCGAGACGACCGCCGGTTTCTGGCCCATCCACCAGGACAAGAAAAAGACGAAGTTCTGGATCGAGATCCCCCGCGGCCACATCAACAAGCCGTTCTTAATGGCCACGACGATCAGCGGCGGCACGACCAGGCGCGGCCACCAGTGGAACGACTGGCTGCTCATGTGGCAGGTGCACGGCAAAAAGCTCGTGCTGCTCGAGCGCAACGTCGGCACGCGCGTCAAGAAGGGCACGAAAGAACTCAAGCAGGCCATCCAGGAAACCTATCGCGACCGCGTCCTCGCGACGTACCGGATCATCGCGAAGGGACCGAAGGGCGGCTACGTAACGGACGGACGGCGATTTTTTGCGAGCGGCGCCACGCTGTTTTTCGGCGGCGTCGGGCGCAGCAAGGATTCCTCGCTGGCGAAGTTCGACGGCACGAAGAACTTCAAGGACAACACCGAGATTCGCGTCACGATGCCGAGCAGCAACCGGGGCACGCTGATCACCCTGGCGTATTCGGTTTCCCTGCTGCCGAAGTCGAGCTACAGGCCGCGCGTCGCGGACGATCGCATCGGGTACTTCACCACCGTGTTGAAGGACTTCTCCGAGGACAACAAGGACGACCGGCGCCTCGTGCGCTACGTGAACCGCTGGCACCTCGAGAAGGCCGACAAGAAGCTGCCGATGAGCGCGCCCAAGCAGCCGATCGAGTTCTATATCGAGAAAACCGTGCCCGTCCGATTCCGGCGCGCCGTGGAAGAGGGCATTCTCGAGTGGAACAAGGCGTTTGAAAAGGTCGGCTACTACAACGCGATCGTAGTGCACCAGCAGACGAACACGCGCTTTGCCGATCTCGATCCCGAGGACATCCGCTACAACTTCTTTCGCTGGATCTACAGCGAGTCGCCGTTCGCGATGGGCCCGAGCCGCGTCGATCCCCGCACGGGGCAGATCCTCGATGCCGACATCATCATGGACGACGAGTACATCCGGTTCACGCTCAACGAGTACCGGCTGAGCATCAAGCAGATTCCGACCGGAGTGCTGTCCGAGCGCGACCGCAAGGAGCTCGCGCGGCACCCGTTCGCGCGCATGGGCCTGATGCCGGCGAAAGATCCGGTCGCGTTCGCGATTCCGGGCGATTCGCCGCGGCCGAATCTGGCGGGCTACCAGCGCCGCGCATTCTGCTCGATGGGCACGGGCGCGCGCCACCAGCTCGCCTGCTGCGCGCTGCACTTCGCGCCGCTGCGCGCCGACGCGCCGGTCAACCCGGCGACCGGGACCAAGGACGTGATCCCGGACGAGATCCTGCAGCAGTTCATCAAGGACACCGTGATGCACGAGGTCGGTCATACGCTCGGACTCCGGCATAACTTCAAGGCGTCGATCTTTCGCGCCTATGACGAGATCAACTCGAAGGAAAAGCCGGCCGACATCACGTCGTCGGTCATGGACTACAACCCGCTCGTGATCGCGCCGGACGGCAAGCCGCAGGGCAACTGGTCGATGCGCACCCTCGGGCCGTACGACTACTGGGCGATCGCGTACGGCTATGTCCAAAAGGACGCGGAGCTGAAAAAGCTCACCGCGCGCGTTGCGGAAAAGGGACTCGACTACGGCACCGACGAGGATCTGTGGTCGTACGACCCCTACATCAACCAGTGGGACATGGGCGCGGACCCGCTCGCGTACGCCAAGGAACGTGTCGCGCTGATGAAGCGGCTGCGCGAAAAACTGGACGTGCGCGCTGTCGCCAAGGGTGAGCGCTACAACCGCCTGCGCCGCGCCGTGAACCTGCAGTTCAGGGAGGGGATGTGGTCGGCCGGCATCGCGACGCGATTCATCGGCGGCGAACATCTTCACCGCGACCACCGCGACGACCCGAACGCGCGCCCGGCGATGGTGCCCGTCAGTGCGGCCAAGCAGCGCGAGGCGCTCCGCTTTGTCTGCGACGAGTTCCTCGGCGGCCGGTACTTCGACTTCTCGCCCGCGCTCCTGCGCAAGCTCGCCCCTGATTTTTGGGCGGACGACTTCCTTTCGCTGTTCTTTGGCGGCCACGAGTACGGCTTCCTCAGCAACTGCGGGAACATCCAAGGCGCGGCGATCTATAGCCTGACGTCGCCGTCCCGCCTGACCCGTGTGCTGGACGCCCGCTACAAGAGCGACAAGGGCGCCGACATCCTGACGGTCCCCGAAATCTTCGAGGCGATCGAGAAGTCGGTATTCGGCGACCTGAAGACGGCGGTGAGCAAGCCGTCCTCGAACCGGTCTCCCGCGCTCTCCGACCTCCAGCGCAACGTCCAGCGCGAGTACGTCTCGCACCTGACCCACATTCTGCTGCGCGAAGGACGCTGGCCCGCGCAGGCGCAGACTCTCGTGCGTTACTACGTGAAGGCGCTGGCCAAGAAGACCGCCAGCGCCCTCGAAACCGCCCAGGCCGGCGGCGTGGACATCTACACCGTGGCCCACCTCGACGAGTGCCACACGCGCCTCAAGCGCGCGCTGGAAGCCTCGTACCAGCTGCGCTAACACGAAAAATTCGGGGGCCGGCCGTCCGGCCCCCGCCCCCCCATTCGCCGATCTCATATGATGGCGCCCATGAAGCGCGCGGTGCCCATCCTGGCCGTCCTCCTCCTCGGCGGCCTTCTCTACTATCTCTGGGACGATGCCTCCGGGCGTTCGGATCGCCGCGGCGGCGTGGAACGCGGGGAGGATGAAAATCGAACCCGGACAGGTACGGACGGCGATGTTCCTGTCACCGACGGCGCGGCTCTCGCGAAGCTGATCGCCAAGTACGGCGGCCTGGTCGTGAAGGGCCGCGCGGTGCTGACGCGTCCGGAGCAGCCGGCGCGCACGGTCAAGCTGGTCTTGCGCGGAACCATCGCGGACGAGTCGGTTGCGGTCGAGTGTGTCACGGGTGAAGCCGGGGCGTTCGCCTTTCCCGAGGTGCCGCGCGCCGGCGACTTCGTGATCACCGCCGGGGGCGATCGCATCCAGCCGTTTGAGCAACGCGGTCTGCTGCCGCCGGGAAGCGGCGACCTCGATGCGGGCGAGCTGCGGCTGTTGCGTTGGTACATCCTGCGCGGGCGTGTGGTCGGTGCGGGCGGTCGCGGCCTCAAGGGTGCCGAGGTTGCGCTCGTTGGTTCGCTGGGCGGTGGCGGCGGATTCTCGTTCATGCGCATGGCGCAGCAGGCGTCCGAGAAAGATCCGGTGCTGAAAAGGACCGAGGCGGCAGAGGATGGCTCGTTCGAGTTGCGTCTCGCCGATCCGGGGCGGCTGACCGTACGCGCCCGCAAGGATGGTTGGGCACCGCACTACCGCTCGAACGTGGTCGTGGGCGGTGTCGTGCCGACCGAGCTCAACCTCGCCATGACGCGTGGTTATCCCGTGGAGGGTTTCGTGCTCGACGCCGCCGGGCGTCCGGTCGGCGAGGCGGCGGTCACGATGTGGGCCGGCGGTCGTGGGCCCTGGTCCATGACCAAGGAGGTGACGGTGACGGACGGTGCGGGCCGCTTCGCGTTTCGCGTGGAGCCGCAGGCGCGCGAATACAACGCGAGCGTCGCGGTTGGCGATCACGTCAACGTCGGCGCGCGCTTTCGCGTGCCGCTCGACAACGACCTGATCCTGCGCGTGCCGGGCGGCGGTGCACTGGTGGGCCGCATCATCGATGCGGAAACGCGACAGCCGGTGACGAACGCCGACGTCATGGTGACGTTCGTCAAGAAGTCGGGCAGCAGCATGATGATGCGGATGCCCGACTTCACAAAAGTGCTGCGCACCGACGAGTACGGGCGCTATCGCGTCACGGGACTCGGCAACGGGCAGCTTCTTTCGGTCGGCGTCCGCGTGGCGGGCTACGCCGATGCGCGGCTCGGCGCCTGGATGGCGACCGATCCCACGCTGTGGACCAAGGTCAGCAAGCTCAGGCTGAAGCCCGACGCTGAGGTCAAGATGCCCGATATCCCGCTCATGCGCGGCCGCGTGCTGGAGGGCCAGGTGAAGGACAAGGCGACCGAGGCGCCGCTGGCGGGTGCAACGGTCGAGGTTTCGGACTTCATCATGGGCAACCGCGAAGTCACGACCGACGCGAACGGCACCTATCGTCTCGATCACGTCGGCGACTCCGTGTCGATGACCGTATCGGTCAATGGCTACGCCGCGCATCGCGATTCGCCGATGCGTCCGCAGCGGCTCGCGAACGAAGACGTCGTCCGCCGCGACTTTGCGCTCGAGCCCGCGGGGATCGTAGGCGGCGCCGTTGTCACCGTGTCCGGGGATCCGGTGCCGCACGCGCTGGTGCGTCTCGAGTCCGCGGCGACCGGGTGGGGCGCGTGGCAGTTGCGCGCCGCGTTGCGCGGGCTGTGGACGCACGCAGACGAAAAGGGCCGCTTCGAGATCCCCAACGTGCCGCTGGCCAAGATCATGGCGCAGGCGACGGCACCCGGTTTCGACGCGGGCCGCAGCGCCCCCAAGACGATCCGCGGCGACAAGCCGTCCACGGGCATGGACGTGCTCATGGTCGCGGCAGCGCGGATCGAGGGCATGGTGCGCAGCCGCGACCGCGGTCCGGTGGCCAACGCGCGCGTGACGGTCGCGAAGGATCCCGGCAAGAAGGCGGACTCCGGCACGCAGTGGCGCGCGCTTTCGAGCGGCACGATCGTGTTTACGGACGAACGCGGCCGGTTTGCCGTGGGGGACGTCCCGGTGGGGGACGTGCTTGTGCGCGTCGAGGCGCAGGGTTTTGCCACGATGTCGCGCCGCTTCCCCGGCGTCGAGCCGGGCCAGAAAATCAGCAGCGCCAACATCGACATGGCCCCGGCGTTCACGATCGAGGGCAAGATCCTGGATCCGGACGGCAAGCCGTACACGATGACCTGGCTCCGCGTGCGCCAAACGGCGTCCCCGGACGGCGAGGTCCAGGCCCAGCTTCTGGGCGCGCGCATCGGTCCGGACGGCTCCTTCACGGTCCGCGATCTCGCGGCAGGCACCTACACGATCGAGGTCCGCATCAGCCGCTTCATGCAAACCGAAGACGGTCCGCCGGCCTTGAAGGATCTGAAACGCGAAGGGATCGCGGCAGGCACCAAGGGCCTCATCCTGCAACTGGAACGCGCGGAGGAGTAGGCCGCAATGCCGCGCGGTCCGCACAAGGCATGAAGATCAGCAGTCGGAAGGTGCGCGCATTCATCAATGGAGCGCGGAACTTTTGCGGCGCATCATGGATTGCGTTCCCGCCACTCCCGCAGGACGGCAGGGTGCTGTTTTTCTGAGGGAGCATCACGCGCGCCCCCGGGCCCTAGCCCGAAATATTCACGACCACGCGGGTTACGAGCGGCAGGAAGGCGGGAGCGGCGCAGTTGCCGTCAGATACTCACTCCTACGAAACGCATCGGTCCGATCCGCCACGTGGCCGCGAATACTGCGGGCTGATTCGAATGCCTTGCAGCGCTCCTGCGTTCTCGGGTCAATAGATGTACATGGCGGACTGGGATCGGCTTTTGGCCCGGTTTTCTCGGCGACGGGGCCCGGCGGCTTTTTCGGCGTTGTTTGATGCGGCGGCGCCGCAACTCTTTGCCGTGGCGGCGCGGTTGACGCCCGACGCGACGGTGGCCGAGGACGCGCTTCAAGAGACGTTCCTGTTCGTGCTGGAACACGTCGATCGGTATGACCCGGCGCGGCCGGCTCGGCCGTGGTTGCTCGGCGTCTTGCGGCGCAAGGTGCAGGAGGGGTGTCGTCGGGTTCGGCGCGCTCCGGATCCGTTGCGCGTTCGGCCGCCGGTGGCGTCGCCGGAGCCGGCGGACGCGGCGGGCCGGCGCGAGGAGGCGGCGTCGATTCGGCGCGCGCTCCTGGCGTTGCCCGAGCCGTACCGCTCGGTCGGGCTGCTGCGTTGGCGCTTCGGGCTCGAGCCAGCCGAGATCGCGGAGTTGCGTGGCGAACCGCCGAGCACCGTGCGGGCAACGCTATCGCGTGCGCTGAAACGACTGCGGACCACGCTCGGGTCCATCGCCGTCCTGGTGGGCCTGGGCGGCGTGGCTCGCGGACTTCCGGCGGTCCGCTCGACCTTGTTGGGCCATTCCGCTCTGGTGAAGGGAAGCTACATGTTCAAGAAGAGTTTGGCTGTCGCGCTCGTGCTCCTGGGTCTGCTTGCGACCTGGTGGGCGGTTTCCGATTCGCAAGAGCGCGAGTTCGGGCGCGACGAGCGGGCTCGTTCGCGCACACCGGCATCGACAACCGCGGACTCCGAATCGGCCAACAAGAAACGGCCCGCCGTTGAGGGACGCACCTTCGCGGTGCTCGTGTCCGTACGTTCGCTGGCCGGTCGCGCGTTGCCCGGCGCTACCGTCGCCGCCGTTCGCAGCGCGCCGCCCCGGCTCTTGCGCGAGCTGTACGACCCGGCGGCGAAACGCGCTGCACCCCGCTCCGCGATGACGGATCGTGCCGGGCACGCGCGTATCGACGGCCTCGAACCTGCGCGCTGGAACCTTGAGGCGACGGCCCCGGGATATGCGCGCGAATCAGTCGTGCGCACGGTGCACGGCGACGCCGAGATCGTGTTTCATCTCGGCGCGGGCCACGTGTTGCGCGGGACGGTGCGCGAAGCCGACGGTAGTCCGGCCGCCGGCGTGCTCGTTTCGAGCGCCGCCGTCCGAACCGTCAGCGATGTGCGCGGTGAGTATCGACTGGAGGGCCTGCGCTGGGGAACGGTGCAGCTCAAGGCGGCGCGGCCCGGAGGCGCGGCTCTCACCGTGGCGCGGGTGAGCGTGCCAGACGTGCCGCGTTTCGACATCGTGCTCGATCCCGTCGCGGTGCTCGCCGGCCGTGTGACGGAAGCGGACACCAACCGGCCGGTCGCGGGCGTGCGCGTCCGGGCCGGCATTTTCTTCGGCCATCAAGGCGCGGGCGAAGCGACGAGTGACAGCGACGGTCGGTTTGCGATCCGCACGCTGCGTGAAGGGGTCGTCAACCAGCTCAACGCGACCCTCGACGGCTACATGCAGGTTGCGCCGCGCGGCAAGTCGTTGCGCGTCCCGCTACGCGGACACGAAACCACGGTCCGCGACATCGTCCTGCGCCGCCGCCCGGTGCCGACCGAGCCGCCGCAGATTACCGGGCGCGTGCTCGGCCCGGCCGGCCCTCTCGCCGGCGCGCGGGTCATCGCGGGTGGCGTGGGCGCGACCGCGGATCGCGACGGAAGGTTCGAGCTCCGCGGGCTCAAGAACGGACCGTTCACCTTGCGCGCCGAGTTTCGCGGCCACTACTTGAAGGGCCCCATCCCGATCGAGCTCGGAGCGAGTATCGACGTGCGGCTCGACCGCGGCCGGTCGCTGTCCGGTCGCGTCGAGTCGCTGCGCGGCAAGCCCCTCGCAGGCGCGGTTGTCGGCACGATGACGACGGACAAGCACGGCGCATTCACGCTCGAAGGCATCACGCCGCGCGCCGCGCCGGAGTTTTACGTGACGTGCAACGGCTACGTCCGCACGACGCTCAAGGTGCGGTTCGACAGTACGGCGCCGCTCATCGTGCGCATGGCCCCGGCGCCGCATGTGAGTGGCGTGATCACCGCCGAACCCGGCACGCCGCTGCGCGACACGTACGTGCAGGTCTTTGTCGTGACCGGCCGGATGCGCCGTGGTCCTGGCGGCGGTCCGGAGGTCATCATGACGAGGCCGGTGCCCGTGCGCGAGGACGGGCGGTACGAGGCGGAAGTTCCTTGGGGGGGCTCGGGGGCCTTCCGCGTCGAAGTGCGCTCGCCGGGGCGTCCCGTCACGACGTCCAACGACAAGCGTTTCGAGTCCGGGCGCCAGGAGTACGACGTGAACGTGATCTTGCGCACACCGTTGCCGCTTGTCGCCGGTCGCGTCGTGGACGCGGAGTCGCTGCGACCGCTGCCCGGCGCCGTCGTTTCGCGAAACCGCATTGTTCTCGCCGTCGCCGATCGCAGCGGGCGGTTCGCGGTGCGCGCGCGCGACGACTCGTGGTTGGGATTGGCTGCACCCGGCTACGTCTCGCACAACGTGCGCAGCACGGGACCGTTCACCCTGGAGCGGGCCCTCGAGCTCGAAGGGAACCTGAACCACGAAAACGGCCGGCCGGCGGTCGGTGTATCGGTCCAGGCGCTGGGGCCGGTCCGCGGAACGGCCGTGACCGACGACCGCGGCGTGTTCCGGATTGGCGGTCTCGCGCGCGGCGAATACACGGTGAGCCTGCGCGACCCGCGCCTGTCCCACGAGCCGCGCACGGGCGTGAAGCCGGGCGCCGCCGACGTCCACATTGTCGTGCGCACGTCCGCTGCGATTCGTGGTCGCGTGACCGACGACAAGCGCCGCCCGCTGGCCGGTATCGTCGTTCGCGCGGGACGGGCGCGCGCCGTCACGGGCCGCGACGGCGCGTTCGAGCTGGTCCCGGCCGCCACGGGCGAGCAGACGCTGGTCGTGAACCCGCCGTCGCAGGGGCCGTATCAGCAGGGCCGTGACTTTCTCACGGTACGCCAAGAAAACGTACGGCCCGGCGTCGCGCCGATCGTGTTCGTGCTCAAGCGGGCCCTGACCGCGTCCGGACACCTGTTTGACGAGGCGGGCGAACCACTCGCCGGCGTCAGGCTTGCGGCGGCGGGGCGGTTGGTGGCGACCGACGCGGCCGGGGCGTTCACGTTGCATGGCCTGGCCGAAGGCACGCACGAAGTCCGCATCCCGCCCTCACGCAACACGCGCGGGTGGCGCCTGCTCGCCCCGGCCACCGTCCACGCGGGTGCGCGCGACCTCCGCCTCGTCGCGACCGCGGGTCAAACCCTGCGCGGCCGCGTTGCGGATCGCAAGGGCGTCGCCATCGCCGGCGCTGCCGTCATCGCCCGAACGCCAGACGGCCGCACGCGTCGCGCGGTCACCGCTGCAAACGGCACCTTCACGATCAGCGGCCTGCACGCCGCACGCGTGGACGTAACGGTGCTCGCGAAGGGGTTCGAGAAAGAGGCCGCGTCCAACATCAACGCGGGCCACTCAAGCTGGCGCGTGGTGATGAATCGCAAGAAGTAAGAGGGGGGGGCTCGGGGGCGCGCAAGACCGGCGGGCTCGCCTCAGTTCCCGAGGAAGCGGTCGAGGACTGTCCTGCCCATTTCCTTGCGGCGGCCGATGCGATCGCGGACCCGTGACGCCCGTTCGGCCAGGATGTCGCCGCCGCGGCAGATGAAGTTCGCGAGTTCGGCGAACTGCGTCTGATCGACCCAGGTTCCGTGGTCGGTGCAGACGTCGACGATCACGCCGGACACTGTGCCGTAGCCGCGGCGGGTCATCACTCCCTCGCACACCGGGCACGACTTGTAGCGGATGGCGTCTGGAAGCTGGCGGCTGAACCGGTCCTTGAACTCCTTGAGCACCGCCTGCGCGTCCATGGGATCAACGGTCGCGCGCAGCTTGTCGAGCACCTGCTCCAGGCTCTGCCCGGGAAAGAACGTCCCCTGGCAGCTCGCGCACGACAGCGTCGCGACGCCTTCCCAGTCCTGCGTTACCAGCGCCTCGTTGCAGCGCGGGCACGGGCACTGCGACGACGCCTTCCGCTGCGCCTGCCGCCGCTTCTTCATCGCTGCCGCCCCGCGCCCGTCCTTGCAGATCGCGCACTTCGTCGGATCAAGAACATCGTTGCCGCAATTCGGGCAGAGAGCCATCGTCGATTACCTGTGTGTACCTTCCCGGTGTCGCATCGACATTTTGGGGCACTCAGTTCCAGCAAGAATCCGGCCGATAGGGTTGTGTGCGGTGTCTCATCCTGATCCACGCTCTCGCGGCGTTCGCGGCGGCGGACGACGTCATGTTGCACGAAGAACGCATCTGGCGCGGCACCGTCGAGGCGCGCACGGAGGGCGACGGCGAAGTCCACGAGGAGCGCTTTACGTTCACGCTCGTGACGCGCCCGCCCAAGCACACGCTGGTCGCCGCGCGCCTGCCATTCCTGTTGCGCGAAACCGAAGGGTCGTACAGCCTCACGATAAAGCGTACGGACGGCGATGCCCTCACGAGAGGGAGCGGTGCCGGTCGGCTCTACCCGCGCGTGCGTGGCTGGGTGCAACCGGACGGCCGCTACAGCCTGGAGTTCACGGCTACGCCCACGCGCGCGACCGCCAAGACGACGACGACCGGCATGTGGGAGGGCCGGTTCACGACCTGGCGCACCGTCACCGCTCGTCCGTCGCTGCTCGCGCGCCATAGGGTCAGCGGAAGAGCCGGACACGCCGCCGCCGAAGGCCTGACGCTGGAGGGCGAGCAGACGTTCGTGCAGCGGGGTGTCAAGGTCCGCAAGGTCAAGGTGAAATGGAAAGTCGAGCGGATCGACCCGGTGTTGCGCGGTGTGGTGAAAGACCACAACGGCCGGCCCGTCGCAGGGCTCCTGGTCGTGGCAACAACAACGAACCCCGCCCGCGTTCGCCGTCGCCTGCCGCCGTTGCGGCGCGAGATGAGAACCGATGTCCAGGGCCGTTTCGCGCTCCCCGCGTTCTGGGCGCCGTGGACGGTGCAGGTGCGCGGCGAACTCAAGGACCAGACCGTCTACGCCCCGCAACGCGAAGAAGTCCAACTCAAGCCGGACATATCGCCGTCCGTCGGCTTTGTCGTGAAGGCCTACGATCTCGCACGTTTGCCCCGACCCCGGCTGCTGTTGCGCCACTTCCGCCGCGACGTCTACGCGTATCTCGACTACATGAACCAGCGCACGACGCGTGCACGCATCGAAGCCGCGCTGCTATCGCCACCACGAAAGTGACAGGTCGCGGCGGAGTTGCCTGGCGAGTACGACCAGATCTTTTTGGGCGACGCGGAGGTCGTCGGGAGAGACGTCGGACGGCGGGCGCCAAAAGCGCGGGCGCAGGGTGTAGACGATCGCGTGTTGCAGCGAGAGTTCGATGAGCCAGAGCAGGCGCGTCTTGCGGTTGGCCAGCTCGAGCGAGCGCAGCAGGTTTTCGATCGGGGCAGTGTCGCTTTTCGTGGATTGGAACAAGACGACGGGCGCCTCGTTGCGGTTGGGGTTGCCGGCGGAGGCTCGGACAATCTTGAAGATCCCGGTGCTTTCCAGCACGCTCACGAGCGGGATGACCTCGTCGTCGATGCCGCGTTCGCGGCCGACGCGCAGCTCCTCGATCAGCATGACGGCGCGGTCGTCGCCCTCGAGGTTGCCGCACAGGTTGCACTCGTAGAGCAGGTGCCCTTCGATGTCGCGCCGCGAGACGTTGCGCGAGCCGCAGTCTTCGCACTCCACGCCTTGCTCCTTTGCCTTACTCCGGCGCCTCGACGCCGTTCCACGTTCCGGAAAACACTTCAACCGCGGGGCCGGTCTTGAACACGTTCTCGCCTTCGCCGGCCCACTCGAGAATCAAGTCGCCGCCGGGCAGGTGGCTCGTGATGCGCGCGCCGGTGCGGCCGGTGAGTACGCCGGCGACGCACACGGCGCAGGCACCGGTGCCGCAAGCGCGCGTTTCGCCACTGCCGCGCTCCCACGTGCGCTGCCGAACTTCGTTCTCGGCGACGACCTCGACGAACGACACGTTGACCCGCTCCGGGAACAACGGATGGCGTTCGAGCACCGACCCGATGCCCTCGACGTCGGTGTTGGCGACCTTGTCGACGAAAACCACGGCGTGCGGGTTGCCCATCGACACGCAGGTCAGGTCGTAGAGCTCGTCGTCGATTTCGAGCGGGTGGTTGACGATGCGGTCGCCGGACAGCTCGACCGGCAACGCCGCGGGGGCCAGCGCGGGCGGTCCCATGTCGACCCGCAGTCCCTCGGGGCGGGCCTCGACCAGCTTGACCCCGGCGTCGGTCTGGACCCGGACCGGGTTGCTTGTCGTGCGACCGTGCGCGTGCGCCAGCCGGGCGAGGCAGCGGACGCCGTTGCCGCACATCTGGGCACGGCTGCCGTCGGCGTTAAACATCACCATCCGTACGTCGGCCTCGCTGGAGTCCGGCGGCCCCAGCAGGATCAGCCCGTCGGCCCCGATCCCGGTGTGCCGGTCGCTGACCGCGCGCGCGACGGCGGGGGCGTCGTGGACCGTCTCCTCAAACAGGTCCACGAACACGTAGTCGTTGCCGGCACCGTGCATCTTGGTAAAGCGCATCGCGCCCTGATTATTCACGAGCCGCCGCCTACTTCCGAACAAAGCCGCCGGACCGGTTGGGGGGCGGCTTATACTCCCGGTCATGCGACGTGACGGCCGGCGCGACGACGAATTGCGACCCATTTCGTTTCAGCGCCACTTCAACGACCGACCGGCGGGTTCCGTTCTGACTTCATACGGCGGCACCCGCGTGCTCTGCACGGCGTGCGTCGAGGACGGCGTGCCCCCGTGGCTCAACAACCAGGGCCGCGGCTGGCTGACCGGCGAGTACGGCATGCTGCCGGGCTCGACCCACTCCCGCAAGGCCCGCTCAAGCCGCACCGGCCGCGCCGACTCGCGTGCGCTGGAGATTTCGCGCCTGATCGGCCGCGTCCTGCGCTCGGCCGTGAACCTGAAAGCGCTGAAGGACAAGACCGTCTGGATCGACTGCGATGTCCTGCAAGCCGACGGCGGCACGAGAACCGCGGCGATTTCCGGCGCGTGGGTCGCCCTGCGCGACGCGCTCGAGTCGCGCGAATGGAAACAGTGGCCGCTGCTCGGCACCGTCGCCGGCGTCTCGGTCGGCGTGGTCAGCGGCCGCACGGTGCTCGACCTCGACTACAAGGAAGACATGAAGGCCGACGTCGATCTGAACGTCGCCATGACCGGCGAGGCGCAATACATCGAAATCCAGGGCACCGGCGAGGGCGCGACATTCGACGACCGCCAGCTCCAGGAAATGCTCCGCCTGGCGCGCCTGGGCATCGCCGAGATCACCACCAAGCAGCAGATGGCGTTCGAGTAGCAACGAAAGCCAGAGCGGGCAAAAGCAAACGGACGGCGATGATCCTGATCGGCTCGAAGAACCCGCACAAGCTGCACGAGGTCCGCGAGATTCTCGGACCGCTCGGAATTCGCGCGGTCATCGCCGTCGATCTGCCCGACGTCGAGGAAGCCGGCGCGACGTTTGGCGAAAACGCGCGCAAGAAAGCGCTGGTTTTTGCTTCGTACCTGCGCGCCCCGTGTCTGGCGGACGATTCGGGGCTTGTGGTTCCTGCGCTGGGCGGCGAACCCGGCGTGCATTCCGCGCGCTATGCGGGCGAGCCCGGCGACGACGCCGCCAACCTCCAAAAGGTGCTGGACCGGATCCGCGAAGAGGGACTGTCCGAACCCGAGGCGTATTTTTTCTGCCACATCGCGATCGCGGTCGGGGACGACGTTGTCGTCGAGGCGGAGGGGCGCGTGGAAGGGCGCATCATCGCGGCACCGCGCGGGGACCACGGATTCGGATACGACCCCGTCTTTTTTCACGCGCCGTCGAGCTGCACGACCGCGGAGCTCTCGCCCGAGCAAAAAAACGCAATCAGCCACCGCGGCGTCGCGTTGCGTGCGCTGGCCAAAAAGCTGGCCGACCCGGAACTCCGCGCCCGTATCGAACCGACCTAGTCCCCCTGCCCCCGCGCCCCCTTACCCCCCCTTTCGCCCGCACCATTCACGACCACGCGGGTTCTGGCCGGTCCATATCGCCGATCTCCGCGTCTCTTCTCCTCGACGGCTCCTCCGAGCCGCCTTCGTCGTCGTTCCTCGACCTCGACAATCTGTCCTCGCCCAGAACGAACGGCCGGAACGTTTGAACGGCGCCGTTGCCGTTCGGGATTATGTCCGCACGAACGCGTCGGGCCGATGCTCCACGTGGCCATGAATAGTGTGGGCGGGGCGACATCCACGCCCCGGGCGGCAAGAAAGGGGTGGATGGCACCCACCCCTATAATCCGGGCTCTCCATGCTGATTACGCATCTGCGAAACTTCTGCATCATTGCCCACATCGATCACGGCAAGTCGACGTTGGCCGACCGGCTGATGCTGAAGACCGGGGTGATTACGGACCGGAAGTTTCGCGACCAGGCGCTGGACAGCATGGATTTGGAGCGCGAGCGGGGCATCACCATCAAGGCGAGTGCGGTTCAGATGCCCTTTGATGGACACACTTTGAATCTGATCGACACCCCCGGGCACGTCGATTTCAGCTACGAGGTTTCGCGGTCCCTGCACGCGTGCGAGGGCGCGCTGCTCTTGATCGATGCGGCGCAGGGGGTCGAGGCGCAGACGGTCGCCAACCTGTATCTCGCGGTCGAGGCGGGGCTGGAGATCGTGCCGGTTCTGAACAAGGTGGATTTGCCCGGTTCGCGGCCCGACGAGGTCACCGAGGAGATCGAGAACGGCCTCGGCCTCGACGTGACCGACCTGATCCAGTGTTCGGCGAAGACCGGGCAGGGGACGGATGACATTCTGCGGGCGGTCATCGATCGGTTCCCGGCGCCGGAGGGCGATCCGGACAAGCCGGTGCGAGCGCTGATCTACGACGCGATCTACGACGATTACCGCGGCGTGGTCGTGTATGTGCGGGTGCTCGATGGTGAGCTCAAGCAGGGCAAGAAGATTCGGTTTCTGTCGAACAACCGCACGTACGAGGTGACCGAAGTCGGCGCGTTTACGCCCAAGATGGAAAAGCAGGGTCGGATCGAGGCGGGCAGCGTCGGCTATGTGTGCGCCTCGCTCAAGACCCTGGAGCACGTCAAGATCGGAGACACGATCGCGTCCGCGACGGACAAGACCGTGGAGGTGATCGCCGGCTTCAAAGAGCCGAAGCCGCTGGTGTTTTGCGGCGTGTATCCGTCCTCGACGCAGGACTTCGAGGAGCTGCGCGGCGCGTTCGACAAGCTGCACCTAAACGACGTGTCGTTCACGTATCACCCCGAGGCGAGCGAGGCGCTCGGCCACGGATTTCGCTGCGGGTTCCTGGGCATGCTCCACATGGAGGTCGTGCAGGAGCGGTTGGAGCGCGAGGCCGGCGTCGAGATCCTGCAGACCGCGCCGAACGTCACCTACGAGGTTAAGCAAAACAACGGCGAAGTGATCCGCGTCGAGCGGCCCGCGGAGCTGCCCGACCCAAGCGTGATCGACGAGCTGCGTGAGCCGGTCGTGCGCGCGTCGATCATCATGCCGCCGGAGTCCATGGGGCCGATCATGTCGATGGTCAACGACCGTCGCGGGTCCTTTGTCTCGCAGGACTACCTGGGCCCGACGCGCACGATCCTGATCTGCGACATTCCGCTGTCGGAGATGGTGTTCGATTTCTATGACCAGATGAAGTCCGCGACGCGCGGCTACGGCACGCTCGACTACGAGTTGCGCGGGTTCTTCGATGCGGACCTCGTGAAGATGCGCGTGCTCGTGAACGCCACCGAGGTCGATGCGCTTTCGGTCATCTGCCACCGCGATGTCGCGCAGCGCCGCGGCCGCGAGATCATTCGCGCGCTGCAAAAGGCGATCCCGCGGCAGATGTTTGAGATTCCGATCCAGGCCGCGATCGGCGGCAAGATCATCGCGCGCGAAACCATCCGAGCGATGCGCAAGAACGTGACGGCGAAGTGCTACGGCGGTGACGTCTCGCGCAAGCGCAAGCTGCTCGAGAAGCAGAAGGCGGGCAAGAAGCGGATGCGCAGCGTCGGCAACGTGTCCATCCCGCAGGAAGCCTTCTTGGCGGTCCTCGGCCGCGGCGAAAAGAAAAAGAAGAAGTAGCGAGAGCGAAACGGGAGCGCATGGGGAGGTTCATTCGGGACAACATCGAGGCGTTCGCCGTCGCCATCGCGATGGCGCTCGTCATCCGCCACTACTGCATCGAGGCCTTCCGCATCCCGACGCATTCGATGCGGCCGACGCTGTCTGGCGACCACGCGGGCCCGAGCGGCTATCGCCGGCACGGCGACCGCATCCTGGTCGACAAGTTCGTCTACCAGCGGCGTGAGCCGCGGCGCTGGGAAGTCATCGTTTTTCGCTACCCGGTCAACGAGAACATCAACTTCATCAAGCGCCTGATCGGCCTGCCGGGCGACCGCCTGCGCGTCGCCGACGGCGACATCTGGACCAGCCCGGATCAGGGCAAGACGTGGGCGATCGCCCGCAAGCCCGCCGGCGCGCGCGACCAGATGCTCAACCGGTACTACCCGCCGCCGTTCGAGGCCCCGGGCAACTTCGTCGACACGACGGTGTGGCAGGCGGGCGAGGAGTGGAGCATCGACGAAGAGAGACGCCGCTTCACGGTCGATACCCCGGGCCCGTCGGAGCTGTTCTTCCGGCCGAAGGTCATGCCCTACCCGAGCTGGCCGAACCTGTCCTCGACCACGCACGAGGTCGGCGACGTGCGCGTCGGATTCAACGTCGAGATCGAACGCGCGGGCACGCTCGAGATCATCATCCGCGAGCACGGCCAAAACCACCGGCTGGTCCTCGGCAAGAACAAGAGCGTCTGCGTCTGCGAGCGAAACGGCAAGGAGACGGAGTTTCCTCTCGATCAAAAGCTGACGGACGGCGATTCCCTCGAGGTCTCGTTCACGAACGTGGACGACACCCTGATCGTCAACATCGATGGCGACGAATTCGTCTTTCCCTATCCGTCGCCGCCCGCGGAGCCGCCGCGGCTGGACGACTTCGGCAATCGCATCGCGATCCGTGGCACGGGTCTGAGGGCCATCGTGAAAGACATCTTCATCGATCGCGACGTGATGTACCAGTCGGGCACCAACGGCCGCACCGAGTGGGACATTCCGGCGGACCACTTCATGGCGTTCGGCGACAACACGAGTTCGAGCAAGGACAGTCGCGAGTGGCGCGTGGTCCGCGTCGAACTCAACAGCGGCGAAGTGATCCAGTGGGAAGCGTTCGACCAGCGCCGCGGGGTCAACAACCCGCCGTCGATGGAACCGACCTTGGCCGACCCCGACACGGTCCATTATGTCCAGGCCGACATCTTCGGCCACGTCCGCCGCTTCAAGAGCGGCGACGTCAAGACCTGGGACACGATCGACCGCTCGTTCGTCCCGCGCCGCAACCTGATCGGCCGCGCGTTCTCGGTCTTTTGGCCGATCCACGCCCCCCCGGTCTACAAGGGCCCCACCCGCGTCAAGCTGATCCGGTGAGCAAGAGCAAGCGAACCGAAACGACAGACGCGCTAGAGATCCTGGCGCGCCGCGAGGCCGCCGACCCCGAACTGCGCAAGCTGATCGACGAGGAGAAGCTGGACGATGTGCGCGAGCGACGAGCACACGAGTTCGATGAGCTGTCGCACCGTGTCATCGGTTGTGCGCTCGAGGTCCACCGGGCGCTTGGCCCGGGTCTCCTGGAATCGACCTACGAACAGTGCCTTGCGCACGAGCTGACGCTCGCCAAGATTCCATTCGAGCTTCAGGCTCCGATTCCGGTCGAGTACAAGGGAGTCCGCTTGGAGTGTGGCTATCGGGTAGATTTCCTGATCGACCACTGTCTGGTTGTCGAACTGAAAAGTGTCGCCCAAGTTCTTGGAATCCATAAGGCGCAGCTCCTGACATACATGAAGCTGTCCGATGTCCGGATCGGCCTGCTCATCAACTTCAACGTGGAACTCCTCAAGGACGGCATCAAGCGATTCGTGCTCTAGGCTCGCTCGGCGCCTCCCGAAGGGCAATAGCCACCACGAAGGACACGAAGATCACGAAGGTAGGACCTGAGAGGTTGTGAATAGATCCCGTCGTCAGGCCCGGCCGAAGCCAGAGGAGATTTATTCACAGCCTCTGAGTCCATGAGCTCAAGCACCGGGCCACCGGCGAAAGCTGTTCGATCTCGGAATCATGTGTTCAGAATCATCTTCGTGTCCTTCGCGCCCTTCGTGGTGAGAAAAGGAGCCTCACGAGGCTTCGCGGAACCGTTACGGATCGAACACCGTGGCGCGGGCGTTACGTTTCGGCGTTTCCCGCGGCTAGAATTGCCGGCATGAGTCTGTTCGTGGCCGAGGGGCTGACGAAGATCTACAAGCGGCGCAAGGTCGTCAACGACATCGGGTTCACGGTCGAGCCGGGCGAGATCGTCGGGCTCTTGGGACCGAACGGCGCGGGCAAGACGACGGTGTTCAAGATGGCGATGGGCATGATTCGGCCCGACGCCGGCAAGGTTGTCTTCGACGACAAGAATGTGACGCGCCTGCCCATGTTTCGGCGCGCGCGGCTCGGCCTCGGCTACCTGGCGCAGGAGCCGTCGATCTTTCGCCGCCTGTCGGTCGAAAAAAACCTGATCGCGGTCGCGGAGACGCTGCACCTGAGCCGCAAGGAGCGCATGGACCGGGTCAACGAGGGTCTGTCGGCGCTCGAACTGGAATCGTTACGCAAGCGGTCGGCGGAAGTCCTGTCGGGGGGCGAGCGCCGCCGCCTCGAAATCGCTCGCGCGCTGCTGTGCGTCCCGCGCCTTCTCCTGCTGGACGAACCGTTCGCCGGCGTCGATCCCATCGCGGTGGCCGACATCCAGGACATCATCACCAGCCTGCGCCGCCGCGGCATCTCGGTGCTGCTGACCGACCACAACGTGCGCGAAACGCTGGCGATCACGGACCGCTCCTACATCATCTTCGAGGGCCGCATCCTCCGCCACGGCCCGGCCGGCGATCTCGTGAACGACCCGCTCGTCCGCCAGGTCTACCTCGGCAAGAAATTCAAGATGTAGCGGGGTGAGGCGTGCAGGCAGGCCCGACGGCGCGGCGTCACGGCGCGTGCGGCTGCCCCCGCCCCCCGACTACGCCGCCGCGGCATTTTCTGCGAACGGCCAGGATCCGCTCGCTGGCGTGACGAAGTGGTGGGTCGTACGACCCTTTGGCAGCCCATACCGAGCCCGGCACAAAAGAGCGATTTTGACAAACGCCGGGAGCGGACCTGAGGCGCGGCGGCTTGCCCCGGGGGGGACAATGCGCGCCGTATGGACATCATCGTTTGCATGAAGCGCGTGCCGGATTCGGCGGCCAAGATTACGGTCGCCGGCGACGCCAAATCGATTGAGCAAGATGGCGTGGATCACGTGATTTCGCCGTACGACGAGATCGCTGTCGAGAAGGCGCTGCAACTCAAGGAGGCGCACGGTGGCACGGTCACGGTCGTGTGCCTCGGTGTGGCGGCCGCGACCAAGGAGATTCGCCAGGCGCTCGCGATGGGCGCGGACCAGGCGGTGCATCTCAAAGACGCAGGCGGCAACCGCGGTCCGCTCGAGATCGCGCAGGCGCTGGCGGGCGTGATCAAGGGGCGCGCGTGCGACCTGCTGCTGTTTGGCAAGCAGTCGATCGACGCCGACAACGGCGCGGTCGGCGTGATGGTCGCGCGCCTGCTCGATCTACCGGTGGTGTCGCTCGTCGCGCAGCTTGACGTGGCGGACGGCAGGGCGACGGTGCACCGCCAGTCCGAAGTCGGCACGGAGGTCATCGAGGTGACGCTGCCCGCGGCATTCACGGTGCAGCGCGGTCTCGCCGAGCCCCGCTACCCGAAGATCAAGGGCATCATGCAGGCGAAGAAAAAGCCGCTCGAGGAGATCGATGCGCCCGCGCCGGCAGGCACGATGGCGCTCGACAAGCTCGAACCGCCCGCGGCGCGCGAGGGCGGCCGCATCGTCGGCGAGGGCAAGGACGCGGTCGGCGAGCTGGTACGGCTGCTGAGCCAGGAAGCAAAGGTGCTCTCGTGACCCGGGTTTGCGTGTTCCTCGAAGCGCCGGGCGGCAAGCTTAAGAAGTCCGCCGCGGAAATGATGGGTGCCGCGCAAGGCCTCGGCGGCGACGGCACCATCGTCGAAGGCATCGACGCGGTGCTGATCGGCCAGGGCGTGACAACGCTCGCGGACGACGCGGCGGCCCTGGGCGCAGACCGCGTGCTCGTCGCCGACGCCGACGCGTTCGCGCATTTCACGGTGGACGGCCACCTCAAGGCGATGCTGAAAGCCGTCGCCGCATCGTCGCCCAACGTCGTGATCTTCCCGGCGTCCACGACCGGCCGCGACCTGGCGCCCGCGCTGGCCGCAGCAACACAAAGCGCAATCTTGACGGACCTCGTCGAACTAAAGCTTACGGACGGCGATGTCTGCGCCCAAAAACCGGTCTACGCCGGCAAGGCCATGGCCACAGTGCGCGGCTCCACGGATTGCGTTGTTGTCACCCTGCGCCCGAACGTCTTTGAGCCGGCCGCCGCCGAAGCGGGCAAGAGCGCTGCGACCGAGACCATCGACGCGGGCGTGACCCAGGACGACATCCGCACGGTCGTGAAAGAGGTTCTCGCCAAAGCCAGCGAGAAGCTCGACCTGACCGAAGCGGACATCATCGTCTCGGGCGGCCGCGGCCTGAAGGGCCCGGAGAACTGGCACTTGGTCGAAAACCTCGCCGAAGCGGTCGGCGGCGTGTGCGGCGCAAGCCGCGCGGTGGTGGACGCGGGCTGGCGCCCGCACGAAGAGCAGGTTGGCCAAACCGGTAAAACGGTGAGCCCGAAGCTGTACATCGCGATCGCCATCTCAGGCGCGATCCAACACCTGGCCGGCATGCGCACCAGCAAGTGCATCGTCGCCATCAACACGGACTCCGAAGCCCCGATCTTCAAGGTCGCCGACTACGGCATCGTCGGCGACGCGTTCGAAGTGGTCCCGGTGTTGACCGAAGAACTGGCGAAGCTGCGCACCTAGTTGGCCGCCTTCGACGACGAATTAGTAACCGCGACGTGGGCCACAGGTTGCTCGAAGGACCGCGGCCGCGTTTGAAGCGCTGCAACGCAGCTATTGATCCCTTCAGGAGGGATTGGTTACTGATGTCCCGCAATCCACTCGGAGAACGGTTCGCAGACAGCCGCGGTGAACCCATCAGCTATCGCGGGCTGACAGTGCATTCCATCCACGAGATCACCGTCGCTGCCGGAACAGGTCTTGTCGTGCGTTTCGTCCGGTCCGTGAGCGGGTCCGGCAGGGCCCTCGACTGGCCGTAGATAAAGGGACTTTGTCGGTCAACAACAGACCCTCGCGAGAGATCGTGCTGCAGGCAGACACCGCCCCTCGCCGCGTTCGAGTCCAAGTCACCCCCGCCGGACCTCTGTGCGTCGTGAAGGTGTGGAATGTTTGGCAGGACGAGACGGGCGCGATGCAGGCATGGATCGAAGTACGGAGCCAATCGAAGTACGGAGCCAGGGAATCGTGCTGTTGTTGGCGCGGGAGATCGGGTTGATGCCGCGGCGTGAGGTCTTGCGGATGGCGCGTGCGGGAGCAAGGGTGCCGAACTGCGGCTTTCTCGCCGTGAACCGCCGCAGAGTCCTGGCTGGCGTGTGGAGTCCGTCTGCGGGCGGGTGCCGGGGGACGGACTGGTGCCCCTCGGGAGGCCGAGGCGTCATCGCCCCCTGGGGCCGTCCACGCGTCGTCCGTCTGGGTTCGAAGTTTCGCGCGAACATGTTCGAAGTCGTGCTCATGAGCACGGCCGGCAAGCGGTTCGTGCAGCGGACCTACGTCTGGGGCACGCGCTGGAAAAAAAAGAAGACGCGGGTCGTGATCCTGCGCGTATCCGCAAGCGGACCGATCGACGACCCGGAGCTGGACTTCGTTCTTGCCAGCCTCGGCGAGCGGAAGTAGCGCGCCGCCTGCCGGTCCCGCCAGGCTCGCGTCAGTCGCTCCTTGTTGCCAGCGCGTGCGCGACCGATTGTGCCATCACGGCCATTGCCTCGGCGGCGTAGTGGCCGTCGTACGGGATCACCGGGGGCTTGCTGAACGCTGTCCGTAGCGGCTCCAGCGGGTAGATCTTTTGGCCTTGCCAGCGGGCGAGGAGTTGTTGTTCCAGCTCGCGGCTCGGGAAGTTCTTGTCGTGAATGCCCAGGGGATGCGGGACGACGAACAACACGAACCTGTTGGACTTCGACACGGCGCGCGCCTGCTCGAGTTGGGCGATCACCCTGTTCCAGTCCGGATTGCGAGGGATCTGATCGGCCGGGGTCTTCCGCCACTCGTGCAGGGTCATCAGGAGCGCACTCCTGCGCAGCAGCTCGCGGCCCTGCCATTTCCACCACGTCCAGCCCTCGATTTTCGTGCGGGTGTCGAAGGCCACATCCCCGCGCCCCTCGATCCTATTGTGCGCTGCCCCGATGTTGGTTTCATACAGATCGTCCCATTGCCAGCAGAAGACGGTGATGCCGATGACATCGCCGTCCGTTTGCTCTTGGAGCTCGTCGAGCAGCGCGACTTCCTGGTTTGTGGAATAGCCGCGGACGCCCGCGTTCACGACCGCATGGCCGTCCATTGCGGTTTGCAACTGCGCCGGGAAGGTCTCGTGGTCCGCGAGGCCGAGGCCGTAGACGAAGGTGTCGCCCACGACGACGACTTTCGGTCCCGGACCCTGCACCGGCTCCGGGCCGCGCAGGCCGAACGCGTTGACCTTGACCTTGTGCGCGTAGGTTCGGTGCCACGAGTTCGGAACCATCGCCCAGCCGCAGGTCGGGTGCGCGCGCACTTGGAGCGTGGGCAGCGGTTCCGCCTGCGGATGGCCGACGAGCAGGCGGGCGGCGACCTCGGCGACCACCAGGACAAGCAGCGCGATCCAGATCATGCGGCGGCGTCGGCGCTTGCGGGGGCCGGTCGTGTTCGCGGCGCGCCCGACGGGGTGGCCTTCGTTAAGGTCAGCACCGACAAGTTCGTGGGCGTCCATGGGCGCACGGGCCATCGCACGAAACGTCTTGACGTGTACCGCAAGCGGAACGGGAGCATCCGCGGAGCGCCCGGGACCCCGGAGTAACATCAAAACGTGAACGATATCTCAATTGTTCTCAAACGCGTGGCCGCCAAGACGCACGACGTGCGCAGTGCGGTAAGAGCATTGCGGCGACTGGTACGGGGGACTGAGACAGACTGGGATGAAGGGGCGGGAGAAGAATGGGTCCGCCTGCTGAAGAATAAGGAATTGGTCGCGGTCGTCCATCAGAAGATGCCCTTGGCCTTCATCCGCGCTGAGAGCGCCAGTTTGGCGAGCACAAACACGATGCTGAGCGTCGTTTCGGTTCCGAGTTTTTCGAGACCAGTGCTCAATGCGTCCTTCGAGGCGTTGCGAAAGGCGTTCCCGAATGACGTCTTCAGCGAAGAATTCGATGGGCACGGTTTCTCGGTGGGTGATCTGTACTGGGAGACCGTGTAGGCCCTTGACTCGTCGTCCGGGGGCCAGGGAATCCTGCTGTTTGTTGCGCGGGGAAGCCGGTTGATCCCGCGGCGGGCGGTACGTGCGGGAACAGCGCACACCGCACCGCGGTGGCCCGGGTGTTCGGAGTCGCACCAACGCGCGTGAAGGTCATCACGGACTCGCAGCGCATGCCCGGTGCGAAGCCGTCGCCCGCGCTCCGTGCGGACAGGGTCGAAATTCCGCGCACCCATGTTCCAAGGCGCGGGCACGAACAAGGCCGGGAAGCGCTTCGTGAAGCGTACCTACGTCTGGGGCATCCGCTGGCAGAAAAAGAAGACGCGGGTCGTGATCCTGCACCTGACCACGCGCGGGCCGATCGACGACCCGGAACTTGCCTTCGTTCTCGCCAGCCTCGGCGAGGGGAAGTAGGGCCAGTGCTCACTCGGCGTGGTCGGCGTCGCGCTCACCTTCGATCTGGCGGGCCATGATCTCGGCTTCGAGCAGGAGACCAGGCTCGGTCCTCGGGAGCCGGTCGATGAAGTCCATGCTGCCGTGCCACACGGTCAGTACGAAGCCGACATCGCCGACTACGTCACCCACGAGCGTGTGCTCGCGAACGTTGTAGAACCGGAGGCGGCCGGAGTAGTCGTGACGCCCCTTGAAGAGCGAGAGGTCTTCCTCTAAGCGGCCGAGAGCGGCGTCCAGATCCGCCAGGTATTGGTCGGCGATCCGGCGGCCCCAACGCTCCACCGAGTAGCGTTCGATCGCGTCGATGTCGGTGAGAGCGCGTTCGGTGAGGAGCAGCTTGCTCATGAACCTCCGCGGCGACCTCGATGCGCTTCGAGCATGGCGCGAAGGTCGCCGGTGTACTCGTGCGCGCGACCGTCTCGAGCGTCTGCGTATCCTTCGAGCACCGCCTGGCGCAGTGCCGCCGCGTCTTGGCGGTCCTTCTTGCTGCGAATCAGGTCGCGGACGAACTCGCTCGGCGTCGAGAACAGCGTTCCGTCACCCGAGTTCTCGTCGAGGAACGCGCGCAGCTCGTCGGTGAGTGACAGGTTGATCGATCGTGCCATGGGGGCTCCTCCTTCGTGGCGGCCCCTTCATTATGGCGCCCGTGTCGAATATTGTCAAATACCGTCACGTTAGGGCCTCCCCTAGTCGCTAGCTTTCCGTAGACGACGTCGAACGGGTTTATTTTGTGGATAGAGACCCGGATGACGGACATCAAGGACCTGGCGACCAAGGCCCAGCGATACGCGGAAGACGCGGAGCCGTGGAAAGTCCTCCACGAGGAAGCGGCTGCGTGCCATAGCCTTGAAAGGCAAGTCGTCTGAGATCGTGGATTGCCAGCATTCCATGGGGCGAGGACTATGTGCTGCGAGCAAGCGCCGAGTTGATCGGAGGAGAAGTTCTTGCCACAGAGATCACAGAGGCCACAGAGATGGGAGATCGAATGCGTGGCCCGATCATCAACTTCGGCAGTCCGCGATTGGTGGATGGTATTCAGCGAATCTCTCTGTGACCTCGGTGTCCTCTGTGGCTGAAAACCGGTTCGGCCGCGCTCGCCCAACAAGCCGATGCAGCGGACCACCCTTCGGGCGGCCGCTGATCGGCACCAAGTTCGACCTCATGGGGCCGAACGACTTCGTGATTGAGCGCTTCCACCCGGACTTCGCGGCGACCGGCTTGACGCAGAAGAGTCGCATCGACGTTCAGAAGCTCGCCCTGCCCGCCAACAAGTTTAGGAAACAGCTCGGGCGGATCGAGGGCGGTCTGCGGGAGGACTTTGAGGTGTGGCTGGAGAGCGGCGTGCTGTGGGAACCGCCGATCGAATAGGCGTCACGCGGTTTTTGAATACTGGTCCCCGCCGCCCCGGCGCCCCCTAACACAACCGTTCCGAGTCCTACCGCAACGCGCTCTTCAGCCAGGCGGCGAACGCGGTCGGGCGCATGAAGCCGACGTGGCGCGCGATCTCGGCGCCTTCGACGCTGAGGACGACGTAGGTCGGCGTGCCCTGGGCCTTGTACTTCTTCGAGTCGTCGCCGCTCTTTTTGAAGGGGATGCGCGCGGGCACGAACCGCTTCATCAACTGGTAGACCTCGCGGTCGGTGAAGGTGTGCTTGTACATCATCGCGCACCAGCGGCAGGTCTTTTGGTCAAACGCCAGCAGCACCGGCTTTTGGACGTTGGGGCTCTGCGCGATCTTGAGCGCGTAGCCGGCGTCCTTGCGGGTGATCCAGTCGACCTTTTGGCGCGACCCGATCTTCGGACGCAGCGGATCGATCTTGAGTTGCCGCTCCTCCGCGGTCTGCTGGGCCGTGGCCACGCGCGTGAAATACTGCCGCTCGGTCTCCCGCGACCGCTTGACGAGCAGCGTCACCGAAGCGCCGCCCGAGGCGACGGCCTTCACCTCGACGGTCCACTTCTGATCGGTGGACCAACTCGGAAACAGCATCGTGCGCGTCGCGTCCGGGCCGAGCATCTTCGCGGGCGCGGTGTTCGCGGGCAGCAGTGCCCACGAGTCGCTCGTAGAAAACTGCCCGTCCGAATCGTCATCAACCACGACGAGGCTGTACTCCGCGCCCTGAATCTTGGTGCTCCCGGCGCGCCACCCGTCGCGCTCGATGGCGACCCTCTTCGGCAGCGTCTCCCCCGGCTTCAGGGTGAAAAACACGACGCACGGATACGCCTGCTTGCTGACCTTGCCCTCGACGCGATACGGCAGTTCGAGCTTTAGGTCCAAGAACTCGATCAACTTCTCGTTGGTCGTCCAGATCGTGCGAATGCGCGCCTTGAACGGCTCGCCATCGTTCGTCAGGTCCAGATCGCGATCCTTGTCGATATAGAGCCGGTCGTAATACAGCCCCGCCGGCGAGCGGTCGAGCGCCGCATAAAACGGCTCACCCTCGGTCTGCCCCAGCGCGATCCGAAAAAACAACGGCTCCTTGGACTGGAACTTCGGCACCTCGAACAGAAAACGCGGCACCGTCCGCTCGGTGCGGATCACGCGCGGGCGCGAATACCCGAGCCGTGTTTCCCCTTCCGCGACCATCCCCTTCAGTTTCACGATGACCTCCGTATCCGGGGAAACGGTGTCGTCAGACGTTCCGAGAGCTGCAAAAAGCATAAGGACGGCGATGCTCTTGGTCGTAATGCGGTTGTTCATGGGGGGTTACCTCGCAGGCAGATTCTACAGTTAGAACGCACGTCGCGGTGGCGTCCCCCCCGCAGGGTCAAATCGACTGCGTGACGACGATTCCGAAGGCGTCCCTTCCGCTGGCCGAGGTGATCGAGCGCCTGCGCTCCGAGCCGCGCTACGCCCAAAACATCGTCACCTGGAGGACGCAGGAGGCGGCGCCGGCCCAATTCGCGCCGTATCCCGATTGGGTCCACCCGGATCTCAAGAAAACGCTCCAGGAGTACCGTTTTGGGCAGCTCTATACTCATCAGCGGCGGGTGGCCGACCTCGCGCACGAGGGCAAGAACGTCTGTGTCGTCACCCCGACGGCGTCCGGCAAGACCCTTTGCTACAACCTGCCGGTCCTCGACGCGATCTGTCGCAAGGAGGGGGGGCGCGCGCTGTACCTCTTCCCGACCAAGGCGCTGTCCCAGGACCAGGTCGCCGAGCTCAACGGGGTCATCGCGAAGCTGCCTCAGGGCGCGCGATGCTACACCTACGACGGCGATACGCCCTCCTCGACGCGGGCGGTGCTGCGCCAGACCGGCGAGATCATCGTCACCAACCCCTACATGCTCCACGGGGGCATTCTGCCGAACCACGTCAAGTGGACGGATCTCTTTCAGGGGCTGCGCTACGTTGTCGTCGACGAACTGCATGCGTACCGCGGGGTGTTCGGCAGCCACGTTGCCAACGTCTTTCGGCGGCTGCGGCGCATCGCCCGCCACTACGGCGCCGATCCGGTGTTTTTGTCCTCGTCCGCGACCATCGCGAACCCCCAGGAGCACGCGCGCAAACTGCTCGGCGTGCCGGTCGAGCTCGTTACCGAGTCGGGGGCGCCGCAGGGCAAGCGTCACTTCTGCCTCTACAACCCGCCCGTGGTCAATCGCGACCTCGGCTTGCGCGCGAACACGCTGGAGGAGGCGCGGCGGCTGTCCGGCCTGTTTGCGGGCGGCGCGGTGCAGGCGATCTATTTTGTGCGCTCGCGGCAGATGGTCGAGGTGCTGACGAAGTACTTAAAAGACCGCAACCGCGACCGGGGGCTGCCCGACCAGACGGTGTGTGCATATCGCGGCGGTTACCTGCCGAGACTGCGGCGCACCATCGAACGGGGGCTGCGGGACGGCGAGATTCATGAAGTCGTCTCCACGAATGCGCTCGAGCTCGGCGTCGACATCGGTTCACTCGACGTCGCCGTCCTGACCGGCTACCCGGGCACGCTCGCATCGACGGTGCAGCAGGCGGGTCGCGCGGGCCGGCGCGCGGGCACGAGTCTCGCCGTCATGCTCTGCCGTTCGACCGCACTCGACCAGTATGTCGCCGCGCATCCGGAGTACGTGCTCGATCGTCCGCAGGAGGCCGCGGTCATCGACCCCGACAACCTGATCGTGTTCGTCAACCACCTGAAGTGCGCGGCGTTCGAGTTGCCGTTCGACGAGGGTACCGACTTTGGCGGAAACCCGGTCACGGGTGAGGTGCTCGATTACCTCGCGCGCGAGGCGCGCATCCTGCACAAGGCAGGCGGGCGCTACCACTGGATGGCCGAGGCGTATCCCGCCGAGGACGTGAGCCTGACGTCGGCCGACGTCGACTACTTCGTCGTGATCGACGAGGACAAAAACATCGTGATGGCCGAGGTGAGTCGCGCCGACGCGATGACCCAGATTCACGAGGGTGCGATCTACGGCTTTCAGGGCGAGCAGTTCCTGATTTCGCGGATCGAGTACGACGACCGGCGCGCCTACGCCAAGCGCATCAACCCCGACTACTTCACCGAGGCCGAGGTGGACGTGGACGTGCGGGTCGTGCACGCCGACGAGGACCGCGCCGGACCCGGATTCCGTCTGCATCGCGGCGAGGTCGGGGTGAAAACGCTGGCGACGGTGTTCAAGAAGATCAAGTTCTACACCCGCGAGAACGTGGGCGCGGGCGAGATCGACCTGCCGCCCGAGGAGATGGAGACGACCGCCGCGTGGATGCTCATGGACGGCGCCGTCGCCATCGAGCTGGGGCTCAACGATCCCCGGAACGCGGGCGCCTGGAGCGGAATCGGCTATCTGTTGCAGCACCTGTTGCCGCTCTATCTGGGCTGTGGCGTGGGCGATGTCCGCCGCAAGACCGAGATCCGTTCGGCGGAGTTCGGCTGTCCGTCCTTGTTCCTGGTCGACAACACCCCGGGTGGCGTCGGGCTGGCCGAGAGAATCTTCGAGATCTGGCCGACGCTCCTGCGCGCCGCGCGCGAACGGCTCGAGGCGTGCGCGTGCGCCTACGGCTGTCCGGCCTGCATCGGCCCGAACGCGCGCACCGGTGTTTTGGGCAAAGACGTCGCCCGGCGTATCCTCGCGCGATGCGCGAACGCTCCGCAAGCGGCTCCCCCGGTCGATCCGGATCTGTCGGCCGATTCTTCCGCGGCGCCGTCCCCGTCTTCGTTGTCCTAGCGGGCCTCACCGTCTCGTTCTTGCCGGCGGCATTGCGGCTACCCGATGTCCCGCTTTTTGTGGGCGAAGGCATCGCCGTCCTTGGCTGTCTTTGGGGTTGGTCTGCCTGGCGCAAGCAGCGTGCGGGCGGACGGCTTGCCGCCGCGGTGGTCGCGACGTTGCTGACCGGCGGGCATCTGTATTGGCTAGGGTCGCTCGTGAACTACGCGGCGCCGAGCGAGCCGCCCGCGTTGGGCGCGCGCGTTGAAATCGAAGCGGTGCGTGTTCGGGACGGCGCGCCGTTTCGGCTCGGGGAACAGCGCGGACGCGGTGTGTTGCTGGTCGTGTTTCGGGGATCGTGGTGACCGTTTTGCGTGCGCGAGCTGGTTTGGCTCGCCGAAAAGTCGGGGGAGTTCGAGCGCCTGGGCGTGCGCGTGTTTGCGCTGGCGGTCGAGGACCCGGCGAAGTTGCAGACACTGCAAAATGAGTTTGGTAACAGGATCACGCTTTTGGCGGATGCGGAGGGCGAGGCGGCCCGGGCCCTGGGCCTGATCGACCCCGATCCGTTCCCGCCGGGTCGGATTCTCGCCCGCGCGGCGACGCTTTTTTTTGACCGGGACGGGCGCTTTCGGTGGGCGGCTTATCCGAAGTCGTACCGGGCGCGACCCGACACCGGGGACGTTCTGGCGGCCATCCGCCGTTTCGATTAGACCGATATCTAGTGGCGGTTGCGGTTACCACCCCAAGCGGTGGTAGGAGGAGGGTGGACCGGCGGATTGCCGGGCGCTGGGCGTAGGGGGTGCGGGGGCACCGAGGATCGGCCGCCGCCGGGCCCGGGATCCTAACCCCTTTCGCGACAGGGCCTTAGCGCGTCCCCGCGATCCGTAGGATAGGGATGGATGCGTCTGGTTGAGAAACTGCGGCGAATTGCCGCCCCGCCCCCCGCGGCGCCGCCCGTGGTGCGGCGTGACATCGCCCTGGCGGGCGAGCGAGTGGATGGGTACCGGATTCGCCGGGAGCGGATCGCCCTTCACCGGTGCCACGGGCAGGACCCGGTGGGCGAGAGCGCGGCGACCCGGCTGGCGCCGCTTGCGGGCATCGCGCGCGACGATGCCCTCTCGGGCTACCGCGTGTCGGACGCCCTGTATTTCGATACCGAGACCACGTCGCTGGGCGGCGGTGTTGGGACGTGGGTGTTCTTGCTGGGCGCGGGTTGGTTCGAGGACGACGCGTTCGTTGTCGAGCAGTACTTCCTGGACGACGTGACCGGCGAGGCGGCGTTGCTTGAGGCGGTGCGGCGACTGTTCGCGCGGTTCCCCCTTGCGGTGTCGTTTCACGGCAAGGGCTTTGACACCCCGCGCTTGCAGGGTCGGCACCTGTTTCACGGGATTCCCTGGAGCTTTCCCGATGCGCATCTCGACCTGTGCATCGTGGGCCGCAGTCTTTATCGCGGCGCGTTCAGCGACTGCCGGCTGCAGACGTTTGAGCGCGAGCTGCTGGGCCATGTCCGCGAGGACGACCTGCCCGGCGCCGAATGCCCGCAGGCGTTTTTTCGCCACTTGCAGGGAGACAGCACCACGATCCCGCGGGTGTTCGAGCACAACCTGCTCGACATCCTGACGCTGCCACTCGTCGCGGCGCGTTTCTCCGGCGCGATGACGTCCCCGGACCATCCCGTCCTGTTGTCGAACCTCGGCCGGTTCTTTGAGCGGAGCGGACAGGACGCGAAGGCTCGCGCAGCCTATGCGCGCGCTCTGCAGGAGTTCGCAGAGTCTGCCGCGGGCTCGCGGCAGGCCAACGGCCACGGGACGGGCTGCGTCACGAACGGTCGCGCTCGGGACGTGCTGGCGCGCAGCCTCGAACGGCTCGCGCTGCTCGAGCGCCGGGCGGGCCGGCATGCGGCGTCCGCGGATTTGTTGAAGCGGCGGATCGAATTGCCACCCTATGCGTTTCAACCGCTTGAAGACCTGGCGAAGTATCATGAACACCGTGCTCGCGACCTTGTGGCCGCGCAGGCCACCGCGATCGAGGCGCGTTCACGGCTGGTGACGGGTCGGATCGAGGCCGATCGGGTTGCCCGGGAGCGGTATCTGGGGGCGATCGACCACCGGCTGGCGCGGCTGGAGCGTCGCCTGACCGAATCTGGCGCGAGTCCTCTATCGCGAGGCCACGCGGACTTCGTGGCCGAACGGTGACACAGCGCTTTTCAGATGACCGAAGAACCCCAACCGCCTCGCCGCAAGATGGAAAAAATCCAGGAGAGCACCCTCACCGCCTTCCTCAACGAGTTCCGGCTCTTCCCGGACGGTTTGCGCCGCGACATCATCGCGGATCGCACCGGTCTGACGAGCAAGGAGCTTCCGGCGATCCGGGAGTACCTGGAGGGCGACGGATTCGGCTTTGCGGACGACGAAGAGGGGCGGTGGATGCTCGCCGGCAAGCCGGACCGCCTGCTGCCGTACTGGATCCAGGCCGGCCTGCGGTGCGACCGTCTCGCGCAGCAGGTCTTCTACAAGGAAGAGGTCGGATCGACCCAGGACGTCGCATTCGAACTCATGGTCGAGGGGCGCCCGCACGGCACATTGGTTGTCGCCGAGCACCAGACCGGCGGCCGTGGCCGCGGGGATCGCGAGTGGCACTCGACGCCGTTCAAGGGCGTGCAGTTCTCCCTCTTGCTCGATCTGAATCCGCCGGACACGTTCGCCTCGGTCCTGACGATCGCCATCGCGACATCGGTGGCACGCGCCATTCAGGACGTCGCCGGCGTGCCCGCGCGCATCAAGTTCCCCAACGACGTGCTGGTCCGCGGCAAGAAAGTCGCGGGCATCCTGCTCGAGGTGAAGGACTACGGCGTGCCTCGCCGCGCCGTCGCCGGAGTCGGCATCAACGTCAACCAGCTCGCCGTCGACCTCCCGGAACCGGTTCGCGAAATCGCCACGTCGCTGCGTGCCGAGCGCCGCGGCCAGGAACCGATCGGCCGCCCGCGCCTGCTGCGCTACGTCTTGCGCGAACTCGAAAAGTGGCTCGAGCGCATCGCGGCCGGCGAATTCCAGGATCTCGAGAACGCCTGGAACCGCTTTTCTGCCATGGAGGGCAAGACGGTCGTCTTCCGCCACGGCGGCGAAGGCACGGTGGAGGGCAAGGTCCTGGATGCGAGCATCCAAAAGGGCCTGCTCCTGCGCCTTGCCGACGGCACCGAAAAGCGCTTTCGCCTGGAACACCTCAGCGACGTCCGCTTCACGTAGTTCGGTTCGCGGCCCTTGGCTTTGGTCTTGTGCGGGACGCGCGAGCATGGCCAGGCTCTGTTTGAGAAGTCGGCGTGAGGCCCGAGGGCGAGCGAGGGCAAGTCAGGCGTCCGAATCACTGGTGGGGGCGCTGCGCGCCCTTCGCCGCGGCGCGATCCAGCGCAGCCATGCCCCGCGCCACGTTTTGCGCCCGGTCTTTCCCGGCGGGTTGCTGGACGAGAGCGATGCGCAGCGGTGTCATCGGGGAGGATTCGTCATGATGCGGCAGTCGCCGCCCGTCGCCTTGGCTATGCGTTGCATGAAATTCTCGCCCCAGCCACCCTGCTTCTTCCGCAGGAATTCCGCCAGCGAGAGCGCGATCGTGTGGATCGTGATGCGGCGCTCCCAGTTCGCCGCATAGATGGCCTCGATGGTGTCGCTGACATTCTCGTAGTCGCCCATGGACGGTGTTCCGTCCGAGAGCAGGAAAATCGTGTCCAGCCGCTTGAGGGCAAACGCTTTTTGCAGCGCGCCCCACGTGTGGGTCTGTCCGCTCGCCTGAAAATTCTTGCTGACCCACGCCTTGGCCCGCTTGATGCGTTTCGGCGTCGCGGCGATGCACCGCTTGGGCTTGTAGATGAGGACCTTGGATGCAAAGAGAACCACGTTGAACCGGGTTGCCGGTGGCAACGCGTCGAGTGCGCGAAACAGCTCCTTGCGGGCAACGCGTATGCGCTCGCCTCGCATCGATCCGGACATATCGACGACGAAGCAGATGTCCTCGCCGGTGATGGCGTGGCCGTAGTAGCGTGCGAACGAGTACTTCTTGTTCGCTTTGCCCGTTGTCTTCTGGTCTTTCAGCCAGCTGCGCCACGTGGCCGCGTCAAACGAAAAGTCGCGTCCGGAGATCGCCTTGAGGGCACGCTGCGCCGCGGCGCGGTTAGACATCACGGGATCGTGCTCAAGGGCCTCGATGCACGGGCCGGCGCTTTCCGCGCGCTTCCATGTGATGATCGAATCAAGTGTGGCCTTGCGAACGCGTCGGTCCGGGTCCTTGAGCAACTCTTTGGTGATGGTGATCCAGTGCTCGTCCTGCGCCTTGATGCTGGGAACAAGTTCCGCGGCGGCCAGCCGCAGGAAATAGGACTCGTGGCGGGCCGCGGTCGCCAGTTCGTCGGGCCAGATGCCGCCCATCAGTCCCAGCGCCCGGCCGGCTTCGAACGCCGTGCGGCGTCGGTCAGGACTCGTGGCCGACGCATCCCGGAGCCGGCGTAGTGCCTCGACGGTTTCTCCGATGCGGGCCGTCCCCGCGGCACGGCAACTCGCGCCGGCGACGACGGCGCTGGTTGAGTTCAACCCCTTTTGCAGGATCCACGCCTTCAGCTCGGCGGATGGCGTCAGAACCATCTGGCCGATCCCGCGGATGGCGGGCTCCTCGCGTTTTTTGGCGGCGTACGCCATCAACGTTTGCATGTGCCGGACATCTCGGATGCGGCCCAGGAAAACGGTCGTAAGCAGGAACTCGGTGGGGCGTTTCATGCGCGGCACGAGCTTGAGCAGGGCCTCGTGTCCAGCCTGGTTCTTAAGGTCGCGCAGGGCGAAGAGGATGCTGGTGCGCCGGTCGTAGTCACCCCGGTCGGGTTGCCGACCGAGCGCAAGGAACTCCTGGACCAACTCGTCCGCCTTTCCCGCGGTTACCGATGGTGCGAGCAGCAGGAGCAGAACGATGATCCGTGCCATCCTAGGCAAGTATAGTCGAGCGCGATGGCCGTTGACTCGTTCGGAATTGGCATTCTCCGAGGCCGGTCGCATCGCCCTCAAGGAAGCGGTCGACAAGGTCGGCGTGACGCTGCTCGAGCCGATCATCTGCGCCTTGCCATCGTGGAGTTCCGCCGTGACCTGCACGAACGGGAAGCCGGTTCCCCGGTCGGTCTGGAGCGCCCGCTCGAGTCCCGCCTGCTACCATCTCCGGCGTGAACGAGCGCAACCAGCAGATCGAGGCGGCGCTGCGCGACCTCTTGGAAGACGGCGACCGCCTGGTCGTCTCGCGCTCGGGTGATCGCATCGCCGTGGCCGAGCACGACCCGAGCGAGAGTTCGTCGCTCGCGGCCCACGACGCCGAATTCTACGGGTATTGCGCGACCCTCACGTCACAGCTCGACAGCGCCACCGGCTGCGGCTACATGGTGCTCTGGATCGCGATCACGCTGGGCGGCTGCTTTGCGCTCGACGTCTACGCCCCTGACTTCGCGGGCTGGAAGGTCTACATCACGATCATCGGAGTCTGCCTCTGGGCGTGGAACGCGTCGGACGACGTCTTCACGATGCGCGTCTACCGCTCGAAGCGCGACGAGCTCCGCGATCGTCTCCACCGCGCCGGCCTCTCCCGCGAGCTGGCCATCGGTCTGATGGGCGACGACGGCGAGGTCGATACCCTGGCCAAGTATCTGAAGAAGGACGACGCCCTCGACTACTGACCGGCGTGTCCCGACACTTGCGTACCCGCAGGGGAGCCGCGCGCTCCAACAGCGTGGCACCGAAGTCTGGCACCGAGTGAAGCGCTCAGACCGTCGATCCGACCTCACTCCACCGGAGCCGCCATGCGTGTCCTCTAGGGGGGGCGGGGGCCGAAGCGGTCCCATGACGCACGGGTGACCGCTTCCGGCTCTAGAATGGTCCAATTCGTGTACTGGCTGCGCCGTATTCCCACCGAGACTCGCATTGTCGTACTCGTGGTTTTCTTGGCGTTGTTCCAGGCGATCTTGCTGTCGGTCTTCGGGCTCGGCGCGATTCGCGGCGAGCGGCGACAGGCCGAGGCGCAACTTCGGCAGTCGGCGCAGCGGTACCTGCGCGTGGCGGTGGCGGACCGTTGCCGGCTGCGGCTGTGGCTCCACGCCGACGAGGCACTGCGCGACGCGCTCGAGAACGGCGTCGCCCCCGCCCCCCCCTTTACCCACGCCTTCTCGGTTCTTCCCGACGGCAGCGTGCTCGATCCCGGCGGGCTCCCTCTCTGGCTACCGAAGGCCGTCGCGCGTGTGCGGGATGCGGCCGCGCAATCGGCCGTGGCGAAGCTTGCGGACCGTTTTCAAAACGCCCGGCTCGACGCGGCCTCCAAGCTCACGGCGGATCTCGATCTGGGCCTCGCCTATCCTTTCGCGCGCGACTCCCTGGACGACCCCCTCGGGCTGCTGCTGGCGAGCTCCGCCTGGCTGGGTGGTGGAGGCGAGGGGACCGTGGATGCGGCGGCGCTGCTCAAGGCGCGCTGGATTGCGGTCCTGAATCGGGTAGCGGATCGGCTGGCCGGTCGCGACGGGCCGAGCGCGCGCCGTCTGCTCGCACGCATCGACGCGTGGGGGCAAAAACGGGAGGCGTTTGCGGCGGCCGCGGCGGCCCAGGAGCGGCGGGCGCGCATTCTCGATCGTCTCGTGCGGGAGCGTCCGCGCAGCGACGCCGGCCAGGACGCCGTTCTAAAGCCCGGGTTTTTCGTGCGGCGGGTCGGCGAGCAGGGCGGGTGGCAGGTGCTTGCGGTGGACGCCGCCGGCTTGCGCGGCTTTCTCGACGGGATCGTGCGGGAGAGCGACGACCAGGCGCCTCCGGGGATTTCACCGGTGCTGCGCCTCGAGCCGGGTCGCGTGGCGTCGGCGGTTTCGGACACGCCGGGGGTGGCGCTGGAGGACATGGCCGGTTGGCGCGCGGAGGCGCGGATCACGGGCGAGGCGGTTCGTGCGCGGGCGGCCGATCGGGGCGAGCGTTTCTACTGGTGGATCATCGGGTTCTCGGTGCTGGGCATCCTCGCCGGCGCGTTGTTTACCTCGCGGGTCGTTCGGCGCCAGATGAAACTCGCCAAGCTCAAGTCCGGTTTCGTCAGCAACGTCTCGCATGCGCTGAAGACCCCGCTCACGTCGATCCGGATGTTTTGCGACATGCTCATGTCCGGCAACGTGAAAGACCAGGCCGAGCAGCAGGAGTGCCTCGAGGTCATCCACACGGAGACCGGCCGGTTGGGACAGTTGATTCAACAGGTCCTCGACTTTGGCCGGCTCGAGGCGCGCCAGCGCGCGTTCAACTGGGTGCGTGGTTCGCTGGGGCCACTGGTCACGCGCGAGGCCGAGCGTTTTCGCCGCGCGGTTTCGCTTCCGCGCGAGCGGCTGGTCGTGCAGGTCGCCGTCAACCTCCGCGAGACCACGTTCGACGTCGACGGGATGCGCGAGGTCGTCGCGAATCTGTTGTCGAACGCCTACAAGTACAGCCCGCCGCACGATCGGCGGATCACGCTGACGCTCGGACCGCAGGCCGGTCGCGTGCTGCTGGTCGTGACCGACAACGGTCCGGGCATCCCGCCCCGCGAGCGGCGGCGGATCTTTGACCAGTTCTATCGAGCGGACGACCTGTTGACGCGTACCGTCGAGGGCACCGGTCTCGGCTTGACGATCGTGCGCAGTATCGTGCGGGCGCACGGAGGCCGTATCGTGGTGGACGACGCGCCGGGGGGCGGGAGCCGCTTTTCGGTCGTGCTGCCCGGGGCGGCGCGCAAGGGGCAAGCGAAACAAGCGTCCACGGAGCAGGCGTCCCAGAAGCAGGAATCCCCCAAGTAGAGATCCCCGAGTAGAGATCTACGGAGAAGAGCGGATGAGTGATACGCAGGCAAAGATTCTGGTGATCGAGGACGATCCCGCGATTCGACTGGGGCTGCGGAAGAGTCTTGGGTTCGAGGGATTTCAGGTCGTCGATGCCGCCGACGGCGACCGCGGCCTGGAGATGGTGTTTGAGGAAAAGCCCGACCTCGTCGTGCTCGACCTGATGCTGCCCCGGGTGAACGGGTTCGAGATCTGCCGCACGATTCGGAAACACGACCAGACCTTGCCGATCGTGATCCTGAGCGCAAAGGGCCAGGAGATGGACAAGGTGATGGGGCTCGACCTGGGCGCGGACGACTACGTCACCAAACCGTTTTCGACCCGCGAGCTGATGGCGCGCATCAAGGCGGCCCTGCGCCGCTCCCGCGTGTCGGAAGACGCTCAGGATGTCTATGAGTTCGGGCGCGTTCGTGTGGACATCCCCGGCCAGCAGCTTTTCGTCGGCGGCAAGCCGCAGGAAGTCTCCAACCGCGAGTTCCGTCTGCTGCGTTACCTCCTTGCGAACCGTGGCCGGGTGCTGAGTCGCGACCAGATTCTCAACAAGGTCTGGGGATTCGACTACGAGGGCACGGCGCGCACGATCGACAACTTCGTCAACAAACTGCGCCAAAAAATCGAGGACGACCCCGCCGATCCCCGCCGGATCCTGACCATCCGCGGGGTCGGCTACAAGTTCGCGGAGTAGCGGAACTTTCGGCTCCGGGCGAACCCCGGTGGCCGACCGGGGTTATCATGGGGGTGCGCGGCCCCATGTCGATCGGCCTCACAGTTGATCGGCCTAACTGTCGATTAGCTTCACGGGTTCACCGATGCCCCATCTACCGCTTGAGGATCCGTCGGACCAGCGCTCCCTCGTCGAGCAGTCGGTCGATTACGTCCGCAGCAATCGCCTGTTGCGGATGACGCTTGCCGTGACGGCGCTCGACCACGTCGTGGCGATCGGGCTTGTGGTCGCCGGGCGCCTGGCGGGCGACATTGCCGGGGCGCTCGCCCTGATGAGCGTGCTGTCCTGGTTCTTTGCGGTCTGCATGCCGGTCATGACCCGCGAAGTCAGGGCCCAGTTCGGGGCGCGCCGATCCCACTACTGGGGGGAACTGACGGCGATGTTTGCCCGGGTTCTGCTGGGCGCCGTGACGCTCGTCTACACCGCTGCTCTCGTCGGCGCGATCATGTTCGCCTAGGGCGGCTTTTGCGCTGGCGGGTTTTGGCCTTGCACCCGATCTAGGGGGGCATTACGGTTTATGTACCTAGATACTGCCGTAGTGCGTGCCGCGCGGAGGTCTTGTTTGATGCGGGGGAGCCTCGTTTTTTGTCTGCTGACGCTCTTGGGGTGTCAATCTGCGCGTATCCCGGCCCCGGGCGGCGGCGGCACCGGCGAGATCGACGCGCACCTGCCCGGGCGACGGTTCGTGACGTTGCCCCGGCTGGCCGACGACCTCGATCTGGCGTACCGCGGCGACGCGCCCGGCTACATCGAACTTTCCGCGCCGCCGGACCATGTGATGCTGGTGCGCGACAGCACACGGGTGCTGGTGAACGGTCATTCGTACGCCCTGGGCTATCCGTGCGTGCGCCGCGGCGAAGAGTATGTGATTACGCGCGGTGATGCCGACCGCGTCCGCCAACTCCTGGGCCGGGCCCGCGTCACGCGGGCGGCCGCGGAAAGCGAATCGGTGCGTACCGTCCCTCGCCCTCCCTCTCTCACGATCCGTCCGCGCTCGTCTGCCCGCTTGCCGGCTGCGTGGCGTCCCAACAGTGGCGTCCGCCCGCGGTCGTGGCGCTACATCGTGATCCACCACATGGCGTCCTCGCACGGGTCGGCCGCGATCATCCACCGCCAGCATCGCAAGCGCGGCTACGACGGTCTCGGCTATCACTTCGTGATCGGCAACGGCAGCGTGACGCGCGACGGCGAGATCGAGGTCGGGTATCGCTGGCGCCGGCAGACTCACGGCGCGCACGCGCGGCGCCGCCAGGGCCGGGGCGACAACAAGTACAACGAGCGCGGCATCGGGGTCTGTCTTGTGGGCGATTTCACCGGCGCGCGACCGTCCCGCCGGCAGATGGACGCGCTGACGCGACTGGTCAACACGCTGCGCGCCGAGTACGGCATTCCGAAATCGGAAGCGCGCATCCTGCCGCACCGCAACATCAAGCCGACCCTGTGTCCGGGACCGAAATTCCCCTGGGCCGACTTCTGGGCCCGGCTGGACTAGGAAATCTGTCCGGGCTGGAGTCACCGGGCGGATCGCGGCGTCAAGGCCGGACACATTTCTCGAGCAGGAGCACCCGGTCGGGGACGCAGCCGACCAGGGCATTGCTCGTCGCATTTGTCGGAGAGCCGGTAAGCTCTTCGCGTGCCGCTCGTTACGCTTGAAAACGCTCTCACGCTCAACTACGAGGAAGCCGGGAACGGCGATGTCTTGCTCCTGATCATGGGGACGGGCGCCGACCTCCGGTTTTGGTCCGCGCAGGTTCCGGCCTACGCCGAACACTACCGGACGATCGTGTACGACTCGCGCGGCGTCGGCCATTCGACCGTGCCGAGCGATCCCGAGACGTGCTCGATGGCGGCGATGGCCGACGACGCGGCGCAGTTGCTCGACGTGCTCGAGATCGAGAGCGCCCATGTTTCCGGGTTGAGCCTGGGTTCGACGGTGGCACAGGAGATGGCGCTGCGCCATCCCGCGCGCGTGCGCACCGCGCAACTCCACGGTACCTGGGGCCGTTCCGACGAGTGGTTTGTGCGCATGATCGAGACCCTCGAGCATCCGGCCAAGCACGTGGACATGAAAGCGTTCATCCGCTACGCCCTGATGTGGATTACGAGTCCGACGTTTCTCGAGACGCAGCCCGACATCGTACGTGCGATGGAGGAGGCGTTTTTGGCCGAGCCGCCCGACCCGCGCGGCGTGATCGGCCACATTCACGCGGACAAGACGCACGACGTGCTCGATCGCCTCGACCAGATTCGTTGTCCCGTGCTCGTGACCGCCGGCGAGTGCGACATCCAGGTTCCGCCGCGGTACGGCGAGGAAGTCGCGCGCCGCATTCCAGGTGCCACGTACCACCTTTTCGAGGGCCCGCATGCCAGCCACCTGGCCTGCGTCGAGATGGCCGACGAGTTCAACCGCGTGACGCTGGATTGGCTAGGCTCGCAAGACGCGTAGCGGCCCCGCGAACCTACTTCCAGGCCACGCCTTCGAGGCGGAGCAGAAAGCGCTTCCAGTCGAGGCCGCAGCCGAAGCCGCCGAGCCGGCCGTTCATCGCGAGCACGCGGTGGCACGGCACGAATAGCGGGAGCGGGTTGGCCCCCACCGCGTTGCCCACGGCGCGGGCGGCGCGCGGGCGGCCGACGGTCGCCGCGATTTCGCTGTACGAGAAAGTGTCGCCGAACGGGATCGCGTGGACCGCGTGCCAGACGTCTTCTTCGAACCGTGTGCCCGCGAAGCGGATCGGGAGGTCGAACGTCGTCCGCGCTCCGTGGAAGTAGTCGCGGAGTTGGCGTGCCGTCTCGCGGTCGAGCGGCGTCTTGCGTCCGCGATCACGGAGGCGTCGCCCCAGCCGGATTTCGCGGATGGCCTCGCCGTCCGTCGCGAACGTCACGGGCCCGCCGGCGGTTTCGATCGCGTCGTAACGCAGCGGGGTCGTGGCACGATAGGATCTAGTCTGCATTATTCGTGGCCACGTTGCTTTTGGACGGCACCGGTGCCGCTCAAGCCTTCCGGCCGTTCGTTCTGGGTGAGGACAGGTCGTCGAGGTCGAGGAACGACGACAAAGGCGGCTCGGAGGAGCCGTCGAGGAGAAGAGACCCGTGACTCCGCAGTCTGAGATCGGCGATCTGGACCGGCCAGAACACGCGTGGTCGTGAATAATGCGGGCTCATGGATCGCAAAGTATTCACCGCCATCTTGCTGGCGGTGGTGGTGGTCGGACTCGTCGTCCTGACCTTCGCCCTCTTCCGACCGTTTCTGCTCGCCGTCTTGTGGGCGACGGCGCTGGCGGTCGTCTCCTACCGACCCTACCAGAGACTCGTCAAACTGCTGAAGGGTCGCCGCAACCTCGCCGCCGCGCTGATGACGCTGGGCATGCTCGCGGTCATCATCGCCCCGTTCGGTGCGCTCGCGCTCCATTTCCTCGAGGACTTCGGTGCACTCGTCGAGGAACTCCGTCCCGACGCGCTCAAGCTGCGTTTTGAAAACGTGCTCAAGCACGAATGGGTACAGGCGTTCTTGTCGTGGGGCGGGGGCGACGAGGGCGACACGCTGGCGTGGATCCAGGAAAAGGCGATCTCGTTGGCCAAGCCGATGATGGGCCTTGTTACCGATGCGTTCGGGTTCCTGCTGCGCTTGCTGATGGGACTCGCGTTCGTCACCTTCTCGCTGTTTTATTTCTATCGGGACGGCCCGACCGCCGTGCGGCTCCTCCGCGAACTCGTCCCCGTGTCCGACGAGGACCGCGATATGATCTTTCGCGACATCCAGGGCGCCATCGTCGCGGCGATCCGCGGCGGTCTCGTGACAGCACTCGCGCAGGGCATGCTCGGATGGATCATCCTGTTCATCCTCAACATCCCCAGCGCGATCGTGTGGGCGTCGCTCATCGCGCTCGCAAGCCTCATCCCGGTCGTCGGCACGGCCCTGGTGTGGGCGCCGATGGCCGCGCTGATCGCGCTGGAAGGCGACGTTGCGCGCGGCGTGGTGCTCGCGGGCTACGGCGTACTCGTGATCGGCATGGCGGACAACTTCCTGCGCCCGATGCTCGTCGGCCAGCACATGGAAGCGCATCCGCTGCTCTTGTTTTTCGGAACGCTGGGCGGCATCGCGATGTTCGGCTTCGCCGGCATCATCCTCGGACCGGTCGTCGTGGCGTTTTTGATCGTTACGACGCGGCTGTTCCGGAGAGAGTTCGGGGGGGGGCGGGGGCCGGCGGAAGAACCGACGCCGACCCCGCCGGCCGCAGCGTAGCGCGAGGCTATCCGCCCTTGAGCTTGGCCTTGGCCGTTTGCAGCGCTCGCTGTGCGCGGGCCCGAAGGCCCGGAGTCTGCGCCTTGACCTCGCGCGGCGCCTGGCCGCCGATAGGCGCGATGGCCTGCCGGCCACGCTCGATGGCACCGATCACGCCCTCCGCGTAGTCGGAGAGCAGTTCCCAGTCCTTGGTGCGGTAACAAATCCGCGTGAGTCCGTCGAACGCGTCGCGGTACACGTAGTCCGAGAGATCCAGCGACCGCGTGAAGTACCGCTTCGCCTTCACCGCGTCGCGGTTGCACGGATAGAACTCGAACAAGAGCCCGGTGTCGCTCTGGATCTGCGGTTCGTTGGTCAGGATGGCGGCGGCCATTTCGTAGACCTCGCCGGAGCGCTTGATCCGCTTGCGGGCGGCGGGAGGCGGGCTGTCCTTCGCCGCGCCGGCGCGCTCCGCCCAGTTGCGCAGCACGAGCGCGTAGTTGTTGAGGAAATAGCCCATGTGCTGCTTGCGTGTGGGCGCCAACCGGATCAGTTCCTCGAAGAGCTTTTCGGCCTGGCTGATGTCGGTCGGGCGCGCAAGCGCCATATCGTGAAACCGTTGGGCGGCGCCCTGGTGATCCTTGTTCGCCTTGAGCACGCGGCGGTAGTAGTCGAGCGCCTTATCCGCCTTGTTTTGCTTTTCGAATGTCTGTCCGATGTAGAACAGCGCCTCGGTCATGCCGGGCTTGAGGGTGGTCGCCTTCTTGAACGCGGCGGCGGCGGCGTCGTTGAGTCCGTTGACGTAGTAAGCGTAGCCGAGGTAGTACCAGGCGTGCGCCGACTTCGGCGCGATGGCGACGGCTTCCTTCAGCGGATCGACCATCTTCTTCCAGTCCTTGCCGGCGAGGTAGGCCAGCCCGGAGAGAATCGGAGTGGCGTCGTCCGGGTGGTGCTTCAGCCCATCGAGGTACGCGGCCTTGGCCGAGTCCCGCTTGCCTTGCGCGATGCGCGCGTGGCCGAGCCGCACAAACCAGAGGGAGGTGCTCTTGTCCAGGCTGATCGCGATCTCGTACTTCGACTCCGCCGCGGCGTATTTGGCGAGCCGCGAGGCGGCGTCCTTCACGGTGCGTGCCGCCGCGTAGAGCATGTCCGCTTGCAGCGCATGCGCGGCGGCGAACTTGGGGTCGGCGATGAGGCAGTCCGAGATTGCTTTTTTGGCCGCGGCCATGCGCTCGGCCACGTCGCTGAGCTGGTAGTTCGCGCGGGCCTTGCCGAACAACGCCTCCGCGTTCTTCGGCTCCTTCGCCAGCACCTCGTCAAACATCCGTTCCGCGTCCATGTAGAGGTTGCGGATGTAGGTGCCGTCACCCCGGTTCGCCGCCTCCTTGGCGCCGACGGCCAGAAAAATCTCGCCCAGCTTCGAGGTCAGCCGCAGGTTGCCCGGCAACGCGGGCATCGCCCGGTCCTCGAGCAGCGTCCACGCGTCGTGGGGCTCACCCCGCTTCATCATGGCGTCGGCGACCGTCAGCCACGCCCCGATGTCTTTCGGGTTTTTTTTGACAGCCGCGCGAGCCGCGCGTTCGGCCTTGGTTTCGCCTTCCGCAGAGGCGGTGCCGACGGCGGCGACGAGGAGCAGAACGAGACAAACAGGGATGCGCATGGGGAACGATTCAACCACCCCAAACACACCGCAGCAACCGTGCCGGACGCAAAAAGTCGGGAATCTGGTGGCCTGGAGGGGTGATGGTGTCACCGAACCGGAACATTTCCGGCCAAAAAGAGCTTCAACCGAGGGTGAAGGAGGGTCGATATTGGACATGCTGTGGCGTGTTCTGTCCGGATTTTGGCCCTTGTTGTTTCCGGGGTCGTCTTGCTCGCTCCGGGCCTCGCCCGCGCGAAGGAAGAGTCGGTCACCCAGCGGCTCCGGGCGCTCCAGCACGAGTTTCGCGTGGCCACGGGTCGCTCGGCGCGACCGGCGGCTGCCCCGGCGGTCCTCCGCAAGATCGCGCGGATCAAGGACCTGCGTGCGGTCGCGTTTCTGATCAGCGTGACCGAAAACCGGCGACACGCCCGGCTGCACGAAGGCACCCTGCGGCTTATCGCCGAGGCCTACCCGAATGACGGCGCCGCCGCGACGATGTACCGCCGAATGCTCCGCCCAGGCCATCCGCACCGGACGATGGCCCGGAACTACCTCATCGAGCGGGCCGTACAGCAGCATGACGACGGCGCCCTGGTCGATCTGTTTCGGAGCGGCCAGGTCATCGACCGTTTCCTGGCGTTGAGCGCCCTGAGCCGGCTGTCCAGCCGCCGGACCCTGGCCCTGGCGTTGAAGTTGGCCGCCGACAAGAGCTGGCAGCCGCTGAAGGGCACCGTCGTGCGTTGCGGGACGATCGCGCAGGCGGTGCGCCACCACGAAGGCAAGCCGGCGGCCCGCATGCTGCTTCTGCTCCGCCGTGACCCGCGCTTTTCCCCGCGCGACGACGAGGATGTGCGCGAGGCGACGCGGCTCTGGCGCAACGGCGACCTGCGTGGCTACATCGACCTGTCGGCGTTGACCGACGAAAGGGCCGAGGTGCGCGCGAAGGCCGCGCGGTTCCTGGGCGCCGCCGGCTTCGAGGCCGCGCGAGCGCCCCTGCTCCGTCTCGCGCGCCGGCCCGACCAGTCGGCGATCGTGCGCACCGCCGCAATCGAGGCGCTCGGCGGCCTCGGAATCGCCCGGGCGGATCTTGCGCGTGAACTCGCGGCTTTCGCCCGCAACGGCGATCTCGCCCTGCGCCAGGCGGCCGTCCGGGGTCTGCGGCGGCTGGGCGTCAAGCCGGCTGCCGTCGCCCTCGCCGGGCTCAAGGGAACCTCGGTGTGGCAGCAGGCGGAACAGGCGCTGCAGGCCCTGTCGGGCCGGGCGGCCGGGACCGATTGGCAGCATTGGCTACAGAGCAACGATTGCTCGCTCCCGGGAGGAGCCTGACATGACACTCGCGCTCGACATCCTGTTTCCCTTTGTTTCGCTGCTGGCCGTCGCGGTGCTGTTGCGTCGCATCCGCTCGCTCGAACACGACCGCTCCGTGAGCCCGTCGCGCGGCGCCACATCGGAGCAGGGCGCGGGCCGGCCCGCCACCGCGCAGCGTTCCGACCTGCTGGCGGCCACCTACGACATGCTCTACTCGCCGCTGCTCGTGATCCTCGGGCAGTGCGAGCTGTCCGGAAAGGGCGGGGAGGGCGATGCGTTTCGCCTGCGCATCGTGCAGCGTCAGGCGCGCCGCATGCGCGATCTTCTGGAGCGACAGTACAAGCCGGCGTCCGCGCGACTCCCCGAAGCCGATCAGCGTTTGCTGGAGCCGGCCGTTTGCATGCGGGCAGCAGTGGACCGCTGGGCGGGCCGCGCCCTGGAGCGTGGCGTGCGCATCCACTACATGGTCGAGGACGCACCGACGATCCGTGTCAATCCGACGCTGCTGGCCCACGCCCTGAGACACCTGGTCGGCGCGGCGATCGAGGCCGCGCCCGAGGGCGAGGGCGATGTCACCGTGGCGGTTGGCGAGATCGACGGCCAAGTCATGTTTGCCGTGGCGGACGACGGCCCGGGACTGGAGCCGGACCAACTCGTCGATTTGTTTTGCCCCGTGGAACGCGCCAGCGATAGGGCCGTCGACATGGACGAGGACGGCGCGATCACGCTGTCGTACTCGATCGTCTACGCGACCTCGCACGCGCTGGGCGGTTCCTTCGTGCTCGACACGGCTCCGGACGCCGGCACGCGCGCAACCCTGCGCCTGCCCCGGGTTCCGGCCCAGACGAGCGGAGAGAACCCTGCCCAAACGCCCGTTGCCGCGGAATTGGCCGAGAAACCGGAACTGGAGATGGTGTAAGATACCGAACTCCACGCGGCTGTAGCTCAATGGTAGAGCACCGGCTTCCCAAGCCGGCTACGTGGGTCCGATTCCCATCAGCCGCTCCACCGAAAAAGCCCGGCCATGCCGGGCTTTTTCGTAGGTTCCAGAGGTCGGAGCATCGCCGTACCGCCTTCGCTCGTCGCTCTTCGAGCTTCGGCGCGGGCCTGCCCGTTTGCTGACCCGCGGTGTTCTTCTTGCCCTTGTCCGCGCGCGCTGCGGAGTCTGCTAGACTCCTCCCAGAGAGTTCCGCCTGTCCCTCGGGCCCCCGCCTCCATGAAAACCGGGCGGGGGGATAGGCCAAATCAGGTTTGACCGGTCGGCTCCCGAGGGAGCCAGGAGGTATCGATGGGAACGCGGCGACTCTTGGGCCCCGTCCTCGTTGCAGCGCTGTTCGCGGGCTGCGGCGGCGGCGGTGGTGGAGGGGGTGCAACCCCGCTGGGGCTTCTGCTCCAAGCGCTACAGGTTCTGACCCAGAACAACGTCACAACACCGCCGTTCGGCACGACGACCGGCGGCGACACGATCCAGATCACCGGCAGCGGCTTCGTCAACGGCCTGACCGTGACGATCGACGGGCGCGCCGCCGCGGTTGCTACCGTGACCGCTTCGGTGATCACCGCGGCGACCCCCAACGGCCTGGTCGGGGTGTTCGACATCATCGTCCGCAACCCGGACGGCGAGACCGCAACCCTCACCGGCGCGTTTCAATACATCGCGCCACCTGCGGTTGTGCAGGTGATGGCCACGACGGGGCCCACCGCCGGCGACAACATGGTGCCGATCGCCGGTGGACAGACGGTGCGGCTCGCCGGTTCGGGCTTTGCGGCCGGGATACAGGTCGCGGTCGAGGGCCAGGCGGTCGTGCCGACGATCATCGACGACGCGACGGCGACGTTTGTCGCGCCGGCGGTTGCCAACGAAGGCGGGGCCGACATCACGGTGACCAGCTCGGTGGGCCTCGTGACAACGGTCGTGAGCGGCTTGCAGTACACCGCCGAGTTCTCGCTGGCGCCAGCCGGCAACATCCTGACGCCGATTTCCGCGCAGCACCTGTTTCGGCGCGCGGGCTTCGGAGCGCCCGCGGATCGCGTGGCGGCGGCGCGCGTGGCAGGCATGAGTCTTACGGTCGATGGGCTGCTCGGCTACACCAACGACGACGCGGTCGAAAACGCGGCGCTGGACCGGTACGGCCGCAACGTCATTCCGGGCGCCGGTTTCGGAACCCGCGTGAACAAGGACTGGTGGCTCGAGCTGATGGCGAAGAACCCCGCGCTGTTCCAGGAGCGGCTCGCGTTTTTTCTGCATGATCACTTCGCGACCAGCGAGCGGGACATGAACCAGAACTTCCGCTGGACGCTGCACAGACAGATTCAGCTCTTCCGGCGTTTTTCGCTGCCCACGACGGAGACGCTGGCCGACGGTTCGCCCGGTCTCGGGTACAGCTGGCGGTTGCTCCTGATCGAGATCACGAAAGATCGCGCGATGCTCGACTGGCTCGACGGCAGGGTTTCCCGCGTCGGCGCGCCCAACGAGAACTTCGCGCGCGAGCTCTGGGAGCTGTTCATGCTCGGCGAGGGCAACGGCTACAGCGAATTCGACATCCAGCAGGCCGCGGAGGCCTTCACCGGCTTTCAGTGGTTCACCGTGCGCGACGATCCGGACAACGCGTACCTGGACATGCGCTATGTGCCCGGTCGTCACGACGCGGGCGAGAAGACGATTTTCGGCCAGGTCGGCAACTTCGGCTACGACGATATCGAGCCGTTCCATACCAGTGGCGCCGGCATCACGACGGACGACCGGGACGCCGACGGCGGCGTCGTCGCCCTGACGCTGCGCATGCGGCCGATGGAGGCGTCGCAGTTTATCTGCCACAAGCTCGTCGAGTTCTTCCTGTATGACAACCCGGACGACCTCGTGGTGAACGAACTGGCCGCGGACCTGCGCGCGCCGGGCGTCAACCAGTGGAATCTCAAGCCCATCATCTCCAAGATCCTGAAGAGCAAGGCGATGTACTCGTCGCGGTCGATCAAGGGCAAGGTGAAGTCGCCGGTCGAGTTCATGTTTGCATTCCTCCATCAGACGGGCATCGCGCTTTCCGACGACGCCGGCACCGCGGCGGCACGCATGCGTACGTCCATGACCGACATGGGCCAGACTCTGGTCGAGCCGCCCGACGTCAACGGCTGGCCGACCGGCGTGCAGTGGCTGGGGAGCCAGTCGCAGCTCGAGCGGATCAACTTCCTAAACCTTGCGGTCCAGGAACTCGACGATGTCGCGGCGGATCTGGATCCGCTGCTTCCGCCGTCGGGCGAGCGCTCGCCGACCGAATTGGTGGATCACATCGCCACCCTCCTGGACGTGCGGCTCTCGGGCAACGCGCGCACTCAATTCATCAACTTCGTCACGACGCAGCAAGACGATGCGGGCCAGACCGTTCCGTTCGCCTACGACGAGAACAACGACGACCACGTCAAGCAAAAGTCGCGCGACCTCATTTGGCTGATCGCGCAGTACCACGACGCTCACCAGAACTAGGGAGATAGACACATGACAAAACGCAGACGCTCCCGTGTCTCCCGCCGTTCGCTGCTCAAGGGCGCCGCTCTGGGCGCCGCGGCGGTCGCGGTGAATCCGATTCTCGCGACCCGTTCCGTCCTTGGTGCCGGCGAAGGCATCCCTGGCCGGTTCATGGTCGTGGTCAACATGCTCGGCGGGTGCGACGGCCTCAACATGGTCGTGCCCACGCACCTGAGTCCCTACGTGGACCGCCGCGCCGCCATCAACCTGGTCAACGAGGTGGGCTCCGGCGGCGGCCTGCCGGTGGGCGAAGTGCTTCCCGATCTCGATGGGGATTGGAAGCTGCACTACAGCCTCGGCGCCATCAAGTCCATCTGGGACGACAACGACCTCCATATCGTCAACCGGGTCAGTTACCCGACACCGAACCAGTCGCACTTCACGAGCCAGGACATCTATTCGTTCGGGGTGCGCAACAACACGCAGAACGGGGACGGGCGCGGCTGGCTGGGCCGGTTCGCGGACGAGTTCTGCGCGGATCCGGTCGAGCCGCTGGGCGTGATCTCGGTCGGCCTCGGCCGCCGCGTCGACTTCAACAGCGACGTGACGCAGCCGATGATCCTCCGGGACGTGCCGGGGTTCACGGTCGACGCGGACAACAACTTCCCCGGCAACCAGGCGCACCGGCTCAGCACCGTCCGCGGGATGCTCGACGCCGACCCGATTCCGACGGTGGAGCCGCGGCTCTCCATTTTCAACACCAACCAGCTCGCGTACGACCTCGTTGATCGCGTGCAGGACGGCGTCTCGGAGTGGGTGGATCCGGGCGACCTCTCCGCCGGGAACCCGAACGGGTACCCGGACACCACGCTGGGCCGCTACATGCGCACCGTCTCGCAGCTCCTGTCCGGCCAAGCCACCTTCGGCACCAAGGTCTTTTACACCGGGTTCGGCGGGTTCGACAACCACAGCAACCAGATCGTCCGGCACGCCAGCCTGATGGATCAGCTCAACGGGGCCATCCGCGCGTTCTCGACCGACATGAAAAACATCAACAAGTGGAACGATTGCGTGATCGTCGTGATCTCCGAATTCGGCCGTCGCATTTTCGAGAACGGCTCGTTCGGCACGGACCACGGCCACGGCAACGCGTTCTTCGTGATGGGTGGCCGGGTGAAGGGCCGACTCGATGTCGGTAGCGGCATGACGGCGATGATGTCGGAGGCCAACCTTCAGCCGCCGAACTCGACGGTCCCCTTCGGCATCGACTTCCGCGACATTTACCTGGACGTGATCGGCGACCATCTGGGCGTCACGACCAACTCGACCCAGCTCTTCCCGGATCCGGACTTCCAGCCCGATCCCTCGGGTTTGGGCCTGGTCTGACCGACGCAGCAGGTCTGACCGAACCTCGATATGCAATCGGGCGCCCTCTTCGGACGGGCGCCCGACTTTTTTTTGGTCATCATCCGGCGGCTCGCGACATGGCTTCCTCGAAAGGAGTTGTCATGCTCAGGACCGTCTTGTCCGTTGTTGCCGGTTTCGGCGTCATGATGGTGGCGACCTTCGCCCTGTTCGCGGCCTTGGGGGCGCTGGCGCCCGAACAGTTCGGCAAGGAGCCGAAAGCGCCGCCGGGCACCGCTCTGCTGCTCGTGATTCTCGCCGTCGGCTTGTGCTCTGCGTTGGGCGGAGGCTGGACGACTGCGTGGATCTCACCGAAGCGTGCCGCGGTCCTCGGCCTGGTGGCCCTCGTTGCCGTCATGGGCGTCGTAAGCTGGTTCGCCACGCCCGCCGAAGCCGCCGCTGCACAACCGACCTGGTACCGGGCCGCCCTGATGGTCGTCGGCATCGCCGGCGCGAGCCTGGGCGGCTGGTTGAAGCTGGTGCGGTGACCGGAGGCGCCGGTGGCTTCCAAGAGATCCCGCGGCCCCGGTGGCCGTTCGGTGCGAGCTATGATGTGGATGGCCCTTTGCCGTGCCCTACCCAGCCCGGCACAAAAGAGCGATTTTGACAATTCGGCCCGGGCTCCGGGTCGACGTCACAGCTCGTCGAAAACCGAGGCTGGCAGGCGAGCCCGCAGGCGCGTCAGGGCGCGTCGCCACCTCTGCGCCACCGTGTTGGGAGAGAGTTCCAGCAGATCCGCGATGGCCGCCGGCTCCAGTCCCTCGATCCCGCGCAACACCAGGATTTCGCGGTCGGCGTCCGGCAGATCGGCGATGGCGGCGCGTACGGAATCCTGTGCGTCCCGGCTCCCGGCGAGCGTGGCCGGGCCGGGCGCGCTCGCCCGCACGTCGGTGTCCAAGGGCCCGGTCCCGCGGCGCAGCGCCCGCCGCGCCAGGTTGTTCACGAGGTTGAGAATGGTCGTCGCCAAAAAACGCAGCAAGACCGGCGTCTCGCGCCCGGCCCGCGCGTCGAGCCCGCCGAGCCGCGGCAACGCGATCGCCCACGCCTCCTGCACGAGGTCCTCGGGATCGCACTCACCCGAGAACCGCCCGCCCAACCGGTACCGCGCCTGCGCCTCGAGCAGCGGCCCGAGCCGCCGCACCAGCCACGCGACGCTGGAAACATCGCCGTCCTTGGCTCTCCTCACGTGGATCGACGTCTCGGCGCTCACGACCGCTAGGGTAGTGCCGTGAGCGATTCCGCGAAAGCCGCCATTGCCCATGCGTTTTTGGAGCGCCTGACCAAGGACCGCGCCGCCGGCAAGGACGTGTCACTGGAGGAGTACCAGCAAATGTGGCCGGGACACGAAGATGTGATCGCGCGGGAGTGGGCGGCGTTGAAGGATGCGCAGCCGGTACAGCAGACGGACGGCGATGTCTTGGCGCACTACCGGATCGAGGGCGAGATCGGGCGCGGCGCGCAAGGTGTCGTGTACCGCGCGACCGACGAAAAGCTCGGACGCACGGTGGCGCTGAAGGTCTTGCGCCGGCGCGTGGGCGACGACGAGCAGACGCTCCTGCGTTTCCAGCGCGAGGCGCGTGCGGTCGCGAAGCTCGACCACCCCGGATTGTGCACGGTTTACGACAGCGGCGTTGCCGGCGGCGCAACCTACCTCGCGATGCGTTTTGTGCGCGGCGAGTCGCTCGCGGCACGGCTGGAGCGCGGCGCGGTGCTACCGCCGGCAGAACTCGCGGCGCTCGTCGAGAAGGCCGCGGGTGCGTTGCATGCCGCACACGAAGCGGGCGTCGTACACCGCGACATCAAGCCGGGCAACCTGATGGTGACCCCCGACGGCGAACCGGTCTTGTTGGATTTCGGGCTCGCGGGTGGACGCGGCATCGACTTTCCGACGCTGACGGCGACGGGGGACGTGTTCGGAACTCCGGCGTACATGGCCGCCGAACAGATCACCGGCGGGAGCGTCGGGCCGGCGGCGGATATCTACGCGCTCGGGGTCACGCTGTACGAGGCCGCGACCGGTCGGCGCCCGCACGACGCGTCCACGCTCGACGGACTCTATCGCTCGATCCTGTCCGGCGCCTTCGCCGATCCGCGCGAGATCAATCCGAAGTTGCCGCGCGACCTCGCCGTGATCTTGCGCACGGCGCTGGACCGCGATCCTGCGCGCCGTTACGCGTCCGCCGCGCACATGGCCGAAGACCTCCGCCGTCTGCGCGAGAAGAAACCGATCCTCGCGCGTCCCGCCCCCGCGTGGCTGCGTGCTCGCCGCTGGGTCGAGCGCAACCCGGTGGCGGCGACTGCGCTCGCCGGCCTCTTCGTCGTGATCTCCAGCGCGTTGGGCATCACGTCGTACCTCCTGCGCGAATCCGAAACCGACCGCCAACGCCTCGCGCGTGCGCTTGAGGATGCCAAGCTGGGCCGCGCGAGCCGGCGCCAGGAACGAATCGACGAGTTGTTGCGGCGCGGCTTCCAGATCGGGTTTGGCGTCGATCCGCGCCCCGCGCGCGCACTCTTTGACGAGGCTCTCGAACTCAATCCCGACAACGCGACCGCGCTCGCCGGCCGTCTCCTGACCGAAGCCGACCGCGACGTTGCGCATCGTGTGCTGGCGAACGCCCCGGCGAAACTGCGCGACCATCCAGACATCGTCTTGCTCCAACGCGAACGGACCGGGACGGACGGCGATGCTTCTGACGCGCAAGACAGCAAGACGGCGCTCGGAGCGTTCTTGCGCGGTCACGCCGCCGTGAAGTTTTTTGCACCGCCGGTCGATCCGAAAGACGCACGTCGCGCGATCGGATTCTTCCGGCTGGCGATCATGCGCGCGTCGCGGCCCCGGTTTCACCACTTCCACTCACTCATGATGGCAGCCCACCGCTGTCAGGACCAGCAGGCGCTGGCGGATGCGGAGCGCGCGCTCACGCATCATTGGCCGGACCACCCGGCGACCCTGGAAGCGATCGCGCAATTCAACCTTCCGCACAATCCGAAGAAGGCAATCGCCGCGCTGAAGCGGCTCCTTGAAATCGAGCCCAGCGCCGTCGCGCACTTGGGCCTCGCGTATGTCGCCATGAAGGAGGCGCGAGGCGACGATGCGGGCCGGCACTTCGACGCCGCCGTGCAGCTTGCGCCGGATCTCGCGCCCGCTCGCATGATGCGCGCGCGTTGGCGCCAGCAACACGGTGACCACGCGGGTGCGGCGCGCGACTACGCTGCGGCGGCGATCCACAGTGCGGGCGCGTATGTCAAGCCGAACGCCTCGGCCCTCAAGGCAGTTCTCAAAGACGCGAACGATACCGCGCTCGAAGCGGAGCTGATCGCGAAGGTGCGCGCGAAGCACCCGGACGCGTTCAAGTAGTCGCGAAGACCGGCTTGTCGCAAGGCGGGAAATCGCCGAACGCAAGGAGCCTGAAGACCGCGGTTTCGTCCAGCGCCAGGGTGTAGTCGTTGACGTAGAGCCCGATGTGTTGCCGCACGACATCGGGATCCATTTCCTGGGCATTTTCGCGCACGTATGCCGCGCTCGCGTCCGGATGGGCGAGCGCGTGCTCGACACTCGCGCGGATCTCGACGTCGACCATGGCGGCATGTTCGAGCAGGTCGCGGCGGATCGCGATGGCGCCGAGCGGGATCGGGCCGTCCCAGAGCTCGCCCAGGTCCGCCAGCTTCACGAGCCCCTTGCTTTCGTAGGTGAACCGGCCCTCGTGAATCAAGACGCCGCAATCGACATCGCCGCGCAAAACCGCGTGTTCGATTCTGTCGAAGCGCATCGGGACGATGTCGGACGTGTCGAACATGCCGAGCTGTCGCAGGAGGAGCGCCGCAGTCGTCCATAGCCCCGGGACGGCGATGTTTCCGCCGACGTCGCGCGGCTCGCGGGCGACCACGATCGGACCCACGCCAAATCCGGCGGCCCCGCCCGCGCGTAACAAGGCGTAACGTTCGCGCACGAACCCGAACGCGCCGACCGAGAGCTTCGTGATCTCGGCCTCGCCCCGTTCCGCGCGCTGGTTGAGCTCCTCGACGTCGGCGAGGGTTACGTCGTAGCGGCCCGACTCAATCATCTGGTGAAACGCGAAGGTGTCGTTCGGGCACGGCGAGATCGCGAGTTTCAAAGCCACACGCGCACGACCTCTTCCGCGCCGCGCGCGGCTTCCTCGATGCTCCACGACTGCTTGTCGCGGTTGCCGACGATGTTGGAGATGCCTCGCACTTCGCCGACCTGGACACCGAACTTCTTCGCGACCTGGACGAGCGCGGCACCCTCCATCGACTCGACCGCCGCGCCGGTCCGTTCCGCGAGGTCGTGGGCGCGCGCGTCGGTGCCCGTGCACGTGTTCACAGTCGCGAACGGGGCGCTGTCGCAGGGAAAATCGCGGATGCCGAGCTTGAACTTCCCGTCTGAAAAATCGAGAAAACCGTCGGGCGATTCCGCGCCAAGATCCGCAAAACACTCGGTTGTCGCGCACACGACATCGCCGACCTTGAGACCGGAGCCGGGGTATGCGCCGCCGATGCCGCAAACGATGATCTCGGTGACCCGTTCGGTCGCCAAGAGGCGTGTCAGCGCGTAGGTGGCGTTGACCATGCCGATCCCGGTTTTCAGCACGGAGAAGACATCGCCGTCCGTCAGCTTCCATTCAGCGTCCGTCGCCACACACACGACCGTCATAAGTCCGGGCATGGTAGCAGGTTGCGGAGATGTCTCGCTCTCGAGGCGAATGGGCCTTGCGGTGGCCGATATCAGGGGTATCCGTTCCTTGAGGTACCCCCCATGAGAGAGATGCTGCTTGCTGCGGCGCTGTTTTGCGCCGGTTGTACGAGCGCGATCGACCAGATCACGCTCACGTCCGCGGAGCTGAACGACTTGCAGACGAACTTCGAGGCCTCGCTCGAGGTGCATCAAAAGCTCTCCGGGTTCCTGTTCCACGCCGCGCGCGGGGACATCGATCTGCTGCTCGACTTCGCCTCGATCTCGTATGACGAGCCGACCGAGGCGAACGGGTTCACGGCGACGATCACGATCACGAACGGAACCTTTTCGTTCGGGCAGGGCGACCTCACGCTGATGTTTCAGACGACGCAGGGCGGCACGCCGGTTGACCCGTACCTCGTCGATCTTTCGAGCGGCGAGTTCGGTGTCGACGCCACCGTCGATTTTCAGGGTACGAGTCTGTTCGGCGCCGTACTGAGTGCCGCGGGCGACGTGTCGATTGCGACCCTCACGAATGCGCTCGACGACGCGACCGCCGCGATCACGGGCGCCCTCGACGTGCGCGTCAACGGCTATCAGGTCGATCTGTCCTCGAACGGGCTCGAGCTCACGCTCGACATGGTGGCCGACCGCGTGACGAATGCAGTCGGCCGGATCAACGTCGATGTGGATATCCCGGACTTCGCGTTCGACGCAGACGTGGTTGTTGATAGCGTCGGCAGCGCGTTCGATGTTGCCCTGCGCGCCGCCGATTCGTTCCTCGACTACACCCGAGCACTCTTCAGCTAGGGCTGGGTGCTTCCAGGAGTTCCCCCAGGAGTTCCCGGATATGGGGGGGCGGGGGCATGGGCTTGAAGGTGTCCATGTTGACGCAGACGTTCGTGATGTGCGCCTCGCAGTGGACGGTGCCGTTTTCGCGGTTGACGAACCGGAAACGAAACGTCGCGGAGGTTCTCCCGAGCCGCGTCATGACGAGCTGAATGTCCACCGGGTCGCCGAAGGTCACCGGGATCTTGAAGTCGGTCTTGATGTTCACCGCGGGGAAGCCGACGCGGTCGTCCTGGATCACGGTGTGATACGGCCGGCCCGCGCTCGTCCACCACGTCTCGAACGCGACGTGAAACGCGTTGAAAAAGCGCGGGTAGTAGAAGATGCCCGCGTTGTCGACGTCGGCGAACCGGACGAGATAGGGGGTGGCGAACATCCGGCTATTATGCAGGGATGCAGGTTGATCCCGCCGCTCTCGAACCGCTCGACGCGTACCGCTTGCTGATTTCGTGCGTCGTGCCGCGGCCCATCGCATGGGTCTCTACGATCGCCCCGGACGGCACGCGCAACGCGGCGCCGTTTTCGTTTTTTCAGGTGCTCACGACCAAGCCGCCGATGCTGATGATCGCCGTGGGCCCGCGCGGCGACGGTCGCCACAAGGACACCCGCCAAAACATCGAGACCACCGGCGAGTTCGTGGTCAACGTCGTCAGCGAGCCCTCGGCACAACGCATGGTCGATACGTCCGCCGGCTTCGAACCGGAAGTGAGCGAATTCGAAGAGATCGGCCTTGAAGAAACTCCGTCCAAAGTCGTCAAGCCGCCCCGCATCGCGGAATGCAAGGTGGCGATGGAGTGCGCGCTCAATCAGGTTATCGAGGTAGGCGAAGGCGGCGGCGCCATGATCCTGGGCAAGATCGTCTGGTTCCACGTCGCGGACGAAGTCCTGGCCGACGACGGCAAGACCGTAGACCCCAGGAAGCTGGCACCGCTAGGCCGCATGGGCGCCAACAACTACGCCCCGCTAAGAGAAGTCCTGGAAGTAACCCCAACAAGACGAACGTAGTGGGCGGCCCCCGCCCCCCCGTTTCATGCTCATGCTCAGATCTCATGCTAACGAAAATCGGCCATGCCGATTTTCGCAGGCGCAACAACGTCCCCGGGAGGCTGCGCCATGCCCCCGGAACACCCGTTACAGGTCGATCCGCTCCTCGATCAGCATGTTCGGGATGCCGTCTTCGATCAGGTAGATGCACTTGCCGTCCTCGCGGACCAGTGCTTCTTCGACGGCTTTGGTGACGGCGTCACCCTGGTGGTTCTTGATCGCGCCCGTCTTGATGCGGGCGTTGACCATGTCCAGGGTGTCCGTCGGCGCGGCCTTGACCGGCTGGTGGGTTTCCGGGCACACGAGGATTTTTAGGAGTTCGTCGTCGATCGGCATGTTGTTCTCGCTACGGGTTGCTCTCGCTAAAAAACCTGGACCACTTCGCGGACCCAAGGGAGTTTTTCCTTCAGGTAGTTTTCGATGCCGTGCTTGAGCGTCGCCGTCGAGGACGGGCAGCCGCCGCAGGCGCCCACGAACCGGAGGTGGATCGTGCCGTCGTCGGTGATGTCGATCAGCTCGCAGTCGCCGCCGTCGCCCTGAAGGTACGGACGAATCTCGTCGATGACCGGCTGGACGACCTCGGGGGTGCGGTCCTGACTTCCCGCGCTCGTGGGATCCTCGCTCATTATCCGTGCATTCTACCGCAACGGACTGGCGTTCCCCAATCCGGCAGGCCATCATGGGGGGCATGAAGATTCGGACCGTACTGGCCCTCACCGACTTGGACGAGGACAGCCTCACCGGGCTGCGATTCGGCTACCGGCTGGCCGCCGAAAAGGGCGCCAAGCTGGTGGTCGGCCACGTGCTCGTGCCCCGCACGCTCGATCCGAGCGACGTGAAGGAGTTCCTGACCGCGCACAACCTCGACCCGGAGGCCGCGGTGATCGACATCGAGGTCGATGCGGACATCTTCTCCGGTATCGATCTGCTCGTCGAGCAGCAAGCGCCCGACCTCGTGGTCATGTCGAGCGTGCGCAAGCGCGGCCTCAAGCGGCTGATGACGACCAGCGTGCCCGTCGGCCTCGTCGGCGAAGTGACCTGCCCGGTCCTGGCCCTGCATTCGAGCCAGGATGTCTCGGAGTTTCGCCACGCGCTCGTCTGTACCGCGGGCGGAGAGCACGGCCAGGGTCTGATCAAGGACGCCACGCGGCTGCTCGAAGAGGGCGGCAAGGTCACCGCGATCATGGCGGTCGAAGACTCGCCGCTCGTCGTGGCGGGCATCCACATCGGCACCTACGGCGACGACATGCTGGCAAAGGCGAAGGCGGCGGCGGGCCAGTACCTCGCGACGCTGCAGCCGGTCGAAGGCTACGAACTCGCGACGGGCGTGCGGGTCGGCAACGCCGTCGAGGCGATCAAGGCGGCGCGCATCGAACACGCCTGCGATCTCGTTGTGATCGGCTCGGGCGGCATCGGCGGCCGCGCCAGCTTCCTCATGGGCAAGGTCGCGTCGGGCGTCATGCGCGAGGCCGACGTTCCGGTGCTCGTCGTTTCGACCGGGTAGCAAGCAGGCGGTCTCACGTGTTGCCGCGCTCCGCCGGCCTCTTGTTGCACGTCACGTCGCTTCCCGGCGGAACCCTCGGCCCCGCAGCGTACCGTTTCGTCGACTTCCTCAAGGCCGCCGGGCAACGCTGGTGGCAAATGCTTCCGGTGGGGCCGCCCGGCCACGGCGGATCGCCCTATGCCGCGTTGAGCGCGTTCGCCGGAAGCGAGACGCTCCTGCCGCAGGGACACGAAACCGGACCGGTGGATTCGGAGGGGGCCGGGGCGCGGGGCTGGCGGCTCGATTTCGCGCGCTTTGCGGTACTCAAGGAGCGGCACGGCGGCGCGCCCTGGTGGCAGTGGCCGGCGCGCTTTCGTGACCGAAACCCGCGCGCGCTACGCGAGCTGACCGCCGCCAGGGACATCGCCGTCCGTTCCTGCCTCGGGCGTCAGGCGTTGTTTGACCGCGCATGGGGCGAGCTGCGCCACTACGCGCACGAACGCGGCGTCGGGCTCATCGGAGACCTGCCGATCTTTGTGGCGCACGATAGTGCGGACGTGTGGGCGCACCGCGAACTCTTCAAGCTGACCGCGCGCGGCATGCCGACCGTCGTGACCGGAGTGCCGCCCGATTACTTCAGCGCGGACGGGCAGCGCTGGGGCAATCCGCACTATCGCTGGGACGTGATGCGGCGGCGGAGCTACCGGTGGTGGCGCGCCCGGCTCGAGCGCACGTTCGCGTTGTTCGATGTCGTGCGCATCGATCACTTCCTCGGTTTCTTGCGCGCTTGGGAGGTGCCGGCGCGAGCGAGGACGGCGCGCAAGGGGCGCTTTGTCGCCGGGCCGGGGGCGCGGTTCGTGCAGTCGGTGCTCGCGGGCCGGCCGATCCTTGTTGAGGATCTCGGGCTGTTGACGCCCGAGGCGGCGGCCGTGCGCGATCGGTTCGGCCTGCCGGGCATGCGCGTCTTGCAGTTCAGCTTCGGACCGAACACCGCGGACCGTCCGTTCTCGTTTCCGCGGTGCAGCGTGGTGTACACGGGCACGCACGACAACGACACGTTGGCCGGTTGGGTGCGCAAGGGCGGCCCCGACGTGAAACGCGCGGCGGCGTACACGGACTGCGCGCGGCACGACCTCGTGCGCGGACTGGTGCGCGAGGCGTTCAGGGTGCCGTCGGATCTGGCGATCGTGCCGGTGCAGGACGTGCTCGGGCTCCCGTCGCGCGCGCGTATGAACACCCCGGGAACGTCACGCGGCAACTGGGGCTGGCGGATGCGCCGCGACCAACTCACGGCGCAGCACGCAAAATGGCTGCGCGGACTGGTCGAGGTGTCGGGCCGATGACTCCGCCGAAGCGCGTCGTGTTCTGGCCCGACCAACCCGTCGATCAGCCCGCCGATCTGTTTCGCGCGCTGGTCGCCGAGCTGGGCATCAAGGAATATGAGGTCGAAGGCGAGATCGCGGGCGCGGACTTCGTGGCGTTTGTCGGGCGGAAGCGCGCGGAGGCGCACTTCGGGCGCAAGCTCAAGAGCGGGCCGGTGGGCGAGTCGATCGACGGCGCGCAAGCCTACGTCTTGCCGTCCACGGCGCCCAAACAACGCGGGAAGTTCTACGAGGGCGTCTGGCGCAGTTTCGCCGCGCATGTGCTCGGGCGCGACCTGGCGGTGCGCGACGAATTCAAGGGCCTGGCGCCCGAGGCGATCAAGGCAGCGCTCGATGAACGGCGCTTTTTGTTTGCGGTGTGCTGCGCCAACATCGTCTACGACTTCAACCTGGGCTCCACGGTTCGTACGGCCAACGCGTTCTTGGCCGGCGAGTTCTGGATCTACGGGCGGAAGAAGGCGGACCTGCGCGCGGCGATGGGGAGCTACGTCTACGAGACCATCGTGCACGTGCCCGACGAGGCGGCGTTCGCGCAGCGCGTCGCGGAGCAGCAGCGCACCGTCGTGGTCTTCGAAGAGACCGCAGACGCCGTCGAGCTTGCGACGTTCTCGTGGCCCCCGCGCCCCCTTCTCGTTTTTGGCCAGGAAGGTCCCGGCGTCCCGCCCGAGCTTCGCGCCCGCGCGGACCACACCGTCGTTATCCCGCAGTACGGCTCGATCCGCTCGCTCAACGTCGGCGTCGCCGCCGGCATCGCGATGTACGACTGGCACGCCAAGCGCGCGTGCCCGCTTTGATCTACTCTGCCGGCGTAACGAGGGTGGGGGTGACGAAGATGATCAAGGTCATCTGGTCGGTGCCGATCCGGCCGCTTCCGAACAGGTTGCCGATTGTCGGGAGGTCACCCAATAGCGGGACGCCCGATTCGATGTTGGTCTGCCCCTGGCGACGCAGCCCGCCGAGCACCGTCGTCATCCCGTCGGGGATGATGACCTCCGTGTAGGAACGCGTCGTCTCGATGACGGGAATCTCGTGGTCCGCCGCCGTGCCGTTGACATTGAACGGCACCGACCGGAAGTACGACGCAGCGCGCGTGCCGACACGGACTTCAATCCGGACGTTGCCGTTCGCTTCGATAAACGGCTTGATGTCGAGAGCGGGGCCGGTAAACACACCGAGGGGGTTGTTCGTGTTTTTCTGGATTTCGTTTTGGAACTGCGGCAACAGGCCGCCGAGGGTGACCTGCAGGTCGTCTACCACGATGACCGCCCGCTGCCGATCAAGTGCCACGATGGACGGCGCGCTCAGAATCTGATTGGTCGTATCGCTGGCCAGGGCCTGCAGGAACGAATCGCGCTGGGCGCGGTCGAGGAGCGCCCAGGCCAGGGAGTCTCCGATCAGTCCGGGGCTGCGCGCCGGGAGACCCGCATTGTTGAGTCCGGGGTAGTTGGTCGTGGGCTGGGTCGTACCGGCGCCGAACAGGACGCACTGGGCGGGATTGTTCCCCGTGAGCTGCGGGAAGATCTTGAGATCCCCGAACGCGTTAACGAAATTCAGGTTGATGGATCCGAGGAAACTGCTCGCCTGATGGCCGACCGGAACGAGGTAGTGAATCCCGTCGGGCCCGCCGAGAACGTTGCCATCGACGGCGACGGGGTCGTTGACCTGCGCCTGTCCGCCCGCCGCACCGCCGTTATCCTGCATGATCTCGGCGAACTGGTTGAAGTCGATGCCGATGCTGTCCACGTTGTCGTCCTGCACGGCGACGATCTGCACCTCGATCAGCACCTGGCTTGGGACGGGGCCAGCCAATCTGCTGTTGTCCGCGAGCTGGCGGTCTCCAGTCAGCGTCGCGCAGTTTTGCACTCCGCCGCCGCTGCTGCACGCCGCAAGGGCGAGTGCCGTGAGTCCGGCCAAAAGCAAGTTACGCCACGTCCGCATCGCAGGTCCTCCTTGGTAAGCCCGCGACATGCTACGAAAATCGCCGTCCGTGTGCTGTCTCAGGCTCAATTCGGGCGTCAGCAAACGGACGGCGATGTTTCTTATCGCATTCGGCGGCGGCGGTTGCGGAGAAAATCGACGAGGACGAAGGATTCGAGTCGGCCGCCCTGTGCGAAGAACGCGCGGCCGCGGTTGACTTCGGTGAACTCCTCGATGAAGCCACGGAGGTACGGGTCTTCGGTCAGCATGAACGTCGTGATCGGGATGCCCTTGCGGCGGCAGCGGCCCGCTTCCTCGAGTGTCTTCGCGACGACCTTGCGGTCGAGGCCAAACGGGTTCTTGTAGAGGTGGCCTTCCTCGTGGATGCACGAGGGCTTGCCGTCGGTCAGCATGATGATCTGGCGGTTCGTCGCCTTGCGCCGCTTGAGGATCTCCTGGGCGGTGACGAGGCCCGCGCGCGTGTTGGTGTGGTAGGGGCCGTTGGAGATGTAGGGGAGCTGTTCGAGCGGGACGACGTGCGCCTCGTCGCCGAACAGGACGACATCGAGGGTGTCCTTCTTGTATTTTGTGAGGATCAGTTCGGTAAGCGCGAGCGCGACACGCTTGGCGGGTGTGATGCGGTCCTCGCCATACAGCGTCATCGAGTGCGAGATGTCGATCAGCAGCACGGTGGCGCACGAGGTGTGGAACTCGCGCTCGCGCACCTCGAGGTCGGCTTCCTCGGGATGGCCGATGCCGCCCGTGCGCAGGAGCCAGTTGTGCAGCGTGCGTGAGGGATCGACGGTGTCGAACGGATCGCCGAACGCGTACGGTCGCGTTTCGTCGGTGGGTTCTCCGGCGCCGGCGGCGTGCGGCGTGCGGTGGTCGCCGGGCCCGCGCGCCAGTGCTTTTTGAAAGACCTCGTCGAGCATCTGCCGGCGCAGCGCCCGTTCGCCCTTGCGTGTGAGTGCCAGCCCCGCGGCGCCCGGTGCGACCTGTCCTCTCTGTTCAAGCAGGCGGCGAAAGTCGGCGGGCCCGAAGTCGTCGCGCCACAGGCGATAGCGCTCTCCGATTTCATCCAGATACGTCAGCGACTGCTCGACGTCGCCGTCGAACACGACGAGAAGCTGCCGGAAGATGCCGAGCAGGCTGCGGATCAGCTCGCGGAGCGGCCGGTGGTGGGTGAAGTGCCAGCGCATCGCAGTTCGGCTATGGGGTCCAGGTGTGAAACAGGATGCTCGTGAGGTCGAGCACGTCGCCGGCTGAAACGGTGACGTCGGCGCGGACGATCCCCGGGTCGCGGACGGCAATGATCGTGTAGGCGCCCGGCGGCACGCGCACCAGATCGCCCGGAGTGAGCGCGCCGCCGCTCAAAAGCAGGTCGCCGCGCAAGAACAGACAAAAACCGGAGAACTGCGCTTTCAAGACGGCGTACTCGGTGGGTCGCGTCGCGCGCAGGATCACGGACGTGCCGCAGGGAAGCGTGACGCGCCCGGAGCACTGTTCCGGCACGACCACGTAGGGTCGCGTTTCCGCACTGGCCCACAGCATCGCGGGCCCGATGGGCAGGCGGGTGAAGGAAAACGCGCCGCTGGAGTCAGCGCGGCAGGTGGCGAACGGAGCGCCGACGTTGCCCGCCCAAACCTTGACCGTGGCGCCCGGGTGCCGCTGTCCGGCCGCGTCGAGGACCACTCCCGCAAGGCGTGTGGTTGCCGACCGGTCCGCGGGAACGGGCGCCGGAGGCACGACGCAGTCCCCGATGTCGGTATCGCCGACGACGTTCAGCGGCGCGGTCCCGCGGGCCCGGTTCTCGCCGTACGAAAGCGTGTTCAGGCCCGGCACGGCGTTGAGCGTGAAGCGCCCGTTCTCGTCCGTGATCGCCTCGGCCTGCGCGAACGGATCGACACGCAGGTCGCCCGTCGCCGAGATCCACGAGTCCTTTGCTCGCGTAAAACGCATGTTCCAGTCCTCGGGCGCCCCAAGCCGCGCCGTCAGGTACAGATCGACGACGGGCTCGCCGCCGGCATCGACAAGCCGCCCCGTCACGCGCACGCGCCGCTGCACGCGCACCGGCCCGCCGGTCAACTCGTCGAGCAGGAACTCGGGTTCGTCCGGGTCGGTCTTGAGCGCGAACGCATGCGCGCCGCGCGGCACCGGCAGACGCTCCTTGGAACTCTCGCCGACGACAAGCCAGACGCGCTTGGTCGCGTAGTCCCCGCCGTAGTACTGCCGCACCTTGAGCGGATAGGCCACGACGACGCGGATGCCGCGGTCTTGAAGTTTTGGGGGGAGCTGGGCCCAGACACTTCCGGAAGGAGGCGTACGGACGGCGATGTTTTCAGGATCGTCGGGAGTTTTTGCGACCCCGCCTTCGCTCTCGGCGGAGTTCCCGCGCGGTCGAGTCCGCTCCGTGTTCGTCGTGGGTCGCGGCGAGACCGCGCGTTCCCCGTACGTGCCGCGCAACAGCCAGACCGTGACCCCGATCGCGGCGGCCACGAGCACGACGGTGAACACCCTAGAAGTCTTCAAACATCTCCTTGAGCATGTCGCTGAAGCGGATGCCGTCGGGGCCCTGTTCCTTCGCGAGCAGGCTGGACCGATGCAGGCCCTCGAGAACCAGTTCGCACGCGGCGGAGAGATCCTCGGTGGGCGGATCGAGGTGCAGCTTGACAAGTTCGGGCAGGCCGGGCACGCCGAGCGGACCCGTGTGCTCGCCGGGCTCGTCCGTTACCTCAGCCGTGTTTCCGGCGGCGAACCAGTCGATGATCGGCTTGTAGCAGTCCGTCTGTTCCTGCTGCTTGTCGCCGCGGTACGGGGCCGGGAAGTGGCGGAGGAACACGGCGAGCGCGCCCTCGCCGAGAACGCGATCGGCGACCTTTTGCGGCCCCTCGCGCTCCCCCTCGAACACGAGCTCGACCTTGCCCGTGACCGCGGACTCGGCGAAAAACAGATCCGCAAGGCGCGCCGTTTCCTGTCCGTGGCCGCGCAGCAGCGCGCGCCGCTCGGCATTGCTGACGACGTTCTCGAGCAGCGCAACGGTGAGCCGCACGCTGACGCCGGATGCCTGATCGACAAACTCGCTCGTGCGCGCCTGAAAGGCAACTTCCTCGACGACGTCGCGCAAGAACTCGGGCACGCGCACGTCGACACAGCGGTCCGTCCACGCCTCCTGGCTCGTGATCGCGCGTGCCGTCTCGAGTTCTTGCGGGTAGTGCGTGATGACCTGGCTGGCGATGCGGTCGCGCAGCGGCGTGATGATCGACCCGCGGTTGGTGTAGTCCTCCGGGTTCGCGGAAAAGACCAGCATGATGTCGAGCGGGAACCGCACCGGAAAGCCGCGCAACTGCACGTCGCGCTCTTCCAGAATGTTCAGCAGGCCGACCTGGATGCGCGGCGAGAGGTCGGGCAGCTCGTTGACGGCAAAGATGCCGCGGTTGGTGCGCGGAATGATGCCAAAGTGCAAGACGTCTTCGTCCGCGAGGCTGAGCCGCCGGGCGGCAGCCTTGATGGGATCGATGTCGCCCAGGAGATCGCTGATGGTGACGTCGGGCGTCGCGAGCTTTTCGCGGTACCGATCCTCGCGCGCGATCCACTCGATCGGCGCGTCGTCGCCACCCTCCTCGACCAGCCGGCGACCGCGCGCACTGATCGGATGCAGTGGATCGTCGTTGAGGTCGCAGCCAGCGAGCGCGGGGATCAGCGGATCGAGAAAGTGGATCAGCATGCGCAGCAGCCGGGTCTTGGCCTGGCCGCGCAGCCCGAGCAGGACAAAGTCGTGCCGCGAGAGCAGCGCGGTTTCGATGCGCGGCAACACCGTCTTGTCATAGCCGAGGATGCCCGGCCAGCGCTGGCCGACGGTCCTGCCGTCCTTGAGCGCCTTTATGAGGTTGTCACGGAGCTCGTCGCGCACGCCGCGTGATCGCCAGCCGGCGCGCTTGAGAGCGCCCAACGTTGTCGGGGATGTTTTCACGGGCCCCATTATCGCGATTCTTGCACTCTTGTCTCCGAGGGAGGACATCGGAGGTTGGTGTTGGGGGGGGCGGGGGCACACGAGAAGCCTTTGCCGCCGGGCGGCAGCGGATAGAGTGAATTCGGGAACGGGGCTTGCATAGCCCCGACCGGTCCCTAGGAGGTCTTGTGTCCATGCGCCACCTGCTCGCGCTTGCTGTTGTCTCTTTTCTCGCCTGGCCGGCTGCGGCCCAAGACGCCCACGCCGGGCGCCATTCCGCGGATGCGGTCGCCTACGTCGAGGTCGATGGCGGAGCCCTCCTCGACGGGCTGGGCAAGCTTGACGTGATTCGGCTGCTCGACGATCCGGAGATGAGGGCCTTTCTCAAGCCGACGTTCCAGAAACTCGGACTCGACGAGAACGCGTCGCTCGCGGACTTCCTCAAGAAACAAATCCCGGGCACGGCCTTTTCGCTGAAGGATTGGCTGCCCGGCAAGGTGTCGTTTGCCTTGTACGGCGTCACGCTGCGCATCGAGGGCGCGGGCCTGAAAAAGCCGAAGGTGCTCCGGCTCAATGCGAGCAACCCGCTTGCCGCGAAGCAGGTACTGACGCTTCTCGGGCAGGTGGCGACGGCGGAGATCGCGGGCATCGGTGCGTACCGACTGCGGTACTACCTGGCGCTCGACTTTTCGGCCGTGCTCGAACCGGGTCCGAGGCTCAAGCAACTCCTCCTGAGCGGAACCCGTCACGCGGCCGTCAACACAAAGAAGATCAAGCTGGCCGGCCGTGAAGTGCTGCACATCATCGACGCGCCGGAACGGATCGACGCCCAGAGTTACTTCAAGCAGCACTACTACGCCGATGTGAACGGCGATAAGTGGATCGTCGCGAGCTCGCCGGAACGGTTCGAAGCCGCGGCGAACCGTGCCGTGCGCCGGCCCCTCGAGCAGGATCCCGGGTACATCGCCGTCCGTAGGCGTTTTGCAGCGGATCAGACCATCATTTTCGCGTGGGGAGACGTGGCCAAGGCGGCCAAGGCGCTCGAGTCGGCAATCTCACCGCTGTTCCATGAGCTGTCCCAAAAGGCCGGCCTTGCTTCGGTGAAGGGGCTCGGATGGGCGGTCTCGATCAGCAACGGCGGCGTGCGGGAGAGCTTCGGGTTCGTGCTCGACGGCCAGCCGACCGGTGTCTGGCGTCTGCTCGACGCGTTTCCCGGCGGATTGCAATCGGTGCAGGTCGCGCCTCCGGGTGCGCTCGCCGTGGTCGCCCTCAAGTTCGACGCGGCGCTGTTCGTGAAGCGGTTGCACGAGGTCGCGGCGGACCTGCTGCCCGGCACCGAGGACTTGCTCGTGGGCAGATTGGCGCACGAGTTCCAGCGCGAGACCGGGCTCGATTTCCAAAAGGACCTGCTTGCGGCGTTCGGCGACGAGGCGGCCGTGCTCGTGTACCCGGGCATGCCGTTTCCGGACGCGGTCTTCGGCCTGGAGATTCGCGACGTGGAGGCGTTTGGCCGCGTGCTCGCGCTGGCGAAAAAACACGCCCAGGCGTTCGGCGTCGGGTTCGACGACGTTCAGCTCACCGAAACCATCAAGGGCACGCAGGTTTCCAACCCGAACCTGCCGTTGCCGCTGACGTTCGCCATCGCCAGGAACCACCTGTTCCTCTCGACGAACAAGAATCGCGTCGTCGAGGCGCTCACGAAGTGGGGCACCGAGGGACAAAAGTCGTTGGGAACGGACGGCGATGTCTTCAAGGCGGTCATGAAGGGCCTGACCGGCGGGGAGACGGACAATCTTGTCGCTCTGGCGTACGTGAATGCCCGCGGGCTTGTGAAGGCGTCGGCGGCGTTTCTGCCGATGGTCGCACCGCAGCTTCCGCCCGAGTGGTTCAACCGCGGACGCTTTCCGAAGGCCTCGACCCTCATGAAGTACCTGAAGGGCGTGGCGTTCGGCATTCGCCGCGACGCGGACGGCGTGACGCTCGACTCGTACTCGCCGCTCGGACTGCTCACGCCGGGATTCTTGAGCGGGTTCTTTTTCGCTGCGGCGCAACCGGTTCGGGTGCGCCGGGCGCGGGCCGTGATCGTGCAGCCGCAGCGCGGTGCCGACCTGGGCGTCCTGGCGATGCGTTCGTCCGGCAACGGCGTGGTCGTCCTGGGGATGAGCGAACAGGGGCCGGCGGTCCGGGCCGGGCTGCGCACCGACGACAAGATCGTCGCGTTCGGAAAGACCCCGATCCGGACGATCGACGAACTCAACGACGCGGTCGCGAAGTGCCAATCCGGCCAAAAGGTCAAGCTAAAGGTGGTGCGCGACGACCGCGAGCTTGAGATCGTCATCGTGCCGACGGCACGGTAGCTCCAGGTGATTCAATGCGAGCGCTCTCCCGCGACCTCCGGGATTTCCTGAAACTCGAGATCGACGAGGAGGCGCTCGCAGGCCTGTCCTGGAAGCCGTTCGGCAAGGGCGTGGAACTCGCGAAGCTCGCGCGCGAGGGACGGACCGGATTGGTCCTGTATCGGGTGGGCGCCGATGCGCCGAAAGACGCGTTCGCCCCGCACCGCCACCCCGGCGGCGAAGCGTACCTGGTACTCAAGGGCGTCATCGCCGACCAATACGGCCGCTACGAAGAGGGCTCGTTCGTGTGGCTCCCGCCCGGCTCGCAACATACCCCATGGGTCGAAGGCGACACGTTGGTGCTGGTCTTGTGGCCCGACGGCGTAGACCTGGCCAAGGAATGACCGCAACGCGGGAGGGGGTCGTGGCGTCTTCTGCCATGACATGACGACCGAAGACCTGCTCGCCCAGGTGCCGCGCATTCGCGCGCTGGCACTTGCCTTGCTCCGCAACCCGCACGACGCCGACGACGCCGTTCAGGAAACGATGGCGCGCGCCGCGGCGCACCGTCCGCGACATCCGGGCTGGCTGGTGACGGTCGTGCGCAATGTCGTGGCGAGCATGCAACGTAGCAAGGGGAGGGTGAGGGCGCGGGAGCGGGAGGCCGCGCGACCGGAAGCGACGCCGCCCACGGCGAAGCTGGTCGAACGCGCGGAGTGGCACCGGCGTGTGGTTTCCGCCCTGCTGGCGCTGTCGGCGCCGGACCGGGACGTGTTGTTGATGCGCTACTTCGACGACCTGGGGCCGAAAGAAATCGCCCGCCGCCTGAGACAGCCCGCCGGCACGGTTCGCAGTCGGCTGAAGCGTGCTCTCGACAAGTTGCGCGCTCAGTTCGACGCCCACCATGGCAGCCGAACGGCATGGCTTGCGCCGCTCGCCGCCGTAGTCCGGCGCCGCAGCCTTGTTCCGGCCGCTCTGGTCGTTGCGGCGGTGTTGGTGCTGGTGGCGTTCGTTGGATGGGGTGTCGCGGGGCGTGGCGGACCGGGTAAGCACGTCCCGCAACGCGTATCGGACACGCAGCGGAGCGATTCATCGGAGCCGAAGATGGACAAAAAGCCGGACCCCTCGGTTGCCGAGACGGCTGCGGTGGTCGGCTACGTCCGCGATTGGAAGGGCCAGCCCGTGACCGGGGCGACGGTGCGTGCGCTTGTCGGGGGCCTTGTCGTGGCCGAGACGAAGTCGGGAGCCGGTGGGGCGTTCACGATGCGCGTAGATCCGAGCGAGCGAGCCGACTACATCGCGACGGCTCCGGGATACGCGCCGGGGTTTCCGGGCGCGGGGCTGATCCTGCGCCTGCAACCGATCGTGCCGTTCTTCGGAACCGTCGTGGATGAGAAAGACCAACCCATCGCCGGCGCACGTGTGAGTCTCTGGCGGCATGCGAAGTGGCGCTACGTGAGCGCCCGGACGAACGAGCAGGGCGAAGTGGGTTTCGAAGGTATCGGGCCTGCGCTCTGGAACCTGCGGGTCGAGGCGGACGGGTTCACGTCGTGGAGCGATCATCGCCTCGCCTCCAACCACCCGTTCCGTGTTCGCTTGAGCCGGGGCCGTGCCTTTCGCGGTGCCCTGCGGGACCCCACGGGCCAGCCGCTTGCGGGTGTCGCCGTGACGTTGAGCCTGGCCGAGACATGGCGACCTTGGTCCCGGACCGCGGTCACGGATTCCGGCGGACGTTTCGAGTTCCGGCACGTCAGCTCCGCGGAGTCACTCGCGCTTGCCGTGGGCGGGCACGTACTTATCCGGAACCTGCGGATCGACGCGTCGCCGGAGGATTTCGTGATCGTGGTGAATCCGAAGTCCGTGCCGGCGGATCCGGCCGCACCGGGGACGATGGTCAGTGGCCGTGTCGTGGACGCGCGGGGCGCGGGCATTGCCGGGGTGGCCGTCAACGGTCGCTACTCCGGATCGGACGGTGCGTTCCGCGCGCGGGCGGTCACTGGAAAGTTCGCTGTATATCGGGAGGGCTTCGAGTTCACCTGGGCTCCGGCCAAAGACGGCGTGGTCATCACCATGAAGGCGCTGCCGGAAGGCAGACCCTACAGCGGCCGGGTGCTGTCGCACGATCATCGTCCGGTGCCCGGCGCGTTCGTCGAGCTGAGTTCGCGGAACGCACATGCCGTGGCGTTCACCGACGCGTCGGGAAACTGGAGCGCCCGCTATTCGGGCAAGTCGGCGACGATTCGGATCCGGGCGCGAGGCCACGCCTCGCTCGAACAGGCGACCACCGGCGAAACGGTGCTGCCCAAGGCGAATACAGTCGTGGCGGTATTTGTGGGAACAAACGGTCAGCCCGTTCCCGGCGTCAACGCGACCCTGGGGGCTTCGTCGTTTTCGAACTCTCGGTACATATACAACAAGAGTCGGTTTTCGGACGCCACGGGTCGCATCGTGTGGGAGGGCGTACCATCGGGAACATGTACGATCTCGGTCGGACGCCCGAAGATGCGGCGCGACATCGAAGTGCCGGTGTCTGACCCGATTCGGATCGAGGTTCCCATTGCGGGGAGCATCACCGGAGTTGTGCAGGACGCGGATGGCAGGCCGGTTCGTGCCGGCGTGTCTGTTCTCGGCGGCGGCGTTACGTACGCGCGCACCGATTTCGCCGGGCGTTTCCGGTTGCCCTACGTGGGCCCGGGGACCCACACGCTCGTTGCACGCGCGGAGGGCGAGTTGATCGTGAAGCCACTGGAGGGCGTGCGTGCGGGGGGCCATGTCGTTCTGCGCGCGCGCGACGGCGGTGTGATTGTGGGCCGAATCGTGGACAAGTCCCAGCAGCCCATTGCAGGTGTCGATGTCCAGCTCAAGACGATCGGCAGGATCATCGAGACGGACACCGACGGCCGGTTCCGGTTCGGTGGCCTGAGGCCGGGCCGGTACACGCTGAAGATGAGCGCCTTCGAGTACTGGGCGGACCCCGTGGAGGGCCTGAAGTCGGACGGAGGTCTTCGAACGTTTGTGATGCGGCGGACGCTGACCATCACGGGCCATGTTGTAGGAGACGGCATCGTGCGCGTTTCGGCGGCCGGTCCAAGCTCGGGACCGGACGGGGACGTGCAGGATGACGGGTCGTTCGAGATTCGCGGGCTGAAGCCGGGACGCTACGGCCTGATGCTCTGGCGGGAGGGCCAGACGTCGGCACGATCCGTGAAAAACAACGTCCCTGCCGGGGCGACAGGGATCGTCCTCACGCCCCGGCAGCGTTGACTGCCCCCGCGCCCCCCAAGCCCAACAGTCCTTGACAACCCGACCGGAGTGTACTAGTTGTACTAGTACAGATGGTGATTTGGCGGGTTGATCCTCCCGATGGCGAGCCGGTCTTTGCCCAGATCGTGCATTCGGTCAAGCGGGCCGTGGCAACCGGGCGCCTCAAGATCGGCGACCGGTTGCCGTCCGTGCGTGAGCTGGCGCGCGAACTGGTCATCAATCCGAACACCATCGCCAAGGCGTTTCGGGCGCTCGAAGCCGAAGGCGTGACGGTTTCGCGCCGGGGCGCGGGGACGTTTGTGGCCGAGCGGCGCGTTGTTGTGCGCGCGGACGAGCGCCGCCGCCGTTTTCGTGCGGCGCTGGAATCGGTGCTCGCCGACGCGGTCCATCTCGGTCTTTCAGAGCCTGAGGTGCGCAAGCTGTTCGACGCCGCGTTGAAACGGTTCCGTTTCGATGAGGGAAAGAGGGAGAAATGACTTCTCATCCGATCGAGTTCGACAAACTGACGGTGTACTACGGCGCGCTCAAGGCGCTGGACACGCTGTCGCTCAACGTGCGCGAGGGATCGATCCACGCCCTGCTCGGCCGCAACGGCGCGGGCAAGACCACGGCGCTCCGCTGCCTGCTCGGCCTGCTCGAGCCGACACGCGGAAGCGTGCGCATTCTCGGCCATGCCGCGGCATCGATGCCGCCGACGCTGCGCAACCGCATCGGCTACGTCTCTGAAGGCCAAAAGCTCGTCGGCTGGATGAAGGTCAACGACATCGTGGCGTTTCAGCGCGCGACGTTCGACACCTTCGACGACGATCTGTGCGCGCGCTACCTCAAGCGCCTCAACCTGCCCCGTGATCGCCGGGTCCACAAGCTCTCGCGCGGCATGCGCGCGCAGCTTGCCTTGGCCCTTGCGCTGGCGCCGCACCCCGAAGTCGTGGTCATGGACGACCCGGGCATGGGCCTCGACGCGGTCGTGCGTCGCGAGTTCCTCGAGGTCATGATCGACCTCATCCAGGAGGAGGGGCGCACGCTCTTGTTCACGTCGCACATCCTGCACGACGTCGAGCGCATGTGCGACACCATCTCGATCATCCACGCCGGCACGCTGCGCGTGAACGCCGAACTCGACACGGTGAAGGAGCGCATCCGCCGCTGGCGTTTGGTCTTCGACGGCGACGCCCCCGCGCCCCCCGAAGGCCTGCCCGGCCTCGTCCGCGCCCGCCGACGCCGCAACGAACTGCTGCTGACGGTCGTGGACGGCGACGCGGGAGTACCGGCGGCTGCGACGCGCCTGGGCGCGGCCTCCTGCGAACCGGAGCGTTTGTCGCTGGAAGATCTCTTCATCGAATACACGGCCGAAGGCGTGGCGGCCGGCAGGCCAGCGCCCGGAGACGAGGCCGCCTGATGCGCGCGATCTTTTGGCGCGAATTCCGTGAGCTGCCGGGCCTCGTCCTGGCACTGCTCGCGATCCCGATCGCCTGGTTCGCCCTCGGTGCACGCAATGACGGCGAGGACATCGCGGCCTGCATGGTGGTGGGCGGCGCGCTCCTCGGTCTCGTGCAGAGCGTGTGGGACTGGTTCCGCGAGGACGACGCCTTCTCGCGCCACCGCCCGCTTTCCGCGGCACGCGTGGAATGGGCGCGCACGCTGGCCGGCGCCGCGCACGTCGTCCTGGCGGTCACGGCGCTCCTCGGCACGCTTGCCCTGGTGGTCCGGTTCACGGGGGGCGCGTCCGCGCATGCACCCACCGCCGCCGAGAACGCGCTCTGCTTTGCTTTCGCGCTGGCGACATGGGCGTGTATTCGCCAGGGCTTGGGGCGGGACGTGACTCACGCGGCGCTGTTCCTGGCATGCGTTCCCGCTGCCTTGTTGATGCCGATCTTTCTTGGCGAAAGCATACGGACGGCGATGTCTTGGGCCGTTGCGGTTCTGCTGGTGTCCGTTGCGGGCCGGTTTGGCCGCACGTCACGCGCCGCCCTGTGCCTCCTGGCTGCGTGCTCGGTCCTGATCGCTCTGGGCTGGGCACGCAGCGGCACGACCGCGCTGCTGTTTGAGACCTATCCTCACGTCATGATGCGCCCGTCGGGGGAGGTCGCGTACTGGCAACGTTTTCGGCGGCGCTCCTTCCTTGTCGATCGATGCTGGCGCGAACTCGTTGAGCTGAAGTCGCTCGGTTCGTTTGTCGCGCGTGCGGGAGTCAACGCTCGCACAGGGGACACCCTGCCCGACAAGCGCGTAACCGCGTTCCAGCGGATCGGAGGGACGGGTGGAATGCACGGTGTGCTGGTGGACCTTGCCCGGTCGCTCGACAGGGCCGACGGGCGCCGTCGCGGCGCATGGACGGTCAAGGCGGGCCGGGTGGTGTGTCTGGACACGGAAACCGGCGCCGAAGTCGCTGCGCTGGCCACAAAGTTCGTGGAGCCCGAACTCCTGTTTTCTGCACCGGTCAGGAACAATCCGACCACGTTCTGGATCGTTCGCCAGGGCGACGGCCGCATCACGTTCGTGAGCCGGCGAAAGCAACCGCCGTTCACGATCGAGGAGAGCTCGGTCCGCTTCGATCCGCCGGCCGACTTTGCGGGCTGGAGCCGGGGCCGCGTGATGTTGCGATCCGGCGATCGGCTGCACATGTTCGACGTGTTGTCCGGTGAAGTCGTTCGCGAGATCGCGATCGAACCCGGCGCGACCAGCCTGCGCTTCGGCTTTCATCATGCGGACAAGCCCGAGCGGTGGGGCTGGTCGAGCCGGATGTCGGCGGCCGACCCCGTGCGCGTTGTGTTTCGGCTTCGGCGTTGGCGCGCCGACGCGGCAGAAGACCCGCTCGTTCGCGAAGCAACGCTCCAGCCGACCGGTTGGCTCGAGAACACTCTCGCCGGCCTGGGCGGACTGGTCGCGTTGGCGCGGCCGCCGCTGCTCAACGGCGCTGCGTGGGCTTCGGCGGAAGTGGAGTCGTTTTCGGTGTTGAAGGATCCTTGGCTCGACCCGTGGTTTCGCGGACGCAAGCGCTTCGGTTGGCTGCTCGGAAACATCGCCGTCGGTTTGCTCTGCTCATGGCGGGCCCGTTCGCAAGCACGCCTACGCCTTTCGCACGGCGGAGGGGTGTTTGTCGCGTTGGCGTTCTTGTTCGGTCCTCTGGGGTTGTTGTGGATGCGGATTTGGGTCCCCAAGCTGCATGTGGAGGAGGTCGGTGGGAAGCTACGCGCCGTCAACCTCGACGAAGACTGGCCGGAGCCGCGCCCGGACGCGCTTGCGGTCGTGGAGAAGGTGTGATGCGCGCGATCTTTTGGAAGGAATTCAAGGAGCTGTCGCTCGTCGGGCTGCCGCTCACGGTGCTGGCGGTTCCCACCGGGTGGGCGATCGGCGTGTTGCGCATCGGCGACGAGTTGCTCGTTGCGCTGCTCGTCGGCGCCGCCGTGCTGGGGATCGTGCAAGGTCTGCTCGACCGGATGCGGATCGGTGACACGTTTTTGTACCATCGCCCGGTCGCGCGGCATCGAATCGCGCTGGCGCGTACGTTGGCTGGCGCACTCCATGTTGTGATCGCCGCCACGGTGCTGCTCTTGGCGCTGCGGGTTCACGCCATTCCTCTCGTGTCGGACCCGACCTGGCGGTACTTCGCCGAGCCGACGGTATTGACCGCTGGGCAGATCTTCTTGAGCGTGGTTGCGGCGCTCGCGATCTGGGCCGCCGTCCGGCTCGGCTTTTCGTTTCGGCGGATTTCGCACATCCTCGCGTACTTCTTCGGGTACGGCATCCTCGTCTGGCCGTTCCTGGGCCAGGAGCACGCCGGTCCGGCGGTTGTGTTCGCGGTCCTGATGGCCGTGCTGTGTATCGCTCCGTTGCTGGCGCGCGTTCGCCTGCGCCGCGTCGCCCTGTGTGCGATTGCCGCGTGGATCGTGCTCGGCCTGACGGCACTCGGGCGCGGTGGGACCGGCGCGCTTCTGCTCGAGGCGTATCCGAGTCTCGGCGTGGACCCGGAAGGCGGCCTGGCGTTCTTTCGCGACAAGGGCTACGGCGCAACGTTCGATCCAGCGCGACATCCGTCCGCTTCGTCGGTCTCCCGGAACAGCCTGTTGCTGCTCGCGCGCCCGTCCTCGCGTTGGATCCGGGAGCCCGTCGGACCCACGATCTTTGACCGGATCGATCGCATGGATCGAGTGCGCCACGGATTCGGTGTCCGGCACCCGTCGTCCAGAACCTGGGCGGACCTGCCCGCGCGGTGGAGTTGGGCCGACGACGATGGCGGCAGGCGCAGCATTGTCGCGCCCGATGGTGGACGATCCTGGAAGGTCGGCCGCGACGCGCGCGGGATCGGGCGGGGTGTGATCCACGACCCCGAGGCGCAACGGCTGCTCGTGATCGACGCGTCGCCGGTTGCGGCGGCCGACCCTGTTCACTTGATCGACCTCCCGCCCGGCGAGCCGCGCTTTTTTCAGGTGGTGTCCCAACGCGGTCCCGACGGCGAGTTGCACTGGGGCGTCGTCGGGGTCGGCGCCCTGATTCGCGCCTACGACTTGCACACGGGCGAGATCGTGCTCGACGCAGCGTGGGACTTCTCGGAACAGCCTCTCCGCCACGTGTCCGTCGCTGTCCGGTCACGCCCGCCTCAACTCGTTCTCGCGACGCGTCTCGCGCGGGCCGATGCCACGGACATCGTGTTCCGCGTGCGAACGATCGAGCCCGATTCCGTCAAGGTGCGTGACGTGGTGCTGAAACCCACCGGTGTGCTCGAAAACATGATCGCGTTCGCCGCCGGAGGCATCGCCGTCCTGCGGCCGTTGCCTCTGAATCTTGGGGCGTACTATTCCGATGTTCCCGCCCCCGGGCGCGCCTATTACGACCCGTGGCGCGACCTTTGGTTCCGCGGGCACAAGCGCGCGGCGTGGCTGCTGATCAACCTGCTCGTCGGCGTCGCGTGCGCTCGGCTCGCGTGGTCGCAGGCGCGTCTTCGCCTCGCGCGCGGAGCCCGACTGTGGGCGCTACTCGCGTTCGTCCTCGGCCCGATCGGGCTCATCTGGATGCGCATCTGGGTCCCCAAACTTTATATCGAAAGGGTGGCCGGCGTACGGCGCGCGGTCAATCTCGACGCGCCCTGGCCCGAACCCGTCGCCACCGGCACGGAGGTTTTTCAATGTTCCTCGTCGTAGTTCTATCCATCCTCGCTCCCAAGGTCTCGCCGTTCACCGAAGTCGGATTCGACGCCGACAAACCGCTCGTGCACTACGAAGGGAAGCGGTACGAACTCAAAAAGATCGACGGCATCCCGGCCGCGAAACTCATCGCCGCGTCCAAGCGCGCGTTTGGCCGCAAATGGCAGAAACGCATCGCGGAAGACCTGTGCGAGCTGTTCGAAGCGATGGGCCACCACTACGGCCCGACGGTCTCACTCGAACTGCAGCCGGTCGGCGGCGGCGCCCTCGTGAAAGTCAAGGCCGCGCGCATGACGCGTGAGAACCGCAAGCAGGTTCGGGCCATGCGGCGGCGTCGCGGTCGGCCGCGCGCGGAGATACCGACGCTTCCGGCGGAGGTCGTGCGCAGCGACGCCCGTCAGCTCGCGGGGCTCCTGCGGGAGAGGTATGCCTATTTCGGAAAACAGCAAACGGACGGCGAGGCCCTTGTCGCGCCCTTGCTCAAGCTGGATCGTCCAATGCCGAGGGCCGCTCTTGCGCGCGCGCTCCAAGACGTCGTCAACCGCTTCGGCGACGGCCACGCCGGCGTTCGCGGCGCGCGCAGCGCGCTGACCCCCGGCTACGCGCCGTTTCTGTTTGGTCGCCACGGCAAACGCGTGTTCGCCTTTCGCGCGGACCGGTCCGGCTTCGTGGACCACGCCTTTCCGTATGTACGTTCGATCGACGGCAAGCCCATCGCGACCTGGATTACGGCCGCCGATGCGCTGGTGGCGCAAGGCTCGCCGCAGCTGCGCGCGCAGCGCGGCGTGCGCATGCTGCGCTGGCTCAAGGCCCTGGGAGCCGCCGGCCCGAAGGTCGCGATCGAACTGGAGACCGCCGGTCGAGAGAAGACGCGCACCCTGACGATGTCGCTGGTCGATCGCCGGCCGGCGTACGGAGCATGGCCCCACGCGAGGCGCAGCGGGCTGCTCGGGCTGCTCAAGGGCAACCTCGGCTACATCCGTGTCGACGAAATGCGTCCCGATCACCGAGCCGTCAGAGAGCTCAAGCAGCTCTGGAAAACCGACGGCCTCGTGATCGACGTGCGCGGCAACGGCGGCGGTACGCGCGATGCGCTGCGCGCCCTGCTGCCGTACTTCTTGGAGGCGCCGCGGGTATGCAACGTCGCCCGCTACCGGCTCGGTCCCGGGGAGAGGAACGATCCTGGTGGCCACATGGCGAACCGTTATCTCTATCCTCTAACGTGGCGCGAATGGTCCGCCGCGGACCGCGTGGTCCTCACGAAGTACGCGAAGACGTTCAAGCCGGAGTGGGACCCGACGGGGCCGGGATTCAGCGCGTGGCACTACATGCTCGTGCGCCCGGGACCGCGCCGCTACGGCAAGCCGGTCGTCGTGCTGCTCGATGCGGGCTGTTTTTCGGCCACCGACATCTTCCTGGGCGCGTTCAAGGGCGTTGAGGGCGTAACCCTGCTCGGCGAGGCGAGCGGCGGCGGTAGTGCGCGCTCGCAGACCTATCGGCTCGCGCGGTCGGGCCTTTCGGTCCGGCTCGCGACGATGGCGTCGTTTCGGCCGAACGGCAAGCTGTATGACGGACGCGGCGTGGCGCCGGACGTTGTCGTACCCGCGATTCCGGCCGACGCGCTCGCCGGCGGCACCGATACCCAACTCGCCGCCGCACTCGCCCGCCTCCGCGAACCGAAATAGGTCCCTCCTCAGAGTTCCCCTTCCCCCCGAGCCCCGTCCCCCAAAGTTTCCGTTCAGCCGGTGGATCGGCGGGATTGGTTGGTGGTGGGGGCTATTCTCCCCGGACGGTGAGCAAGCCCCGCGTTCTCTTCCTGACCCAGCGCTTCCTGTTCCCGATGGATACCGGCGGTCGCATCCGCACGGGCAAGATCCTCGAGCAGCTCCGGAACCTCTGGGACATCACCCTGGTCGGCAACTACGAGGAAAGGACCGACCGCGTGCATCTGGAAAAGATGCAGGCACTCGGCGAGCGGTATCTGCCCGTCCCCTGGACCGAAAAGAAGAAACGCTCGGTCGGCTGGTACTTCGACGTGCTCAAGAAAAGCGCGTCGCGCTATCCCGTTACGGTGCTCAACGACACCTCGCCGGGGATGAAGGACGCCGTGCGCACGGAACTCGCAACCGGCAAGTACGACCTGTTCGTGTGCGATTTCTTGCAGTCCGCGCTCAACGCGCCCGACCCGATTCCGTGCGCGAGCCTGCTCTTTACGCACAACGTCGAGAGCCGCATCGTGCGCCGCCATTTCGAGCAGGCCAAGAACCCCGCGCTGCGCCTGTTCTGGAAACAGCAGGCCGACCGGATGACGCGCTTCGAGGGTGAGGCGCCCGCCCGCTACGACCGCATCGTTGCGGTGTCCGACAGCGACAAGGAAGAGTTCGAGAACAGCTTCAAGCTGACCGGGGTGCGCACGATTCCGACCGGCGTCGACACAGACCTGTACCACCCGCTCGGCCTCGAAAAGATGCCGGGATCGATCGTCTTCGCCGGCTCGATGAACTGGATGCCGAACCAGGACGGGATGCGCTGGTTCGTGCACGAGATCCTGCCGCGCATCCGCAAGAGCGTCCCGGGGGCCAAGCTGACCGTGGTCGGCAAGGCGCCGCCGGCGAGCCTTGTGCAGGAACTCGCGAGGGAGCAACCGGGCTTGGCCCGCGCCGAAGCTCCCGAGGAGCGTAGGCGCGACGGCGATACCGGTGCCGTCATCGAGTTCACGGGCTGGGTGGACGACGTCAAGCCGTACGTCGATCGCGCGGCGTGCTACATCGTGCCGTTGCGCATCGGAGGCGGCACACGCATCAAGATTTTCGAAGCCCTGGGCATGGAAAAAGCGCTCGTCTCGACCACGATCGGCGCGGAGGGCCTCGAGATTTCGCCGGGCGAGCACTATTGGCAGGTCGACGAGCCGGACGCGTTCGCCGATGCCGTCATCGAGTGCCTGACAAATCCCGCCAGGGCAGTGGAGTTGGGCAAGCGCGCGCGCGAGTTCGTGAAGAGCAACTTCGGCTGGGACAACGCCGCCCGCGTCTTCGCCGAAATCGGCCAGGAAGCGATTGAGGCCTACGCCGTCCGCACCAAGTAGACACAGCGCCGCGCGCCATCGAGCAGGTGTTCGGTGCGCTCCACCGCGACGCCCGGCCCCAGGACCGCGCGAAACAGCTTGAGCTCGCCCGCGCACAGCCCCTGGCACGCCTCGGCTGCGGCGCAGATGGGGCAGTGGTTCTCGATGATCTCGAAGACCTTTGCCCGCTCGCTGCCAGAATCGCTGTGCGGTTGCGCGGGGCCCTGGGCGTCAAGCGCGCCCCGTTTCGCACGGCGTGCCGCCCTTGCCTCCGCCGCGTGGCGCCGCGACACGTCCTTGCACTCCGCCATGTAGCCCTCGGCCGAGCGAATCTCCGTCAGCCGGTGCACTCTTGCCCGCAGATCGCCGCAACCCCTCATCAGCAGGCGGTAGGCCTTGATCTGCGTCCTCGTTCGCTGGGCGACGAGTTTTTCGAGGCCGTCCTCCCCGAAGGCGCTGCGCATGGCGGAAAGCAAGCCGACGGCGAGTTCCCCGTGGCTGTCCGGAAACTGCACGCCCGCATCCTCGGTCAGGTGCCAGATACGCGCGGGCCGTCCGACGCCGCCGCGCCGCTCTTCGAACTCAACGAGTCCGTCCCGGCGAAGTTCTGCGAGGACTTGGCGTGCCGCTTCATGCGTGGTCTTGGACCGGCGGCCGATTTCCGTGGTCGTCAGCGGCCCCTTGGTCTTGAGCAGGTGCAGGATGCGGTCACGGGGCCAGGACATGCCCAGAATTTACCAAGAGAAAGCTTGGAAAAGATAAACCAAGGAGTACCTTGGAAAACATGTCGAACGTCAAGCACATCGACCACCTCAACATCACCGTCCACAGTTTTGCCGAGACGGCGGCGTGGTATGGCCGGGTTTTTGGATTCGAGATCGTTGAAAAGGGCGACAGTGAGAAGTGGGGCCCCTGGGGCGTACTCCGGTCGGGCGACGCGATGTTGTGCATCTACGAGCGGCCCGAACACCGTTTCGAAGATGTCCGCGCACAGGGCATCCATGGGGTCGCGCACTTTGGCCTCCGCGTTTCGGACCGCGCGGAGTGGGAGGCGACGATCGAGCGCGAAAGCGTCACGGTCTCGTACGGCGGCCCGATCAACAATCCGCATTCGACCGCGTGGTACGTCAACGATCCCACCGGCTGGGAGATCGAGGTCACGTACTGGAACAACGACACCATCGCCTTCACGAACGAACCGGTCACGTAGGTCACCGAGCTTGCGAAGACGAGCAAGCCGGCAGACAGACAAGGAGACAAGGCGACCGGCAAACGGGCAGTGTTGTGCGGACTCGCGTGCGTTACCCTCTGACGGTGCGCAACACTGCCGTCGGTTTGCTGTTTTTGTGGATCGCTTCCGCGGCGGTTTCGGCGGCGCCCGCGCTCGACCGCAAGACGGTCAAGAAGCTCGAGGCGTTCGGCGCCAAGTGGTGGAAGGCGCGTCCGAAGAACAAGTTCTTTGAATGGAGCGCCAAGACGCGCCAGGCGCTGCTCGAGGAAGTGCGGGCGCTGGGGCCGATGCCGGAAGGCACCTGGGAGCAGGTGCGCGCCGCGTTGTGGAAGTCAGTCAAGAAACACGGGCCCAAGGGCAAGGGGCGCGCCAGGATCTGGCTCGACAATCCGTATGGATGGCGAGGAGTTCTATCGCGGCAAGCCGCAGCCCGATTTCGCCACGGTGGTCGAGTCCCTGGACGCCAAGGTGGATACGAGCCTCTGCTTCGACCGCAAGATTCCGCTTTGGAAGTTGGCCATCGACGGACGTGCCGGTGGGGGCCGGGCGTAAGGACTCGCGGGTTACCATCTGATGGTGCGCAACATCGCCGTCGGTCTGCTGTTTTCATGCGTCGTTTCCGTCCCGGTACTGGCGGCACCGAAGCTCGACCGCAAGACCGTCAAGAAGATCGAGGCGTTCGGCGTCAAGTGGTGGAAGGCGCGCCCGAAGAACAAGTTCTTCCAGTGGGACACGAGGACGCGTCGCGCGCTGCTTGACGAGGTGCGCGCGCTCGGGCCGATGCAGGAAGGGACGTGGGAACAGGTGCGTGCGGCGCTCTGGAAGTCCGTCAAGAGGTACGGTCCCCGGGGCAAGGGGAAGGGCAAGGTCTGGCTCGACAATCCGTACGAAAAGCCGTACCGCGACAAGATGTGGTTTTACGTGTCGGGCGGGCGCGGCAAGGGGCAGGGGCTGGTCGTCGGATTGCATGGAGGGGGCGCGGGGGCCGGGTCGGCGGATGGGCCGAAGGGGACGTGGCGGCTCAAGGGGTGCATGGGGATGTATCCGCAGGGCCTCGTCATCACCGGCGACAACTGGAACACCGTGCAGGGCGAGAAGCAGGTGCTGTCGCTGATCGAGATCGCCAAGGCGCAGCACGGGATCGATCCGGATCGCGTGTACGTCATGGGGTTTTCGATGGGCGGCACCGGTTCCTGGCACATGGCCGGGCGGTTTCCGGACCTGTTCGCGGGCGCGGCGCCGTGCGCCGGGGTGTTGATGGCGCGGCCGAAGAGCCAGCTGCAGCACAAGAAAGACGTCCTCACGATCCAGTACGGGATCGTGCCCAACGTCCGCAACCTCGCGATGTACTACTTCATCGGCCTCGAGGACAAAAACACGATGCCCGGGACGTACCTGTTCGTCCAGGACATGCTCGCGGAGCTCAAGAAGGAAGACCCGGGCGGCTTTGAAAAGATCCACTTCAAGACGTACGCCGGGCTGGCGCACGCGTTCCCGCCGGGCGAGCCTTCGGGTTGTTTCAAGGCGCTCGAGAAAGAGCGGCGCGTCACCCTGCCCCAAAAAATCGTCTGGGAATACGCGCGCTACCCGTACCCGCGTCCGGTCTCCGCAGACCGCACGAGACGCATCGTGATTCGCCACATGTACTGGATACGCCACGACGAACCGGAAGACCGCATGGAGATCGTGGCGACGCGCAAGGGCAACGAGTTCGACGTTTCGATCATCGGCGCGGAGCGCGAGGGCTGCTACGTGATGCTGAACCCGAAGATGATCGACGTGACGAAGGAAGTCGTCGTCCGCGTGGACGGCGAGGAGTTCTATCGCGGCAAACCGCAGCCCGACTTCGCCACCGTGGTCGAGTCCCTGGACGTCAAGCTCGACCGAAGCCTCTGTTTCGACCGCAAGATTCCGCTCTGGAAGTAGACCGGTCCACGGCGCGGCTACTCGCCGGTCACATGCAGCACGAGGCGGCGGGTGTGCGGTCGGCGACGGTGCTCGCACAGGTACAGGCCCTGCCAGGTGCCGAGCAGCAAGCGCCCGTTGCGGATCGGAATCGTCTCGGTCGTGCGCGTCACCAGCGCGCGTAGATGTGCGGGCATGTCGTCCGGTCCCTCGGCGGTGTGCGTGTAGTCCGGATCGTTTTCGGGTGCGATCTTCGCGAGCCACGACTCCATATCGTGCCGTGCGCTGGGATCGGCGTTCTCCTGAATCGCGAGGCTGCACGAGGTATGCATGCACGTTATGTGCGCCACACCCTGAGCAAAGCCAAGGACGGCGATGCTTTTGGCCACACGCGCCGTGATCTCGTGCAGTCCGAGTCCAGGTGTTCGGACTTCGAGGACTTCCTGGTGCTGGCGGAGCGGCATGGGGGGATTCTATTCGGCTCCCACCTTGTTCGGCCTCAACGACGGCCATGGCCTCCTTGGCCTAGGCTCCCGGAGGGGACGGCGCTATTGATCGGCGTGGCCTTTTCGAACGGGACCGATCGGCGGATTCGGACCGCCATGGCCGCGCCGATCCGCGTGCGTTACGATTTGCGCTCGGCTTCACAACCGTTTCCACTTCAGGAGAGGGCCTCCCATGAAATCCAAGATGATTCTCGCCGTTCTGTGCGTGACCGCGTTGGTCCTTGCGCAGGAACCCAAGCCGCCGATTGCGCGCCGGGGCGCACCGAAGCCGGCGACTCCCGCGACCGCGGTGGCCAAGAAGGGCGATGTGCGCCGTTCGATCACCCGCAAGGGCACGTTCGTGCCGGCCGAGGGTTCGGCGATCAAGATCGAACTGAAGGGCTACAAGTCGCGGGGTCTCAAGTTCACCTTCGTGGCGCCGCATGGCAGCTTCGTGAACGAGGGCGATGTCATCGCGCGGTTCGACCACGAGGACTACGACCGCAAACTCCTCGAAGCGAAGATGGCGCTCGAGGCGGCGGACCTCGGCCACCGGCAGGGCGAGATGCGGCAGCGCATGGCGACGGCGCAGAGCATGGAGCGCCTGGCCAAGGCCGAGATCGACGCCGCGCGCGCGGCCAAGCGGCTCGAAGGCTACCGCAAGTTCGAAAAGCCGATGTCCGACGAGTCGCAGGAGCTCACGCGCAAGTCGCGGGGTTACCGGCTCGACGACCAGCGCGATGAACTCGAGCAGCTCGAGAAGATGTACAGCGAGGACGAGCTTGTCGATGCGACCGAGGAGATCGTGCTCAAGCGCTCGCGGCGCAATTTCGCGCGGTCGGTCGCCGCCAACGAGCTGTCCGAGCGGCGGGTTGTGTACAACAAGAAGTACTACGATTTGTGGCGGGGCGAGGACTACGAGCGGGCGGCGCGCGACAAGGCGGCGGCGCTTGATCGCGCGCGGCGCAGTGCCTCCATGGCGCGCGACAAGGCGCAGATCGACGCGAAGCAGGCGGCGTACCGGCTGAAGCGCCAGCACGAGAAGTTCAAGGACCTTGCGGCGGACGGCAGCAAACTCGTCGTGCGCGCGCCGCGGCGCGGTATCGTCTTGCACGGCAGCCTCTCGGGGCCGTGGATGACGCGGCACAAGAAGGACTCGAAGGTGGCGCCCGGCCAGACGTTCCTCTCGGTTGCCGGCCCGAAAAAGTACAAGGTCAAGACGGACGTCGCCGAAGCCGACCTGCTCAAGCTCAAGGCCAACACCGCCGCCGAGATCACGCCGTCCGTCGCGAGCGACATGAAGCTGGCGGGACGTCTCGAGGTCGAGTACCTGCCGCGCAAGCCCGGGCTGTTCCCGGCCCACGTCCCGCTGGGCGACTCGTCCGTGCGCCTTCGTCCCGGCCTGACGTGCAAGGTCGAGCTGATCCTGGCCGAGGAGCGCGGCGTCATCGTCGTGCCGCTGGCGGCGGTCAAGCGTGCCGGCGACAAGGCGACCGTGCGCCTCGGTGACGGCAAGGGCGGTCCGTTCCACGAGGTCGAGGTCGTCACCGGCATCGACGACGGCAAGCGCATCGCGATCCGCGACGGCGTCAAGGAGGGCGACGTCGTCGCGATCGGCCAGTGAGTATCGTGAACATCCCGGCGATGCGTTTGCGCCTCGCGGCGGTTCTGCTCGCGTCGGCGGTGGCTGCCGCCGACGCGCCCCATCTCGCCAACGGCCTGCCGCCGGCGGGCCGCGTCCCGGTGGACAAGGCGATCAAGACGGCCGTCGAGTTTCTGGTCAAGAACCAAAACAAGAACGGCTCGTTCGGCACGCGGACCGTCGCGCGCACCTACGAGCTCTGGTGCCACGTCCCGGGCGGACACCAGGCGTTTCAGGGGGCGACGACGGCGCTGTGCTGGATGGGCCTGAACGACTCGCCGCACCAGACCGAGGCGTCCCAAAAAGCGCAGGCCAAGTGCCTCGCGTGGCTGGTCAAGAACGTCAACGTCAAGCGCCCGTACCTGCAGCAGTTCTACAACACGTGGGCGCTCGGCTACGGCGCGCGCGCGCTCTCGCAGGCGCTTCAAAAGGGCGCGAAGGGCGCGACCCCGGACGAGATCCGCAAGACGCTGCGCGCGCTCGTGAAATCGGCCAGGCTCTACCAGACCCCGGACGGCGGCTGGGGCTACCTGGACTTCGACAACCCGCTGCGCAAACCGACGTGGTCCACGCCGTTCACGACCGCGACGGTGCTGATCGGGTTGTACGACGCGCGCGAAGCGGGCATCAAGGTCCCGCAAAAAGTGTTCGACCGCGCCGAGCGCCTGATGTGGCGCCTGCGCACGCCCGACGGCAACTACGCGTACAGCATCGACTGGAAGTGGCGCCCGAAGGGCAGCATCAACCTGGCGCAAGGCTCGTCGATGCGCAACCAGGCCTGCAACGCGATCCTGCACCGGCTCCACCCGGAGCGCTGCGACCGCGCGCAACTGCGCCGCGGCCTCGACCAGATCGTCAAGCATCACCGCTTCGGCATCGCCGCGCTGCGCCGCCCGCGTCCGCACGAATCGCACTACGCCGTGTCGGGCTACTTCTACCTGTACGGCCAGCAGTATGCCGGCCTTGTGCTTGACCATTTGTCCGACAACGACCGACGCCTGTACTGGCCGAAGCTGGTCGAGTTCGTCTTGAAGTCGCGCCAACCCGACGGGTCGTTTTGGGACTACCCGACGTACGGCTACCACAAGTTCTACGGCACCGGCTACGCGCTCATCACCCTGGCGCGCTGCCCGGCCGGGATCGCCAAGACCATCAATCGCAAGAAGGATAGTGCCGGAAAGGCCAAGCCGTCGAAGTGAGCGTACGGACGGCGATGTTTCTGGTGGCGGTCGCGGGAGAGGCGCCGGCGCTGAAACCGCCCCCGGCGGCGCGCGTCACGCGCAAGAAAGCCGTCGAAACCGCCGTCGCGTGGCTGGTCAAGAACCAGAACAAGGACGGTTCGTGGGGCAAGTTCACGAGCGGGCGAACGTGGGAGGTGAGTGCGCACGTGCCCGGCGGGCTGTATGCGTTTCGCGCGGCTTCGACCGCGCTGTGCTGGCTCGGACTCAACGACGTCGTGCATCAACCGGAGGCGTCGAAGAAAGCGCAGGCGCGTGCGCTGGCGTGGCTGGTCAAGCACGCGCGCGTCAAGCGCCCGCACTCCGGCGAACTCTACAACACCTGGGCGTTCGGCTACGGGCTGCGCGCGTTGTCCCAGGCGCTGCGCAAGAAAGCGCCGGGTGCGCCGCCCGCCGCAATCAGAAAAACCGCGGAGGCCATCGTCAAGGCGATGGATCTCTACCAGACTCCGGACGGTGGCTGGGGCTACTACGACTTCCGCTCCAAGACGTACAAGCCGACGTGGTCCACGTCGTTCACGACCGCGACCATCATCGTCGGCCTGCGCGAAGCCGAGTCGGCAGGCATCGCCGTCCGTCCGCTGACGCTCGAAAGGGCCCGGGCCAACGTGCTGCGCTGCCGCAAGCCGGACGGGTCGTACCTGTACGGGACTTACATGAAGTGGCGTCCGATGCACCGAGTCAACCAGCCCAAGGGTTCGTCGCTGCGCACGCAGGCGTGCAATCTCGCGCTGCGGCTGACGGCGGGCGGCCTGCCGAAGGACAGGATGCGCGCGGGGTTGCAGCAGCTCGTTGACCACCACCGGTTTGCGCTCGCGGGCGTGCGCCGCCCGATCCCGCACGAGTCGCACTACGCCGTGTCGGGCTACTTCTACCTGTACGGCCAGCAGTACGCCGCGCTCGTGTTGGAGCACCTGTCCGCCGGCGAGCGAAGGGTGTACGCGAAGCGCATCGTCTCGTTTGTGCTCAAGGCGCGCCAGCCCGACGGGTCGTTTTGGGACTACCCGCTCTACGGTTTTCACAAGCCGTACGGGACCGGTTACGCGCTGATCGCGCTGGCCCGCTGCCGCGATGTTTAGCCCGCATTACTCACGACCACGCGGGTTCTGGCCGGTCCATATCGCCGATGCCTTCGTCTCTTCTCCTCGACGGCTCCTCCGAGCCGCCTTCGTTGTCGTTCCTCGGCCTCGACGATCTGTCCTCGACCAGAACATGGGATCGGAACGGTTGGACGGGATCGGTGCCGATCAAGACTTGTTCCGACGTGCTCGCATCGGTCCGATGCGCCCCGTGGCCATGAGTAATGCGGGCTGGTGAGGGCCTGCGGCCGCCCGATCCGTTTCGCGAGCGGCCGGCGTTCTCGCGCTTGCGCACGCAGGACGACATGACCCTCGCGGCGCTCGCCGAGCTGGGGCCGCTGCTCGTCGTGTGCCTGCCCGCGCTGCAAACCGCGGTGTGCCGCAAGTGGCTGGAGCGTGTGGCGGGAAGCCGCGGAGAACAAGAAGCAAACGGACGGCGATACATCCTGGTGCACATGGGCAGCGACGATGACGCGCGTGCCGCGTTCGAGCCGTTCGATCTGCACTACGTCGCACGAATCGCGGACCCGGAACGTGAGCTGTACGCCCACTTCGGTTTGGGGGAGGCCGCACCGGGCCTGCTCGCGCGAGTCGCGTCGAAGGTCCGCGGCGACCACCCGATCGGTGATCCGGCGCAGGCGCCGGGAGCCTTCCTGGTCGAGGGTGACGAAACGGCTCCTGCCGCCCTGGGCGCGCCTTGATCCGGGGTTACACTTTTCTTGATGACATCCGAGAGCTGGCGAAACCGGAATCCGCGTGAGTGGCGCCCGATCGAGGATTCGGCCGGGGCGGATCGAGAGGCGGCGAGCCACGAAGTCAAGGCGCTCGCGGACGTGTGGAGCAACGAGAAGGACAAGCTTGAGGATGCCCGGCTTCTTCGAGAGTTCAACGCGAGACTCATCAGGTCATGGTCCATCGAGACGGGTTTGATAGAGGGGATCTATGCGTTGGACGAGGGCGTGACCAAGACGCTGGTCGAGCATGGAATCGAGGCGGCGCTGATTCCGCACGGAGCCAGCGACATGCCTGCCGCGAAGCTCGTCGATGTACTGGGCGACCACATGGACGCGGCGGAGGGTCTGTTCGCCTTCGTCAAGGGGGACCGCAAGCTGTCGAATACCTACATCCGCGAACTGCACCAGTTGCTGACCAGGCACCAGGAGACGTGCGAAGCGATCGATCAGTTCGGCAAGCGGGTCGAGGTGGAGTTGAGCCGCGGCGAATGGAAACGACTCCCGAACAATCCGGGTGACCCTGCGACCGGCAAGTTCGTACATGTGTATTGCCCACCGGAGCAGGTCGACTCGGAGATGGACCGGTTGATTCGGTTTCATGCCGGCCACGACGCAGTTCCTCCCGATGTGGAAGCGGCGTGGCTCCACCACCGGTTTGCACAGATTCACCCGTTTCAGGATGGAAACGGCCGAGTCGCGCGAGCGCTGGCCACCCTGGTCTTTCTGCGCGCCGGGTGGTTCCCGCTCGTCGTCAAGAACAACCGGCGCAAGGAGTACATCCAGGCGCTCGAACGTGCCGACGCGGGCGACTTGCGTCCGTTGATCAAGGAATTCGGAGGGGCGCAGAAGGAATGTTTCGTCGATGTCCTCGCGTTGGGGCGCAAGGTGCTCGACGACGCGGGCGGACAAGGAGTGGCGGCGATCATTTCCGACGCGGCGGAACGACTGAAGCGTGCCGGTGAGTCGGAGCGCGACGACCTGTACGTGGTCGCGCGCGATCTGGCCGGTCGTGCCCAGAAGCGATTTGAGGCCATTTCAGACGAGCTCAACGAATCGGTTCGCGGGGAGCCCGTGCGGTTCACGGCCGATTCGTTCGTTAACATGGACGAACAGGCCCATTGGTTCACCGGCCAGATCATCGAGACCGCACGCGCGCTGGACTACTACGCGGACCTCGGGGCTTTCCGCCGGTGGGCGCAGCTGAGAGTTCGGCACGGCGATACCACCGCGCGGGTCGTCGTGTCCTTCCACCATCTCGGCCACCGGAACCGCGGCGTGCTCGCGGCGTCGGCGTTCGTGCAGGTGCGGAGCAAGGGCGAAGATGGCGAGTCAGAGGCTGTGGTCCTTCAGCCCGCCTGCACGGACGTATTCACGATCACGGCCGCGCGCGACCGCAAGGAACTCGAGTCCGCCTTCGATAGATGGCTCGAAGCAGCGCTCGCGATCGGCCTGGAAGCCTGGCGCCGTACTCTGTGAGGGAGGCCCGCGCCCGGCGCTGGGGACCTTCCGGATCGATGGTTTCGGCGTGGCGCAGTTTTTTTTCGAGCGGGATGGCAGCGGTCGGGTGGCGAGGCCGTTTCACGGGCATGCGTTCAATCCTCGTCCTCGGCCCGTGGCTGTTTCTGGCCGCCTGCGCCGACCACCTGGAATTCACGGTCAGCCAGACCGCGGAAGGCCTGCGGCCGAGCCGCTGTCCGGACTCGCCGGAGTTCTGCGACCCGGCCACACTCGACACCGTTCCGATCGGCAAGGTTACGATCACGACGGACGGGGAACTCGAGATCGTCCAGGTCACGCTCGTGTCGGGCCCGTTGCTGTTCTCGCTCAGCCCAACGGGACAGGACAAGCGCGCGCCGTTCGGCGAGTCGTTCGTGAACGCCGCGGACAAGACGACGGCCACCATCTACGTGTTCGCCACGACCTGCGAGTTTGAGACCGGCGAGTTCCTCGTCGGCGGCGAGATCTTTTTGCGTATTGAACCGCTCGGCGGCAACCGTGTGACGGACGACCTTCCGGCGAGCCGCTACACCGTGACGGTCGAAGGAGCGGAGTGCGTCGATCCGCCGCCCGGCCCGGGTCCCGACGATTGCCCGAACGGTGTGCTGTTCACCGTTGCGGACTTCCCCGCGGGCGACTGGGAGATGACCCGCACGGATGCCACGGACGGCGTCACGCTGACGTCGAGCGAGGCAGCGGACGACGGGTTGGACGAAGCGAATGATCCGGAGCCGACTCATCGGCGGGATCGCTTCGCGTTCGCCGCGGGCGGGGGCGGGAGTCTGGCCGAGTTCTGGCAACGTTACGTCGGGCCCGGCGGCACGCCGGGCGATCCGTCGGTGCCGGGGCCGGTCGATCCCGCGTTCGTGTACGACCCGTCGGTGCGTGGCGCGCTGACGGCGCTGCAGATGAAGATCAAGACGCTGGGCGACAGCAAGTTCGAGGGCGCGCAGGTGTTTCTCGTGATCTACCAGGATCATGGCGGCGTGCTGCACCGGTACTTCGCCCGCGCGTTCACGGTGACGAACGGCGCATGGATCAGCCACGACACCGGGCGCCTCGGGATCGGCGAGTTCGTCGTGTTCGCCGGCTCGCCACCGCTCGATTTCAGCGAAAACGGCGGCCCGATCAGCTTCGGCTACGCGCTGGAGTTCAGCGAACAGCCGGGTGGCGAGTTGATCACGGTCTACCTCGACGACTTCGAGATCTCCGCGTTCTGCGACGACGAGTGAGCGCCTACGCCGTCCCGTTGCTCTTCGCTCGAGCCCGCCTTCGATAGATGGTTCGACAGGAAACGCGGAGAACGGGAAGCAAACGGACGGCGATACATCTTCATCGACATAACACCGACGGCGAGGCACACCGGCCTGCCCTGATTGTTTCTTGGAATTGGTGGCAGCCAGTCGGCCTGTCCTGCGTTTGGCGGGCATGCGTATGATCCCGTTCCTGTGTCCGTGGCTGCTCCTGGCTGCCTGCGCGGGCGCCACCCAGGTCACGGCAAGCCAGACGGCCCAGGGCCTACGACCGCACCGGTGCCCGGACTCGCCGGCGTTTTGCGACCCGACAACTCTTGACACCGTTCCGATCGGGAGCGTGACGATCACGACGAGCGGGGAGCTGGCCTCGATCGACGTGACGGGCGTGTCGGGACCGCTGTTGTTCTCGTTGGATCCGGGCGGAGCCCTCAAGCAGGAGCCGCTCCGCCCGTCGTTCGGGAGTGTCTCCGAAATCACCGAACTCACCATCTACGTCTATGCCACGACGTGTGCCTTCGGGTCCGCGGAGTTCAGCGTTGGGGCCACGGTCTCTGTCAATCCGCAGTTCTCGCCTTCATTCGAGGACACCGTGCCGACCCGCACGTACACCGTTTCGTTCGAGGGCGAGGGCGAGTGCGAACCGGAGCCGGAACCCGAACCCGGACCGGACGAGTGCCCGGAGGGCGTCCTGTTCACTGTGACCGAGTTTCCGGCGTCGCACTGGGAGATCGCGCGCAGCGACCTGTCGGACGGCAGCACGCTGTCATCGATGGAGGCCAACGAAGACGGGATCGATGGTGCGAACGATCCGGAGCCGACACACCGCCAGAACCAGGTCGAGTTTTCCGCGACCAGCGCGGTCAACGGGGCCACGGAGATCTGGCAGCGCTACGTCGGGCTGACGGGCACGGCGGGCAGTCCGGAAGCACCAGGCCCGGCCGATCCCGCGTTTGTCTATGACCCGGCCGTGCGCGGCCCGCTTGTGACCCTCCAGATTCGGCTGAAAGCGCGGAGCGAGAACGGGCGTCCGGTCGCGGTCTTTTCGGTTGCCTATCAGGAGCAGGGCGGAGTCCTGGGACGTTACTTTGGCGGGCTGTTTGGCGTCGGGGACGTCTGGACGAGCCACGACACCGGGCGCCTCACCGCCGACGGATTCCTGGCGCTCGACGGCGCACCGCCGCTCGATTTCAGTGCGGCGGGCGCACCGATCAGCTTCGGCTACGTGATCGAGTTCAGCGAGGCACCGGCCGCTGAACCAATCGTGGTGTATCTCGACGACTTCGAGGTCTCCGCGTTCTGCACGCCGGACGATTCGTAGCCTCGATCGGCTCGCGGGCGTGCGCCCGATCGACCAGGAAACCGTCTCGTGCGTGTTCGTACGTCCTGTTCGGGGTTGTACTCCTCGACTCGTCTCCGCCTTCGACGAATGGCTTGAAGAAGGGATCACGATCGGCCTGGAGGCCTGGCGCCGCACGCTGTAGCGCTACCCCTCGCCGGGATCCGCCGGTTCGCCGTTTCCGTTGCCGTTCACCCAGCGGACTGCTTTTGAGCAGGGGCACACCCCGCCGACGCGGCTCAGATTCGGGAGCATCGGGACCGCTTCGGGCGGGGTCAGCTCGCCCGCGGCGATGCGATCGATCAGCTTGAGATAGCCGCCGAAGTCGCGACCCGCGGCGTACACGTCGGAAAGGTAACCGCGAATCCGACGCTGGAACTCGCTCTTGTTCTCGATCGGCTCGCCGTCGATGTCGTTTTGCTGGTACGCGTGCGGACCGCGACGCCGAAAGAACTTCACGTCCGGCACGTAGAGCAGCTCTTCGGGGTCGAAGCCGTGGCCCGGCTCCTTTTCGTCGACGATGCGCTGGGCGTCCTTGCGGGAGAGCTCGGGCACGCGGGCGCGCACGAAGCGGACGTTCAAGTCGCGGATGACCTGGGCCACCTCGTCGCGGTACTGTCCGGCGGCTTCGGCGTTCTTCATCGGCTTGAAGCCGAATTTCACAAACGTGCCGCCGCCGCGCTCGTCGCCGAACATGTCCAGCGCGCGCGGGAACCACTTGTTGATCGTCCGCTGAATCATCGGCATCGTGATCAAGGCATCGCCGTCCTTGGCTGCCTTCTGAACCCACCGCCGCAACGGCACCACGCCCGCCGCGAGGTGGAACGCCTCCTCGGTCAGCATGGGCGGCATGCTCTGCGCCATCGGCTGGTACGAGCTGATCTTTTGCATCGAGAGCTGATACTTGCCGACGCGGTCGATGAACGCGCAGAAGACGATGCTGTCCATGAACGAGTCGAAATCGACGTTGAACGCGCCGAGCACGTGCGTGCCGGTGCGCATCGCGAGGATCTCCTCGACCATGTCCTCGCCGGAGTGCGACGAGACGGACTTCCAGTCGTCGTCGAGCAGCAGCGAGAACATCTGGTAGCCGTGGCGCAGCTCCTCGGCCATCATGCGGAGGATCCAGAACTGATCCTGTTCGTCCTGCGCGCGCGCGAGCGTGAGCTGGTGCTGCTGGATCGACCCGAACTCCGTGCTCGCCTGCGCCTTGACCGCCTTGAGCAGCGTGTCGGCTTGCGGCTCGCTCATCTGCGCGGCGCGCGTGTACTTCGGATCGCCCTTGTTGTCGCCCGCCTCGATGACCGCGCAACCGTTGCAGCTCCGGTACGCGCAGAGCTGGAACGGTCGGTCCTTGGGGAAGAACCGGTCCCAGTTGTTCATCAGGAGGTCGTAGTCGGGGAGGTAGAGGTCGCGCCAGTTGCAGACCGCCTCGTGGTACTTCTTCGGGATGTAGCTGACTTCGGCGTTGTGAATCACAGCGTCTGCTCCAGGGTGCGGACCGGGGTCTCGCTAAAGCCCGACTTGCCGAAGAATCCGAGCAGCGGCGCCTGGGATTCGGCATCGACGAGCGTGCGGACGGACTTCGCGCCTCGTTCGCGGAAGTTGCGAAACATCTTCTGGAGCATTCGGCCCCCGATATCTTTGCCGCGATGGTCGGGATCGACGCCGAGAACCTCGATCCACCCCGCGGGCTCCTCCATGCCGAATTCGCCCGCGCGCACGTCGCCGAGCATGAAGCCGACGAGCTCGCCGTCCACTTCCGCGCCGACCAGGGCGTCCGGATCACGCCGCAGGTAGTACATCAGCCGCGTTTCCCATTCGTCGGGCCGGTACTTGCCGCCGATTTTCTCGTCGATCGCTGTCACCGCGTCGAGGTCGAGCTCGGACAGCGCGCGCAGATTGATCTCACCGTTCGTCATTGTTGCCTCCGAAGCGAAGATCATACCGCGCCTCAATCGACACTCGCGAGCGCGGACTGCGGACTTTTCCGCGCAGGATTCCGCTGAGGGGGCGTCGCAAGGCCCGAGGGCTAGTCGTCGCGGTCGCGCTTGTTCGGGATCAGGGAGACGTGAAAGCGCGCGGCTTGCGGCGAGAACGACACGTCTTCGAACACGAACGTGTCGCCGGAGGGAATGACGATCGTGCGCGGCGTGCTCTCCTCGACGACCCCGCCGCCCTTGTCGAACCACGTCGTCTTCGCAATCAGGGCCACGTCGCGCCAACTTCGGCTTGCGATCCGCACGACCACGCTCAGGCGGCCGTCGGACGTGCGGCCGAGGTCGTGGCTGACATAGCGAATCCGGTTGTCCACCCGCGGATGGACGGCCAGGACCGACTCCGCCTGCACGTCGTCGTCATGAGCGGCGACATCGTGGCGGGCGCAGCCTACGGCTACAAAGAGCGGCAGGACGGCGATGTACTTGAGGTACTTCATGCGGTGCATGGGGATCATCGTGAACTCTCCGGGGTAGCCGTGGCGGAAGCGGGTCCGTGGATGGCGTGGTTTTTTCCGGTCTGGAAGTAGAAGACGAGGGACCGGTTGGCCGGAACGTCGGTCTCGATCGTGCGCTCCCAGCCGGGCACGGGCACGCCCTGGACGTCGAGAACGTGCAGCGTAATGCGGTGGCGCCCCGGCGTGATGCGCAGCGGCGCCAGGTGAATCGCGCCGGGCAGCGAGGCCCAGTGGCGGATGTCGGCTTCCGGGCGGGTGAGCGCGGACAGCGCCAGCAGGCCCGCACCGACGGCGATCAGTCCGCCCTCGCGGCGACGCAGGCCCTCGTCGAGAACGATCCACCCGCCGATTGCGGCGGCGTCCTTGAAGACCGCCTTGCCCTTGCGAATGCCGTCGATCTTTTTCTTGCCGCGGGTGGTGGCCTGATCAAACAAATCCGTAGCGTGCGCGGTGTGGCCGCGCGGGACTCCATCGACCAGGACCGCGAGCCCGCCGGCGACCGACGGCAATCGCGCGAACCGTGCGATCGGCCCTTCGCCGAACTTTTGGGGCCCCGGTCCGATGCCGGCCACAATCAGCACGTTGCGCGTCTGCGGCCGCGGGTTATCGAAGATTCGGTGCTTCGGCGCGTGCTCGGCGGCCTCCTTGAAGGAAAAGCGCGCCTGCTCGGTCTTGCCGCGCGCGTGGCTGATCCAGCCGAGCAGGAAACTGAGCGCTGCAAAGTCGCGCTGGTGTTCGCCGGCCTCGCTGTAGGCGTCGGCCAAAAGGCCGGTCTTGAAGCACGCGCTCGCGTTGTCCAGGTCGCCGCGCCGCCAGTAGAGCAGCCCCTTGTAGAGCGCGTTCATGCAGCGCTCGTGAGGGTCGCCCTTCCAGCGCTTGGTTGTTTCCTGGCCGAGGATCGCGCGCAGCGCCTCCTTGTTCGACGACTCGAGCGTGCCCATGATGCGCGACGCGGCGTGAAACGCGGAGAACGCCGCGGCCTCGTCGCCGGTGAGCAGTGCCGCCATACCGACCTCGCAGCGCCAGAGCGCTTCGTCCTCGGGCGCGATGCCGCGCTCGCCATCCTCGATCAGCGCCGCCAGGTTGGCGCGCGGGTCGGCAAACGACGGCGCACGGTATGCAGGCCGCGAGCGGCACCCGGCGATACCGGATGTGCCGCCCACAAGGGCGATCAACAGAAAAAGGCGCATGAGGGGGGCGGGGGACGTGGTGCTGTGCGACAGCGCGCGAGCGCTAGCGGTAGACGACCCCGGCCTTGCCGACCTTCTTGGTGGCGAACTTGTCTTCCCACAAGAGATCACCGGTCTCGGAGTCGATCAGTCGGAAATCGATCCAGATCGCGTCCGACTCGCGGCCGTGGCCGGCCTTGCTGATCGCCGCCGCCGTCCCGGTCAGGTAGAAGTCCGCGCCGGTCTTGGTCGTCTTCTTGCTCGACGTGTATTCGCCGGAGCGCTTGGCGTCGCGTTCGGCGGCGATGATTTCCTGATCCATCTGGCTTCGCGTGACAAACCGCACGCGCCCGGCCGCGTTCTTGATCAGCGCTTGGCGGATGCGGCGCACGAACAACTCGCCGTCGAAGTCGAACCGCGTGTTGTTTTCGACCGGCCAGATTGCCAGCGTCGGGACGCCCTTGACACCGGGTCCCGTCAGATCGGGATGAGCGAGCAGCGACTTGGCGAACCGTTCCATGGACTCGACGTCCGCGGACTCGATGCCCGTCCCCATGATCTCATCGTCGTCGTTGATACTCACGCGCTTGGTGCGCCCGCCGCAGGCAATGAGACCCAGCAGGCACATCGAAACCATCAGCTTTTGCATGCCCTCCATGGTGCACCGCGCGTGCCGGATGGCAAGCCCACAAAAACGGCCGCCCGCCGTCTCCGCACGTGGTCACTTGTGGAAAGCGGCGGACGGCCCACAGTCCCGGGACGGAGCCCTCTAGTCCTTGGAGGCGATCACGCACTGGCCGGTGATCAGGTCCACAGCGAACAGACCGCGAACACTCGCCCGGTCCTGTCGCGTCGTGACAAACGCACAGCCCGCCGCCGGATCGATGCAAACGCGCCGCGAGTCGGCCGGGAAGAACGCGTCCGGCGTGCTGTTGCCGAGGGGCGCAAAACGGCCGAGGCCATCGACCATGCCCAGTTCACCCGGGCAGACCACAACCACGCGGCGGTTTTCGGGGTCGGCGTGCAGATCGAGCACCGGGCGGCCTTGCGGCTCCGTCGCGAACAGAAATCGCCGTCCGTTCCTGAGGTCAATTGTGTCAACGCTTGACCGGACACCGTCCGCCACAAACACGCGCTCCTCACCCGGCAGTAGCGCCATCGCCGTGATGGGTTCGACGCTCTCGAGCGCGACGGTGTCGATCGTGCCGAGGTCGAGGTTGATCAATAACACCTCGCCATGATTCGTCGCGACAGCGGCGCGCCGGCCCTGCGGATCGACGGCCATCGTGTTCCACCGGGCCCCGTTTCGTTTCGAGCCGGCGATCTCGCTGCGATCTCCGGTGATGGGATCGATCGCCAGCAGGCGGGCGCGGTTCACGGACAGTGCGATCAGCCGATTCGTCGCGGTATCAACGGCGACGGCGGCGAGCTCGCCGAGCCGCGGACCGTCACCGCGGGGTGCGACCGTTTCTTTTTTGCCCAGCGCCGATGCGTCTGCGGCCACGACTGTGCGGTTGCCTCTCGCGTCGATCGCGATCAACGCGTGCTGGCTGTCGATCTTCGAGGCGGGATAACTCCACGCGTACAGTTGGCGGTATTCGATTGCGGCCACGGTCCGTTTCCGCGCGGCGTCCCAGGCGATGTCGGCGATGCTCTCGCCTTCGCGTGAGCCGAGCGGTACGCCGTCGCCGACGGTCTCGGCTGCGAGCGGCAGGATGCGCCCGTTATTGCGGTCGAGGCGGAACACGCCGTCTTGATCGGTACTGACGAGGAACAAATCGCTGGTCCCCGGCCGGACGGCGATGCTCGACCAGCGCAGCAGCGTGATGTTGTCGTCATCGACACGCTCGCTCACCTTCGTTTGCCCCGGTGTCCACGTGCGTATTGCTGGCTCGTCGGAGAACACGGCGAGATCGAGGATCGGGTCATAGCTCACCGTGTCGGGATCCTGGATTCCGAGGCGGAGGTCGCTTCGGTAGCCGCTCTTCATGTCGATCGCGATGACGGCGCCGCCCGCTCGTCCCTGGCCGGCGATCACGATGCGCTTGCGCACGGAGTCCCAGTAGATGTCACGAAAATGCAGGTCGGTACCACCGGTGTGGAGGTCGCTGATGATGCGCGGTGCAGCCATCGTCGGATTCCACTCGTACATGCGGCACTCGAAGCGGTCCGCGACATACAGCGTGCCGGTGTCGTGGTCGAGTGCGAGGGCTCGCGGCTGTACGAAGAAATCGCTGATCGCACGCGTGACCTTGCCGGTCTCAAGATCGAGGATGTCGAGATTGCCCCCCGGTCGCAGCACGTACATGATCCGGCGCGCCGCATCGAGTTCGAGCGTCTTGACGGCCCACCACCACTTCGCGGGCTCGGGCTCGTTCGTCCATCGGTAGATGACCCTTCGCGCGCCCGTATCCGGGTGCACCTCGACCAGCGCATGCGGCTGCCCGTCCATGACGAAGAGCCGGTGGCGGAGCTCGTCGTAGACCACGTCTTGCGCCTGACGGAAGAAGAACTCGGCGCGATCCACTTCCAGTCGGTGTTCGTGCGTGGCTCCATCCGCACCCGTGCCGACGACGGCGACGGTGTTGTCCCCGGGCGCAAGCGGCACCTCGGCGGTCCAGGTATCGTTCGCCACGGTGGCCGGAATCCCGTTGACGACGATTGTCGCGAGCCCCTCCGCGGTGCCGCGTACGACGATGTTTTTGGACTCCGTCGCACTGCGCGGGGGCGGAAACACGATCGCGAGCGATTGCCGCTGCGAGATAACAACAGGCGGAGCTTGCGAGCCGACCGTGTCGCTACCGTCACCGTTTCCGCCGCCTCCCGTGCCGCACGCAGCCAGCACGAAACAGATCATGGCAAGACTTCTTGAACGTTGCTTCACCACGGGTTCCTCCGAGCTTGTTCGAGCCCGGTAGGGAAAGTGCATTCGCCATGCCGTTGGTGAAGGCAAGAGCGTTCGGTCAGCAAGGTTGGGTTTCGGCTACGCCGTCTTCCCGGATTGCTTCCGGGAGGTAACTACTTGCCCTTGGGGCGGACGGCGACGTCCCAGCTGGCGCGTTCCTTGAGCAGGTGCTTTTTGTCCTTGAGCACCCACTTCGTCGGATCGCGTACTTCGACCGTCACCGTGTAAAGGCCGGGCGGGAGCAGACCGAAAGGGAATCCCAAACGATGCGGTTTGCCGCGCAGGCGCTTGCCGAGTTTGCTCAACTCGCCCGAGGGTGGCTCAGCGTAGCGGCTGCGATCCTCGCGCGCGCGCGGTCCGCCGAAGTACGGCATCCCCTGAAAGCGGCGCCGCTGGGCATCGCCGTCCGTCTGCTCCCCGACCGGAAGTGGTTCGTCCGTCGCGCCATCCGCCGCGAATTCACGGCGTGTGGTGGCCGCGCGCTTCTTGACGAACCATTCGGCGACGAGCTTGTGGCGGGCGGGCTGCATCGGGGTGACGACGAGCATCGTCTTGCTGTCGCCGTAGAACGTTTCGACTTCTTTCGATGTCGGCGGGGCGACCTCGTCGATCGGGCTGACGTATTCGTAGATGACCCGGATCGTCTGCTCGCGGCAGACCGGGCAAAACGCCGTCGCGCCCGCGGCGTTCATCGCGCAGCTTCGCGCCGGACGCCAGACGCCCTTTTGGAACGTCGCGCCGCCCTCGAAGATGCCGACGCCCTTCGTACGCGCTTTCAGGAAATGCGCCCACGGCACCTTGGTCTTTTTGGGCTCGGTGGCGCTCGGGTAGGCGTTGGCGGCGCGCAGGGTGCGTGCCCACATGCCTTGCGGTGAGCCCGGATTGTTCGCGTATTCGTCGAGCAGGCGCGAGAAGGCGTGGCCGAACTCGTGGGTCGTGACCGACTTGTCCGGGCGGCCGACGTTGGCGATGCCGCCACCGCCCATGCCGAGCTTGCCGAACTGCGCGAACGCGATCACGAACCGGTCGTCGGCGACACCGGGCATGTCCTTGTTCGCGAACTCCAGCCACTTGTACACGAGCCGCCGGTCGCACATCACCTGGCCCCCGGGGCCCGCCGCCTTCGCGTCGAGTGCTGTCGAGTAGTCGACCTTTCTCTTCGGGTTGCGCTTGTGCTTGTTTTTTTTCTCGAGCTTTGCGCGCTGCTCCGGTGTCAGGTTCGGATCGACGTACTCGTCCTTCGACGCGAGCCGCACGAAGTAGTAGTTGAAGTATGTCTTGTATTCGCCGAACGCCTTTTCGTGCCACAGCACTTTCAGGCATTCCTTGGCCCACTTCTCCTGCTTGCTTTGCGACCCCGCGATGACGGTAAATCCGTCGCCCATGACGGCCACGTCGATGCGCCGTTCGGGCGGTCCGCTGTGCCACAGCTCGTGCACCCCGATCATCGCGTTCTCGCCGCCGCGCATTGTCGCTTCCGATGCGAGCGGATGGTCGGGGAACTTCTTCAAGAAGCGCTCGTACGCCTTCTTGGCCGAACGCCACTTGCCGCGGACCTGAAGCTTGCGCGCCTTCGCGAACGCAAGCGCGCCCTCGTCCGGTTTCTTGGGCGCCTCGCCGTCCGCCTCGGCGCCCGCAGGCGCAAGACAGAGCAGGAGCACCATGATCCCCATCCAACCCCGCATACCTTTCGATTGTTGGCTGCGTGGCGAGGATCTTGAGGATCTTGTGAAGGGGGGCGCGGGGGCACGATCCGGAATGAGACTCATCGCGAAGCCCCCGATTCTACTTGCTGGGTGCCGCCTGGAGATCCCACGCAAGGGCAAGATCGAGTAACTCCTGGGGTGTTCTTACTGGGTGTCGGCTCAAGAGACGGGCCCCAGCCCCCGTACGCTCGTAAGTGAAGGGGCGCCCCGAAAACGGGTCGAGTATCCCCGCTGCCCGGCAAGCGGCGAGATCGGCTGGCCACTCTCCATGGGTCTCCTGGTACCCCAGAACGAGCAGTCCCGCGCGGGTGAGCCGTGCGTGGGTGACCCAATGAACGTAGGCCCTCAGGGCGATGTCTCCGCTGGTGAAGGACTCCGTCTCGCGGAGTGAAACGTATGCCTGAGCCGCTGCGACGGGCGCAAGGTCGAGCCGGTCCGGGGCGACCGGGTATTGATCGAGCGCTACGGCGGCCTTGCGTTACTGCGTCGGCTGTTCGTGGAGGTCCACGTCGCGGAGTTCCTTGAGGAGTTGCGCCGCGACATAGGCACGGTCCTGGAGCGCGACTTGTGTCGGCGGCCCCGTTGGTGGCAGCGGGCCGGCCTCCCGGACAAGTTCAAGGAGGCGGCGCGCCGGCAGCTTGCCCTGCTCGGCGAACTCGCGAATCTGGAGCGTTGGGCCGGCGAGAACCGCGACGTAGCCCAGGGTACCCGGACACTGCACCTTGCCCCACGCTTTGGCGCTGAACCGAACGCATCGGACCGCCAGGGCTGCGGAGCATGCCCGATTGTGCATCACGAGGTCGCGCAAGACGTTCACAACCGTCGATGCCTGGAGGTAGGACAGGGGCTGGGTGCTGGTCAGCGCATGTTCGAGGCGATCCAGCCGCGCCTCTACCTCCCGAAAATACGGCTGGAGTTTCGCGTGGTCTGCCGCGACGAGTTCGTGCGGCTCCTTGATCGTGATCGACCACGCCTCGTGGCGCTTTTCGAGTTCGTCGAACTCTTTGAGCAGCGGAGCGAGGGCAGACGACTCGGGCAAATCGTCGTCGTCTGGAATGACGATGTCCGGCAGCGCCGCGAGGCGCTCCTCGAATCCGGCGCGTGCCATGCGCGCGAGCACCCACGGCATGCCGTACGCGATGAACAGAATCAGCGCCAAGACGAGAAGAGCCCCGGCAAACGTTTTGCGGCCCGACGGTTTCCCCACAACGAATCATCGTACGCGAGGGCGCGTTTGCGCGGGACTCCGGCGCGCTGGCACAAAACACCGATAATGAAGCATGCGATTCACCGCCGCTGCCGCGCTCTTGGTCTGTGTTCTCGGTTGTGGAAGCGGCGGCGGTCCCGGTGGCCCCCCGCGGACCTTCTTCCTCGGGTTCACGCCGTTTCCGTTCGACGGCACCATTGACGGCATCATCGACGCCTTGGCCACGATCACCGCAGACGCCGACCTGATCGCGATGCACCATGACGACGGCATCCCGTGGCAGACCGCGTTCGATGGCGGGACGCACCCCAACGCGGATTTCTTTCGCGGGCAAGTCGCCGGCGTACCCGCGTCGCACCGCGTGTTCCTCGCGATGACGCCGATCAACTTCGAGCGCGACAGCCTGGCTCCGACGTGGGGTGACAATCCCGACGTGGCTCCCTGGAACACGCGCGACTTCGATCACCCTGACGTGATCCAGGCCTACGGCAACCACTGCCTCGACATGATCGCCATCCATCAGCCGGACTACGTGGCCTTCGCGATCGAGGGCAACTTCCTCCACAACAAGGCCCCCGACCGCTGGGCCGCCTTCATGGTGCTCGCGCAAGCCGTGCACGACCGCCTGCGGGCCGCGCATCCGGACCTGTCCCTGTTCATCACCATCAGCGCCGAAGCCTACTGGCCCACCCGCGATGCCCCGGCGGATCCGACGACCGGGCTGACCCAGGAACAGGTCGTGCAGCAACTGCTCGCGCTCAGCGACATCGTCGCCGTGAGTTCCTACCCGGTTCTCGTGACCGGCGACGCCGACCCCGCCACGCTTCGCGCGGACTACTACAGCACGTTGGCAGCACTCGCACCGAACAAGTCGTTCGCGATCGCGGAGTGCGGCTGGCCCGCGGATTCCCTCGACGCGCCGTGGCCCCTCGCGGTACCCGCCGACGAAGCCAACCAGCGCGCGTTCTTCGAGTTCCTGTTCGCCGAGGCGGACACGCAAGACGCCGCGTTCATCGTCTGCTTCGTCCCCCGCGACTGGGACGTGTTCTGGAACAGCGGCCTGATCGAACAATCCGCCATCGCCCGCTTCTTCCGCGACATCGGCCTGAGAGCCGGCGACGGCACAACCCGCCCGGCCCTGGAACTATGGCGCGAACGACTCGCAGGACCGGTCACGAAGGACGGCTGAGGATGAGCCGGACAAAAGCAAACGGACGGCGATGCATACCCGCTCCGTCTGACCCCGCTTGGAGGACGAAGAAATGTCGGGCAGGGCTTGGTCCTGTCCGGCAGGCGCCATGTATGCTATCGTGATAGCATGGCGCAGTTGATCGTACGAGACCTGGAAAATGACGTTCGCGACAAGCTCCGTTTGTTGGCCGCGGCGCACGGTCACAGCATGGAGGAAGAAGTCCGGTCGATCCTCCGTGCGGCCGCGCTCAAGATATCGCTCGACGGGAAACCGCTAGGCACCCGGCTCGCCGATCGATTCCGTGGTGACGGACTGACCGAGGAGATTGAAGAGCTGCGAGGGCAGCCGGCCATGCCGGCCGACTTCAAGCCGTGATCGTTCTGGACACAAACGTTCTCTCGGCGGCAATGCAGAGCAAGCCGCCGGAGGCCGTGATCTCCTGGCTGGATCGCCAGCCTGCGACTTCGGTATGGACGACGGCTGTCACCGTTTTCGAGATCGAGTTCGGCCTTCAGCGACTCCCGGAAGGACGACGTCGCGACGGTCTTGAGGAGGCGTTCCGAGAGGTAATGGTCGAAGACCTTGGCGGCCGGATACTCGCGTTTGACGCCCAGGCGGCTCTTGCCGCCGGCAGCATCTCAGCTGCTCTTCAAGCCGATGGGAAAACCGTCGACGTGCGCGACGTCCTCATCGCTGGCATCGTCCGCGCTCGGCGCGCCACTCTGGCAACGCGCAACGTCAGGCATTTCGAGGGCGCCTGTCTCTTCGTCAACCCCTGGGAAGACGCGTGAATCGGGGCCACACGGAACCGGCCCATCCAGAACCAGGGCGCCGCGCGCAGAGCAGCAAGACTTCCGTTGAGGCTGCCACCACCCCCGCTGCTACGCCACCTGAACGGTGTTCAACGCACCGTCGGCTCAAGACAGCGCGCGGAACTCCAGCCGTTGCCGTTTTGTCCGCCGAATTCATCGTCTGCTTCGTCCCGCGCGACTGGGACGTTTTTCGGAACAGGGGCCTGATCGAACAGTCCGCCATCGCCCGTTTCTTCCGCGACATCGGCCTGAAGGCAGGCGACGGCACAACCCGCCCGGCTCTGGAACCATGGCGCGAACGACTCGCGGGCCCGGTCGCTCGTTGATGCTCGCGGATGCTCGCGCTCGGGCGGCGACACGTCGTGCTTGTTTTGATTGCGCGGGACGGTCATGCGAGCCTGCGGGCACGTTCGAATGCTTGACGCCACGGATCGGGCAGAAGCCAACGGACGGCGATGTCTCGGGCATCCCGATCGGGCTGCGGCAGCAGCGTCCACCAGACATTTTCGGGAACTGCTTGATAGCCTGAGCCGGCCGGTGCGCCCACGGGATCGACGCGGGGGGATCTACAACGATCTACAGCATGGCCGCTGACAAACGCAGAGGGATCCGGGCCGAAGCGCACAAGAAACCAAAACAGGCCAAGAAAGAGAAGCTCGATTGCGAGAAGGAATGCTGAAAGAAGAAGTGCTGGGGCGGACAGGGCGCCAAGGGAAAGGGCGTAAAGTGACTGGAATGAAGTCGTACGTCGGACTGATTCTCATGAGCCTCCAATGCGTGGCCGTGGGCGAGGAAGACCCGCACAAGGAGTGGCTCAAACTGCGAGCGACATGGCTTGCGAAACGATCGGAGATCACGGCCTCGGAGGACGGCGCCCGACTCGTGGCTCGCGCTGCGAAGCGTCTGAGGAACAGCGCAGAGCTGACGGCGATGTAAAACGCGTGCGCGACCTAGGGGACCTTGAGTCTCCAAGCCGAACCGCCCCTGACCATGGACTCAAGGATCTCGGAGTCGCTTGTGTCCCAGTCGGGGATGTTGATCCACAGGTACTTGCCGTCGTAGCCGAAGCTCCGGCCCGTGAACGGGTCGAGCGGCATGCCTGGAGGCAAAGACTGTGGCCAATGGCCATTCCGGTCGCGGTACGCCCGCAAGTGCAGGTAGACGTATCCGAGGCGGTTTTGGGCGTGTTGTCTGGCGTAGATGCGAAACACACGTTCCGGCAGACGCCCTGCCCAGTTGCGCGCGATCGGGCTTTTCAGGTCGGGCACGCGCTCCTTCCACGATTCTGCGAGCTCGACGGCCCGCGCCGGCGATACCGGCGCGAGTTCGAACGCCTCGCGCAGCACCGCCCGCGCTCGACGCAGGTCGGCGGCGGCCTTGACCGTGACGAGGGTAAACTCGTCCCCGATCAGGTGCGGGAACTTCACGGTGCTACCGCGCTCCACCCTGTCGATGACCCAGGTGAGTAGCGCCGCCTCCTCGCGGAAGACACTTGCCGGTGGTCCGGCTCCCGGCTCTGCGTCCAGCAACGCCCTCCCGGCTAACCGAAGGAACGCCGCGGCATCGAAGTCGGGCTTCACGTGGGTCTCGCGCAGGAGCGCGCGCAGATGCCAGCGGCGACCGATCTCCCAGGCGAGTGACAGCGGAAGGTGCGCTCTTGTCGTAAGCCAGCGTCTCGCGGATTGCTGTCGCGACATCCGGCAACAGGCTGTTGCGCATGGCGACGAGGTTCATCGCGGTCGCGAGCATCGGAATCTGCTCGATTCGCGCGTCCGGCCCCTTGCTCCAATCGATGGAGACGGACCAGCCGGGAAGTTCCGCGGCGGCTGCGAGCAGCTCGAAGTACGGCTGCAACGCCTTGACATGTTTGCGCAGTTCGTCGTCCTCGGCCTTGGTTCTCGAACGGTCTTCGAGATCCTTGAGCCAGAACAAGTTGTCGATGGCGTCCCGGATCTTCTCGCCGTCGTGGTCCAGGTACCAGCGGTGGGCGGCGGCCAGGGCCACGGCGGCGTTCTCGTCGGCGGGAAGCGAACGGACGGCGATGTCCTCAATCCGCCCGCACCACGGTTTCTCCTGTGCGGGCCGCGCCTCCTCGGTCGGAGCAGGCCGCGGCCTGGGCCGCTCCGTCGCCACGCGTTCGCTTTCGGACCGAGGAGTTCGGGACCGGCGCCGGTCGGGCCCGGTCCACCACAGCGTGCCGCCGCAAATCAGCAGCAGCACGAGAACGAGGCACGCGCTCTTCGTCACCGATGCGCCATGTTAGTGGCGGTTTGCGTTCGCGTCAGTTCGCGACTGCGCCGTTGCCGTTGCTCTCCGGAACCACCCAGCGCACGGCGTTGCTGCACGGACAGGCTCCGCCGACGCGCGAGAGTTGCGGCATCGTACGGACCGCGTCGACCTGGTCGAGTTCGCCGGTGGCGACCTGGCGGGCTTTTTCCAGGTAGTCGATGTAGTCGCGGTTGACCACGTAGGCGTCCGGCTGCACGCGGCCCATTTCCTTGCGGAACGCGTCGAAGTCGGTCATGTCGTTGCCAGCGCGATCGACGAGCAGGAAGGCGTGCGGGCCGCGGCGGCGGAAGTAGCGCTTGTGAGGCAGCGTGATCAGCTCGTCGGGCTGCAGGCCCTCGAAGGCATCGCCGTCCGTCAGCTTCTTCAACGCGTTCCTTGCCTCCGCGCGCGCCAGCTTCGGAAAACGGGCGCGCACGTAGCGCTCGTTGATGTCATCGACAACGCCCTGCATCTCCTGGATGTAGGCCTCCATCGCTTCGCCGTTTTTCATCGGCTTGAAGCCGAACTTGACGTTGCGGCCGCCGCCGCGCTCGTCGCCGAACATGTCGAGCCCGCGCGGGAACCACTTGTCGACCGCCTCCTGCATCATGCCCATGGAAACGGTGCCCGCGCCGCGCGCCGTCTGTTCGGCCCAGCGTCGCAGGGGCGCCACGCCGGTGGCCATGTGAAACGCTTCTTCGCGCAGCATCGGCGGCATGCTTTCCGACATCGGCCGGTACGCCGACACCTTCTGCATCTCGAGCTGGTACTTGCCGACGCGGTCGATCACCGCGCAAAACATCGAGTTGTCGAGGAACGAGTCGAAATCGATGTTGAACGCGCCCAACACGTGTGAGCCGGTGCGCATGTTCAAGACCTCCTCGACCATGTCCTCGCCGCTGGTCGTTGCGACCGATTTCCAGTCGTCGTCGAGCAGCACCGAAAACATCTGGTACCCGTGCCGCAGCTCCTCCGCCATCATGCGCAGGATCCAGACCTGGTCCTGCTCGTGCTCGGCACGCGCCAGCGTCAGCCGATGCTGCTGGATCGATCCGAGCTCCGTGCTCGCCTGCGCCTTGACCGCCTTCAGCAGATGGTCCGCCTGCTCCTGGTTCATCTGCCCCGCCGACGTGAACTTCGGCTTGCCCTGGTCCTGGCCGACCTCGATGTTCGGACACACCGAGCAGTCGTAATACGCGCACAGCTCAAAGTGCGGCTTGTTCGGGAAGTAGTTGTCCCACTGGTCGAGCAGGAACCCGTAGTCGGGGATGAAGGTGTCGCGCCAACGGACGACGGCGTCGTGGTACTTGGCGGGCAGAAGGGTCTTGCGTGTGGTGTCGGCCATGGTTGTCTGTTCTCCCCGAACGAACGTTCGATCCGCTATTGTAGCCCGGGTTCGCGGGGACGCTAGCGATTCCGCGCAAAATCACCCGATCCCGTACCGCTTGATCTTGTTCAGGAGCCCTTGGCGTGACAATCCGAGCCGCCGCGCGGCCTCTGTGCGGTTGCCGCCCGTTCGGCTGAGGGCTTCGCGAATCAAGCGGGCTTCCAATTCGGCGACTTCGCCGGCCAACGTTTTTGCCGGAGCCGGGGTGCCGGAGGTCATCGCGGCGGGAAGCATACGGACGGCGATGCTCTTTCCGCGGGTGGTGGCGGCGAGGCGGGTCATTTCGTTCTCGAGTTCGCGGATGTTGCCGGGCCACGGGTAGGCGCGGAGTTTTCCAAGCGCGTCCTTGGCGATCTGTTTGGGCGGGCGGCCCATGTCCCTGCAGGCGGCGACGAGAAAATGTTGCGCGAGCGGGGCGATGTCGCCGGGGATTTCGCGCAACGCCGGGGTCTGGATGTGGACGACCTTGAGCCGGAAGTAGAGATCGTCGCGGAAACGGCCGGCAGCCACTTCCTCTGGGAGATTCCGGTTCGTCGCGGCGATCAAGCGCACGTCAATCGGTTTTTCGGCACCGCGGGCACCGACGCGCGCAATCTTGCGCTCCTGGAGCGCGCGCAGAATCTTGGCCTGCGCCGTCAGGCTCAAATCCGCGATCTCGTCGAGAAACAGGGTGCCGCCGTGAGCCTGCTCGAACCGGCCCGGCCGTTCGGTGACACCGGTGGCGACGCCTTTTTCGATGCCGAACAGCTCGCTTTCGAGCAGCTCCTCGGGCAGCGCGGCGCAGTTGAGCGCCACAAACGGTCTGTCGCCGCGGTCGCTGCTCTGGTGGATCGCGTTGGCAATCAGCTCCTTGCCCGTCCCGCTTTCACCGGTGATCAACACGTTGACGGCGGTATCGCGGATCTCCTCGATCAGCATGACGATGGCGCGTGTCTGTTCCGACGTGCCGAGGATGCGGTGGGTGGGGCGCTCGGGACCTTGCGGGCTCCGAGGTTGCTCGCGCCGCACGACCTGCGCGGCGCGCGCAGCGAATTCCTCGAGCCTGGCGGCGTCCTCGTCGGTGAAGACTCCGCCCTTCTTGTTGAGCGCCTCGAAGACCCCCAAGACCGCGCCGTCCTTGGCTTTGATCGGGGTCGCCAGCAGGGTCTTGGTCGAGTAGCCGGTGTCCCGATCGACCCCGGGGTAAAAGCCAGCCTCCTCTTCGGCGTTGCGCACGTTGACCGTCTTGTCGCCCAGCGCCGCGGCGCCCGCGACGCCGAGACGGGCGTCGAAGCGGAGTTCGGCCTCGCCCATGGCGATCGGCGACCAAAGCTCGCGGTTATCCGCGTCGAGGAGGAACACGCTGGCCCGGTCGGCGTCGAGTTGCACGACCGCCTCCCGGGCGAGGGTTTCGAGCGCGGCGGCGAGCGACATGTCTACATCCTAGACGATGTCCACGAAGTGGACGGCCGCGTGGGCACCGTTTTTCGGGCGGCAGGCGTCTACGACGTTGACAATCGGAGTTCGTCGGGCGGTCGCCAGTGATTCCTGTAACCCGTTGTAGCACCGGTGGTTACGACGGCCTGGGGCGAACGGCACGCGGGTCGCAAAGGGGTGGACGAGGTTCGCCATGAACAACAAGCACGCCTGCGAGCGATTGCAGTTACGCCCATGGACGAGTTGCCCTTGACCTTCACGGTGAAGGTCCTCCCCAGGGTTGACTAGTCCCAAGGGCTCTTTGCACGGCGCCGTTCCCCCGGGGACGGCGCCTTTTTCTCGCCGGCGTCCGTGCATCGCCGTCCGTCTGCTTTTTTCAGATTGTCTGTTCGGTCTGGGCCTCGGCCCGCAACTGGAGAAACATGCGAAGACTCACCCTCTTTCTTTCGACTCTCTGCCTGGTCCTGGCTGCTTGCTCCAGCAGTAGCGACAACGCGGCGGCCAATCCGGGGGGCGGGCTTGACGGCGAAGCCACCGTGTCCGGCAACGCGGTCAAGGGGCCGCTCGACGGCAAGATCGATGCTTCCCGGTTCGACGGGTCCGGGCCGGGTACTCCGTTGGGTTCAGGGACCACGACGGGTGGGCGCTTTGACAACGTGATTGTCCGGCTGCCGCGTGGCGAGCGCGTGCCGGTTGTCGTGGGTGCTTCGGGGGGTTTCACCGACGAGGCGACGGGGTTGGAAGCGACGGTGCCGGACGACCGGCCGTTGTGTGCGGTCGTGTTCCTGCGCGATGGCGACTCCGTGGCCGACGTCGAGATCAACGTCCTTTCGCATTGGGCGTACGAGTCATGGACTTCGTTCCGCGTGCTGCAGTCGTCGATGGACGACGAAACGTCGTACGAGTACGTGTGTCGTGTCGTCGAGGCGCAGTTTGGCGTCGGGCCGCGGGTGAGGCCGGACATCGCCGGCGCCCAGCCGAACCGGATCCTCGCGTTGCTCACTTTCGCGGTGTCGCGGCTCGCGGAAAAACTCGACATGGACACCGAGCTGTTGGTGTCCCTCTTCGGCCGCGATTTCATGGACGGCACGCTTGACGGCAATTCCTTCGGCACGCAGCTGACGTTCTTGCCGCGGTCGGGCGGAGCGGCTCTTCCGCTGCCCGCGGATGTCGTGGCGCGTTTGCGCGCGTGTGTCGAGGAAATTCCCACCAATCCGAATGCGCCCGGCGGTGGCGTGACAGCCGGGGATCCGGCGCTCGTTGCGCTACTTGCCGCGCGTGGCATGACCGAGACCAGCGTTCTCTTCGGGCCGATTGTGCAGGCGACATCCCGGCCTGTTTTTGACAACGTGGGGAACCGCGTGGGCGACGCGACGGCTCGCGTCCAGTTCGGCAACACCGGGGTCGGGTCCGTAGGCCTTCAGCTCGTCGATGCGAGCGATCCGACCTTCGTGGACCTTGCAGGCGAGGGACCCGACTTCACGTTTTCGCCGGTCCCGTTGGACGAGGAGAAGGATGCTTTCTTCCGCGGCAACACCGCGCTGAGTGCTCTCGATCGCTTCAGGCTCTTTGGCTCGTCTCGGGTCGGCGTTGGATGTCAGGGTGGGATTCGGCCCGGCGAAGTCATCCCGCGCCAAGCCCTTGTGGCAGGCGGGACTCGCATCGAGGTGCGCGGCGGTAGTTTTGATCCGAACGGCGAGACGACGGTGACGGTCGGCGGCAAACCCGCCACGGATGTCAAGGTCAAGAGCGAGTCGAGCCTGTACGCGACCACGCCCGCATGTCCGCCGGGCGCCACGGTTGTCGAGGTCAACGGTGTGCAGGTCGGCGGCCTGGACATCGTGGACGCGTCGGATCCGCTCGCGATCAACGGACAGATCAACGTGGTTCAGATGATTCTCGAAAACGGCGGATTCCAGGCGCTGGTCGGTCAGCTCACCGGGACGGGCACAAAGGCGGCAGGGTCTGCCAACCTTTGGGTCTTTGGCGCCGCGGCCACGGACATCGAACTCGATCTCATCGTCACCGATAACGAGACCGCGCTGTTCACGACCTCGGATCCTCTCGGCGCGGCGCGGTCGATCACCGACACGGGAGCCTTCGCGACCGCGGACCCCGACGCCGGCGCGTTCGGGGCATTTGGATCAGCCGGCGCGGGATCCTCTGTCCAAAGCCAAGCAGCAAGCCGGACGGGGCTCTTTTTCACCGCGCCCGCTTCCCGAACGATGCCGGAACTCGGCTCGAACTACGTCGTGCTCGGCACATTCAACAGCGAGGAAGGCGCCAGCAACATCTGGGGCAACGTTCGTGTCGATGTCGCTCGGCGGCGCTTTGGAATCGCGGCCCACCTCACGCCGGCCGATGGTGGTGCTCCCCGGTTCGTGTGTCTTTCTCTCGCCTACGTCCTCGGCCAGGACGGACAGCTCTCGTTTCCCGACATCGATCCCGCGACGGGCGTCGAGTTCGCGCGGGGATTCATGACCGCCGACGGCAAGCTCGGCGCCGTGGTCCTCGGCACGACCCAGGGCATGTACTTTTGCCTGTTAGGCCAACGGCCGACCGAGGTCGTGGACCTGTCGCATACCTCGTATGCCGGAGCGGAATTGGTTGCAGGGGGGGCGGGGGCGCCGAGTTCGATGCGCAGTTCGTTTTGCGTCGATCATCGTCCGCTGGCTCGGCGCCTTCTGCGCTACGACCAGGCGCTCGGCGGCAGCGAGAAGCTCTCGACACAGGAGTACTACGTGAACGGATCGGGCGTGGTCACCGATCCCGACGGGAACAAGTGCGGCTTCGTGACCTCGTGCGGGACGGTGCTAACGATCGGCGCCCTGCCGTATCTCGGGGGGCCGCGTGTCGGTCCGGCGCGCCTGGGCATGTTCTTTCCGCAGCGGACCGAGCTGGGGCTCAACGTCGACTACCAGTTCCTCGGTCAGGCGATGGAGCTCAACTCCGAAACGCCTGCGCAGAACACGTTTTTTCGTCATACGAACGTGACCGGCGCCGCCTTCGGCGGACCGTTGGGGGTCGATGACATCGGCGGTGGGAAGCCGTTCGCTCTCGCCCGCCGGCTTTCGTTTCTCGAGAGCCGGCGCAAGGAAATCCTCCGGGACTTCGGGAACCAGGTGACCATCACCGAGTCGGGCGAGAAGTTCAGCGAGATCTCGGAGGGGTTCGCGCTCGCCTCCATCGGTGCCAGGCGGTTCGCGTTTGAGTGCCCGCTGCCGGTCGGCGGCACCGGTTGCTTCATTATCGGCACGCCTGCAGCCGACGGCCGTTATCTACGACTGCGAGGGACCGCCGGCTTGACCACCGCGTGGATCGGCGGTGCCGTGCCGGAGGCTTTGGCTGCTCCGAACCTGACCGGCAACTGGAGGGCGCACTACAACGGCGTGCAGATTGACGAAACGTCCGGCCTGCTGTTCGGAATCGTCGGGCGTGGAGACTGGTCCTTTACGCAGACGGAGTCCGGTGAGGGCACCTTCAGCCGGACCACATCTCAATTCTCGAGTGACGAACTGGGCAACGTGTTCGACGACGGAACGGTGCAGAGCGGACCCTTCCCGGGCAGCTATTCGTTGGGTCCGGACGGAGGTTTCTTCTCCACCACCGACTTCGGCAACGACTTCACCGCCGACCACCTCGGCATCGGCAACAACGACATCGTCATGTTCATGGGGACCGGGACGTTTCCGCTCAACGCGATGTTTGTTCTCGTCCGCGACACCGGCAGGTCCCCCGTCGGCGCCCGGTCGTTCTGCGGCCTCGGGCTCGACTTTTTGGGCGACGGACTGCTCGAGGTGTCGTTGCGCTACGGAGGACTCCGCATCGAGACCGGCGAAGCCGAGGTCGTGACGCACGAACACACGCGCCGCAACATCCCCTCGTTCGGATTCCTCGAAGAGGCCGCGAAAGACTTGTTCCCGGAGTTGAGCGGCGGATTGGGCTACTCCTTGATCGCGGCGTCGGGCACGGACCTGTTCGGTTCGGCAAACCAGGGCGCCGGAGCCCAAAACCAAACAGGAACAAGCGCACCAGCCTCGAACCTCGATCTGACAGGAGGAGCGCGCTAGGGACGATGAGAAATCTCTGCCACAGAGATCACAGAGGTCACAGAGATTGCAGGTCGAAGCGTGGGCTGGTCGTCAACTTCGGCAGTCCGCGATTGTTGGACGGCATTCAGCGAATCTCTCTGTGATGATCGCTCGTGGGCCGACGAGAGCCGAGCAAGGGCATGCGGCCGAGACCGGCGCGGCTGAAGGCTGACGTCTATCTATCGCAGCGACAGCAAAGCGCGCTTCACGAACACCGGGACCATCTTCTTGCGGTAGTTCGGGAGGTAGTCGGTGTTGTCCAGCGGCTTCGCACCCTTGCGGCTCAGGTCCTTGGCTTCCTCGATGGCTTCGTCCGTCAGCTTCTTGCCGATCAGGGACTGTTCCGCTTCCGTGCAGCGCACCGGGGCGGGGCCGACCGAGTTGAGCACGATCTTGGCTTCGGTGATTACATCGCCGTCCGTTTCCAACGTTGCGGCGACACCCAACACCGGGAAATCGAACGCGTCTCGGCGGCGGAGTTTCATGTACGTCGAGCGTGAGCCGTTCTGTTTGGGGATGCGGATGCCGGTCAGCAGTTCGTCGGGGCGTTTTTTGAGCCAGTCGCGGCCGTCTTCGATGTCGTAGAAGTCCTCGGCGTCGACTTCGCGCTCGCCTTCCGTGCTTTGGAGGACGAGCTTGGCGCCCATCGCGATCATCACCGGCACGGAATCGCTCGAGTTCACCGCCCAGCATTTTGTGCCGCCCGGGGCGGTCCAGCAGGTGTCGCCGGTGCACTTGAGGCAGTGGTTGATGGCGCGGCGCCATTCGTAGTTCTGGTTGAGGTACTGGCAGCGCGTGTCGAGGCAGAGGTTCCCGCCGAGCGTGCCCGTGCTACGCAACAGCGGCGTGCTGATCGAGACGATCGCCGCGTGCAGGGCGGGGAAATCTTCCTTGAGGCGTGCGTCGCGTTCGAGCGCGCGTAGGGTCTCCGTCGGGCCGATGCGCAGCGAGCCGTCCGTGTCCCATTCGATGCCGCGCAGCGCGGTCGCGCGGTAGAGGCTGACGACCGTTTCGGGCTCGACCTGGCGGCGCTTCATGTTCGGGAAGAGGTCGGTGCCGCCCGCGACGACCTGCGCCGCGGGGCCCTCCTCGTGGAGGATGCGCGTGATCTCGGCCGCGTCGGCGGGCGCGTTGTAGGCAAACGTCGGAAGTCGCATCATGGCTGGCGTGATCCCTGCGTGGCTCGTCCGTTACTGGGTGGTCTTCTGCTCGTCGGTGCGGCGTTCGCGCGCGAGCTGCTTTTTCTTGCGGACCTGATCGACCTCGTAGCCGTCGCCGCCTTCTTCGGCGGTCTTGACGCGCACCGGCTTTTCGATGCGCAGGTCGGGGTAGCTCTTCGGCCCGGATCGCTTGTCCGGGTTTTCCATGGCCTGCACGATGAGCTCCGGGGTGATCGGGCACTGATCGACCCGCACGCCGAGGGCGTCGAACACCGCGTTGGCAACCGCGGGCATGACCGGCAACAGCGGTCCCTGGCCAGCCTCCTTGGCGCCGAACGGCCCTTCGGGGTCGGGGTCCTCGATGAGGAACGTCTCGACCGGCGGCATCTCCATCGTGGTCGGGCTCTTGTACTCGAGCATCGAGGGGATCTTGTGCACCCCCGCGCGTCGCGGGCGGTACGCCATCTCTTCCATGAGCGCCTCGCCGAGGCCCATGTACACGCCGCCCTCGACCTGGCCGATCGCGAGGTAGTGGTTGATCGCCTGGCCGATGTCGTGCGCAATCCAGATGCGATCGACATCGACGCGGCCGGTGTCTTCGTCCGCGTGCAGTTCGACGACGCAGGCGCTGTAACTATAGGTCGGCGTGGGTCCGACGCCGGCGCCACGATAGCGTCCGGGGGTCTTCGGGGGCGTGTAGGAACCGACGGTACCGATGGTGCCGAACTTCGCCTCGGCGAACACGATCGCCTGTTGAAAACTCATCGACCGCTCGGGATCTTCGCTGTCAAGAACGGTGTTGTCGGCGAACACCAGGCGGCCCTTCGGCACCTCGAGTTTTTCGGCCGCGGCGTCGGCGAGCAGGTCGCGCGCGCGCTCGGCGGCCTGGATCGCCGCGTTGCCCATCATGAGCGTGACGCGGCTCGAGTACGAACCGAGATCGACGGGCGTGAGGGTCGTGTCGCTGACACAGACGTGCACGTCGAGCAGCTCGATCCCGAGGATTTCGGCGACGCACGCCGCGAGCACGGTGTCGGAGCCCTGGCCGATGTCGGTCGCGCCGCAAAACGCGGTGACGCCGCCGCCGCGATCAAGCTTGAGCTGCACGCCCGAGTGCGGCATGCGGTTCCAGTAGATGGGCAGGCCCGCGCCCGTGATGTAGCTGGAGCACGCGAGGCCGAGGCCGTGCCCGCGCGGGAGCTTGCCGTAGCGGTCGTTCCAGCCGGATGCCTCGATGACCTTTTCCGTGCACTTGCGCAGCCCCATCGTGCGGATCTTGAGCCAGTTCGCCGTGACCGAGTCGGGCGGCTGGAGGTTGGCCAGGCGAAACGCGGCGGGGTCGAGGCCGAGCGCGTGCGCGGCCTTATCCATCTGGATCTCGAGCGCGAAGCGCGGTTGCACGGTGCCGTGCCCGCGCTTGGGGCCGCACGGCGGCTTGTTCGTGAACGTCCGCACGCCGTCGAACCGGTAGACCGGCACGCGATAGGTGACGGTCTGCAGCGCTCCGGTGTAGTACGTGCTGGCCACGCCATAGCTGCCATACGCGCCGCCGTCGAGCAGACTCTGAAAGTGCAGACCGGTGATCGAGCCGTCCTTGTTGAGCCCCATCCGGGAATTCATCAGGACCGGGTGCCGGCCGCGGTGGCAGTAAAACACCTCTTCGCGCGTGAGGCAGATCTTGCAAGGGCGTCCGGTCTTGAGCGCGAGCGCGGCGACGGCGAGCTCGTGGTTGAACGGGTCGCTCTTGCCGCCGAAGCCGCCGCCGTTCGGACACGCGATAATGCGGATGCGCGCGGGCTTCAGGCCGAGCACCTTCGACATCGCCTTGTGCAGGTAGTGCGGCGTCTGCGTCGAGGACCAGACCGTCAGGCGCCCGTCCGGCTCGGGGTTCGCGAGCGTGGCGTGCTGCTCCATCGCGAGGTGCGTGTTGCCCTGAAAAAACACGGTGTCGTCCAGCACCAGATCGGCGCCCGCGAGTGCTCCGTCCACGTCGCCGAACTCCATCGAGACGCGCTTGTGCACGTTGCCGTCGTCGCCGTAGTCGTGCAGCGCGGGGACGTCGTTGCGCATCGCGACCGCCGGGTCAAACACGGCCGGCAAGGGCTCGTACTCGACCCGGATCGCCTGTATCGCCTCGAACGCGGTGTCCTCGTCGACGGCGGCGACGGCAGCCACGGGGTCGCCGACAAAGCGCACGGTGTCGGGACAGAGCGTGTGCTCGTCCTGCGACACCGGCAGGATGCCGAACTTTTCCGGCAGCTCGGAACCGACGAGCGTGGCGTGCACGCCGGGCATGGCGGCGGCCGCACTGACGTCGATCGAAACGACCCGCGCGTGCGCCACGTCCGCGCGCAGCAGCTTGACGTGCAGCATGCGCGGCAAAAAGAGGTCGTCGGCATACTTCGTCGCGCCGAGGCTCTTCGCGAGCCCATCGACCTTGGTCTGCTTGCGCCCGATGATGCGGTAATCACCCATCCTGCAGGTCCTCCGCCGCCATCTCGATGGCCTCGTAGATTTTCAGGTACCCCGTGCAGCGGCACAGGTTGCCGGCGAGTTCGCGCCGCAGCGTCTCGCGGTCCGGCGCGGGCGTCTTGCGCAGCACAGACATCGCCGTCATGAGCATCCCCGGCGTGCAGTAGCCGCACTGCGCCGCGTTGAGTTCCGCGAACCGATGCTGCAACGGGTGCGGTCCCGACGCGCCGGCCAGACCCTCGACGGTCTCGATCTCGCGCCCCTCGCACTCGCGCGCCAGCACAAGGCACGACAAGACGGGCTCACCGTCGAGCAGCACGGTGCAGGTGCCGCACTCGCCCAGTTCGCAGCCGTGCTTGGTGCCGGTCAGCGCCATGTCCTCGCGAAGCACCTCGAGCAGCGTGCGGTGCGGCAGAAACGACACCTCGTGCTCCTCGCCGTTCACGAGCAGCCGTTTCGCAATCCTGCGCAGCGTCATGCGGTCAGTCCCTTCAAGAATGAATCGGCGATGCCGTCCGCGATGCGCGCGGGCGGACCTTGCCCGGGCCGCCACCAGACCACGGTCCAGTTCAGCGCGCCGAGCAGCGCGAGTGCCGTCAGCTTCACATCGATCGCGCGAAACTCCCCGGTTCCCGCGCCCTCCTGAATAACCGCCCGAACCAGCCCCCCCCTACACCACCACATGACCCGGCTCGTCTCGTTTTGAGACAACCCGCCGCAACATCGGCTCGGGCAGACCGTGAAACTCGACGTGGGCCAGACTGCCCCCGAACTCGCCGAGCACATGCTCCAGGTGGGCGTGGATGAGTTGCCGGAGCTTGCGCTCCGCGGGAAGCAAACGGACGGCGATGTCTTGGGCGCTCCCCTGTAGTCGCTCCAGGCTGAGCATCTGGCAGGCGTAGAGCAGATCTTCCTTGCTTTCGAAGTAGTAGTAGAGCGCGCCCGGTGCCATGCCGAGCCCGTCCGCGATTTCGCGCATGCCCGCGGCGTGAAATCCCTTGCGTGAAAAGACCTGCGTCGCCCGGCGCAGGATCTCGGCTCTCTTGGCATTGGAGCGGGCGCCTGTCGTTTGAACCACGGTTCAAATCATACGAAAAGCCCCAAAAGAGGCGAAATCTGAGGGGCCTGAAATGCCGATAGTCGCGATGGGAACCTCGATGGCGAGTGAGCAGATACGGACGGAGCAGCGCGGCGGCCCCCGGGCGCCGATGACGGTCGAGGTCACCGTTGTGGGCCGGACCCGCGGCTTCGCTGCGACCACCGTTGATCTCTCGCCGACGGGCACGCTGCTCTGGATTACGGACGAGGCGTTCTTGCCGTCGCAGGCGGCCTCCGACATGGTTCGGTTTTCAGAGCGCGTGGCGCAGGAGCTGGCCAGCACGCTGGTTCTCAAGTTTTCCGGTGGCGTTTCGCGTGAGGCGGATGTCGTGCGCGTCACCCGGAAGGGAAAAGACGAGTCCAACCCCATGCTGCTCGCGTGCCATTTCTGCGAGCGGCTCGGTGCCGAGGAGTTAAGAGCGATGGCATCCCGACCCCAGCAGCAGCAGCATGCCGCGCACAAGCCGGCGCAGCAGACTTCGCGGGGCGCGTCGGCCGGCAACGGACGGCGGGTGCAGATTTCCACGGCGGGAGCGCCGCCGACGGGTGTCGGTGAGCGCCGGACCGCGCCGCGCGTCGAGCGCATCCTGTACGCGGAGGTGCAGGGCGACCAGGGAACCTACCGCTCGTACGCGCTCAACGTGTCCGCGGTCGGTGCCCTGCTGACGATCAGCGATCCGCAATTCGCGCCGCCCGCCGAAGCCGACCAGCTCGTCGTGTTCACCAAGCGCATGGGCCTGCAGTTCCGCAACGGCATGATCGTGCGCTTCCTCGAGGCCGAGGTGAGTGCCGATGCCGACGTCGTGCGCGTGAGCGAGCGGACCGAAGGCGGCGAACTGCTTATCACGATCGGCGTCAAGTTCCGCCGCGCGCTGAACCTCCAGGAGTGCGCGCGCCTCGAAATCGCGCCCGGGGCTGCGGAGGCCGCGGCTGCTTCCGGAGCCGCGGAGGGGGGACCGGCCGGCGCCTTGACCCAGGCTGCACCGCAAAAGACAAAAATCATCGAGTTGATGCACCAGGCGGTAGCCCTCGGCGCGAGCGACATCCATGTCAAGGTCGGCAGTCCGGTCCGCATGCGCATCTCGGGCGAACTCATGGACACGAGCAAGGAAATCGTCTCCGCGCAGGAATCGCACGCGATGGCGCTCGAGCTCATGCTGCCGTCGATGGCGCAGAAGCTTCACGTCGATAAGGATGTCGAATTCGCCTACAACATTTCGGGCGTCGGTCGGTTTCGCTGTTCGGCGTTCCAGCAGCGCGGCACGACCGGGCTTGCGGTCCGCATCATTCCGGACCACGTCCCGACGTTCGATGAGCTCGGTCTTCCGGAGGTTTGCCGGGTCTTGGCGGATCGTCCGCGCGGCCTCGTGCTGGTGACAGGCCCGACCGGTTCGGGCAAGTCGCACACCCTGGCCGCGATGGTCGATCACATCAACCGGACGCGGGCGTGCCACATTCTGACGATGGAAGATCCGATCGAGTTCCTGCACAGCGATGATCGGGCGCACATCACGCAGCGCGAGATCGGTCGTGACTGCGGCGACTTCGCCACGGGTCTGCGACGTGCGCTGCGCCAGGACCCGGACGTGATCCTGGTCGGCGAGATGCGCGACCTCGAGACAACCAGTCTCGCGCTGAGCGCGGCGGAGACGGGTCACCTCGTGTTCGCGACCCTGCACACGACTTCGGCGGTGAACACGCCGGACCGCATCATCGATATCTTTCCGTCGAACCAGCAGGTTCAAGTCCGGCAGCAGCTGTCGGATTCGCTCCAGGGCGTGGTCTCTCAGCTTCTCGTGCCGCGTGCGACCCAGGAAGGCCTGGCGCTCGTGCAAGAGATCATCGTGGCGACCGAGGCGATCCGTTCGCTGATCCGCGAGGGCAAGACGTCGCAGATTCGCAACATCATGCAGACCAGCGCCAAGGCCGGCATGCAGAGCCTGGAAGCGGGGCTCAACGGGCTCATCAAGACCGGTGAAGTCTCGTACGAGACCGCGGTCGCCAAGGCGAACTATCCGAAGGAGATCGAGCCCGCCCACGGACGGAGCCGGCTCGATGCGAGACGCTAGAACCAGAGTCGGCTTGCTGGTGCAAGCGGCTGTGCCATCCTCCATGAGAGGACTCGTCTCCAGACGAGAGGAATTGGGAGAAGACGATCATGTCCAACGGCGGAGTCGGCGTAATTCCGGATATCTTCAGGCAGATCCGGAACGACATGGGCCCGGGAATGGAGCGGGAGGTCATCGAGAAGATCCTCCGTGGCTACTTTTCCGGCAAGCGCGACTCGCTCCGAACGCACAAGCTGCTCGACGTCCTCTGCGAGGGTAAGAAGGGCGCGTTCAAGGGCATGGCGGTCGATATCTCCCGCTCGGGAATCCTGCTGCGGATCATGGACCCGGCGTTCGCCTCGGCCGCCGAGGTGAACCACCTGATGCCGTACACGGCCCGCGTGTGGTTCCACTTCGAGGGCGGCTTCTGGGTCCACTTCAAGAACGGCAAGCTCAAGGTCAACGCGGACGTCGTGCGCGTCACGGGCTTTTGCGGTCGAGGCCAGAGCCTGATCCTGATCGGCTGCAAGTTCCGGCGGCACCTGACGCCCGAGGAGTGCGAAGAGCTCAGCATTCCCTGCGAAGAAGACCGCCCGCCCGGCTTGGACTAGCCCGGGCTCGGGGTCGCTTAGGGTTACGGTAATCAAATGACGCTCCGCCGTGTCGCGCTCGTCCTGGCCGTCATTCTCGTCGCCGCGGGTGCCATCGCGTACACGCTCTACGCCCGCGCCGATCTCATCGAGTTCGACCCGATCGCGAAGACCTACGTCCGCCGTTCCGGCGCGCTGTCGGTGAACCTGGGCGGCACGTTCGGCGCCGGCGTCACGCGTGCGACGTATCGCATCAACGGCGGACCGTGGCACGTCTTCGAACACCACGCCGAGCGTTCCCCGTCGCCGCGCTTCGTCCTCGAGGTCACCGCCGACGAACTCAAGCAGGGCCTCAACAAGTTGAAGCTGGCGGTGCAGGCGCGCGCTCGCTCGGGCGAAGCCGAAACCGTCGAGTTCACGTACGACTCCTCTCCGGTGGAGCTTCCGACGAAAAAAAAGTGGACGGACGGCGATGTCCTGGACCAGCAGGACGGCCCGTGGGAGATCAAGAACGGTCGCGTGCGCCCGGTGCCCGGCACCGAAGCGTTCGACCGCTTGTTGATCGTGACCGGCGCGTTCGCCGGCAGTCGCCGCGTGAAGACGACGCTGATCTTTCGCTCGGGCCACGAAAAAAAGCCGTTCGGTTTCGGCGTGATTCCTTTTTGGGGGGGACACCCTGAAAAAGGCAAGCGCCCGCGGCTCGGCTGGCGCTACGGACTTGCCTGGTACTACTCGTGGCGTCGGGGGCTGGGTGCCGAATTCGCCGAACGCATCGGCCGGGTCCCGCCGAAGTGGATCAGCTCGTACCGTGGCTTCACGCCCAAGCCGGGCGTCGTCTATCACCTGCTGGCCGAAGGCATCGAAGAGCCCGACGGCCGTACGGTCCGCTACAAGTTCTGGAAAGACGGCGACGAACAGCCCAAGCGCTGGCACGGCGCCAAAGACGCCGACGGCGGCAACTCCAAGTTGCCGGACGGCGAGTACGCCGTAGCCCTGGTCGCCCACCGCGCGCAGGTGGAGTTTGGTCCCGTGTCGGTCGAGCGCGTGCGAGCGGTGCGGTAACTGCGAAACTCCGCTGCGCGGATTTTCGTTAGCCCGCGGGCCTTCGGCCCGCCAGATGACCTGCACGTTTCGGGGTGTTGGGAGCAACTCCAGCAGCTTGCGCGTACTCTTCGGTATGCGTCGAACCTTGCTTTTTGCCCTCCTGCTTCCTGCTCTTGCGCCTGCTGGCGACCAACAGCCCGCTGGTGATACGCGGCGGGTCTCTTTTGTGCTTCCGTTTCCCAAGGCCCATGCCGCGGCGACGGCGCAAAAGCGGCTGATGTTTCTCAAGCCGATCTATGGGGGCGTGGATGCTCGCGGTGCGGTGGACTATCGCTGCGGCAGTTGGTGACCCGCCGGGGATGCGCTGCGAGCCGTGTCGCTCGTGCACGAATCCTTGATCGGCGTTCTCAACCGCCGGTTTGTTTCCTGCCACTACAACGCGTTCACGATGGGCCTGGGTGCCGACGCCGGGGCGGGTGCGTTCGTGAAAAAGCACGGTCTCCAGCTTCGCTACGGCGGCGTCGCGACGCCGGAGGGCAAGCAGATCGTCGCTTTCGGGTTCAAGCGCGACGAGGTGTTCCGCTCGTTTCGGGACGCGTTGCTCAACAACCCGGCATTCGACCGCAACTCGCCCGAGGAGCAGGCGGTCTTTGATCGCGCCAGGGCGCACCCGCGAAATGCCGTCGCGCAGCGTGCCGCCGCGCGGCTTGCGAGCGAGCTGCTTCGGTTCGCCGACGCCAAGCGGTACGCCCGGGTGGCACTCGACGCGTCGGGCACGGCCGAACAAAAGGCGCGCTCGACGTTTCTGCTCGGTCACCTCCATGTCCTTGACCTTGAGACTCCGGACCGAGCCTCGGCGAAGCGAGTCCTCGGCAGTGTGGCGGACGCGCCGGCCGACATTGCCGACGACATCGCGCTCGATCTGATCAGCCTCTCGGTCGAGTTGAAGCCGCGCGGCAGTTTCTTCACCGGCTGGCGGCTCGTGCCCGGCGCGGACGTCAACGCGTTGGTCCGGCAACTCTCGGACTGGATCGCGAAAGCGCCGGACAGCAACCGGATCGGCCAGATGCATTTTTTCCTCGGCTTGGCGCGTCGCGCGCTTGGCGATGCCAAGGGTGCGAATGCGATCTGGCAAAAACACGTCGACACGTATCCGGAAGACCGCTGGGCCATGCTGAGCCGGGTCCACCACACGAACTACCAGTTCTCGCCGTACAAGAAGACGCACGGCGGCATCGTGATCGGCGGTGGCGGAACAATGAGCCCGGAACTCCGCAAACGTATCGAGAAGGCGGCGCGCGAGGGCCGGGGTGCCATCAGCGATCCGGAGCTCGTGCGCAAGCTACAGGAGATGATGCGCAAACAGCGGGCAGAGGCTGCGCGCAAGCAGGCCGAGGAAGATCAGCGTCGCCGCGAGGAAGCGGAGAAGGGCGAAGCGAACGAAGGCGGATAGCGGCGACTCCGATCCAAGGGGCTGCCCCCGGGCCCCCTTTCGCTTCTTGCGCTACCTGGCGTCAACCAAACGCGCGTTCGAGATGCTCTTGAGCCACTGCGCGCGCTCGGTCTTGGTCATGGACTTCTTGCGCGCCACGTAGGCGATGCGGTGCACGTCCACCTTGCCGGTGGACAGGCGCGCGATCTCGTGTTGCGGCGGCCGGCCGTGCGCGGCGGGCACGCGCCACTCGAAGACGACGTCATCTTCGCCGTCCTTGATGGTCTTCCACTCGAGTGTCGGGTACATGCGCTTGAGCCCGGCGTGGATGCGTGTCATCAGCGACTTGGCCGTGCCGCCGCGCGCAACCGCGCCGAGCAGGCGCTGCGTCGAGAACATGGCCGGCGCGCGCTGAACGATGTCGCCGCGCTGCACCCACTCGACAATGTCGGAGCTGCGGTTGGCGGCGCGATGCCCGATGCGCCACGTCGTGACGTCGACGTCGGTGTGCCAGATGCGTTTGGCCGCCGGCACCGGTCCGCGCAGCCCGCGCGTATCGACGACGCGATGAACCGCGCTCCCGCGGAACTCCACGGACATCGGTCCGTACAGCAGTCGCTCGCGACTCTGTTTGTCCGGTTCGCCGGCAGTTTTCTTGAGCGCCGCCACGGGCGCGCCCGAGTTGAGCAGCCCGGCGCGGTCAAACACCGACCACAGCCGGTTGAACAGTTGTTGCGCCTGCCGATCCTGCGGCGCCCACTTCGCGGCCAGCCGAATCTGCCGCCACGCCTCGCCGTTGCGCTTGGCCTGTAGGTACGAGGCGCCAAGCAGCAGCCGAAAACGCGCGATCCTCGGCTTCGCCTTGACGACCTGCTCGAGGTAGGCAATGCCCTTGTCGGTCTCGCCCGCGCGCATCGCGGCAAGTCCCTTGTCGAGACTGACCTTGACCGCCTTGACGTCGGCGTCCTGAGCAGCAACAACGGTGGCGAGCAGAAGCACGGCGATGTTTCGGCGCATGCGTACATCTTCGGCCCCACGGAAGAGACCTTGAGAAAAACGTACGGACGGCGAGTTTCGCGGCGCGGAGCGCCGTCAGCTTGGCCGAGTGCCCGTTGCCGCCGGCGCTTCTTCCGAGTGATAACTGCTGCGGACCAGTGGCGCGCTCTCGACGTGTTGGAAGCCCAGTTTGCGGGCGTAGTCGCCCAGGGCGTCGAACTGCTCCGGGGTTGCGTAGCGTTCCAGCGGGAGATGGTCGTCGTCCGGCGGCAGGTACTGGCCCATGGTGATCATCGCGACGCCATTTTGCTTGAGGTCGCGCAGGGCTTCACGAACCTCGCCGTCCGTTTCTCCCAGTCCGAGCATCAGCCCCGACTTGGCCACGAGGCCCGCATCGGCGGCGAGGCGCAGGACCTTGAGCGAGCACGCGTAGCCGGCGCTGGGCCGAACGTGGCGTTGCAGGCGCTCGACGGTTTCGAGGTTGTGGTTCAAGACATCCGGGCGCGCCTCAAAGATCGTGTCGAGGTGCGTCTTGTTGCCATGAAGATCGGGGATGAGTACCTCGACGCCGACGCCGGGACATTCGCGCCGGATTGCGCGGATCGAATCGGCGAACACGCTGGCGCCGCCGTCGGGCAGGTCGTCGCGCGCGACCGAGGTCAGCACCGCGAACTTCAGGCCCATGGCCTTGACGGCTTGGGCGACGCGCTCGGACTCGTGCGGATCGTAAGCGCGCGGGACGCCGGACAACACGGCGCAAAAGCCGCAGCGGCGCGTGCAGGTGTTGCCGAGCAGCATGAGCGTGGCGGTGCCGCGGCTCCAGCACTCGCCGATGTTGGGGCAGTGTGCGCTGTGGCAGACCGTGTTGAGTCCGTGGAGCTCGACGATCTCCTCGGTGGTCTTGAAGCCCGCCCAGTCCTCAAGCCGGACCTTGAGCCACGGCGGGCGCGCCGGTTTTTCCTGTTCTACGCCAGTAGCCACGAGTCGATGTTTTCGAGGTAGTACCGGATGCGCTCGAGGAACTGGCCGCCGAGTGCGCCGTCCACGAGCCGGTGATCGATGCCGACGGACAAGAACACCTTGTCGCGGATCACGATCTCGTCGTCGACGACGGCGGGCTTGCGCTCGATGGCACCGAGTCCGAGGATCGCCACCTGCGGCTGGTTGATGATCGGGAGGCCGCCGAGGCTGCCGAACACCCCCATGTTGGTGACCGTGAACGTCCCGCCCTGCGGCTCCTCGGGGGTGAGCTGGCCGGAACGCCCGCGCGCGGCGAGGTCGTTGACCTGGCCCGCGATCTCGCGCAGCGGCAGGAAGTCCGCGTTCTTGATGACCGGCACAATCAGCCCGAAGCTGCCGTCGTCGCGCGGCACCGCGACGGCCATGCCGACATTGACCGACCCCTTGACCGTGATCTGTTGCGCCTCGGGATTGACCTGCGCGTTCACGAACGGGAAATCGCGCAGCGCGAGCGCGGACGCCTTGATGAAGAACGGCGTGTAGGTGAGCTTTTGGCCGGTGCGCTCCTGAAACGACCCCTTGTGCCGTTTGCGAAACGCGACGAGGTCCGTCACGTCGGCCTCGGTCATGATGTAGACGTGCGCGCTGGTCTGGATCGACGCGACCATGTGGTGCGCGATGATCTGGCGCATGCGATCCATCGGCTGGACGCGATCGGCCTGCGGCGCACCAAACATCGGCATCGTGCCGCCACCGCCGGCCGGCCGGTTTTCGAGATATCCGAGCACGTCACCCTTCGTGACGCGGCCTTCGGCGCCCGAACCCTGGATCGAATCGAGCTCGCCGACCGAGAGCCCCTGGGTGTCCGCGATCGAGCGAACCAGCGGCGAATAGAAGCGGCCGTTGCTCAGCCGCGGAATCGGTCCGCCGTTCGTGGCCGGTGCAGTGGCGAGGGCCACCGGAGCGGGAACGGGGGTGGGTGCGGCAGGGGGGGGCGGGGGCGCCGCGGGCGCCGGAGTGGGCGCAGCGGCCGCGGGACGAGCCTCGCCGTCCGTTTGCTGTGTCGCGGTTGTGGCCGGTGCCGCCGCTGCGAGTGCGGCTTCGTCCAACTCCTCACCTTCGGCGAGGATGATCGCGATCTCGGTGCCGACCTCGACGGTCGCACCTTCCTCGGTCAGGATCTTGCCGAGAATGCCGGCCGCAGGGCTCGGAATCTCGGTATCGACCTTGTCGGTCGAGATCTCGAGCAACGCCTCGTCGCGGTCGATCTTGTCTCCGACCTTTTTGAGCCATTTGGTGATGGTGCCTTCGGCGATCGATTCGCCCATCTGCGGCATGACGACTTTGGTGGCCATGCCCGCATTATTCACCAGGGATGGGCCGGACGAAAGGAAGCCCGCACGGCGCCTCGGGTCGAGATCGTCCCAGACGTTGTCAGGGCCTCACGCCGAGTTCTCAAACAGAGCCTAGTCGCGGGTCGCCGTGCCGCCGCAGTTCGCGTTGCCACCGAAGTCGAAGCGCAGTTCCGCCTCGTACCGGAACCCGTTGCCGTCCGCGGAGAGGATCAGCGAGAACACCTCGATGTACGAGCCGGTGTCGTCGAGAGCCTGGTACTCGCCGCGCACGATGTCGGGGTCTTTTGCGTCCCGCGTCGCCGTGAACGCCAACGTGCGGCCGTCGGGCGGCGGCTCCGTTCGTACGATGTCGATCGTGTTCGCGTCGCGGACGGTGATCGTCATCGTGTCCGTGCCGGAACGGCTCGGCGCGCAAAACCACGCCAGCGTCCAGGTGCCGGCCCAACGGTTCAGGTTGCCGCCGGGCGGATTCGGACTCATGTCAACCGTGGCGTCCGGCAGCGTCTCCTCCGCTCCGCCGGTCGGCGTGAACCGCCCGTTCGTGAGGCCAACGAGCCTCGAGGTGGGGTCGAACGTCCAGCGCGCGGCGTACTCGCCGCTCGCGTGCGTGAGCGTCAGGTCGAGCGGGCCGTCGATCGAGAACGCGCACGCGTTGGGCTGTTTGTCGGGTGCGTCCGCGTCGGCCGTCCGGATGTGCAGCGGCGTCGCCTCGTCGACCGCGATCGTGACCGTCGTGTTCGCGTCCGAGTCCGTCACGGTCCCCGAACCGTGGACGAGAAACGCCCCGCCGGAGTCGAATCGCAGCGTCAGCGTCCCTTGAAACGTCTTTGCGCCCGACGTCACGGTGACGTTCGCCGTCGCCGAAAAGCCGGAGGCGAGGTTGCCGATCGGATCGAGGTTCAACTGTGCCGTACCGGTCGCGGTCGTATCGTTCGTGCCGTCGCCGTCGCAGTCGAATGGCATCGTGAACGCAAAGGTGTTCGGCTCGGCGCCCGGACTCGTGTCGAGCTCGAAGGTGATGCCGGCGGCCGCGCGCGCGGCCGGTACGAGGACGGCGGGCACGAGACCCTCGAGGCGGGGCACGCCGCCGAAGACGCCGACCATCGCCCCGGCGAGGTAGTTCTGCGCCGAGAACGTGATAGTCGTCGTCGTTCCCGAGCCGCAGGAACAAAGCCCGGCCAGAAGCACGATCCTCCACGAACGCATCGTTTCGATGGTACACCGGTCAGCGCGACGCCGGCAAGGAGGAAGCGCTGGCGCGCTGCCTACGCCTGTTCCCAAGGATTGACGAGCATCGCGCCCGTCGCGGCGAAGTCCTTGACGTTGCGGGTCATCACCTGAAGTCCGTGTCGAATTGCCGTCGCCGCGATCAGGCCATCGCTGGCCGCTACGACTGCACCGCTTTTTTGGCTGGCGGCCGTGGTCTCACCCCAGATGTGAGCGGTTTCGACGTCTACGGGCAGAACTCGGTTGGCATAGTCCTGTTCGATGCCGCGCAGAAAATCGACGTACCTCTTCTTCTTGCGGCCCGTTTCCAGGAGGGCGATTCCCTTGGCGATTTCGCCGATCGTGATCACGCTAATGTAGAGATCGCTGCTGGGTATCGCCGACACCCGGCCCTTGACGCCTTCGTCGCCGCGCGCCCGGGCGATTTCGGAAACGACGCACGTGTCGAGCAGGGCTCTCACAGTTCGACATCCCGCATCTTTGAGCGATCGCGAGTCAGATCGAGTTCGCTCAGGTCCGGTCCATTGAGGAGGTAGTCCTTGAAGCTCGGTCGTTTCCCGATCAGGAGTTCGAAGTACTCCGTGGCGATGACCACAACAGAGTCCCCGCGGCGCTCGATGCGTTGAGGTCCTTTTGTCAATGCAAGACGCACGACCTCGCTGAGTTTGTTTTTGGCTTCGGCGAGTTTCCATTTCATGGCAGAGCGCTCCAGATCAATATCGGCTAGATGATCTAGATTAGTCTATGCCCGATTGTGGTGGGGTCAAGGCCGAATTCAGGAGTATCGCCGTCCGTTTGCTGTTTTTGCGGGCTGCGCCGGTTCGCGCTAGTCTTGGACCAGGGTGCCTTCGGTGGGGCCGGAGCGGACGATGCGGGTGCGGGCCATCGTGTAGTACTTCACGAACTCGCGGTAGGGGTTGTCGAAGTTCGTGCGGTCCGGTTTGGGCGGATCCGTGGGTGCGCTTCTTCTGAGCAGCGGGAAGCGGAAGAATCGCTGGTCGGTGTGGACGAGCAGGTAGGCGCCGTCCGGGGAGACGATCGCCTTGCGGACCGACTTGTCGGTGCCTTGTGTCTGGACGACGAAGCGGCGGAGGAGGCGGCCCGTGCGGATGTCGCGGATGGCGACCTCGTTGCCGATGTGCAGGACGGCGACCGCGGTGTCTGCCAGGAACGCGAGTTGGGAGAGCGTGCCCGGGAGTTTTTGCTCGCGTAGCACCCGGCGCGCGCGACGGTCCACGATGCGGATTCGGGCCATGCGGGTGGGCGGTTGCAATGTGATCAGCAGGCCTCGCGCGGCGACGTGTTCTTCCGCCACGAGAAGCCGTACGCCGTCCGGTCCGGCGACGACGTGTTGCGCCTTGCCGTCGCACTCGTACGAGTCCTTTTTGCGCCCGGTCCTGGCGTCGAAGGCATCGACGCCGAAACGGTGGGCGACGAACACGGTTGTGCCGTCGCGGCTCTCGCCGATCGCGATGGCGCCCGGTCGGAGCACTTCGAGGTCCGCGATCTTCTTGCCGCTGGCAAGGTCATGTAGCGCGACCGTGCGGCCGAGGAGTTTCTTGAAGTAGCGGATCAGCACGCCCGCGCGCGGCAGGATGCGACCCTGTTGTACCGTCTTGCGGCGCGCGAGGGGCGGACCGTCTTTGTGGAGATCCCACACGAGTAGCGTCACGCCGTCGTCGGTGTAGAGCCGGCCATCCGCGATCGTGATGCTTTGAATGGCCTGCTTGTGGCCGATCTCGACCGACATTTGGCGACGAATCTTGCCGCTCGGCATGTCCCAGATCGTGAGGTGGCCGGTGTCGTAGCCCGTGACGACGAAACCGCCGTCGTCCGCCATGGCGATGGCGGTGACACGGACCGTTTTTGATGTGCCGAGATGGACCGGGCGGTTGTCGTCCGCGATCGTGTAGCGATAGCCGCTGTTTAGATCCACGATTTCGGGAACACCCTGTGGCGAGTAGCCCGCGCGACCGGAAAAACCTCTCACGGCGTGCTCCGCGGTGCGCAGGATCTTGCGCGTTGCAACATCGATCTCGACCACGCGTCCGCCGCCCAAGAAAGCGAGGAGGCGGCTGCCGTCCGGCGAATAGGCGAAATCGAGCACGTACCGTTCGAGTTCCAGCGTCGTGACCTGACCTTGGCCGTTCGTCTCGAAGTAGACCCGGACCTTGCCGTCCCGGGAGCCGAGCGCATGACCCACTCCGTCGGGCGAGGCGACGATCACATGAGGGGCATTCTCTTTTCCGTAATCGAGTGACCATTTCGACGTCGTGGATGTTTTCCAGTCCCAGGACTGCGTGAAGCGGCCCGCCGCCCGCACCGTCGTCGTGTCGCGGACCGGCGCAATCGACTTGACGGCGACCGCGACCTGGCCAACCTGTTTGCCGGTCGCGATCGTCCAGGCGCGCAGGTGGCCATCATCGCGACTAATGGCGGTCTTGCCGGTCGAGGAGACGACTATCTGCGCCACGAGGCCGGTGTGAGCCACAAACCGGCGCCGTTCCTCGCCGGTGCGGGCGTCGAGGACCGCGATCGCCTGACCAGTCGCGACGAGGATCACGTCTTGATCGGGCGTGATCGCGAGCGTGCGGATGGGCAGTCCGGCCGTCTTCACAATGAGTTCCTTCAGGCCGCGTCCCGTCGCGGCGTCGAAGGTGTAGACGTACTGCGCGGTGGCCAGCGCGATCAGGTTCCCGCGGCGCGCGTAGTGGCTGTGTCCGCCGCGTGCTTGGAGCGGCTGCAGCGCCGGTAGGAACTCACGTTCCACGAAACGCCAGGCGGTCCACGCGTCCTTGGCCCAGCTCGGTTCGAGCCAGGTCGACGGGTAGCGCTCCGGGGCCGCGTCCGGGGCCAGTTCGAGTGCGCGCAGATAGCACGCGCCGGCCTTGAGCGGAGTGTCCGCTTCAAGGAACTGCGCGCCGCGGTCGCTGAGCGCACGTGCGGCGGTGAGCTTGCCCCGCCACGCCTCGAGCCCGGCACGCTCGGCTTCGCGGCGCGCTTCGGCCTGCCGGAGTTCCGCGCGCAGACGCAGCTTGCGCTCATCGTTTTTGGCGATGGTCTCGCGGCCCAGCGCGTCTTCGGTCTTGCGTTTTTCGTTCGTGACCAGCAGAAAGCCGACGGTCAGACCGGCCACGATGAGCAGGGCGGCGGCCGCCAAACCGCGGCGCATGAGGCGCGCGTTGCGCGAGGCGCGGTCGCGCGCGGCCTGTGCCGTCGCGATCTCGTTCCGGAGCCCGCCGTCGTTTTCGAGCGGCGCGGCCTGCGCTTCGGCGAGTCCGAGGTCGCCCGCTTGCAGGGCCGTCCTGGCGAAGGCGATCCGGGCTTCGCGCTCGCCGTCGCGCGCGGCGCGGTTGCCGTCCCAAAGAACCAGCGCTTGCCGGAAGCCTGCGACCGCCTCGGTGAAGTCGGCATAGACAAGGTTGCGCGCGGTATCGTCACGCGCCTTCGCGCTGGTCGCGGCCGCGCACCGATCGAGCGTGGCGCGCGCGCCATCCGAAATCGCCATGCTCTCGCGGTGTTGTCGAAACGCGCGCAGCGCGTCCTGGAAGTCGCCGACACCGGCGTAGCGATCCACCGGATTGTGCGCCAGGGCGCGGTGGCAGATGGCCTGGAGTTCGGCGGGGACCGCTGGCTCGAACCGCGGCGGCTCGCTGCGGCTGGCCGCCATCAGCACTTCCATGAGCGTCGCGCCGCGGTGGGGCGGATGGCCCGTGAGCAGTTCGTGCAGGATGGCGCCCAGTAGATACACGTCGGTCGCGGGACCGATGTCGGTGCCACGCGCCTCGGCCAGCTCCGGCGCCATGTAGCTCGGCGTACCCGCGGGCGCGCGCACGGTCGAGCGATGCTGCGCGCGCGTGCGCCCCGGCGGGCTTTCGCGCACATCGACCGCGATGCCCCAGTCCATGACGAGCACCTCGCCGAACTCGCCGACCATGACGTTCTCCGGCTTCAGGTCGCGGTGCACGATGCCCTTGCTGTGCGCGAACGCGACGGCGTTGCCGACTGCGAGCAGGATGTCGAGGTCGCGCTCGAGGTCGCGTCCGCGCCGCAACAGGTCGTCCCACGACGTCCCGCTGACGAGCTTCATCGCGAGGTGCACCTGGCCGTCGCCGGACCGCGCGAGGTCGTGCACGGGCACGATGTTGGGATGGTCCAGCTCGCCGGTCACGAGCGCCTCGGACACAAACCGCCCGCGCACCGACTCGTTGTCCTTGCCAGGCAGGATGCGCTTGACGGCGATCAGCCGATCGAGACTCTTTTGCCGCGCCTGATAGACGATGCCCATCCCGCCGCGCCCGATCTCGTCGAGCAGTTCGACCTCGGCGCCGCCCACGCCAAGCTCCGCGTCCGCGGTGTCGTCCGCCGTGGGATCGGGTGCGAGCGTTTCGCCTCCGGAGAACGTCCCCGGCTTGAGTGTGCCCGCCGGCACCGGCCCGTCGAGCGTGTGTGCGCCGGACAGCGTCGTCGCCCAGAACGCCTTGAGCTTGTCGTCTTTCATCGATCCCCGCCCGGCCGAGTCTTCGGCAGGCCGCTCGCCAGCACGCGCATCTCCTCCAGGTCGATGCGCAGGTTCAGGTGCAGCGTCGATCCGCGAGTCGAACCTTGCAGCCGGATCGGCGCGGGCGCGCCCGGTTTCGTTTCCCCCACGACCTCGTCGCCGTCGAGAAGCGCCAGAAGTCCCGTAAGCGAGTTGCCCAGGGGACGAAGGTCGAGGTAGCCAAGGACGGCGATGTCTCCAGGCGTGTGGCGCTGTGCCGCGGCCACGCACGGATGGACGGCGGTCTGTCCCGCGATGGCTTGGGCCAGGTCGGGCGTCGCCGAGATCACGATGAGACAGTCGTCGCCGCGGCCGACGACCCCGAACGCCACGCCCTTCGTTGCCATCTCGCGCACCTCGCGCGGCAGGTTCTTGAGGAGTGCCGCGCGGGCGAACCGTTCGGGATCGAGCCGCAGCTCGAACCGGTTGATGACGGCGCCGCCGACCTCCTCAACGTCGACCTCCGTGATGGTGACGCCCATCGAGTAAAAGGCGTCGCTGCGGACCAGGGCCAGAAGGTGTTCGCGCACCCTTGCACCGCGTAAGGCGATCAGGAACCCTCGATTCCCAATCGGATCGGCGGCGAACAGCATCGTGTCGTCGGCCGCCGCGCCGAGCGCGCGCAGTCCCGAGCCGATCGTTTCCCGATCCTTGTCCGACAGTGTCGCCACGCCGCGGCCCGTTTCGGACAAGGCGTCGGCATACAGTCCCATGAACGCGCCGACGTCCAGCGGCACGGCCAGCACGAGCGGAAAGTCCGCCGGAATCCCGCGGGCGAGACCGGCGAGGGGTGCCGTGGACAGCGCACGCTCGGATTCGAATTCGAAATCCACGTGAAGCAAGTGGTCTTCCAGGCTCGCCGCAAGACGCACCGCGCGGGCGTTTTCGACGTGGCTCCGCGCAAAGCGGGCCAGGCGCCGAAAGAGCGCGACGAACGACTCGCCGCCGAGTTTCTGCCGCGCCTTCTCGGCGACCGTTTTCTCGAATTGGGCGAATCCGCCGGCGATCCGGGACGCGAACACCCGCCGAACCGCGAGCAGATCGACCACCGCCGAAATCGCACCCGAAGGCATCGCCGTCCGTGTGCTTTCGCCCGGGGTGTAGCTCCCATCAACCGAAAGTGCCCGCCATCCGGCGCGCTCCGCGGTCTTGCCCTTGTAGCCGTTGGGCACGGGGACCCTGGCGATCAGGGTCGGCCCCTGCGCGGACACGGCGACAAAGAGAGGCTGATCCGCGGGGGCATCGATCACGGCGATCCCGAACTGCGAGAGGAGGGCGGGGTACGGCGACTCGAGCGGGAGTCTGGTCGCGTCGCGAACACGGCGCAGCGCTTCTTCGAGTTCGGTGCGCGAGGCGAAGCGCACGAGGACCAGGGTGTCTTTCGGGCAGAGCGCCGCGACGGAGTCCGGGACGGCGACGCGCTTGAGTTCGCGGCGCGTTGCTTCGGGGGCGTCCGGCGTGTCGCCGTTGCTGCACGCGGCGGCGAGCAACATGGAAAGGAGCGCGGCGCTGCGGTGCACGGTTACCACTTCGTGTCCCGGATCAGCCAGCGCAGTTCGTCGGCGCGAATGGCGAACATCAACTCCGACGAACTCGGCAGCCGCTCCTGGATCGCCTCCACGTTGCCGCTCTGCTTGTTCTTGGCGAAACCCGTGACCACGCGCAGTTCGCGACCGGCGTGGTGCACGCCGATGACCTTGCCGTTGCGGTCAAACAGCGGCGAGCCCGAGGTCCCGCCGGACGTACTGCACGAGTGCTGGTAGTACTTGGCGTGGGCGAACGTCGTGTTCGTCTGGAGGTAGCTCATCACGCGGCCGATCCAGCCGTCCTTGAACGTGGCGAGGGCCTGCGGGTAGAGGTCGATGCCCTTGATGAGCTGGTGGGTGTACTGCTTCATGTACTCGCCGGGGAAGCCGATCGTGCCAACGTGCGTGCCGAGTGTGACGCGGCGCAGCTCGGCGTCGGTGGCCAGCGGGAACACCGGAAAGCGCGTGCCCTTCGCGTCGATCTTGATCAGCGCGACGTCGGGCGAGTTGAAGCCCGGCTTGTACTTGGGATGCGAGCGGTGCTTTTGAATCTTGAACGCGTGGCCCGTGCTGCTCTGGACGGCCAGCATCTTGTCGGCGCCGTTGAGCGGTTTCTCGACGTGGCCGTTGGTGGCCAGCAGGCCGTCCGCGCGCACGCAGAAGGCCGTGCCGATGCCGAACGAGTTGCCCTTGTAGTAGACGATCACGAAGATGCCGCGCTCGTACGTTTTGGCGAGCGTCTTCCACCGGTCGGCCTGCGCCGCGATCTCGGCGCGGCGTTCCACGCGCAGGCGCGCGTCGGCGGCGTTCATCTCTCCGCGCAGCCGGCGGATCTTGTCTTCCTGTTGTGTCGCGAGCGTCTCAAGCCGGCGCGCGCCCGCCGTGTCGGTCGCGCGAAGTTGCGCGGCCTCGCGCCGCAGCGCGCCGATCTCGCGCACGCGCGTCTGCATCCGCGATACGAGCCGCGACAGTGCGGCCTTGTGGAGACCGAGTGTCCCTTCGACCTTCTTGAGGTTCGCTTCGTGCGCGGCGGTGACCACGTCGATGCGGGCGTCGAGGTCTCTTTCCAGCTTGGCGATCGCCTCGCGGTTGGCCGTAACCTTGGCGTCGATCCGTTTTTGCTCGCGCTCGAGACGCGCCTGCTCGTCCTTGCGCTTTTGCCGCTCGCTTTGCAGCAGCAGGAGGCCGGCGACGCAGGCCACGACAACCAGCGCGCCGACGACCATGAACTTGCGCGACGACCGGCGGCCCTCGCGCACGCTCGCAGAGTCGATCGCGTGCTTCAGGGTCTGCTCGCCGACGCCGGACTTGCGCGGCTGAAGCGGCGCGGCGTCCGTCCCGCACGCGGCCTTGAACTCCGGGCCCTCCTCGCCGAAACGAACGACATCGTCCGCCGCGAGGGCGACGGGCGCGGTGATGCGCGTGTCGTTGACCCAGGTGCCGTTTTGCGAGCCAAGGTCAGACACGTGGACGGCGCCGCGATCGACGAACAGCTCGGCGTGGTGACCGGATACCGCGCGGTCGCGGTGCGCATCAAACACGATCTCGTTGTCGGGCCGCCGCCCGAGGCGCAGCCGCTCGGTGTCGAACTCCTGGACCTGGCCCGCAAAGGTCGATGTCCCGAGGTGCGTGACGACGATCCGTGTCATTTCTGGTTCTCCGGCCTGATCTCATCGACCCGAACGCCGCCCAGATCAAGCCCGGGAAAAAGCGGCACGGCCGTATCGGCGCGCCGCACGTAGAGCCCACCCGCGACGTGCAGGATTTCGACGGCCCCGGCGTCGTGCGCGTCGAGTCCGTGCAAGACGAGCCGGCCGGGCACAAGCGCGTAGCGATGCTCGGCGCCGTTGTCGGTCCGCGTGACATACAGCGCGGGATCAAGCGAAACCGCGACCCCGTCGAGCACCGGCGTTGCGGTCGTAGGCGCCGCGACAACACGCACGCGCAGCTTCAACACCCCGGCGACCCCAAGGTCGGAGCACCCCTCCAACAACTGCGCCGCTCCGCCCGCCAACGGCTTGCCGTTCAGCGTCGTCCCGGTCGTGGTCTCGAGATCGACGACCCGCCCGCGCCCGTCCTGTACGAACAGCCGCAGGTGCGCGCGCGAAATGCGGCGGATGCGCTCCTCATGCCCCGCCGCGGGCCGCAACCGTAGACACACATCCTGATCGCCACGCTCGAGTCCGTCCCGGCCCATCTGCAGCCGAGAACCGCCGTACAAGAACAACGTGTCGTTTCCGGCGACGAGCTTGACGCGGCTTGGCGCAGAGACATCGCCGTCCTTGGCTGACTCCAGGGGCTGTTCCAGAGATAACTCAGCGGAAGAAAGCGTACGGACAGCGATATGCGTCGGCGTGCCGGAGGCACCACGGTAGGCGATGTCTTCGGCGGCTTCGACTTCGCGGGCGTAGGTGGTGTCGCCGATCTCGTGCTTGAACGCGCCGCCGCCGTCGATGATAGTTTTCGGGAACGCGCTCGCGCCTTTGCTTTCGTCGATGGTCTTGGGGAACGCGGCGGCGGGGAGCATTGCGGCGGCTTCGACGGGCGTGGCGGGGCGATCGTCGGGGTCTTTTTGCAGCAGCGCGGTGCAAAGCGCGTGCAGGTCCGGATCGGCTTCGGGGCAGGCGTCTTGCAGCGACGGAACGGGCGCATCGACATGCATCCACATCGTCTTGACCGCGTTGTCGTCGCGATACGGCGGCGCGCCCGCAAGGCACTCGTAGAGCACGATGCCCGCCGCGTAGAGATCGCCGCGGATGTCGAGGTCCGTGCTGCCCAGCACCTGCTCGGGCGCGAGATACGACGGCGAGCCGATGATCGTGCCCTCCTGGGTGTACTGCGTGCGGTCCGCGGCGGTCGAGCGGGCGAGGCCGAGGTCCGACAGCAGCGCGCGCCCGTCGTCCGCGAGCATGAGGTTGCTCGGCTTGACATCGCGGTGAATCAGGCCCGCGCGATGGATCGCCTCGAGCCCGGCGAACACGTCGCGCATCAGGCCGATCACGAACGCTTCGGTCAGCCGCCCATCGCGCGCGAGCCGGTCCGCGACACTGCCCCCGGAAACGAGTTCGCAGGCGAGATAGAGCTGCCCATCGCCCAAACCGGCATCAAGCGCCCGCACGACGTTGGGATGCTGGAGCCCCATGGCCAGCCGAACCTCCCGCCGAAACCGGTATTCGATCTCGACATCGCCGGCCACATCCTCATGCAAGAGCTTGAGCGCCACTTCGCGCCCATCGGCCCCACGAGCCCGATAGACGACTCCGACAGCCCCCTCCCCGAGTTTTTCAAGCAGCTCGTACGCGCCAAAGATTTCCGTCACGCCGAGCATTGTCGCAAATGGGTCGATCGGATAACGGGCGCTGTCGTAGGGCAAGCGCTATGGGGGACCGGAGGGGGGCGTAGAGTGCACGACCATTCCGGTCCGCCCGGGCCCTCACCACCAAAATGCCATGGACGCGCATCGCCGTCCGTCCGCTACTGGTACCGGATGCCATGCGCGTCGAGCCACTCGCGTGCGGTTTTCGTTAGTTCCAGCGCGCGGAAGGCGTACCACTGCTCTCGCCGCCTTTTTGCTTTGTCGTGGTGGTTGTCGTCACGCGTCCGCTCCTTCCGACCACTCCTTCTGGAGAATCGCGTACACGTAACTGTCCACCCATTCGCCATCGACCAGGAAGTCCTCTACGAAATGGGCTTCGCGCCGGAATCCGATTCTTTCCAGAAGGCGAACCGAGCGCTCGTTGCGAGGGTCCGTGCCGGCGAAGATCCTGTGCAGGTTCATGGTGCCGAAACCAAAATCGACAAGCGTTCTCACCGCGCGGGTCCCGTATGAGCGTCCCCAATAGTCGGGATGGATCGAATAGCCGATCACGGCCTGGCGGGTCTCCCAGTCCTCGATCGTGATCTGGCAATCGCCGACGACCCGGTTCTCCGCTTTGAGCACGACGGCCCATAGGGCGAGACCGGGATGATCCGACTCCGCTTGCGCCTCGACCGAGTCCCGGAGCTGGGTCGTGGTCCAGCGTTGGTACTCCGCCATTTCGGGCAAGGCGTTGTAGTCGCAGATTGGACCGATGTCCTGCGGGCCGACGCGCCGCAGAACCACGTCGCCGAGATCGATAGGGAGGGAGTCCGACACGGAGGGATTATCGCCGCATGGGCACGCATTGTGGTCCGTGGCCGGTGAACGTCTCCGACTCCAGCCTTCTCGCGACGGCCCCTCGTCGGTCATGCGCGCCCGGGGCCGAGGAATTGCGCCGCGAGGTCGGCGATGCCGTAACCGAGGTGCTCGCGACAGCTCGCCTCGCCGTGGTCGGATTCGGCGGCATTTCGCAAGAACGCAAGGAAGCGTCGCCGTGGTTCCCGCGCCCTCCCGAACCGCCTCGGTCGTGAGCCCTCGACGAGTAGACGGACGAGAATCTCCGCCAGTTCGTAGCTCAGCTCCTGGACCTCGTCCGCTTGGCTGAAGCCTTCGCCGGACCAGAACGAGTCCAGCCCGTGCTCGCCCCAGTACCGCTTGTGCCGATGCGCGAGTTCCAAGTCGACTTCGAGCAGGAGGCCGCCGGTCATCTGGTGCTCGATCATCTGTGCCAGGCCTTCCTCCAGCCACGCCGGCATCGCCAGATGGTGGAGTGCTACGTGTGTGAACTCGTGCGCGAGCGTGTTTTCGAGATCCCACAGTTCCGGACCGTGCAGCACGACGTGCGGGTAGCCTTCGCGGATATGGACGCCGCCGGAACCGCCGTGCTCGCCCTCGGGATAGTAGCGGCAGATGTAGCGGTAGTATTCCTCCCGCGTCTTTGGCAGGACGACCACGGGCTTGCCGAACGAGTCGAAGTCGGCGAGCTCCTCCAGGACCAGCCGCAACGACTCGCGGCACTTCGCGGCGAACCCGAGGAGGTGTGGGCCCGTGCCGTCCGCTCGTGGCGCCAAGACGAGGAAGTGATCCGATTCATCGATCGCGTACTCGCCGTCAAATGCCCGACCAAGTTCCTCCAGCCACTGTCGCGTGGCCGTCATCAGGATCCCGAGCCGGGCTTCCGGTTCCACGGATTCGATCCGCGCCCAGATCACGTCCCAGCGGGGAGTCGGCAACCCGTCGTGCCACTCGAACGTGTCGGAGATGTCGATGTTGTCGGCGCTCACGGGTTCCATGTCTCCGCGGGGGGGAAAGAGGGCTGCGGCGCACGTGCTGCCCCCGAGAACCGGGCCGATCGTCGTACGCTTTGCGTCCCGCGATCGTAGCAACCGCCAGCTTGTACCGCGATTCCGGTTGGGTCAACCAGCGGGCCGCAGCCAAGGACGGCGATGTTCCTGCCCCGTATCGCCTACAATCTGATTCGGTCGGACGTGACCAGGGAGGACGTTGTGGAGCCGAAGCCGGCGCATCTCGGACGCGAATACGCGGCCCAGTTCGAGGACGTGTCGATTGCCGAGACGTACTCCACACGCCCGCCCTATCCGGACGCGCTGTTCGACGCATTGGTGGAGTTGATGCCCGACGGAGACCGCGCCGTGCTCGACCTCGGTTGCGGCCCCGGCGATGTTGCGCTCTCGCTCGCCGGTCGGGTGGGTCAGGTCGATGCCGTCGATCCGTCCGCCGCGATGTTGGCTGTTGCGCGTTCGCGTCCCGGCGCGGACCATCCGGCGATTCAGTGGTTCCTGCAGTCCGCCGAGGAGTTCGAGTTTCGCGGCCCGTACTCGATCGTAGTCGCCGCCGAGAGTGTGCACTGGATGGACTGGGAAGTCGTGTTTCCAAAGATCGTTGCCGCCCTGCGTCCGGACGCATTCCTGGCGATTGCCGGTGGTCGTGGATTGATCGATGTTCCTTGGGCGGACGGCCTCATGGAACTCATCTCAAGCCACTCCACGAATCGCGAGTACGAGCGCTACGACATCGTGGCCGAACTCGACCGCCGCGGCCTGTTTCGCGAAGTCGGCCGTCACGCGACGGCGCCGCGGCCCTTTGAACAGACCGTCGACGACTACGTGGAGTCGTTTCACACCCGCAACGGCTTTTCCCGTGAGCGCATGACCGCCGAGGGCGCGAATAGTTTCGACGGTGCCCTCCGAGCACTCGTCCGTCCGCATTGCCCGGGCGGCATCGTCCGCGGAGACATCCGCGGGATTGTGATCTGGGGCATCCCCGCCGCCGGCGAGTAGCCACAGCGGTTCGTCGGGGAGCTACCCGCTCGCGAACGCGACCACTCGGCTCAAGCCCGGGGCGTAGCCGTCTGTCGTATCGACATCGATCGTCGGGAGGTTCATCCGGGGCGGATCGTAGGTCCGGTCAGGCGCCGGCGGCGCGCCGTGGTAGTGCGACCATCGCGGGTCGGACGATTCGCGTTCGAGTGACCTGGCGTGGGCCACGTCGGGATCGACGACGCAGCGGACAATCTTGACACGGGCGACGGCTTGCAGCGGTTCCAGCTTCTGGCTCCACAGGCCGTGTTGGAACGCGGCGTCCGCGATCACGGAGACGCCGCGCCGCAGCAGCAGCCCGACCGTATCGAAGAAGGCGGCGTACACGTGCCATTGGATGCGGTCGGGTTCGGGCCATCCTCGATCGATGGAGTGGACGAGCCCCTCCTTGAGCTCGTCCCGGCAGACTGCCGGACAGCGAAGCTCCGCGGCCAACCTTCGTGACAGGGTCGTCTTGCCGGACCCCGGTCGCCCGGTGACGGCGATCAGAAACGGCGACAGCGATCGGGAATGTTGGGTCATCCTGCGTATGTCCGTTCTTGTCTCGCGTTGGAAATCGGCCCAGATCCGCACCGTGAAAAGCCTGCAGGCGCCGCGGGAGTCTCATGGACAATGCGCACGGCCAGCGGGTGCCTGCGTCCGCATGGTCATTGGGCACCTGCCTTGCCCGGCTCCCTGCTGTTCACTTTTGCCCTAGGGAGCCAACCCGTACAGCTCGATCGGTTCGGTCTTGCCCTTGACGCGGATCGGGTCCAGCGGCTCTAAGGCGAGATCGCTTTGAGCGCGGTCGACGGTGGCCTTGGCGACCAGAACCGCTCCGGCTTCGGCTTGGCCGCACAGGCGCGAGGCGACGTTTACGGCATCGCCGATGACGGTGTACTCGAGGCGTCGGGGCGAGCCGATGTTGCCGACGACCGCTTCACCGGTGTTGAGGCCGATGCCGGCGCCGATCGCGTCGTCGCCGCGGGCCACGCGTTGCTCGTTGAGACCGGCGAGGCGGCGCTGCATGGCGCCTGCGCAGGCGAGCGCGCGCGCTGCATCGTCCGGCTGGGCGACGGGGGCGCCCCACATCGCGAGGATCGCGTCGCCGATGAACTTGTCAAGCACCCCGCCGTGCTCGAACACCATATCGACCATCGCGCCGAAGTACTCGTTCAGCATCGCGACCGTTCCCTGCGGCCCCATGCGTTCGGACAGGGCGGTGAATCCGCGGATGTCGCTGAAGAGCACCGTCACCTCGCGCGACGTGCCGCCGGGTTCCAGCGACAACTCGCCTTTCTCGACCTGGCGCACGAGTGCGGGCGACAGGAATCGGTGCAGGTGCGCGCGCCGTTTCGCCTCGGCCTCGAACTTGCGCGCGAGCGACGTGCGTTCGAGCGCGAGCGACGCCTGCACGGCGATCCCGGAAAGGATTTGCAGATCGCGCTCCCCGAACGCGCCCTTGGCCGAACGGTTGTCGAGAAACAGGACGCCGGTCACCGTGTCCTGAATCGTCAGCGGCACCGCCATCGCGGACTGCACGCCCTCCATCTGCAGCGACCGCACGTTCTGCCAGTCGTCTTCTCCCTCGGCGTCCCAGATGAGCACCGACTCGGACCGGGTCCGCACGCGTTCGAGCACACTGCGCGACACATGCCAGTCGCCCGCCGTGGTCTCGGTGTCGGTACTCGCACGGGCGGACCGATTGACCACGACGCGCGGACTCATCTCCCCGGTCGCCTCGTCCACCAGCAGAATCGCGCCGCAGTCCGCGGGCAAAGTCCCAAACGCGAAATCGAGGATGCGCTCAAGCAAGACATCGATATCGCGCTCGAGCCCGACGGCGCGCGAGAACTCGGCCGCAATCCGCAGCTTCTCGTAGTCGCGCCGAAGCTGTCCTTGGTCACGGATGACATCGACGGGCAGGAACCCGACGTCATGCGCGAGATGCGCGACGATCGTCTGCGTACCGTCGCCACCGGCTTCGGTCTGAATCAGCGTGGCTGCCGCCGGATCAACAAAGCACAGGACGGTTTCGCCGATGCGAATCTCGTCGCCGTGGCGCAGCGGATGCACGGTGACCGCGTCGCCGTTGACATACGTGCCGTTCGACGACCCGAGATCGCACACGACCCAACGCCCGTCCTGAAACCGCACGGCCGCGTGCCGCTTGCTGGCCGAACCCTCGCTCAAACAAAACGAGTTGTCGGGCAGCCGCCCAAGCGTGAACCCCGCGGACCCGGCATCCCGGTCCAACACCAGATCGCGCGAAGCGCCATCGGGAAGAGTGACATGCAGGTGAGGCCCCATGACGTCCCGAAATTATCGCAGTCAACACACCGAACCGCGAGTCCGATGTCTCACGAAAGAACCCGCGAGTGCGGCCTTGCGCTGGCGGGCGCTCTCGCCTGGCGGCGCCGGAAACGCGGCGCATAAGCGGTCAAGACACCCGGCGAGCCCCGGTGTCCCGGCACCACGCGGGAAGCATACGGACGGCGATGCCCGCGGATCGAAGTGACGGTGGGCCGACGCGACGCTCCGTCCCAATCGACGATGACCGGCCTGCGGGGATCAGAAGCCCTCGCTCGTCACCGCGTTGCGCCGCGCTCCAGCATCGCGATCACGTAGGTGTCCTTGCTCCTTCAGTAAGTCGGGCGAAACGGGGCCTCATCCTTGCTCCCACAGGGCCCGAACCGGGACCGCGAACAGTCTGTCTCCGAATCCCGTGCTCGTTTCGCCATCGTAGAGCACGACACCGGCAGCGAATCGGCGCCCGGCGGCTGTCGCCAGTTTGCGCAGCCCGCGGAAGTCGCCGGGGCCGACCGTCGATGCGGCCTTGACCTCGATCCCGGCGATCTTGCCGCCCTCCTGCTGGAGCACAAGATCCACTTCGGTGCCGTCCTTGTCGCGGAAGTGGTGAAAACGGATGTCGTCGTCGCGGCCGCTCGCGTGACGCCGGAGCTCCTGCAGGACAAACGTCTCGACGAACTGGCCGTACGTCTCACGGTCTTCGTAGAGGCCGGCCGCGTCGAGGCCGAGCAGGGCGGCGCCGAGACCGGTGTCGCCGATGTGGAGTTTCGGGGTTTTCACGAGACGGCGGAGCCGGTTGTTGTGCCATGCGGGCAGCTTCTCGACCAAAAAGACCTGTTCGAGAAGGGTCACGTAGTTGCGGATCGTGGGCCGCGTGAGCTGGAACGGCCCCGCCAGCTCGGCCACGTTGATCAGCCGCGCCGTTTGTCCGGCGACAAGCGCCAAGAGTCGCGGGAGCGCGTCGAGCGACGAGATGCGGGCGAGATCGCGGATGTCGCGCTGCACGATCGTCTCGATGTAGTCCCTGTACCACGCGGCGCGTCGTCGGGGCTTGGGGCGCGCGAGCGCTGCGGGATAGCCGCCGGCCACGATTCGGTCGGCGAGCGCATGGCCCAGGCGGTCGCCGCGTCGGGTGGGGAACCCAGAGCCGAACAGCTTGTCCAGGAAAGGAGAGTTCCGCCGCTCGATCTCGCACTGGGCAAACGGAAACAGACGGACGATGTCCATGCGGCCGGCCAGCGAATCGGCGAGCTTCGGTACCAGGAGGACGTTTGCGGATCCGGTGAGGAGGAACCGGCCCGGCGTCCGGTTTCGGTCTACCGCCGCCTTGATCGCGGTGAACAGTCTGGGGACGCGTTGGACCTCGTCGAGGATCGTTCGGGCTGCCAACTCGGCCACGAATCCGACCGGGTCCGCGTCGGCGGCCGCCCGAGAAACGTCGTCGTCGAGGCTCATGTAGTCGTAGTCGTGTCGATCGCCAACGTGCCGCGCCAGCGTGGTCTTTCCGGATTGTCGCGGCCCGTGGATCAGGACGACCGGGCTGTCCGAAAGGGCTTCTTCGAGCCGAGTTCCGGCCAATCGGGGGCAAAAGTCGGGCAAGCTCACTTCGGCTGATCGTAACCCGGAGTACCGGCCAAATGAAAGGTTGAGTACGGCCAAACGAAAGGTTATGGTGCGGCCAATCGAAAGCCAAGAGCCGCGCTCGATTCTTCCAGATTTGGGCGGACAGGCCTGTCCGACGGCTAGATGACCCTCCGCGGATGTCGCGAATTCGCGCCAGCAGCTCATCGAGGTAGTCGGGTACTCCGGAGCCGTCGATCGGAGGGTTCTTGAGCGCGGGGATCTCACCCGGTAGCCGACTGCCAGGATCGCATCGAGGCAGGCGGCCCACCCGCCGTTGGCCTTCTTGGCGAACTATCCGGAATCTCCGGATGGTTGCTCCGGAGTCGAGTTCACCGTCCGCGAAGATGGTTTGCAGGTGCTCGTTGATCGTCCGCACGCCTCTTTGGAACAGTCCCGCCATCAGGGCATGAGTGAAGGTCGCGGTCTCGGGCCTTGGCGGAGCGGGAATCTGAACGGCCCCGTCATCGGACGAATGAAAGAGCTGGCGGCGGCCAAATGAAAGGATCGGCGGCGGCCAATCGAAAGGCATCGCCGTCCGTGCGCTGTCTCGCGGGGCTCTTTCAAGGGGACTCTGGAGCGGTCTTTCGGGGGGTACGATGGGGTGGTGGACGAGACCACCGTCAGCGGGCAGGTCCGCGTTCTGGTTGAGCGCTTGCGGGCCGGAGACGAGTCGGCGCGGGCCGAGTTGTTTTCGGTGGCGACGGCACGTTTACGGCATCTGGCGCATCGGATGCTCTTGGGGTTTCCGAAACTGCGGGCGCTCGAGGAGACCGATGACGTTTTGCAGAACGCGGCCTTGCGGGTCTGGAAGGCGCTCGAGGACATCAAGCCGGGCAATGCGCGCGAGTTCTTCGGCTTGGCGACGCTGAACATTCGGCGCGAGTTGATCGATCTGGTTCGCCGGCATTTTGGTCGTCGAGGCGAGCGCGAGCCGCCGCAGCCCGAGCCCGCGGATTTGCCGGGGTCACACACGCTTGAACCGTCGCGGCCTGCGGTGTGGACCGAGTTTCACGAGGCGGTGGGGCGGTTGCCCGACGACGAGCGCGAGATCGTGGACCTGCTTTGGTATCAGGACCTGACGCAGTCCGACGCGGCGGATCTCCTGGGCATCGACAAGAGCACGGTGAAGCGGCGCTGGCGCGCGGCGCGCCTCAAGCTTGCGTCAGTGCTGGGGGACTCCCTCCCAGATTCCTAGGGCGCCGGTGCGAGTGCCGGTGACCAGTCGGTCGCCGGCGAACGCGAGCGCCGTGACGCGCCGGTTGTGGGCCTTGAACTCGAGCACCTTGTTTCCCTCGAAGTCAAAAACGGCGATGTAACCGCGGTCCCGGTCGTCGCGAAACGACACGGCGATGCGTCGGCGGCCGATGGCGGCGAGCTCGGCGTTGCGTACGTCGAGCGGCCGACCGTGGAGCGTAAGTTGGTCGTCGTCAGTGACGACGAAACCGTGTTCCAGCTGCGTGGTCCAGTCCACGAGCCCGCGGACTTTCTTCCGTCCACCGCCGATGACCGCGATGGCATGATCCATGCCGTTCTCGAGCAGTACGCGGATCTCGCCGTCCTTGACTTCCATCGCGCGGATGTCCTCGTTCTTGAAGTCGGCAAGCGTCGTGCGGGTTGCGGTCTTTGGGTCGAGGGTGAAGACCTGCGACTTCGTTGCGCCCGCGAACCGGGTGCCGTCGGCGCAAAGCGCGACGACCTTGCGGTCGGTCGTGAATCGCTTCACGAGCTTTCGTCCGCGCCACAGGCACAGGTCGTCCCCGCCACTCGCGATCCACGGGCCGATGACCGCGACGGCGTTCACGGGATCGCTCGGGTGCGCTTCGAGCAGGCGCGTACCGTCGCCGTGGCGGGCGTCCCACGCCTTGATTTCGAGGAGGCTCTCGCTGACGATGTAGTTCGCGTTGGCGTGCAACCGCGAGACCCGGCCTTCGTGCGCGATCAGTTCGAACGACGCCTTGGTCTTGAGATCGTGAACGCGGACGAGGCCGTCGATCGTGCCCACGGCGAGCCGTTCTTCGCCGACGAAGGCAAGGGCGGTCGCTTCGTCCCCGAATCTGGTCAGGATGTTTCTGAACCCCCCACCCGTGCTCAGAAACAGCACCTGATAACCGGCGCGGCCGGTGACGGCCAGCCGGGTCCCGTCGTCGTCCAGTGCGATCCGGGAGAACTCGCCCTGGAGCGCCCAGCCGGGCAGGGTCATTGTCTTCGAGAGCAACTGCACGAAGACACCACCCTTCACAAGCATCCCCAGCATGTTTCCGTTGCGCGAAAAAGTCAGGCCGCGCGGTTGTGTCGGCGCGACGCCGGACCAGAGCACTTTCTTGGTCCCGCGTTCGTACACCGTCACCTGTCGTTCGGCTCCGGCGACCGCGATGCGCGTGCCGTCCTCGGAGCGGACCGAGGCGACGATCGTCTTCGGTGTGACGAGTGCGGCGGCGGCGGGGTCGTGCCGCGGCTTGAGTCCGGTGACGGTGGAGGTGTCGGTCCATTCGCCGATCGCGAACTTCTTTTGCACAGGCCCGCCCGTTCGGAGCCCTGCAAGGTCGAGCACCCGGTTGTCGGCAAAATGGAAGCGGGAGCCGCGCAGGACGCGCCACGGGCCGGGCAACGTTGTCGTCCGGAAAAAACGGGGCCGAACCTGGAGAAACGACGAGGTCGCGCGGTCCTTGTCGTTGCGGATGGGTGCGCGAATGCGCAGCAGTTCCCCGCGGGCGCGACGGTTCAGCACATGCCATTCGAACGATCGCGCGTCGGGTGGAACCCCGTCGAGGGCCACGCGCGCCGCGTCCGGACGGACCAGTTCAAGCGCGTATTGTGCCGCGAAGACGGCGGCGCGGTAGTTGGCCTGCTCGGCCTCGTGGCGGCGGTTGGCTTCGCGCCGGCCGGCTTCGCGTTCGCGCCATGCGAGGAGTACTCCCGCGACGGCTGCGACGAGCAGCATCGCGGCTCCGGTGGCGACCAGCGTGCGGTGTCGGCGGAGCCATCGGCGTAGGCGCACGCGCAAGGGCTCGCGCCAGGCGGAGACGGGTTCGTCGGCGAGCCAGCGTTCGATGTCGCGAGCCAGCGCCTGTGCGTTGGCGTATCGCGCCGTGGGCTGCTCCGCCATCGCCTTCTTGCACACCGCGCCAAGCGCGCGCGGCGCGGGCTTGAGGTCGCCGTGCGGATCGCCGACGAGGATCTTGCGCAGCGTCGCGCCGAGTGCAAACAGGTCCGTCGCCGGTCCGACGGGATCGCCGCGCGCCTGCTCCGGGCTCATGTACGCGGGTGTGCCCTTGCGCGTGCCATACACGGTCGGTTCGACATCCTGCAACGCCGCGGCATCGACGGCGGCGCGCCCTTCCGGCGGGGAAACATCGCCGTCCCGCCTTCGCTCAGGCAAAGCTCCGGCGCGGGCAGGGCCCGTTTCTGTCGAGTCCGATTCATCCACGGGCTTCGCCAGCCCCCAGTCCACGAGAACGGTCTCGCCGAACGCGCCGAGCAGGATGTTGCGCGGCTTGAGGTCGCGGTGGATGACGCCGCGGCTGTGCGCGTAGGCGACGGTTTCGCAGACCGTCAGGAACCGCCGCAGCAGCGAGCGTCGGTCCGCGCCGCGCGCGATCGCCTCGTCGAACGTCTCGCCGCCGACAAGACGCATCGCGTAGAACGGATGGCCGCTCTCGTCGCGCCCGAGTCCGTACACGGGCACGATGCCCGGATGCTCGAGCCGGCCGGTGATCTCCGCCTCACGCACGAACGCGTCGTCCAGGTCGGCGCGCCGCGTACGCTTGAGGGCGACGTCGCGGCCGAGTTCGCGGTCGCGCGCCCGGTACACGTCGCCGATGCCGCCACGCGCGTGCAACTCGACGGGCTTGTAGCGCCCGGCCTCGCTCAGGTCCACGGCCGGGGCGCCGCCCCCGAGCAACCCTTCCAGGCGCTCAAGGGCGGCGATCTTCGCCTGCACTTCGGCGAGCAGTTCCGGCGCGTCCGCGCACAACTCTTCCGGTGTCACGGGCGTGCCGCGGTCGCGGCTCTCCTCGTACCGGTCGAGCAGGTCGTCGATGTTCATTTGGTGTTCCAGAGCGGACGCGTCTTGATCATGTTCGTCACCACCTGTTCGATGGCGTCCTTGAGATCGTCGTGCCGGAGCGCGCGGTTGTCCACCGATTTCATGAGCTCAAGCCCGCCCTTGCGGACCACAAACCGCGTGCGTGCCAGGTCCCAGTTCTTGGCCAGGAGCTCAACGAGCCGGCTGCGGCAGAGGCGGCCAAACCGATCGACACCGAGCAGCGGTGCGGTGACCCACACGGTCCTGGTGTCGCTGCTCAGAGTCACATCCACGTACCAGCGCACGTTCGCGCGCACGACATGGACCCGCTGCCAGACACCGTTTGCCTGCGGCTTGTAGCCCGCGCGCCGGAGCCAGTCGGGAAGGTCTGCATCGCGCTGTAGGCGTACGGACGGCGATGTATTCGAGCTGTTGGACGACGTGACGCCCATCGCCTCGAGCACGTAACGGGTCAGCGGATCGCGCCTGTCGCCGGCGGCGGCGGCGCGGACGGCGCGGGCGCGCCCGGCGATGTCGGGGTGGTTGTGCTCGCTGGTCAGGTGCAGGAACGCGCGGGCGCGCTCGAGACTCTGGCGCTTGGCGTGTGCGGCGGCGAGCTGCTTCTTGAGTGCGACGAGCCGGTCGTAGGTCACGGTGGACGACGACTTTGCCAGCATCTTGTTGAGCACCGTCTCGTACTGCTCGAGGCGCTGGACCTCGGCGCGCACTCGCGCGAGCTGCACGGCGACCCGCGTCGGGTTCAGCTTGGTCCGTGTCTTGTAGTGGGTCGTTACGACCGGCAGTCCGGCGCGGTTCAGGAAAACGGTCGCCATCGCGTCGGCCTCGGCCTCGCAGACGCGCGAGTAGAGGCTCAGGGCAAGTGCCTTTTCCGCCGCGGTCACCTTGAGTCGGCGGCGCAGCTGGCTCCGGCGGTGGGCGTGGCGGGCAACGATGTGGGACAGCTCGTGCGCCAGCACCACGGAAATCTCGCCGTCCGTCAGCTTCTTCAGAAAGGTATCCGTCATGTAGATGCGGTCGCCTCCGGCGGTGAACGCGTTTTCGTCGTCGAGGCGCAGGATGGACACGCCCACGGTGGCGAAACGCGGACCGGCGACCTGGCGCAGCTTTTTCAGCAGTCGCTCGGTGCGTGCGGTGCCGGCCGGATCTTTCTTGGGCTTGATACGCGCGACGGCGTCGAGCAGACGGGCGCGCACGATGTCGGCCTTGCGTGCGGTGGCGTCGGCTTTCAGGGCGGTCGCGAGTTCGCGGGAGGGATCGGGCTGTCCGTGCTTGACGTACTTGCGGCGGTACAGCTCGAGGTCGCCGGCGATTGCCGGGATGGCCAAAAGGGCGAGGAATACGGCGATTTTCGTCATAACACCCCCCTGAGCGGCACCGGGCGCTTGAGGGGGGCAAAAAAAATGGCGGCGAGCCCGAGGACCCGCCGCCGCTCCTGATGCGGTCGCTACCTGCCCGCGTAGGTCGAGAAGCAGATCTTGGCCTCCGTGCCGTTGTCGATGATGTCCTTGAGTTCGTAATACCAGGCTGCGTTGGCTTCGATGGCGTCCTCGAAGCAGCCGATCGTGCCGGCGGCTTGGCCGAGTAGATCCGCCTTGTCGTCGAGGAGTCCGTTGAGGCGCGCTTCGGCGCGTCCGCGGGCGTTTTGGGCAATCGTGAGGCGCACGAAGGCGGCGTAGGCGTTGGCCCGGAGCTCGGACGCGACGCCATCGACCTCGACGCCCATGAGGAGCTGCCCGTAGGTGAGCAGGAAACCGGTGATCGAGATGTCGAAATCGAGCCCCTCGCTCATGACGCCTTTCAGTCCAGCCGCGATGACCTTGAGGGACGCGTCGCTGACGAACGTGCTGTTGATGAAGGCCGCCTGTGCACTCTGGTTGAGGCTGCGGGCGACGCGGCTCGACGCGCTGGTGACCTTGCGGCCGATCTTTCGTGCGCCCTTGGCCGCCTTGAGGCCGCCCTTGGCGAGACCGCCCGCCCCGGTCAGCAGCGTGATCGCCGTATCGACGTTTTTGGCGAACTTGATCCTGCCGACTGCCTGGTTGAACTTCGCGATGTCGGAGAACGCGTCGCGCAGATTGCGCAGGGCGCCGTTGACGCGGTCGTTCGCCTCGTCCAGGTCGCGACCCGCCTCATCGACTTTTCGTTGATTGTCCTGCAGCGAGTCGCAGATGGCCTGCATTTTGTCGACCGCCGCTTGCATCGCGGCGCGGGCGTCCGAGCAGTCGCGCTGGTTGACTTCCGGCGGCGGCAGGGGCGGGGCGAACGGCGCCGGTCCCGGCGGGTTGACCGGGCCGACGCGCGGGTAGCCGTCGCCTCGCGGCAGTCCGCCCGGCACATAAGGCAACGGTCGCGGTAGGAACGGGTCGTCGAGCGGTCCCGCCCAGGTGAACATCAGGCCCGACGCGTACGAACTGGCGTAGGCGGGCGGGTTCGCGAGCGTTTGCAGGCTCGGCGCGCCGCGGAAGTGGTCGCCGACGTTGGGGAACTCGAAGTGCGGCGTGCCGACCGCGCTGAAGTCGTCGTAGCGTTCCTGGAGCGCGCCGGCTTCCAGTCCGAAGAGCTGGCGCGGCACCCACTGCGTATCGACCTGCCACAGGTTCTCCGAGAAAAACGAGTCGTCGAAACCGCTGGCGAGATGGCTGTCGCTTGCGGGGTCGGGCACGTAGAACAGGTCGAAGCCGGCCATGCCCGGCGGCGACGCTTCGTAGACGAGCTTGCAGCCGTCGAACACGCGGTGCCGTGTCAGCACCGTGGCGCCGGTGAACTCCAGTTCCTGCGACATGATCGGCCGGTTGAACACGTCGTAGCGGTACGACGCGACGAGCGAGTCGTCGGCGGCCGCACGCACCTCTGTCACCCGACCCCAACGGTCGTGCATGAGCCGATACTCGACGCGCGACGGATTCTCGGTCCTTCCGGCGAGCGCCGGCTGGTTCGCCGGCCGATCGTCGAACATGTTCGTGGCGTGCAGGTCCGTTCCGTAGGTCAGTGCCGATGCGCCCGCCTGTCTGATGCGCCCGAAACTGTCGTAGGCGATGGCGGCGTCGCTGTTGTCGCGCGTGTTCGCGATCGATGCCAGCCGGTCGCTGTTCGGGACGAAGGTGTACGTCGTCGTGCGGTCCCCGCCTCCGACCGTGTGCTTTTGCGAGAGCAGCCGCCCGAGATTGTCGTAGCGAAACTCCTCGGCGAGCGAGCCGTCCGCGCGGGCCTGTGTCGTGACCAGGCCGGCAGCGTTGCGCGTCGCCGAGAAATCGGCGTTGGCCACGTTGCCCGGGGTCTGCGAGTCCACGCGGGTCGCCTTTCCGACCAGGTCGTAAGAAAACGCCGACACGGCGCCGGAGTTGTGCGTGCGCGACTTGACCTTGGTCGTGCCGGGGTCGTAGGTGTAGTCCATGTACCGCCGGCCGCCGCGGTCCAGCGAAACGACGCGCTTGGCGGTGTCGTACTCGTAGGAGTAGTTCATGTTCGGCGTCGCGAGCGTCGCCGGCCGGTCGCCGATGCCGTACGTCTTGCGGACGCCCATGCCGTTTTGGGTGTCTGTGAGCAGGAGACCGAAGCCGTCCCAGGTGCGCTCGGTCGTGATTTCCGAACCGTCTTGCGCGCGGTCCGTCGCCCTCGTGATCCGCCCCAGGCCGTCGTAGACAAACGTCTGTTGCTGGACGCCGGCGGTCTTGCTCACGATGCGGCCGAGCTTGTCGTAGGCGTAGTCGATCGCGCCTCCGGGATCGGTCGCGTTCACGATTCGGTTCGCGGCGTCGTACCGGTAGCTCTTGACCTGCAACCCCCCCGCCGTGATCCCCTTGACGCGTCCCAGGACGTCGTAGGTGTAGCCTGTCGTGAGGCCGTTGGCGGTCTGGGAGGTCAGCTCGCGGCCGGCGTCGTAGTCGTACGTTTCGGTCAGCGTCGTGGTGCCGTCCGTGTGTGTGCCGCTCCGCAGGTCGCCGCGTGCGTCCCACACGTAGTTCGTGATGCGACCGTCCGGCGTGGTGAGCAGCGACGGGTTGCCCGCGCAGTCGTAGGCGAAGTCCGTCACGCGTCCGAGCGGATCGGTCGTGCGCGCGAGGTTGCCCTCGGCGTCGTGCTCGAACAGCGTCGATACCGCGACCGGTGTGGCCGTGGACACACCGCGCACCTCGCGCTTTTCGACGAGGCGGCGCCGCTGGTCCCAGACGAAGTGCGTCTCCTTGTCAAGGGCGAGCTCATCCTCGCGCACGATCTGGCCGAGGCCGTCGACGCAGAGCCGTCGGACGGCGCCGCCGGGGAGGCGCTCCTCCTCGAGGAAACCGCGCAGGTTGTAGAACTTCTCGATCCGCTCCGTCTCGTCCGGCGTGATGCGATCCAGCTCGATCGTTGCGATGTTGCCCGCGCCGTCCCAGGTCGTGCGGGTCCGCTCGAGGTCCGTGCCCCCGTCGTCGCGCACCGTCGTCGAGGTGCGGTGGTCGCAGATGTCGTAGGTGAACAGCGACTGCGTGCCTTCCGGGTCCGTGCGCATGATCCGGCGGCAAAAACCGTCGTAGGAAAACGCCGTCGTGTTGCCGACCGGATCCGTCATCGCCGTCAGCAGGTTGTTGGCGTACGTCCACGTCGTCGTCGATTCGTCCGCGGTACCGGGCGCGCGTGTTTCGCTCGTCCGGCGACCGTTGAAATCGTAGGTGTAGTCCGTGACGAGGCCCCGGGCATCCACGACTCGCGACGGCCGGAAGAGCCCGCTGGCATACGTGAACGTTTTCGTCTGTGTCGAAAAGCCGTCGTGCGTACGCAACGTGAGCGGCTGTCCGAACGGGTCGAAGGTGAACTCGCGAAACGCGGTCCCGGTTCCGATCGGCTTGCCCTCGTGGTCGCAGTGGGGGCGCTCGGTGCGGATCATCCGGCCTTCACGGTCGTAGAGAAACAGCGACGTGATGCCGGCCTCGTTGGTCGTGGACGTGGGGTTGTCCCACGCGTCGTAGGCCAGCGTCTGCACCCCGCCGTCCGCGAACGTGACGCGCGTGCGGTTGCCGGCGGCATCGTATTCGTACTGCACGGTCTCGTTGATCCGCGGCGCGCCCGTCTTGGGATCGTCGCCCGCGCCCGCGTCGCCAATCTCGCGCACGACGAGATCGCTCGCGACGGTACCCCCGTCCCCGTACTCGTACGTGGTGATCGAACCGGTCGGGGTCTCGCTCTCGATGCGGCGGCCGAGCGCGTCGTAGAGAAACTGCCAGACGCCCCGCTGCAATCCGGTGGTCGTCTGCGTTGCGGGCAGCGTCATCGAGGTCATGTTGCCCTTGGCGTCGTAGGTCCAGTCGGTACGCGTGCCGTCCGCCTTGAAGAACGTGATCCACTGGTCGGTGCCGGGACGAAACTCGTATGTCTCGGTCCGCGCCGGCGTCGCCGGGAAGTCCGCGGGCTCGGTGACCTGCGCGATTCGGTTGCAGAACTCGCGCGGGTCGGCGGCCGCCGAATACGTGAACACGAGCCTCTTGCCCGATGTTCCGGTGATGCCGGTACGCCGTCCGAACCCGTCGTACTCGAACGACTTCGTCCCGCCCCCGGGAAACACGATCCGGTTGATCTGCCCGTCCGGGTTCAAGAAGAACTCGCGACTGGTGCCGTCGCGCGCGGTCGCCTGGACCGACGCGCCCGCGTTCAGGTAGGTCGCCGTCCCGTTCGGCGTGGCGATCGACGTCACTTCGCCCGCCGCGTTGTAGCTGGCCGTGCCGTAGGACTGGCCCGCGCTGTTCAGCACCGTGCGCAGAAAATCGGCGGCATCGTAGGTGTACACATTGGCTGCCGGCGCTCTTTCGCCCGTGCGCAGCGGCCGCTCGATGCGCGTGAGGTGCCCGGCGCGGTTGTAGCGAAAGCCGAGGACGCGCCCGGCAAAGTCGGTGATGCTGGCGAGCCGCAGGTGTGCCGCGTACGCAAAGTCAAAGACACGCCCCTCGGGGGTCTCGATGCGCGTAAGCCGGTGGTCCTCTTCGCGCGTGAACTGAATGAGCCGGCAATCGGGCCGCTCCAGTCCGGTCCAGAGCCCGCTCGGATCAAAAATCTTCACCCACCGCTTGGCGTCCGTCAGCCGGAAGCCGCCGAGGATGGCCTCGAGGATCGCGCAACAGCCGACCGGCGTGACGAAGCCGCCCGCCCCGTCGTCCGCAAACACATGTTCGATGCCGTCGGGATCCGTATAGACCATGTCCCCGTTCGGCTGCCCATCGAGCCGCGCGTCCAGCGACGAGCGCCAGCGCAAGCCGTACGGCCCGTCGTAGTCGATGTCCGGATAGAACCCGAGATTAACGGGATACGGGTGCGCCGCGCCAGGAATCGTGAACAACCGCCGCGTGTGAAACACCCGTAGCGTCCGCAGGTAGACGCGGAAGCAATCGTGGTCGATCGGGCTCCACGCGGCCCAGTTCTTGGACGGGGACACCGAAATTCGCGTGAACGCCAGCGTGGCGGTCGCGGGATCGCCGCCGCGGCTCTTACGGCAGCCCTGCACCGAAAAGAGCAGCGCCAGCAAAACGACGAGGGTCGTGGGGTTCTTCATTTTTGCGTACATATCAACCTCGTCCCACCAGTTGCGCGCGCTCCCCAGAACCGAACAAACAATCTGGAATTTTTTCTCGGGAGGGCCAAGACGGCCGGCAGCAGACGGACGGCGATGCTTTCCGGACCGGCCTGCCGCCAAGGACTTGCGCGCCCGGCGTTGAGCGGACAGGATCGGCGCCGAAAGAGCCCGGGTGCCCGGCAGTCCCTATGAATCCGCAAGAACCGCAGCATGTCGTCGTGATCGGAGCCGGCGCGATCGGTACGGCTTCGGCGTGGTATCTGCGCAAGGCCGGGTGGGCGGTCACGCTGGTGGATCGCGATCGGCAGGGCCGGGGGGCGACGTCAGGCAATTGCGGTCTCTTCAGCCCGAGCCATGCGCTGCCGTTGACCGTACCCGGCGCGGTTGGTGTCACGTTGCGCTCGCTGTTTCGCCGCAAGACGCCGCTGAGCATTCGCCCGCGCCTCGATTTTCGGCTGTGGGCGTGGCTGTGGCGGTTTGCCCGGCGCTGCAACGAACGCGACATGCTGGCGGCTGCCGAGGGGCGGCACGCGCTGATCACCTCCTCGGGCGAGCTCTATCGCGAGCTGCGCGAACAGGAAGGCCTCGACATCCAGTGGCAGGACGCGGGCTGTCTCATGGTCCACAAGCACGCCCGCGGCCTGGACGCGCACGGCGAGACCGCGGCGATCCTTGAGGAACGGTTCGGCATCGAGGCGCGGCGTCTCGACCGCGAAGAACTCGAAGAGTTCGAGCCGGCTCTGCTTCCGAACGCCACGGCGGGCGCGTGGTTTTACGAAGGCGACGCGCACATGCGCCCGGAGGCGTTGCTTGCAGCGTGGCGCAACCTGCTTGAGAAAAGCGGTGTCGAAGTCCGGGAGAGCTGCGACGTGCGCACGTTCGTCCAAAACAGCCAAGGCGAGGCCACCGCGGTCCTCACCAACCAAGGCGAACTGAAGGCGGACGCGTTTGTGGTGGCCACGGGAGCGTGGACTCCGAAGCTGAAGAAAGAACTCGGCGCGTCCATCCCGATCCAACCCGGCAAGGGCTACTCACTGACCATGCCGCGCCCGAGCTTGTCTCCCCGACACCCCCTCATCTTCGAAAGAGAAAGGGTCGTCGCCACGCCGTTCAAAGACGGCTACCGCCTGGGCTCGACAATGGAGTTCGCCGGCTACAACACGAAGCTCCGCCCGGCGCGCCTGAACGTCCTGAAAGCAACGGCCGAGACGTACCTGCGCGAGCCCCACACCACCCCGATCGAACAGAAGTGGTACGGCTGGCGCCCGATGACCCCCGACGGCAAACCAATCGTGGACCGCAGCCCGCGTCTCAAGAACGTGCTGATCGCGGCAGGCCACAACATGCTGGGCCTGACCATGGCCCCCGCCACCGGCAAACTGGTCGCGGAACTACTGTCAGAAACCGCCCCGCACCTGGACCCGACCGCCTATTCGCTCGCACGCTTCAGCCGGTAGCGTTTCGGCGGAAGATGGGCTCTGGCCCTCGCCGCGGCGGGCTATGGCTCCTGACTGCCGTCGGCGCCTCCCCTTCTCCTCGTACGCCGTCCCGGCGTGGCATCCAAGCTGAGGTTTGCATAGTATCGGGTGCGAGGAGGCGACCGTGGAACTCAACATCGATGTTACGTCGGAGCCGAAAGGCCCGGCCCGTGGCCGGTACGTCTGTGTCGTCGATGATGACATCTCCGACGTCGTTCGAGCGGTACTCATGATTCTGATCGACGTGGTCGGCATCGCAGCGTTTGGTTTCCTTGTTGTCTTGGCGAGGCGGTGATCGGGCGCAGCCGTGTCGCCTGGCTCGCGCGGATTGTTCCCGGCCTGATCCTTGTCTGGTTTACTCAGGACTCCGAGTTCGTTGACTTCGCGCCGTACTTTGGCCCGCAGCGCGTGTGGTATCGGGTCCAGCAACGCAAGCTCGCCGCCTACGATATAGACGTGCGCGTGCTCCAGGGCAGCGACGTCCGTTTCGAAGAGTCCGAGAACCTCACACTTACGATTCGGGACGGTGCGTTGGTGACCGCGATGCCCGAGTTGTCCCCCGATCGAAAGTACGTCTATGCCAAGCTGAAGCTGCGGAAGACCTACGGCTGGCATATCCACGATTGCGCGGTCCGGGTCCGCCGAGGCGCCCTGCGGGACGCCGTCTTGTGGATCTGCGTGACCAAGGCCGGCCCGGCGTCAATACGCGCCGCCCACCAGGCCTGTTTCGAACTGCCGTCCGGTGTCACAGTCCCGATCGGCAAACTCGACTGCGAGGTCCTACGCTTCGTCGGGAAGTAGTGCGCCCCGGCCCGTCAAGATCGGGTCGCGCGCCTTCGATCTCCTCGAGGTCACGCCCATAGCCCGAAACCAACCCGTCGCGGCACAGGGACTTCGACCAGAGGGCAGACCGGTGCGCGTCAGTATGCGACCGTTGCACGAACTGCCGCGGCGATGTCGTCGGGCATGGGCATGAAGGCGTCTTCCAGTTGGGGGGCGTGGGGGACCGGGGTGTCCAGGCTTGCCACTCGCTTGATGGGGGCGTCCAAGTGTTCGAAGCAGAACTCCGCGATTCTTGCGGCGATTTCTCCGCCGAAGCCGCCAGTCTTTGTGTCTTCGTGAAGCACGACGACGCGGTTGGTTTTCTTGGCGGAGTCGAAAATGGCCTGTTCGTCCAACGGGGTCAGGCTTCTTAGATCCAGGATTTCCGCATCGATGCCGTCTTGTTCGGCGAGGGTTTCGGCTACGTCTTCGGCGTGGTGGACCATGCTGCCGTAGGTCACGACCGTGACGTCTTCGCCTGCTCTTGCGATTCGCGCTTGGCCCAGGGGCGTCAGGATTTCCTCGTCCTCCGGGATGTTGTCCTTGAGCCGGCGGTACAGGTACTTGTGTTCGAAGTACAAGACCGGGTTGTCGTCGCGAATGGCTGCCTTGATCAGGCCCTTGGCGTCGCGGACGGTGGCGGGGCATACGACCTTCAGGCCCGGCACTCTCGTGAACCACGCTTCGGCGTTCGTGGCGTGAAACGGGCCGCCGCGCGTGCCGCCGCCGGTGGGAAGCCGTACGACCATGGGCACGCTCGGGCCCCAGCGGTAGTGCACCTTCGCGGCGAAGTTCACCAGCATGTTGAACCCGTTCACGATGAAGTCCGCGAACTGCATTTCCGCGACCGGGCGCAGGCCCATCATGGCCGCGCCCACCGCGGCGCCGAGGATTGCGGTTTCCGACAGGGGGGTATCGAGGATGCGGGGGCGTCCGAATTCCTGGAGGAATCCCGCGGTCGCGCGGAAGGCGCCACCGTAGGTGCCGATGTCCTCGCCGAGCATGAACACGTCGTTGTCCCGCAACAGCTCCTCGCGCATGCCCTCCCGGAGTGCGTCGATGTACGTCAGCGTGCGGCTCTGTGCGCGGTTGCTCATGCGTACACGTCTCCCAGCTCCGTCTCCGCGTCACCGGTGGGCAGCGGCATCGCCATCGCCTCTTCCGTGCAGCGATCGACTTCCGCCTTGATCTCGGCCGCGATGCTCTTGGAAACATCGCCGTCCGTTCCTCCGTCGAGGAGTCCTTCCTTTTCGAGTTGCGCCTCGAACTTCTGGATTGGGTCGCGCTTTCCCCAAGACTTGACCTGCTCTTGGGGCACGTACTTGGCGTCGTCGTGGATGGCGTGGCCGCGCATGCGCATCGTGTCGGCCTCGATCAGCGTCGGGCCCTCGCCGGCGCGCGCGCGCTCGACTGCGTCCCGGGTGCACTGAAACATCGCGAGCACGTCGTTGCCGTCGACCTGGTCGCCGCGGATGCCGTAGCCCTCGGCGCGGCAGACGAAGTTCTTCGCCGCGGTCTGGTACTCGATCGGCGTGGAGTACGCCCACTTGTTGTTTTCGAGAATCAGCACGAACGGCAGCTTCAGCACGCCGGCGAAGTTCAGACCTTCGTGAAAGTCGCCAACGTTGCTGCCGCCGTCGCCGATCCACGTCAGCGCGACGCGGTCCTCGCCGCGCAGTTGAAACGACAGCGCCGCCCCCGCGCACACCGGAATCAGCGATCCGAGCATCGATACGGGGCCGATCACGTTGTGCTCGAGCGAACCGAAGTGGCTCGAGCCGTCGCGCCCCTTGGTGGGTCCCGTGACGCGCCCGAGGTAGTTTGAAAGGACCGAGGTCATCGGCAGGCCGTGGCGCAGCATCGATCCGAGGTTGCGGATCATCGGTCCGATCACGTCGTCGTCGCGGAGCGCGGCGGTCGAGCCGACGCTGCAACCCTCCTGGCCGCGCGACGAGTAGCAACCCGCGACGAGCTTGCCCTGCTTGTAGAGCGCCTCAAGCCGGGTGTCGAGCGCGCGCGTCCGCAACATGTCGCGGTACAGCCCGAGCAGGAATTCGGCGTCGAACTGGCCGACGTCTTTTTGCGTGGACCTACGCCACGGATCGGAAGACTTCTTCGAACGCGCCGGCACAGCTCTCCTTCACGGCTTGAATGTCGATCGTGCGATCAAGGACCTGCGCCATGCTGGTGACGCCCCGGTCCGCGATCCCGCACGGGATGATGCCTGAAAAGTACGAAAGGTCGCAGTTCACGTTAAGCGCGAAGCCGTGCGTGGAGATCCACCGCCGCACGCGCACACCGACGGCGCCGATCTTTTGAGGTTGGTCCGCCTTCGCTCCCTTGGAGCCACGGCGCGACGAATCGGCCGGCGGCCGCTCGGCCGATTCGGGGGCGCTGTCGATCCACGCGCCGGTCAAGCCTGCCACGCGTGCGCCCTCAATGCCGAAGTCCGCGAGCGCGCGGAACATGATCTCCTCGAGCATGCGGCAGTGCGCGTGCAGGTCGCGTCCGCGCGCGTTCAGGTCCGCGATGACGTAGCCGACAACCTGTCCCGGACCGTGCCATGTCGCTTCGCCGCCGCGGTCCGTGCGCACGACCGGCGCGCGCGTGCGGTCCAGGACATCGCCGTCCTTGGCTGTTGTCCCGAGTGTGTACGTCGCCGGATGCTCGCACAAGAGCAGCGTGTCGGGGATCTCTCCCGCGCGTCGCCGCTCTGCGTATTCCTGCTGGATGCGCAGCCCCTCGCCATAGCCGACGAGGCCGAGATCACATGTGGATCGCGCGGCCAAGGGCATCCAGCGTCGCCTCGTGAAACGCCTCCGACATCGTGGGGTGCGCATGCATCGCTTCGGCGAGCGAATGCACCGTCGCGTCACTCGACTTGGCGGCGACCGCTTCCGCGATCATCTCCGTGGCCTCGTGGCCGACGATGTGCGCACCGAGGAGCTCGCCGTACTGCTTGCCGAAGATCAGCTTGACGAAGCCCTCGGTCTCGCCGGTCGCGACCGCCTTGCCGTGCGGCCGGAAGGGGTAGCGGCCGACCAGCACCTCGATGCCCTTTTCCTTGCACCGCGCCTCGGACCAGCCCAGGGAGGCGACCTGCGGCTGGCAGTAGGTGCAGCTCGGAATCGAGTCGTAATCGACCGGGTGCGGGTCCTTGCCCGCGATGTGCTCGGCCGCGACGATGCCCTGGTGGCTTGCAACGTGCGCGAGCATCACCTTGCCGGTCACGTCGCCGATGGCGCGGATGTTTTTGACGTTCGTGCGGTCGAACTCGTCGGTCACGATGAAGCCGCGGTCGGTCTTGACGCCCGCTTTTTCGAGGCCGATGCCCTCGATGTTGCCGCGAATACCGATCGAAATCAGCACCTTGTCGGCCTCGTAGGTCTTGCCGCCCGCGGTCACCGTCACGCCGTTCTTGCCGACCTTGACGCCCGCTTTTTCGCCGGTGATGACCTTGATTTTCTTCTTCTTGAAGCTGCGCTGGAGCTCCTTGGTCAGGTCCTTGTCCTCGTTGGGCAAGAGCGAGTCCAACAGCTCGATGAGTACGACCTCGGTGCCGAACGCGTTGTAGAAGTACGCGAACTCGCAGCCGATCGCGCCGCCGCCGATGATGACGAGCTTTTTCGGCAGCTCCTTCGGCGCCATCGCCTCGAAAAACGAGATGACGCGGTCCTTGTCGAACGGCGTCCCGGGCATCTCGCGCGGCCGCCCGCCGGTTGCCAGAATCAGGTTCTTGAACTTCGCCGTGCCCGCGACCTTGCCCTCGACCAGGTACTCGACGGTGTCCTTGCCCGCGATCCGCCCGGTCCCGTTCAAGACGTCGATCTTGTTCTTCTTCATCAAGAACTCGACGCCCTTGACGATCCGCGCGGAGATATCGCGGCTGCGCTTCACGACCCGCCCGAAGTCGAACGAGAGCTTCTCGTAGACAAAGCCCCACTCTTTCGCCTCGTGCTGCGCAATCCACGCATGCTCGGCGTTTTTTAGCAACGCCTTGGTGGGGATGCAGCCCCAGTTCAGACAGATGCCGCCGAGGTTGTCCTTCTCGACAACCGCGGTCTTCAGGCCGAGCTGGGCGCAGCGGATCGCGGCCACATAGCCACCGGGTCCACCACCAAGCACAACCACGTCATAGGCCTTCGCGCTCATGGGACGCGGATTCTATCAGCGCGCAAAAGCCCCCCGAGGAAAGCAAACGGACGGCGATGTCTCCCGAGGTGTTTCGTCTTGTGCCGTAGTTGTCGTGTGGCTGCGTAGGCTTTGCGGATCCTGGTGCTCTCCACTCCTCGGGATGTTGCTCAACGTGCGCTGGCGCGCTCTATCGCGTCCGACTGCTTGCCGCCGCGGCCTCCAGTGCCGCGGCCCGCCGCTCGGCCCAAGTCCGCGCGGCGGCTACGTACTCGCGCCGCTCACTGCCTGTTCGCCGGATCAATCCACCTTCCCAGAGCACGAAATCGAATCCGTCGCGGCGTTGTACGACGAGATCCGCGTCGCAGCCGGCGGGTTCAAATGACCGAAATTTCCAAGAGGGACCGGCAGCGACCGTAGTTACCTGAACGCCCGCTTCTTTCTCAAGCATTCGGAGTTTGTGCAGGACATCGTTCGGGCCATGCGGGTGGACGATTTCGCCGGTGAGGCTGCACGCCTCGAAGCCAAATAGAGCGAGCAGTTTTCCGGCGCCGGAGCATTGGCATGCGTCGGGCCGTACCGTGTAGACCTTGTGCCCCCTCGCTCGCAACGCCTCAACCATTCGGTCGTGGTCATCAGTGCGAACGCTGTCTGTTTGAACGACGGCGACATCGCGTAGGAAGTCACGACACGAGTCGATGATCTCGATCACCGATGAGCTGTAGTCCGCCGTCAGCACGGTGGCGTCTTGGAAGTCCTTTCGAAGCTCTTGAGCCGCACGTGCGGCGAGGTTTGAAGCGGACTCCGTTCGAAGTTCAAGGAGCGCGCGAATCCTGTCCACGTCCCCTGCATCTTCGGGCGGCACGTCTGCAAGGCTAGAGAGCCGGAACCCGCGGCCTCGATCGGCAAGGGTATGCAGCATCTTGATTTTCTTGAGGCCTGCGCCCTCCGTGTGCAGCCTGTAGCTGGTATCGACGAGCCCCTGTGCGGCGTGACTGGTGCCGGGCTGAAGCGCGACATCGAGTGCATGGAGCACGACTGTGCCGCACTGAACCAGTTGAAAGTCGCGAAGCTTCTCCCTCAGTCGGGCCCACGTTCGATCCGCGTCGGCGAGGGCGTCCCAGTACTCGGCGTCCTTTTGCGTCAGGACCAGGACCTTCTTAATGTCGTCAACATACTGGCGCGAAAGTGTTCTGACTTGGCGAGGGTCATAGCGGAGAAACCGCAGCAAATAACGTTCTTGCTTGAATCCGATGATCTCGTAGAGGAGTCCCGCTAGGCATCGGGGGTACTCTGCGCCAGCGTGGATCCTCAGCTTCTCGGTCAGCGCGTCCAGTGCAGAGTGGTTTCCGCCTTCGAATGCTCGGTTTGCTTTGTTCAGAAGCTTGGTGGTGTCCGAGACGGAGCTATAGAGTTGAAAGAGAAGATGGAACAGCGCCAAGTTCTTTCGGTCCTGAACTGCTTCCTTGACGAGTTCGACTTTCTTGTCGAGCCCCGCGTTCAGGGATCGAAGCGGGGTCGCTAATAGGACGGCGACTCCGCCCGCGACCATGCCAGCGCCGAGTCCGAACCCGCTACTGGCGGCGAGCCCGCCCAGGCCAAGAAGAAAAGGGCCGGAAATCCGGAAGTCGCGCTGCAGCTCTGCCACGTAGGCCCGGCGGCGCACCGTGGAGCGAGCTCGGGCGAACTCTCGCGGAGCCGTCGGAGGAGTGAGCAACTCTCGCTTCCGCATCCCGTCGTACTATCAGAACCGGTCCGATTACGCAACCGTGACATTGGCACGGCGGCACCCCTACGCGATCAGCTGCCGCGCTATGGCGGCTAGCTGGTCCTGGGTTGGACTCTGCTTCGGGGGCACCGGATAGTCGTGGATGGTGTTTGTCGGGATCAGGTGGACGTGGACGTGGGGGACTTCCCAGCCGACGACATCGATGCAGACGCGTTGGCAGCCGAGCGTTTGCTTGATGGTCTTGGCGACCTTGCGGGCGGCTTGCCACAAGGCGGCGTACGCTTCTTCTTCCATGTCGAAGATGTAGGCAATCTCTTTCTTCGGGATCACCAGCGTGTGGCCGGGGCGGATCGGGTTGATATCCAAAAAAGCGAGATGGTCGTCGTCTTCCCACACCTTGTGGCAGGGGATTTCGCCCTGGATGATTTTCGTGAAAAGGGACGGCATGGCACACGTCAGCGTACCGGAACGGGACATGCTGTGCGACGCGAGGGGTTGTCGTCTCGACGAGCGCGCTTATTCTGGGCTGTGGACACGGAAAGGATCGTCGCGAAAAGAGGGAAAGATGAAACGAGCCAACGCCATGCTTGCGGTCGCGCTGCTTTTTGGCGCCACCGTCGTGTCGGCCGATCCTGCGGCTACCGATCCCCAGCCTGCTCCGCAGCCGGTCCCCGTTGAGGCGGGCAGCCGCGCCGACCCGCTTGTTGGCCTGCCGGATCCGACCGTCGCGCTCGCGGCTCGTGCGCTTCCGCCCGAGGGGTTTACCTTCGGGAACCGGGGGTTTTCGCGGCCGGGCATGCGTAAGTGGAAGCCGCAGTCGCGCGCCGCGCCCGGCTGGCTGGAAAGCCGGGAGACGGACAAGCTGATGAGCCTCTTTTCGGTGGTCGGGCCCGCAGGCCTGATTTACCTGACGTTCCTGGTCGCCGGTGTCTATCTCTGGCACCGCCGCCTGCAACACGCTGCGCGGATGGACCGGGCCCACGGCGTGGCCGAGACGCGGGCGAACGCGCCGGCTTCGGACGCAGACGTGACGAAGACCGTGACCGTGGTTCCGGTCGAAACGTCGGTCTGACGCTTGACGACCTGACCGTTACAACTCACGCGCGGCCGAGCCGAGCGCGGCTTCGACGTTTTGCTGACGATTGGCGGACCGTTACCGCTTGGCGCGGCCGCGCTTCACGATCGCTTTCCACTCCGCCGGCGTGACCGGCTGGATCGACAGGCGCGCGCCGCGGCGCAGGACCATCATGTCCGCAAGCTCCGGCATCTCGCGCAGCTCGTCGCGGGTGACCGGTTGCGCGAACTCCTCTTCGAAGCCGATGTCGACGACGTACCAGCGCGGGTTATCCGCGTCCGACTTGTCGTCGTGGTACCTGGACTCTGGGTTGAACTGTTCGGGGTCCGGGTACCCGGCCTTGAGTACCGTGGCCGTACCCGCGATCTCCATGGGTTTCATGCGCGAGTGGTAGTACAAGACCCCGTCGCCGACCTGGACCTCGTCGCGCAGAAGGTTGCGCGCCTGGTAGTTGCGCACCCCCTCCCAATACGTTTTCTTGTCACGCTTGAGATCGGCCAGCGAGTAGACGTCGGGCTCGCTCTTGAAGAGCCAGTAGCGCTTTTTCTTGGCCATGGGCCGCACAGTCTACACCGTTGTGGCGCCCCCCCGTGGCCCGCCAAGCGCGACAAAACGCGGCCGAGCGACATCGCCGTCCGTAAGCTACCGTCGCGCCTTCATGCATGACGCGTTGGCGATCAGCGGCGGGCCGAGGGGCTGCATCGTATTGATGGGCGGGCGGCCGTACCCGGACACCGGTTTCAGCCACAGAGGACACAGAGATCACAGGGGGTCTCGCGGAACGCCATCCACCGACTTCTGCGATTCTGAGGCGAACTCGCTACCCCGGTGCCCAAACGACCCAGGCAGACACCTTCGACAGCGGCATGACCTTGGTGACGAGGGTCTGGCCGGACTCGCGGTAGAGTTCGTAGAGGCGGCCGAGCGTGCCACGGCGCATGACGTCCATGGTCATCGACTGCGGCGAGTCCGAGCCCATCATCGCGCCGCCCAATCCGGATTCGCGGTACGCGTCGCGTGCGTCCTTCTGGATCACCTGGCGCGCGGTGTTCGTTGTTTTCTGGAGCCGGCGGAGTGCGTCCATGCGCTCTTTGGTAAGCGCCATGCCGCGCACGATGTCGAACGGCGGGCGTCCGCGCTCACCGAGGTTGAGCAGTGGCGGCGCGGAGTTGAGCGCGTCGCGCTGGTCTTGCGAGAGGACTTCCTGGAGCCGCTTGCGAAAGCCCTCGCGCAGCGCCCCGAGCCGGCGGTATCCGGCGCCGAGCTCGCGGTTGATCTCCTGCACCTTCGGGCCGGGCTGGTCTTTCTTGCGCCGCTCGGCCTGCAGTCGCCGCACGAGCGCCTGGTCCGCCGCCTGCTCCGCCTCGTACTCGGCGAACGCCGCCGCGACGCGCGACCCCTGGCTCGGCGTGAGTCCGGGGAGGGCGAGCATCTGCTCGCGCAGTTGCGGGATGTAGCTCGCCCGCGGCGCGAGCAGCCTGCGCACGGCGCGCATCTGATCGGCGGTGAGCGCGTAGTACGCGACGCGCCAAAAACGCCGGTCGATCTCGCGCACATGCTGATCGATGCGGCTCAGCGCCTGGTTGCGCACGAGCGCCTCGACGCCCTTGAGCGCCTGCGCCATTCGCACGCGTTGCGTGGCCAGCGTAATCTGCGCGCCGTCTGCGGCGGCGACGAGATGCGCGAGCGTCAGCCGCTGCGCCTCGCTTAACTCCGGCGCCTCGAGCACGATCCCGTGGTTGTAGCGCGACTGCCGCATCACGCCTCGCGGCATGCGCCTCAGCCGGTCGAGCTGCGCGTCGGTCAGCCCCGCCGCGCGCAGTCGCCCGAGCAGCTTGCCCGCGCCCTTCTTGCCCTCGCGCCGCGTCTGTTGCAGCGCGCGGATGCACTTGTTGCGTACCTGGGGCTCGAGCCCGGGCATCATGTCGATCGCGCCGCGGTCCACCGGCACCTGGGCGTAGGAGACCGAAGCGAAACAGACCAACAGTCCCAGGACGGCGATGCTTTTTGAGGTGTGGCGCGTGCGGGTCATGCCAAGAGCTCCAGGGGTTTGAAGTCGCCCACGATCGGTTTCGGATCCACGCGCAGGAAATCGCGCAGCAGCGAGCTGTACAGCGAGCGGAAGTCGGTCGTGTACTTCAGGTTGCCGCGGTCGAGATCGTCGAGGCGCGGCTGCGCGCCGTGCATGCCGGGCTTGACGCCCTTGCCGATGATGAACGCGGGGTACGCGGCGCCGTGGTCGGTGCCGCCGGACAGGTTTTCGCTCGCGCGGCGTCCGAACTCGCTGAACACGCACGTGACGACCTTGTCCTCAAGACCCATGCGCGCGAGCAGTGCCTGGTACGCACGCAGGTTGTTGCCCATCTGTCCGAGCAACCGGTTGTGGCTGCCCGCCTGGCTGGCGTGGGTGTCGAACCCGCCAAACGACAACGCGATCACCTCGAGGTCGAGGTCGGTCTTGAGCAGTGCGAGCGCCTTGCCGAGATCGTTGCCGAGTCCACCGTAGAGACCGGAGCCGCGCACGGGTTTGAGTTGTGCGATTCTCTTCGCGACACCGAACGCCTTGAGCGCCCGCCGGGCCACCGCCCCGCGCGCGCCGGGCAGCTTCGCGTACTCCTGGTACATCGTCATCGTCGCCCTGACGTCGAAGGGCAGGTTGAACTGGCGAAAGTCGGTGAGCGACACGACGCCGGTCGGGGCGCCCATGAGCGCGAGCGGTTTTTCCTTCTCCAGCGCGACGGCGCGCAGCGGGCTGCCCGTGTCGCGTTGCTGGAGAGTGCGGCCGAGCCAGCCCGAACTCGGCGTCTGCTCAGGCTGCGCGGTGTAGTAGATCTCGGTGGCGCGGAAGTGGCTGTAGTTCGGCTGCGGATAGCCGACGCCGTTGACGATCGCCAGCCGTTCCTGTTTCCAGAGCGCCTCGAGTCCGGCCAGCGTCGGGTGCAGGCCGAGTTCGGGCGTGATCTTGCGCACCTGCGCGCGGTTGATCGCGATCGCGGGCCGCAGCGTCGAGTAGAGCGGGTCGGTGTAGGGCACGACGGTGTTGAGGCCGTCGTTGCCGCCGCGCAGGTGAAGCATCACGAGCGTGCGTGCGCCCGCTTCTTTCTTGGCGCCCTCGGCCCAGGTGAGCCGCGGCAAAAGCATGACCGAGCCGAAAGCCAAGCCTCGCTGCAGGAAATCGCGTCGATTCAGCATGGGTTCACCTCTTAGGAGAGTTGGTACTCGGGGCAGGACAGCGCGAGGGCGATTCGTTCCTTGCCGCTCTTGTTCTTGAGCAGCGGTCCGAGTTGGGCGGGCAGTTGGCCGTCGAAAGCCAGTTCGTCGAAGCGTGTTGCCGCATCGGGTCGTGTCGCCGCATCGGGCTGCGCCTGGGCAAGACGGCGGGCGGCCTTGAGCCGCTCGACCATCCCGGATGTCGTGAGCCACGTCGTGCCGGACGGCCAGCCTTTGACCGACGGCGGCCGAAACAGGATCTGCCCCATGCGTTCGAGCGAGCCGTGCGCCCAAAGCGGCGTCGTCTTGACCCCCAGCGCGCGCATCGCGCCGGTGACGAACTCGACCGGGCTCTTGACGAGGCCGCGGAGGCGATCCTCGGCGCGAAACGACGGCGCCCGAAACATCACCAGCAGCGCGGAACGGATATCGCCGTCCGTCTGCTTCAGCACGGTTGCAATTCCATCCACTTCGGCCTTCGTGGGATTCTCGTGCGAGAAAAAGCGCAGGAGCTTGCCCGCGATAAACTGATGGCAGGCGGGCAGCGCGGTGAGGATGCGCACGACGTCGTCGCCGCCGAACGCGCCCGTCTGCCCGTGCACGGTCTTCGGGCCGCCATCGTGAAACGCGTCGGTGAACACGAAGGTGTGGTGCCGGCTGCCCCACCCGGTGAACGCGCGCGCGATTTCGCGGATGTCTTTTTCCGTGTAGTTGCCGATGCCGAGCGTGAACAGCTCTTGCAGCTCGCGCCCGTAGTTCTCGTTTGCGTGGCCCTTGCGGTTCGCGTTGCCGTCGAGAAAACGGATCATGGCGACGTCGCGGCTCACGCGCCGGACGAGGTCGCGAAACCGGCCGGCACCGTGCGCGCGAAAGAGCTGGTACTGCCGCCACATCAACACCGGCTCGCGGATCTTTTGGTCCGATGTCGCGAAGTTCCCGTGCCAGAACAGCGCCAGCTTTTCCGCGAGCGGCGCGTGCCCGTTCGCCATCCGGTCGAGCCAGACCTGTTGGATCACGCCCGGGTCGTACGGATCAAATCCCTTGGGATCGGGGGGCGCCGGCGCGTCGAGCTCGTCCAGCAGGCGGCGCAGCGCACCGTCGTACCCGAGCTTCTTGTAGTCGTCCGCGTCAACGGCCGAGAGTCCAAACCCGGCGCGGCGCAACAGGTGGCCGACCGCGAGGTCGCCCTTCAGCAGCTTGGCCATGCGCCGATTGTAGCGGTTTGGGCGGAACTGCGCCGGGGGCGCGGGGGCAGGGGGCGCTACGCGCCGATGATCACGCGGATCGTGAAGGCCTCGAGCTGCGGGTTTCCGGTCGTGCCGCGCACGCGGATCACGTAGCGGCCCGCGGGAAGGATTTGCGTCACCGCCTGGAGCTGTCCGGAGGCGACCAGCGTGTTGTCGAGCCGGAGAACCTCCACGGTCAGGTCCTGGCCAACCGTCAACTGGGCGGTGATGCGGGAGTCTCCGCCCGTTTGCAGGATGAAGTAGCTCTGCGATGTCAGACCGAGTTCGATGTTGACCGGATCCGGCGTCAGCGTATCGACGGTGCCCTCAAACGTTTCGTTGAACCCGATCTGCACCGGCGTGTTGGGCGTTTCACCCTCCGGGAAGATCGGTTCGGGCCACAGGTGACCGTTTTCCGGAGTGCCCGGATATGTGAAGCCCTGGTCTTCGGGGAACTGCAGGATGATGTTGACCTGCACCGGGCTGAGCGCGCCGACGGTGGGGTTGGTCAGGATGTCGAAGATCGTGAAGAGCCACGGGTAGCTCTCGCCCGGATCGAGGGTCTCGAGAAAACGGATCGTCTGGGCCAGGGGAAACGTGATCCCGTCGTTGTCGCCGGTGTCTACGCCGACGGCGTCGAAGTCGTGAAGATCCCAAAGTACCTCCGCGACGGTGAAGCGCGACCCCAGCCCCACGTTGGCCGGATCCTGGTAGACGTTGGGGTCCGCGGGGCCGAGCGATCCGAGTGCGGGATCGAAGAACGACTCGATCTTGAAGTACCGGATCACGCGTCCGGCGGCACCGATCCCCTCGGTGTCCCAGAACTCGCCGGAGTTGCGGCCCTCGCACGCCCACCAATCCAAGAAACCCTCGCGCCACGCCGCGCTCGGTAGCAGAGGTGCTGTGGCATCGTCGGTCGGCGCGGGCGCGACTTCGGCAAAAAAGATCCTCAGCAGGTACTCGCCGAGCATCCGCATGAGCTGGGGCTCGTCCCACTCGTCGGTGTTGGACGCCAAGAGCCCCGCGATGCCGCCCGCCACGGTAAGCCGCACGGGATCGCTCGTCGTGTCCAGTGAGGACGCGGCGCCGTTGCCGGGCGCCCAGATGATGTCCATGTTCGGCGGTGTCGCGAGCAGACCGGCCTTGGCCTTGACGATGCCTTCGTAGAGCGTGTCGAGGATGTGGTAGGCGCCCGCGGCGTCGTCCAGCGCGATCTCAAGATCGATGTCGTAGCGCTCGGAGTCCGGGTCGCCGAGCAATACGGTCTGGTTGCTATAGGGCGTGCCGGAGAACCTGTCAGGCAGGACACGAAACACGGTGCCGAAGGGCAGGTTGAGCTGTGCCTCGACCCGCAGGCGCACCTGTGTTGCGGGGTTCGGCCCGAAGTTGATGCGCACGCTGTAGCGCCCGGCGGCGTCGGTGCGATCCTCGGCGAGAACGGTGCCGTCCGGTGCCAGAATCTGGAACGGAAACAGCGGCGCGCTACGCGGCAGGTTGGGCTCGGTCAGCACGGAGTCCGGATCGAGCCGCCCATCGACGCGTCGGGTCAGAACCGGCCCGCGGGTGAAATACGACAGCCGTCCCGCGACCGTGCGCAAGGTGTCGAACACCGGGACCGGCGGGCCCGCCGGCCTTCCCGAGCCACCGCCGCAGCTTGTAGCCAAGCCGACCAGACCGACGATGAGTCCGAGGGCGAGGATTCGAGGCGGATTCGTCTGCACGGGGTCGGCGCGATCTGGGGGGGCCCGGGGCACGATCTGAGCGCCCTACACGAGAGTATAGTGCGACTCGCGGCCGCGCGGGGAACAGATCGGCGCGGTCTTGAGACACCGCCGGGGGTGAGGGCGCCGGGAGAGGGGGGCTGGAGGGCCTAGGGGGCCGGAACCAAGGTGGCGAACCGGTTCTTGATCCACTTGGCGAAGTCGTCGGAACCTTCGACCGCGAACAGGCTCGCCTCGAACGAGGCACCCTCGGGGGCGTAGGCGCGGGCGGCGAGCAGAGCCGAGAAAACGTCGTGCGCTGAGCCGTTCTTGGCGTGGAATCCGGCGATCTGAAGCGCGCCTTCCCACGCCGGCAGCTTCCAGACGTGTTTTCGCAGCTCGTCGAAGGCGAGGTCCTTGCGGATCCGGAACGACGCGCCGTGGGTCTTGAGGACGCGGCCCGCCATGTCCAGCGCCTGGGCGCTGAAGCTGTATGCGCCCGGCTCGAGTTCACTGGGCGCGGCCTGTACGAAGTAGTTCGCGTCGGTGGCGACCTTGGCCAGCCAGACCGAGCCGTCGCGGCCCGTCACGGTCAGCCGATACTCGTGCGCATTCGCCGCTTTCGGCCAGTGAAACGCGGGGCGGCGTGACAGGATCTCGCCTTCCGGGCCTAGTGCCGGCAACGGCGCGCCCGACGCGAACTTGTGGAGCTGCTTGCCCGCGATCGTTGCCGCCTTGTCTGCGGCCTCGCGCGAGGTCACGCGGACTTGCAGCGGCACGAAGATCGCCAACGTCAGCACGATGCAGATCGTGGGCACCGCGGGAAGGCTACGCAGGTGCAGTTTTTCCGCGAAGTTGTCCCAAGAGCGGCGAAGAGGAAGCAGCCAACGGGCAACGGTCGTCAGGAACACGCTCACACATCCCTTCTACCGCGCCCCATCCTGCACGGCAAGGTCCGGACCTTCACGAGCATCGCCGTCCGTTTGCTGTCTCAGGTGTGTTGCCCTCTATATGGGACCGGGCCCTACGTGGGAGCTGGAAGGGGGGCGCCGACGAGTTCAAGGCGGAGCAGGATGGAGCTCATGGAGCGCGGATCGAAGGTGAGGTCGCCGAGCAAGGAGCCGAGTCGGGCCCGCAGCACCGTCCATTGGGTGCGCGTCAATGTCGGCGCCTGAATCGAGATGCGGAGGTGGGCGGTTTCACCGTCGAGCGTGAATTCCTCGATTTCGGACTCCTCCGCCTCGACGTAGAGCATGATTTCGTGAAGGAGGCGTTCGAGGCAGCGGTCCGGGAGGACTTCCGCCGGGATGGCGGCGATTTGCCGGGTTGGAACCCAGAATCCACGGTCCTTGGACAGGTAGAAGAGCAGTGCGGAGCTGCGCCGGGTGGCGAGCATGAGAGCCGCCCCTTCGCCGGTTTCCATCTGCCGCCGGAACCGGGGCGACGGAACCACAAGCGAGCCGACGACCGGGCTGTCCATAGCGGGGAGTGTACGGCGGGGGCGGCACCGTGGGCCCGGATGGCGTGGCTTGAATCGCGCCAATAGGGGGGCGGGGGCGTGGGAATCGCGCCAAGTCGCTGGCGCGATTGCGCGGGAAGGGGACACCGCGCGCTGGCGCGATTCGCTGTAACCGATTTGTGGGCCGTGGTTTACGGATTCGGGTGGCGTGCGGCACGCGCTGTGGTCTAGGCTGGCCAGACAGTGCGGCGGGAGGAACGACCATGGACTGGCCCGCGTTAGAACGACATTTCGTCCGATCGACAAAACAGAACCGACCGGCCGTAGATAACGCGGTCGAGTGGGACTACTCGCGTTACAGCCGGGCCCTGGGCATGACGGCGCTGCCCGGGTTGCACCAGTTGCCGGCGAGTTCGTGCGCGCTCATTACGGGCGGGACCGACACGTGGGATCGCGTGCATGAGCGCTACCGCGATTGGGCAGGCGAGCGCGGCTACCGCACGGTACGGGTGTCGGCGTATCCGTCGATGATCGTGCCTGATCCGGTTATCGCCGGCATCGCCGAGCAGATCGCGGGCCCGGACAGCCTGATCCTTGCGCGCAGCGGCCAGCAGGGCGAGCCGGCCTTGGGCAAGCGGCCGCGCAGCCCCGGGTGTTCGCTTGCGATCAGTCCCGGCGAGCGCTGGCTGATTGCGGCGGACCGCGTGCGCCGGCGCCTGCGCCAGGAGACCGCCATCCAGGGCGTGATCGTACAGATCGACGACGCGGAAAAGCTGACTGGCAACTCGCTCGAAATGATTTCGTACATGGTGCGAGCGCATACGGCCTGGAAAGACCGAATGCTGAGCCAAGACGCCAAGATCTATTTCGTCCTGGCCACAACCCCCCGCCACGAAGACCTGTTGCTGCGCACACTAAGAAGATTCCAAGTGTGCGACCTAATCATCGACCGAGCCCCGGAGCCGAACCCCCAGGATGCTTTGTCGGTGGAGGGGGAACACGTCCTGGAGGCGCTTGTTCTTTGCCCGGTGGCACTCCGACCCAAGGACTGTCGCGAGCTGTTTGGTCAATCGGTTGCCAGAACGTTGCTGTCCCTCCTTTCCTCCGCCTATCTCCGTGAGCGTACGGAGCTCGGCCAGTCGGCGTACATTCCTCGTCCGGATGCGCGGCGCAGTAATCACGAGCGCGTGGCGAGCGCAGTCTCGCGGCTTCTCGCTTCTCTGTGCCGTCGCAGGCCGCGACTCCGGTGGGTCTTGGCAGAGATATGGAGAAGACGCGGCATTCCGAGGCGGTTCCGGGCCGCGCTTCGAGCAGTGCCGCCGAGTATCGAACTCACGATGCCTATTGATGTAGAGGAGCAACTTGACGGCACAATGGAGGACGGCACCGACCCCAGGGTCATCGTGTTCCGGCTGGCCTTTGCGGCAGCCTGCCGAAAGGACCACGAGGCGTGCCGCCAAGCGAACTTATTGCTGACGTGTTCCTACGCTAGGGAGGACACCTATGCGGTCGTCAAGCGGCTTGTCGTGCTCGGAGCCTCTCGGGCCGAAGATGTTCTGCCGGAGGGGTTCTGGCCGGGTTTCGCGGCGGGAGTTCATCAGGATCGGACCGCCGCGGACACGATGGCAGTGCTAGGTGAGCTCTTTCATCGAGGCCGGCTCTTCGCGCTGGAGCAGTTTGCCGCGCGCACAGAGTTCACTCTGGACTTGATTGCGGACCTACCCGTTCGATATCGGGCGGTCGCCGACCAATTGGCGCAAAGAGCAGTGTACTCGTTGGCCGTTTTCTCGGGTGAAGCTCCGGTGACCCAAGAGATACGACGCTCCAGCGGTGGCGGAATAATCGCGATCGTGCACGGCGCGTCGCTCCACAGTCGTGGGCTGCTGATGGTAGCTCAGCCGGGCAGCGAAGCGCACACGCGGGCCCGGTGGACGGCTCGGCACTATTGTGCTTCGACGGGTGTACCTGAAGATGCGATTCGGGTGATCGCGGCCCAGACGCTCGACGTGGCCTTGTCGGGGCTTCGCCTATGGGCGAGGTCCATGTTCGACGAAATGTGCCTCTGCGCGCGTCTTCCCCGGCATGCATCACTAGTGTTTCAGTACTTGGCGCCAACGCTCGGGACATGGGCACGCGACATCTGGAGACTGCTGCCGCAGCGGGCGAATCTTGGTGGCGGATACGATCCGATCCGCAGGGTTGAAGTCCTGCGCGCCGCCGGCGCCTATGTCCGTGCTGAAGCTTCTCTCGACAGCGAGATGGCACCGATGTTACCTCTCTACGCCCTTCGAATTGAACACGCGAGGGCTGCGGTGTCATTTGAAGGATTGCGTTGGGAACAGGTCGATCGTGTCGGGCCAGGGGAGGCCGTGCTGCCGCCGCGGCTCCGACGATTCTTGCGGCTGTTCCGCGAGGGGTGCCATGCATTGCTCAGCCTCAAGTTCCGCGCGGCGCTTACATCGTTCCGGCAGGCCCGCGAGTCGGTCCAGATCGCGAGGCGCTCGGCGGCGGGTCCTATCGTCAGAAACTGCACCCTGCTCGAGCGCGTGTCTTTGACGATTCAGCAGGAGCTGGCCCGACCGATCGATGACGGCCAAAAACTGACTAGGATCGTCGTTCGTCTTATCCGGGTAGGGCGACCGCTGCTTGCGCCAGCGCCTCGTTCCCGGTTGAATCCGATTTGTCATTTTCTGATTATCGGGATCGAGGCGTGGGCTGCCAATCGTCCTTGCCGGCGCGGCAACCGGCCAGTGCTGGATGTCGCTCGATTCCTGCATGAGCATATGGATCCGGCGGCGCTAGGCGACTGGCGTTCTGTAGCGGAGATCCTTGAGCTCCGAGCACCCCATTTTTTTGAAATCCTGACCGAGGCAGTGTCGAGCGGCGTAGAGCCCGAGGCCTCGGCGCTCGATAAGAAGATCGCAGTCGAGCTAGCGATCGGTGTGTTCTTGCCCCATGTGGATACCCAAGAGGCGCTGGCGGGTTTTCGGAAAGCCGTGGCCTGCACAACCGCCGGGCCGTGGAAACTCCATCTGTCTCCGAGAACTAAGAGCGTCGCGAGGGACAGGGTATGGCCCGGGGATGCAACCGAGTACATGGTGGCCGGCAGTCGCCTCAGGCAGGACGCGCGCGTCGATATGCGCGCCTATTGGTATGAGACCGGAGGGGCGGCCACGCCGCATGTGTGTTCGTATGATCTGGAGCCGAGCCGTCACAAGGGGAAGGCCGTTGTAAGCTTGGCCCGGCGCGTGATCGCATCCGAACCGCTCAGACGCCCGGCGTCATTCGGCACCGGAGATGCGGCCGTTCGGATCGACGCGGCGGTAAGAGCGGCTGCCAAGAGCGACTACCCGGTTGTGATCAGTGGTGCAACCGGCGTGGGCAAGGAGTTCGTGTGTCGTGCCGTGCACCGGGCTTCTGGACGCCAGCGTGGGGGAATCGTGGTCGTGCCCTGCGGTGCGATGACGGAGACGCTTCTTGAGGCCGAACTGTTCGGATGGATGAAGGGTGCATTCACCGGCGCCGTCGTGGACTCCCAGGGTCTGTTCGAGGTCGCGGACGGCGGCACAATGCTGCTAGATGGACTTGAGGAGATGTCGCCGCGTCTTCAAGCACTGATGCTCCGCGTTGTTGAGACCGGGGAATTCCGGAGAGTGGGCGAAGCGAGCGTCCGCAAGGTGAACGTCCGATTCATCGCGACAGTTGGAGAGCACCCAGACGAGTTGGTCACGGATGGTGCGATTCGGGAGGATCTGTACTTTAGGCTGAACGTGCTCCGGATTGACGTGCCACCGCTCCGTGAGCGACGCGAAGATATCGGGCACTTTGCCAGGCTGTTCGCGCGGGATATCGGAGTGACGTTGTCCCGTGACGCATTACGCCAGTTGGCCGAGCATGATTGGCCGGGCAATCTCCACGAGTTGCGGAACGTCGTTCGGTCGGCGTGGGCGTGCTCAAGCAGCCGTCATGTCGGAACGGCCCATCTGGCCCAGTTGCTCTCACGGCGCGATGGTCGGACTGTTGGCGCGAAGGCCGTGTGGGCTCGACTCGCGTCGCACGTCTCTGACGCGAGGTTCAGCTCACGCGAGTTCGCGGCGTTGGCGCAGGTCGGCGGGCGCACAGCCCAGCGATATCTTGCAGAACTAGTGCGAGCCGGATTCCTGTGCCGCATTGGCGCGGGGCGAGCCACGATGTACCACGCGCCTTGACTCGCGGGCTCGGGTTTCAGTCCGGCCACGAGAAGTGCCGATGCTAGGATGTGGATCTTCGGTCGGTGGAGCAGGCACTGCCGCCCCGCTACAGTGTTCGCCGTTGGCTGGCGACAGGCGGGCACTCCATGACGTGTCTAGCCGAGGACTGCGGTGTCGGAAACTCGTTGTGCGTTGTCAAGCTTCAGGAAGTCTCCAGTGAGGAGCAGGCGGCATTCGCTGGCTATGCAGCGAACCTACGCCGGGTCGCCAGCGCATATCTGGCAACGCCCCGCTCATATGGGTCCGTAGAAGTCGAGGGTACGTCACTCGGATTCACGGTTCGACCGTACATCGTCGGGTCCACGCTCCAGCTCGGTCCGGCAAGGCTCTCTTGCCGCGAGACCCTGCGCCTTCTTTGGCAGCTAGCGCTTGGCCTCAGCGCGATGCACGAGAGGAATCTGGTCCATTTAGACCTGAAGCCTGCCAATGTTGTGATGCGCCGGACAAGTGTGGCGGGCTTCTGTCAAGAGTTGGACGCAGTGGTAATCGACGCGTCGCACCGAAGCCATGTCGATGGAGTCATTTCGGCCGTTACGGTTGGCTATGCGGCGCCCGAAGTTTGGGAAGGATCGACAACACCGGCCAGCGACTTGTACTCGCTGGGTGTAATCGGGTACCAAGCGTTGGTAGGGGAGCGTCCATTCCACGGGCAGACATTGGCCGACGTGATCGGCCGCCAGCGCGCGGGCGACCGATCACGCTTGGACGGGGTTCAATTGCTAGGGCTGAGGGAACTTGTCGAGTCGTTGTTGGAGCCGTACGCGAATCACCGACCGGACAGCACAGCGGAAGTGATTCAACGGTTGGCAGGAATGGCCGAGGATGTCGGCGTGCCGCCCGTATTGGATACTCAGGCACGATTCGTCGGCCGACAACAGGACTTCGCTCGGGCCGCGGCCCTGTTGTTGGACGGCGAGCGCCATTCTCGTCCTGTGGCGGTGGTGGGCGAGTGTGGGAGCGGGGTTACGTCACTCGTCCAAGAACTTCAGGATCGGCTTGAACCACGAGGGTGTTGTGTGTTCTCGGCCCGACCGCGCGCCCACACTGGTCGAGCGTTGATGGAGCAGCTTGACGACCAGGTTCGGAGGGTTGCGAGACGCAGGAACGTCGAGGCTCATGCGGCGGGTGCGGCAGTGTTGGACGCCCTAGCCGTGGCCGCGGAGGGGCGGACTGTTGTTGTGATACTAGACGACGTCGAATCATGCGACGATGACGAGGCTGCCTTTGTTGTCCGACTCTGTCGGCAGCAGGCCCTGTTGTCGTCCTATGGTGTGCTTCTCGGTGGCCATTCTATGGAGCCGGTCGCGTCTCTGTTGTCGTCCAATGCGATCGTGAGGTTGGAAGGCCTGGATCGGGCACCTGGCATGGAGCTTGCCCGTGCCCTGCTCAGCGAGGTGATTGACAAGGACGTGTTGGAGCGCGTGGCGGGAGTCAGGGGGGGGCTGCCGGGAGCGATCAGGCGCACCAGTGAGCGGCTTCGAGCCCACATGTCCCACGGTCGCGTCGAACAAGCGACCGTAGACGCCGCCATTCGTGCCGCCTCTGACATAGGGCTCGCAGACGTGGCTGTCGTAGCTCGCGATCCAGCACTAGCAGCGTTTGTGTTGTGGGGGACGCCCATCCGGACCCACGAGTGGGAGGCGTTGCGAGCACTCGCGTGCCTGCGGGGGACACCTTCCGGAACAGAGTCGTATCTAGGGCGGGCAGAAGCGAACGGGGAGGAGTACATATCCACGCATTTCGCACTCGCCGAAGCACTAGTGTCCGAGTGTCGGCTGACGGATAGCCAGATTGCGGGCGTCCTCGACTTGCTTGGATCGGGACTCCGCGGGGCAACGCTGGGTTCCCTGGCCGCTGGGGTTCGATTCCTCGGGCGAGTTGGCCGCGTGCCCGACGCGTTTCGTTGGCGCGCCCTCCGAAGCGCGATCCTCCTCCTCCGGGCGGGTGAGTATTGCGCGGTACGAGCGTTCGCGAGAGGTGTCAGCGGGGAGGATCGGACGTCGTGGTGGTCCTTGCTGGTGCGGACGTGTGATGCGGAAGAGGGCAGATGGCAAGAGCGAGATCTACAGCGCCGGGCAGAGGAGTTGACGGGAACCTCTGACCGTATTGAGAGATGGCTGGTCGCCAGAGCTCTCTCTCGCGCACGCCGCAAGGAAGACGCGTTTCGTCTGTTGGCCGCCGACGTCGCCGCCTTTCGACACGGGCCCTGCTGGCTACGGGTACTCGAAGACTTCGCCGTGCTGGCGGCGGAGACGGGGCGGATGGCGCTCGCCGGGAGGCTGGCCCGGGAAATGCGAGGTCGTGCGCGCGCGGGCCCTCGAAGAGTTATGAGCTACTCTCGGGCTCGACATCGAATCGAGTATGAGCGATGCCGCTATGGGCGCGCTGCGACGTGGGCCGACGTTGAAGGCAAGCAGGCCCGGTTGGCGGGCGAGCGCCCGAGACTCGGAGCTGCTTTGAACAATCAAGGTGCCTCACTGTTTCAGGCGGGCAGGAGGGAGGCTGCGGCGAGTGCCTTTGCAGGCTGCGTCGCGGTTCGTGAGTGTGACGAGGACGAGCGCGTGTTGGTCGTTGCCTTGAACAACCTCGCAATCGCGCTTTCGGAGGGAGGGCATTCGGAACGGGCCGTATTGTTGCTGAATCGCGCCCACGCCGTAGCGGCACGCAACGGCGTCGCAACCGCCCGTCTACGCACGATGGTGAATATGGGCCTTGTTTATTGGCGGTCCGGCCGGCTACGAGTGGCCAGGAAGAAATTCCACCGTGCATACCGCGATGCTGAAGCCTTGGAAGATCACAACGTAATGCGCAGCGCGGCGCGTAGCGCTGCGCTCGTGGCTCTCGACGATTGGCGCTTGGCGGCTGTATCGGCCTATTCAGCGCGCTTGGCTGCCTCCGGCGCCAAAGGGCGTTCCCAAGCTGCGGAGCTGGATCTGGAGCTGTCGCGACGAGCCGATCCTTGCACATGCGCGGCGCCTCAAGGTAAGTCCAGACTATCGCGGTCGCGCCGACGAATTCAGCGAACCGATCGGAACGTGTCCGTGGCTAGCGTCGTGCGCCTGGCCAACCTCCTACGCGCTTGGGGAGAGACCGCGGTACTTCATGAGTGGCTGCAGCACACAAGCGCAGCGGGTCCGATCGAGCCCTGCTTTGAAGAGCTACTTCTTGACGTCGTGCGGGATGGCGAGGGGCACTATCCCGCGCGCGTGTGCATTCTCGCGCGTCTTGCGGAGTCACATCGGGACGTTGGCGACCTCGTCGCCGCGACGGCGCGTCTCGAAGAGGCAGGACGCCTTTTCTTGCTGATGGTCCGAAGGATCAGAGGCGCTAACGCTCAGAGCGTTCAGGATGCGCGCAAGCTGTTGATCGAACTCGGATACCGGATTGGCATAGCGAGTCACGGCACTATTGAGGATAGCGAGGTGCTCGCAGCGTTGGCTGGGGCGCTACTCCTGAAGCCCGACCGTGAGGGCAACAACACGACCCTCGAGGGCTCGTGGTCAGCGCTCGGGACGAAGGACGCCCTCGTGGGCCTCATGGCGTTGGCCGTCGGTCTCGCCGGCGCCGAGTCTGGGACGCTCGTGGGCATCGACGATGGGCACCTCACGGAGCGAGTGACTTGGCCCGAGGCTGCGGCGAACTCCGCAAATGTCAGCTGGGCAGTGATTACGAAAACGATTGATACCAACACGGAGGCCACCTATGACGACGTGTTGTCGGTTGATGAACTCTGGAGCCATCGGAGCATTGCCGGGATCGATATAAGGAGCCTTGTATGTCTTCCGGTGATTTTCGAGGGCGAGATGCTGGGTGCGATGTATCTGCAAGATTCGCGCGGAGTCGGGCGGTTCTCGGGCGACGTTGTTCAGCGGGTCCGAGCGGTCGCGACGTTGCTTGCCGCGGAACTGCAGCGTCAGAGGATGACGGCAACGCTGTCGTCGGTGCAAGCCCGCCTGCAGAGAGCCGAAGACCGCTTGCTGCGTTCGGAACGAACTCGGACCATGAGCGAAGTTGCCAGCGGCCTTGCGCATGACATCAAGAACATGTTCACGGCGGTGATGGCGCGCGCACAGATGGTTTCGAAGATGACAAGTGACGCTAGGTCTCGCCGGTCGATGGACGCGATCGAGAACGCCGCCCAAATCGGCAGTGAGTTATTGGAGCGACTCCACCAGTGTGCGCGGGACCGGCACGACGAAATGCCCACGCCGGTTGGTCTCTTGGCCGTCGCCCGGGAGGCCAAGGAGCTGCTCGCGCCGAGATTGAGGAGCGATCGCGTAACTTGCGCGGTTCAGGGCTCAGCCGACGTGATCGTTAGGGCCGTCCCCGGCGAACTGCGAGAAATGTTCCTCAACCTCATCGCGAACGCCCTCGACGCTGTGGCAGCAGGGGGGCGAATCTCGGTATCGATCGTGCTGGTCGCCAGGGGTCGAGGACGGGTGACGGTTGAAGATGACGGTTGCGGGATGTCTCCCGAGACACAGGCCCGGTTGTTTGAGGCGTTCTTTTCGACGAAGGGGGCTAGCGGCACGGGCCTAGGGCTTGCGATTGTCCAGCGCATTGTGGCCAGCTGCGGCGGGCGAATCTCTGTGAATTCGGCAGAGGGCAGGGGGACAACGTTCGAGATTGAGCTTCCGAATGAACCGGCCTCCTAGAACTGAACGTTCTAGGAGGCTTTGCCGGGCTTCCCGCTGCCCTTGAGAACGGGGTCAACCGGTCTCCGGTCGTTTATCGACTTAGTCGAGATCGAAGTCGATGAGCTTCGCGTCCAGAACCTCGCCCTGGGGGCCGCGGGTGATCAGGGTGTCTACATGGGCGCCAGCGGGGATCGTCAGGGTGGCCAGGCCCGTGCTCGGGTCGATCGTGGCGGCGGCGACGGTGTACTGGATGCCGTTGACGGTCATCACTGCTTCCGTCTGCGAGCCGGCCGGGGCTCCGAGCGTGCGGGTCTGAAGGACCTCGATGCCGAGAACCTCAATTCCGAGGACCTCGATTCCCAGGACCTCGATCCCAAGTACCTCGATGCCGGCCGAGACGGGCGCGGTCGTGGCGACGAGGGCGATCAGAGCGATGAGAGAGTTGCGAATCTTCTTCATGGCGTTCTCCAGGTAGGCGGCGGAACCTGAGCCCTTTTGGGTTTTGGTCTCACCGCTGGTCTTCATGTCCTCCATCATGTGGATGAATCGGAACGCTGCAATCTTCGATGTCCGGTATCTCGGTCTTTTTGCGGCATCTCCCAAGAGTGCCTTAAACCGTTATAAGATGATGGGTTACATCTGTCTTAGAGGTGCACTCGCTGTATATACAGGTAGATGTCCCGGCGTCGCAGCGATCGCCGTGGGAGTAATGGGACTAAATGGTTGGGACTGCCACAAATATGCGACCAAAGAAGAGACCAAAGGGTCGGCTCAAGCGCTAGCCGCGGGAAGGACTCCGGGAAATCTCGGCTTCTCGACCGTGATTCTTCGTACGACTCAGGCTTAAGCGCGAATCCGAGTGCGTGCTTCGGGGTCTGGGGATCTCTCCGGTTCGAGGGCTTGTCTCGCGGTTTTTGACGGTGAAGCCTCGTGGCCATGGCGCGCAGGGCTTTGATTCCCGTTTCGTTCCCGCGATGCACCGTCTCCGTGCGTAGCATGAGTTGGTGGAGCATCTGGCCCGGCCCCGCAAATCCCGCGCACTCGCGCCCCGTCGCGGGATCCAGGTCAGCCCGGTGACGGTCACGCATCCGAAGCCCGCTTTCTTGCACGGCTTGGCGGCCGCCGGCGTCCTTAGGGGTGATGACGCATCGGTTCGGTCCGCATGCCCCCCGAGTGCCGGGGGCTCCTCGAGTCTCCGGGGTGGTGCCCATCGTCCTGCGCGCGTGGCGCCCCGGCTTCAGGAGCCGATTTGCCGGCGTGTTCTCGCGTGCTCGATCGAGGAGTGTGCGCCCTGGAACGCGCCGACGTGTGCCCCGCCCGCTCGCCTTCGAGCCCGGCGCACCCCCGCCCGAACGACCCGAGATGTCGTCCCGCACCCGCGATCGACCCGCGGTCGAGAGTCCGAGCCCGAATCCCGGGCGCACGAGCATGACGATGTCTGAGATCGCGCCGGTACATCGTCACCCGGAACACCCCCGGCGCCCGGAGCGTCCGAACGACCCGGACCTGGACGTGGTCCGCCTGGCCAAGCGCCAGTCGACGCGTCGCGTCGCGATGGGCATCTTGTATGAGCGGTACCGGGAGCGCGTCTACAACGTCGCGCTGCGGATTCTCGGCAGGTCCGAGGACGCCGCGGACGTGTTGCAGGACGTGTTCGTGCTGCTGTTCCGCAAAGTCCACCGCTTTGAAGCAAAGTCGGTGTTCGCGTCGTGGGTCTACCGCATCGCCGTCAACGTGTCGCTGGACCATCTGCGCCGGAGACGCCGCGCCCCGGCGCCCACGGGCAATAGCGCCGTTCTCGAGTCGCCGCCGCCGCGGGACGATCTGACGCTCCCCGAACGCGGAGCCAGCCAGCATTTCTTGCGAGGGCACGTGCAGCACGCCCTGACGCAGTTGTCCGACCGGCTCCGCGTCGTGATCGTGCTCCGTTATCTGGAAGGCCTGGCGTACTCGGAGATCGCCGACGTCCTCGGCTGCTCGGTGGGCACCGTGAAATCCCGCCTCAACCGGGCGCATGCCGCCCTGCGTCGCGCGCTGGCACCCCGCTACGGACCCGACACATCAGGCGCCCGCACCGCGTGACCCGCCGCCCAAACAACATCGCCGTCCGTCGGCTTTTGCCCGTCGCACTCGCGATTGCCCTTGCGCTCCCCGCCGCCCGCGCCGAAGAGGGCGAGGCCGCGCCGCCGCCCGCTCGCGCGAATCCCAAGGAGCTTCTCGACCGCGCTTTCGCCGTCGATCCGGACACGCGCCTGCGAGCCCGCCGCGCGCTGCACGCCGCCGTGCTCGATCACCTCCGTCGCAGCGCGCCCACCGGCATGACGCTGATTCCCGGCACAGTCGAGATTGGCGCGAAGGGGGTCGTCTTGAAGGGCGGCTTCTATCTCGCGCGCCAGGAGACGACCGCGGCGAAGTACAACGAGTGGCGCAAGGCGTTGAAGGAAACGCTGCGTGTGGGTACGGACGGCGATGTTCCTGTCGCGGGGGTCAGCTTGCGGGATGCGCGGGCGTACGCGCGGTGGCGCAAGGCGCGTCTGCCTACGCGGGAGGAGTTGGAGCTTGCAGCGACGGCACGGGGACGGCTGCGGTATCCGTGGGGCGATACGGCGCGTGCGCAGTGTGCCAACACGCGTGAGGCGGGGCTCGGGGCCGCCGAACGGGCGGGTTCGCGGGCCGCCGGGCGGTCGCCGCATGGAATCCTCGATCTGCTGGGAAACGTGGCGGAGTGGACCGAAACACCGGTTTCACCCCGGGGCAGCGCGAAGCGACCGCGCCGAGCCAGGCCCGCAAAACCGAGGAAGTACCTTGTCGTCGGCGGCTCGTTCAAGCACGGCCTGCGCCGGCCGCGCACGCGCGCGTTTGTCACCTACCGCATCGAGGCCGCGCAAACCCTGCCCGACGTGGGCTTCCGCCTCGCGGCCTCGCTGCCCGCCCTTCCGGCGGCGTACCATCGCGGATAGAATGGCCCGCGTGGACAACGGCATCTGGCTTCGTCTCGTCGTTTCGGGAAACACGGAGATCACCGGCTTCATCGTCGGCGCCGAGTCTCCCAACGACTTTTTTACGACGTTCAAGACTCACTTCGTGCGCATCGAGCAGGCGGTCGAAACCCAGCCAAGCGGGCGCCAGTTCGAGCACGCGCTGCTGCATGTTGCGCGCGATTCCGTCATGCTGGCCTCGCACATGGACGGGCCCCCGGGCGGCGAGTAGCGCGTAGCCGGGCAGAGATCCCGAGACGGACTTTTTTCCGAGAAAGGCCAAGGACGGCGATGCCTTCCGCGTCAGGATGGCAGGAACGTGTCTTTGGCCCACGAAGCGGAACTCGTCGAACGCGCCCGGCTGGGCGACCGCGCTGCGGCAGGTCTCCTGGTGCGCCGGCACGAGGGTACCGCGTACGCCGTCGCGCTGGCGCGTCTGCGTGATCCGGAGAGCGCGCGCGACGTCGCCCAGGATGCGCTGATCAAGGCGCTGACCACGCTGCCGAAGCTTCGTGACGCCTCGCGTTTCGGAGCGTACGTCGCGCGCATTGCGATCCGTCTCTCCATCGACCGGAAACGGCGACGCCGAGACGGCGGGCCGGCGGGCGAGACGATCGATCCCGGACCGGGCCCGGCCGAGACCGCGCAGCGGCGGGAGCGCGGGCGTCGGGTTCTGGAAGAACTTGGCCGGCTGCCCGAACAACTCAGGCAGGTATTTTTGCTGCGTCATCTCGAGGGCGCGTCGTACGCGCGCATCGCGGAACTGCTCGATGTCCCGGAGGGCACGGTCGCGTGGAAGCTGCATCGCGCGCGCCGCAGCCTGCGCGGGAGCCTCGGCGACCTGGTAGAGGGAGAAACATGAGCGACGCCGCCGAGCATGAACGACACGAAGATGACCGGCATGAGGCGCGCGGGAGCCTCTTGGCGCGCGCCGTGGACGGTGAACTGACGCCGGCGGAGCGAATCGAGTTTGAACGCCTCATGGACGAGGACGCGTCGTTTCGGGAAGCGTTCCTGGAGGAGCAGGCGGCAGCGGAACAGGCGGATACATGGGCGGGCGCGTGGCGATTGCCGGGCGCCGGTCTGGAGGAAGCAGTCTTGCGACGAATGGGAATCACCCCGCGGCCTTCATGGCGCCGCTGGATCGTCCTCGTGGCGGGAGCGGCCGCGGCCGTGCTCGTCTTTGTCTTGTGGGGCCAGACCGAACAGGCGCGGCCCACGCGCGGCGTGTCAGAGCGCGCGACCGCGCGGTTCGTGCCCGATGGGCGCGTGGGCGCCAGCGCGGAGTCGCTCGGCGGCGGCGCGTACCGCGTCGGCGAGGGCCGCACGCGCGTCCACGCGGACGGGGCCACGCTCCTGGAAACACCGGCCGGCGTCGTCGAGCTTGCACCCGGCGAGTACGACGTCGAAGTGCGCGGCGATCGCGTGACGGTGCGCGTCGTTACGGGCGAAGCCGTGCTGCGTCAACCCGGAGGTGGGCGCAAGGTCGTGCGCGCGGGCAAGTCGGTGCAACTGGTCGTGGGTGCCGTGGCCAGGACGGATGAAACGGACCAAAAGAAAAAGGGGGGGGCGGGGGCCGGGGATTCGGATTCGGGTTCGGATCCGGAGCCGGACGCGAACGCACGCCCGGTGACGATCGTCGGCCAGGTCACGGATGCCGAAGGACGGGCGGTCGAGGGTGCGCGCGCGACGGTCAATGGCCGCGAGCAGGCGACCACGGATGCCGGTGGCCACTTTCGCATCGAGAACTCGTTTGCTCCGGGCGCGCTGCTCAGCGTCGTCGCGGCGGGCTTTGCGCCTGCAGACGCGCGTGTGCTGCCGTTGGACCGCCCCGCGTACGAACTGTCGATCGTGATGCGCAACCGGGGCGGCGCGCTCAAACTCGCGATCGTCGATAACGACCAGAATCCGATTGCCGGCGCGACGATTCGCGTGGGTGGCAACTACTGGAACGTTCCCGTGACTTTGAAGTCGCCGGAAGGACTGCGCCTGCGCGCCGCGCCGCCGTTCGCGCTGGTGACGGATGGCGCGGGCCAGGTCGAGGCCGGCGGGCTTCCGCCGCAGTGGAACCGGCTGATCGTTCGGGCGGAAGGCTTTGCGCCGCATGTGGCCTGGATTCGCGTCGCACCGGAAGTACGGACGGCCCGGACCATCGTGTTGCGACGCGGCGTCGTGGTCTACGGGTCGGTTCTCGACCCGTCGGGTCGCGGCGTTGCGGGCGTGCGGTTGGGCATTCGAGCGGCAGGAAGCGGAACGGTCGTGACGGGAGTGGCGACGACGACCGACGCCGCCGGCAACTTTCGGCTGGTGAACGTGCCCGCGCGCAAGACCGAGGTGTTTGCGATCGACGGCACGGGACGGACGACCTCGACCTGGATTCAGGGCGGGCCCGGCACGGAGATCAAGTGGGACGCGGTGCTCGAGACGGCAGGGGTTGTGTCGGGGGTGCTGCTCTACGACGATGACTCGCCGGTCGTCGGTGCGCGCGTGTGGTGCCGGCGTGCGCTCCGAGGTTCGGGCGACCGGCCGCTGTCGCTCAAGACCGACGCGTTCGGCCGCTTTTCCTGGCAAAGGCGCCCGAACGCGCTGCACGAAGTGACGGTCTGGTATCCGGAGAACGGTCCCGCACAGATGGTGCCGCCCGCGAAGCGCGTGCGCTATCTGCCCGACGAGAGTCCGAAGACGATCGTGTTGGCGCGGCGGGAGGCGCCGCCCGAGCCGGGCCACATCACGGGCGTGTTGGTGACCCCGAACGGCGCGGCGGCGAGCGGCGCGCAGGTGCGCGCGTGGCCGGACGGGCAGCCGGGCTGGGCCCTGCGCGGTATCGCCGGCGGCGACGGTGTCTTCAAGCTCGGTCCGATGCTGCCCGGCAAATACAGCGGCGAGTTCCATCTCGACGGGCATCCCACCCTGCACCTGCGCGACATCGTCGTGAGCGCGGGCGTCACGAAGGACCTGGGCAACGTGGCGCTGTTGGGGCCCGGCTTTGTCAAGGGCCGCATCATGTTCCAGGGCAAGATCTACGAGAAAGGCAAGGTGGTCGTAGCCACGCTGGATCGCCGCATCTACTACACGATGCGCCGCGACAAGGACGATGATGGGCCCTACGACATCTCCGAAGGGCTGTCGCCCGGACGTTACCTGGTCATCGGGGGCGCGCCCGGCCTGGAAAAAATCGTCGAGGTTCGCGAGGGAGAAACCACGAACATCTCCCTTGAACTCGGCCCAGGCGGCAAGACGCGGCTGGAGTTCATGCGCGCGGACGGCACCGCCCTGCGCGAAGTGAAGTACGAGGTCTTCGCCTCGACCGGACGCGTCATCTACTCGGGCACCCTCGACCTGGGCGAAAACAGCGTCGAGTTCTGGGCGATGGAAGACACCTACAAGGTCAAGGCCCAAGACGACCGCGCCAAAAAGGGCGAAGCGGAATTCACGGTCACCCAGCCCAAGGACCCCAGAGTATCCCCGGTGGTCCGCGTGATGCTGCGCTGAACAAAGGAAGAGATGACGGACGGCGATGCCGTGACCCCCGCCGCGCACGAACATCGCCGTCCGTACGCTTCCGCCGCTTCATAGCATCCCTCCCCTGCCTTCCGGTCACGTCTGACGACAGGGGTTAAAGTATCAGACTTTGAGACTTCTGATACACTCGCGCTCGATGATCATTCGGGTCGATTCGAAGGCGCCGCTTCCGTTGGTCGAGCAGGTGCGGCGCGGTGTGCGGCGAGCGATCGCGGAGAAGGCCGTCGCGCCGGGCGACGAGTTGCCGCCGGTGCGACAGCTTGCGGGCGACCTGGGCATCAATCTCAACACGGTCGCGCGGGCGTATCGCGAACTCGAACGCGAGGGGCTCGTGACGACCGCCCGTGGTCGCGGCACGGTCGTGGTTGCACGGCGTACCACGCGGCCCGTGAAGCCCGCTGCGCTGCGCGCGCAATTGCGCGATCTCTTGGCGGACGCCAAGCTCTCCGGGTATTCCGCCCGCGCGGTTCGTCGATTGGTCTTGACCGAGGTCGAGCGGAGTGTGCCCGCGCGGGGAAGGAAGTAGCGATGAGATCGGTCGTGAGGAACGGACGGCGATGTCTTTGATGTTCCCCTTGCTTGCCGAATCGTCGGGCTCCTTGTCGGCGGCAAGATCCGCGTTCGCGGTCTGGTTTCCCGCGTTCATGCTCGTGATGCCGGCGATGGGGCTCGTGTTCTGGTGCTGGCTGACGAACCTGCGCCTGCCGCTGCGACCGATGTTCGTGACCCTGATCGCGCTCTTGTTGTTCGGGCTGAGTTCGTGGTTACTCGGGCCCGCGCACGCCGCGCATCCGTGGCACGCGCAGCTCTGGGGGATGGGCGGCTTTTTCCTCGTGTTTTTCGTATTCGTGTTTCCCTACATCCGGCGGACGTTCGACGCGCTGCCCGAGCCGGAGGGCGTCGCGACGCTGCGCACGCGCAAGCTGGAACTGTATCCCGGCGCGTGGGTCCTGCCGTGGGTCGCGTGGAGTGTGCTTGTTGTCGCGATCGCAATGCGTGGGGTCGGCCTGCTGGGCTGGCTCTCGCCCGTGCTCGGCGGGGTGTCGCTGCTCGTCCTGCGTCCCCTGCTGCGATTCGGCGTGCGCGAGCCCGAACCGCTGGGCGGCTCCGACCCGGAGGCGTTGGCGGCGCGCTACGTCGTGTTCCGGCGTCGCCGGCTCGGCTTCCTGTACGTGCTCTTCGTGGTCCTGGCCCTTTTCGTGACCGCCACGCCGCTGATGTGGGGGTGGAAGCCCGTCATCGTCGGCCCGGTGATCGGCCTGTCGGGCGGCCTGTTCGGCATCTGGTGCGACGCCCAGCGCTACCTGCTGCGCCGCCAGCTTGCAGGCCAGGATCCCCCCTTGTCCGGCCAGGATTCCCCGACGAGGGAGCTACAATTCCCGGTATGAGCGAGATAAGGATCCGCAACAACGGTCCGCTGCTGGTAAAGAGCACCGTGGCGCTGAAAGACGCCGAGGGCAACGAATACAACCTCGAGGGCAAGGACCAGTACGCGCTCTGCCGCTGCGGCAAGTCCGCCACGGCGCCGTTTTGCGACGGCGCGCACCGCGACGGCTTCTCCTCGGAGTGCAGCGCGACCTAGCGCCGTTACCTGCGCCGTCAGAGCACCTTGGACAAGAACGCCTGGGTGCGTTTGCGCTGCGGGTTCGAAAAGATCTCGTCCGGCGGCGCGATTTCGACCAGCCGGCCGCCGTCCATGAACACGACGCGGTGGGCGACCTCGCGCGCAAAGCCCATCTCGTGCGTGGCGACCAGCATCGTCATGCCCTCGCCCGCGAGCTGGCGCATGACCGCGAGCACCTCGCCGACCATTTCCGGATCGAGCGCGCTCGTCGGCTCGTCGAACAACATCGCCTTCGGCCGCATCGCCAACGCGCGCGCGATCGCCACGCGCTGTTTCTGGCCGCCGCTCAGCGTGTCGGGATAGACGTCCGCCTTGTCCGCGACCCCGACCCGCTCGAGTAGCGCGCGCGCGTGCGCCTCGTCGCGCTCGCGGGCGAGGCGCGGCGCGAGCATAACGTTGCCCAACGCGGTGAGATGCGGAAACAGGTGGAAGTGCTGAAACACCATCCCGACCTGCGCACGCAGCTCGGAAACATCGCCGTCCGTACGCTGTACCACCCGGTTGTCGAATGTCACCGTGCCCGTGTCCGGGGTTTCCAGGGCGTTCACGCAGCGTAGCAACGTGCTCTTGCCGGATCCCGACGGGCCGATGAGCACCACGACTTCGCCCTTGTCGATGACGAGATCGACATCCTCGAGCGCTACGACTTCGCCGTAGCGCTTGGACACACCCTTGAATTCGATCACAACAAATCCACTCCCGAGCGGCGCCCCTCGCCGAGTTTTCGCTCCAGCCGGCGTGCGAGCAGCGACAACGGAATCGTGATCACGAGATAGAGCACCGCGACGAAGATCAGCGCTTCAAGCGTGGCGAGATCCTTCGCCTTCATGTCTTTTGCGACCGACATCATTTCGACAACGCCTATGGTGAACAGCAGCGACGATTCCTTCGTGAGCGCGATCAGCTCGCCGGTCATCGGCGGGATCATGCGCTTGATCGCCTGCGGAAACACGACGTACTGCAGCGTCTGACGGCGATCGAGGCCGAGTGAAACGGCAGCCTCGAACTGTCCACGTTCGACCGACTCGATGCCGGCGCGCAGGATTTCGCCCATGTACGCGGCGGCGAACACCCCGAGTGCGAGCGTGCCGACGATGAATCGGCTCTCGACGCCCTCGATCTGGGAGGCGATGCCCCACCAGGCGATTGCGACCTGCACGATGAACGGCGTGCCGCGGACGACTTCGACGTAGAAGTCGCCGATGTGACGGATGAAGATATTCTTGGAAAGCCGTGCGATTGCCACCAGGACGCCGAGCGCGAGTCCTACGACGTACGCGAGGGCGGTGGCGCCGATCGTGCAGAGAAACCCCTTGACGAAACGGACGCGGAACGCCCAGATGGGGCTGAAATCGAACTCGTAGGGCGAACGGGCGAACGCCGCCGTCAGTGCGGCGAGGAAGAGAACCGTCAGTCCGACGCGGGTCGCGAATTCGCGGCCCATGGTGGGCTCCTAGTCCTGCTCCGGCGGGAGCGCGTCCTTGTACTTCGCGAAGGTCTTCTCGTATCGACCGTCGGCGCGAAACTCTTTCAGGAACCGGTTGAGGCGCGCCACGAACTTGTCGTCGTCCTTCTTGACGGCCATCGCGTACGGTTGCTTCGAGAGTGACGTCAGCAACGCCCGCGTTTTCTTCGGCTGCTTCTTGTAGTGGCCCCAGACAGACAACCGGTCGTAGAGGAACGCGTCTGCGCTGCCGCTGACCACGTCGAGCGCGCAGGCGCTCTCTTCCTGCAGTTTCGTGATATCGGCATCCGGAAAGAGATCCGGTGCCTCGTCGGCGCCGGTCGTGCCCTGTTTGACCACGACGCGCTTGCTCCCCACGTCGGCCGCATTCTTGATTCCGGAATCCGCGTTGACCAGCAGGCAGAGATGCGTGTGATAGTACGCGTCCGAGAACGAAACTCTCTTCCGGCGGTCCGGAGTCGCCGTCATGCCCGAGATGATCACGTCGATCTCGCCGGTCTTCAGCGCGGTCGATAGGCTGGTCCACTCCATCGCGGCGAACTTTACCTTTACGCCGAGGTCCTTGGCGAGTTCGCGCGCCATGTCCATGTCTATTCCGTGGAAGTCGCCGTTCTCGTCGCGCCATTCGAACGGCCGGAACTCCGGCTCGGTGCCGACGATCAGGATCCCGCGCTCCAGCACCTTGTCCAGGGTCGAGCGGTTGTCCTTCTTCTTGCACCCCCCGAGCAGGGCGGCGGCGAGGGCGAGCAGCAGGCATACGCGCATGGCCCGACTATAGCGTGTGGGGTACAAACCGGCGATGGGAACGCTGCGCTGCGGGACGTCGAGTTGGTCGGACAAGGCGTGGGTCGGGTCGTTTTATCCCGACGGCGCCAAGCCCGCCGAATTCCTGCCCCATTACTTCCACCACTTCCCCGTCGTTACGCCGTCGAGGTCCGCAACAATTACTACCTCGACACCCCGCTGACCCACATCCTGCGCCGCCACAACACGGCACTCGTCCTGGTCGAGATGCCGCTGTTGCCGCATCCCGCCGACCTCGCGCAAGACCTCGACGTCGTGACCACGGATTTCGTCTACGCGCGCCTGATCGGCGACCGCAAGGCGACGGAAAAAGCGACGCGCGTGTTCGACCACGTCGCGGTCGACATGTCCGCAAGCCTCGGCCAGTGGGCCGCACTCCTCAAGGAAATCGCCGTCCGTACGCCCAAGGCCTACGCGTTCTCCAACAACCACTACGCGGGACACGCCCCCGAGACCATCCGCACCTTGCGTGAACTTGTCCAGAGCGAGTGAATCGCTGCGACAGCGTACGGACGGCGATATTCGCTGCTACGGGTCGAGCGGGAACGAGGCGACCGGCAGCCAGCCCTTCGTGGCGTGCGCGCGCATCAGGCGGACCTCGGTGGCGACCGCTTCGATGGGGAGGCCCTGGCGCACGGCCATTGCGAGCGCCTGGAGCACCGGCGCGCGGTCGTTGTACGCAACCACGAGGCGCGGTTCGTGTTTCGGGTCATGCCCGGTTGCGCGGCGTATCAGTTCGCGGAACGGCTCGGCCGGATCGGGCGCGAGGCCGACCGCGCCATCCGCGGCGGTCGCGCTTCCAAACCGGAACGGGAACGCGCGGGTGCCCTCGAAAAGGGCACGCAACTCGTCGTGGTCGTCCGGAATGATCACTCGGTCCGCGACCGGGACGTGGGCCGGCATGCCATCGCGTGCCGTAGGGTCGTAGCGTTCGCGCAACTCGCGGACGACGGGTTCGGCTTCGGGCACGGGCACGATGAGCGCGCCGATCCCCGGGCCCGTGCCGCCGCTCGCATCCGGTGTCACTTCGAACGCTCCTGTCGCGCGCCGATCCAGCGCTTGGCGCGGCGCTCCAGAACCGGCAGCGGGATCGAGCCCTGCTCGAGCAGCATGTCGTGGAACGCGCGCAGGTCGAACCGCTCGCCGAGTTGCTTCTCGGCGGTGGCGCGCAGCGCGCGGATGCGCAGCTCGCCGATCTTGTACGCCGTCGCCTGGCCCGGCCACGCGATGTAGCGATCGACCTCGCTCTGTACGTTGCGGCGGGTCAGGGCGCTGTTTTGGAGCATGTAGTCGATCGCGCGCTTCCGGGTCCAGCCCTGGGCATGTAGTCCGGTATCGACCACGAGCCGGAGCGCGCGCCACATCTCGTAGCTCAGCCCCCCGAAGTCGTCGTACGGGTCCTTGAGCAGGTCGTCCATTTCGCGGCCGAGCCGTTCGGCGTACAGCGCCCAGCCCTCGCCGAACGCCGTGTAGCTGTTGATCCGCCGCCAATCCGCGAGGCCCTCGAGCTCGCCCGCGAGCGCGTACTGGTGATGGTGGCCCGGCACGGCCTCGTGGAGCGTGAGCGGGATCATCTCGTACTTCGGCCGCTGGTCGAGTCGAAACGTGTTCGCGACAAACCAGCCGGGACGGCCCTCCTTGAGCGAGCCGCGATAGTAGTACGCCGTCGGCGCGGAACGCGCGATGAACGGCGGCATCTCCTTGACCCCGTACGCCAGCCGCGGCAGCCGCCGAAACAGGCGCGGCATGAACGCGTCGATGCGCTTGGCGATGTCGCGGTAGCCGGCCAGCAGCTCGGCCTTGTCCTTGTAAAAAAAGCGCGGGTCGGTGCGCAAAAAGGTAGTGAAGGCGCGAAACAGCTCGTCGCCCGCGAGCGGTTCGCCCCGGGCGTTCTTGCGCGCGAATCCCGCGCGCTCGATGACCTTCATCATCTCCGCGCGGATGCGCTTGATCTCGGCGAGGCCCAGTCGGTGGATCTCGTCCGGCGAAGAGTCGAGGGTCGTGTGGCGCCGCAGCTCGAAACGGTAGAACGCTTCGCCCGCCGGCAGCGCACCGGCCGCGATCGTCGTGCGGCACTTCGGAATGTACTCGTCGCGCAAGAACGTGCCGAAGCGCCGGAAGGCGGGCACCACGTCGCGGGCGATGACCCGCCGCGCGCGCGGGGGGACATCGCCGTCCGTGTGCTTTTTTCCGAAGGGCGGCCACAACGGATGAAGCGTCGGATCCTTTTCTTGATCTTTGGTCCCGTTGGCGAGCGCCTGGGTCGCCGCTTCACCGAGCGTGACGCGCGGGGGCGTGCGGCCCGCGGCGAGTCCCGCGCGCAGGTTCGCCTCGACCTGGGCGAGGTACGCGGGGATTCTTTCGAGTCGCGCGATGTAGTCGGCGAAGTGTTTCTTGGTGCGAAACGACGTGTCGGCGACGAGCTGCGGCAGCCACTGTTGTGGTCCGCCGATCTGGTTCACCGGCATCTGCCACGTCTTGTAGCGCGCGGCAGCGAGTCGCAACTCGAGTTCGTACGCGAGCAACTCCGCGTCGAGCGACGTCGACTTCAGGGCGCGCAACTCGTCGAGGCGGGCTTGCGCGTTCTTGAGCCGGCGTGCGCGGGCGTCCGAGCCGGCGTCCGGCAACAGCGTATCGAAGCGGCGGTCGCCGCGCGCGGTGGCCCACGTCGGGTCGCCGCGCATCCGTTCCTCGAGATCTTGGGCCATGAGCTTGCGGACGGTGGCTTCATCGGAACGGGCAGCGGAGAAAAGCTGCACGACGGCGATGCACGTGACGAGCGTCCTGCTCATGTCGTCTTGTCCGGCACGCCCTCATTCGGCACGCCCTCATCGAGCACACCCTCATCGAGCACACCCTCGTCGAGCACATACGAGAAGATGATCGGGGCGACGATCGTGGCGTCCGACTGGATCATGAATTTCGGCGTTTCGGGGGCCAGCTTGCCCCACGTGATTTTTTCGTTGGGGACTGCGCCGCTGTACGAGCCGTACGACGTTGTCGAGTCGCCGATCTGGCAGAAGTAGCCCCAAAACGGGGTGTCCTTGAGGAAACAGTCCTGGATCAGCATCGGCACGACGCAGATCGAGAAGTCGCCGGCGATGCCGCCGCCGATCTGGAAGAAACCGACGGAGCGGTCCGCCTTGGCTTCGGCGAGATACCACTCCGCGAGTTCCTGGAGCTGTTCCGTGCCCGACTTCACGGTGTCGTGCCGTTTCAGCATGCCCCTGATCGGGTAGCTGCAGAACACGTTGCCGAGCGTGGAGTCCTCCCAGCCGGGCACGAAAACCGGCAGGTCCATCTCGTGCGCGGCCAGGACCCAGGAGTTCTCCGGCGGGATCTGGTAATGCTCCTCGAGCACCCCGCTCGCGATCAGCCGGCGCAAGAATCCCCACGGCGTGTCGCGTTCACCTGCTTTCTCGGCGGCTTGCCAGAGCGCCAGTAGCGCGTGGTCGATGTGGCGCATCACCGTTTCCGGAATGCAGGTGTCCGTAACGCGGTTGAGGCCCCGTTCGGCGAGCGCCATCTCGTCCTGGGCGGTCAGCGCGCGCCAGTCCGGAATGATTCTGTATTCGTCGTGCGCGACGAGGTTGAAGATGTCCTCTTCCAGGTTGGCGCCCGTGCAGCAGATGCCGTGGACCTTGCCCGAGCGGATCAGCGGTGCCAGCGAGAGTCCGAGTTCGGCCGTGCTCATGGCGCCGCCGAGCGTGAGAAACATCGATCCACCCTTGTGGAGGTGGTCGACCCACGCTTGCGCGGCATCCCGTGTTTCGCGCGCGTTGAAGTGCCGGAAGTGGCGGTTGACGAAGTCCCGCATGCCGGACACCGTACGCAATGCGGCCATTTCTCGCCGCCACCGACTACTTGTGCGTGAGTCGCAGGACGCCGTCGCTCTCGGCGGCGTCGCCTTCGGCGAGAAGGCGTTCGGTCTCGGCCAGGTACACCGTCGCCAACGGGGATTCGCCGTGCTGCTGGACCTGCGCGTGCCAGGCGAGACGGGCTTCTTCCAGGCGTCCGTCGCGAAACAGCGCGACCGCCTTTTCGGTCGACTCGATCAGCGCGTAGTCCGCAGGAGTGGCCTGGGCAGACTCCGCAACGACCGCATGGATTTCGGTCGTTTGGGTCTGGCCGACGACCGTGATCGTCCCGAGCGAGCGGCAAAGGATGTCGTCCGGGAGCATCTCCCTCGTTCGTCCGTTGATGAGGATGCGCGTGCCGAACTGCTTGTTGGCCGACTCCAGCCGAGCGGCGAGGTTGGCGGTGTCGCCGATGACGGTGTAGTCGCGCAGATCCGGCGGCGCGCCGCAGTCGCCCACCGTCACGACGCCGGTCGCGATGCCGATGCGCATTCGAAGGCGCGGCAGATCCTGGAGGTCCGGCGATGCGTTGAGCTTTTCGAGGCGTGTTCCGCAGCGCAGCGCCGCACGGCACGCGCGTTCGGCGTGCGGGGTATCGACGACAAAGCAGCCCCAAACGGCCATGATGCCGTCGCCCAGGAACTTGTTGACGTAGGCCGAGAGCTGGGTCAGCTCGTCGTTCATCGCCCACATGTACCGGTTCAGAAGCGCGACCGTCGCCCGCGAGTCGAGGCGCTCGGAGATGCTCGTGAAACCGGCGAGGTCCGAAAAAAAGCAGGTGACCTCCCGCTCCTCGCCCTCCATGTGGATCTGGTCCGGGTTGTCCAGCAGGTGGTCGAAGAGCCGGCGTGAGATACGCGCGCCGAACTGCCGCTTCAGCTGTGCCTTCTCGCGCTTTTCCTTGATGGTCTTCAAGAGGAGTGTGCTGGCCCAGGCGAAGGTGATGCTCGCCAGCGGCGTGGTGGTGGCGACGATGATGCGCCAACGACCGAATGCGATGAGGGTGTTGAAGGCGAACAGGAGGCCGCCGACAACCAGAACCGCAAGGAGCGAAATGCGGGGGTCAAGGCGGTCGGTCAAGAACGCGGCCAGCACGCCCAGCAGTCCGGTGAGCAGGATCCCGACCCAGAGCGGGCTCTCCTTGAAAACGTAGCCTTCGATAATCGCGCCGGCGGCGACGCCGTGGGCTACGACTCCCGGGGTGCGCTCGTGGGCTGCCGTAAGGAAGAAATCGCCGAAGTTGCCGGTGGCGGACCAACCGACGAGGACCAGTTTGTCGGCCACCGTCTTGTGCAGTCTTTCACGCGCCTTGCCAAAGATTCGGCGCGCGCGCTCGAGCTCCCGATGCCGGTTGACCCAACCTTCAAGGGCCAGTAGCTGTGTTAGCGCGCCACCCGCGTCGTCGTGGTCTTCCTGGCGAACGGCCAGGTTCTCGTCCAGCCGGAACTTCGCTTCGCCGAAGATCTCGTCCTCGATTTCCTTGCGTCGCGTCGGGTTCTTCAGGTCGCCGGCCTCGAATGCCACGTCGGGGAGGTTGTCGCGCAACAGGTTGCGGGTGATTTCGAGGTAGCGAGCCTCCATCGGTCGAACCACCTCGCGCTCTTCGTCGAACAGGCCGAGGATCTGGCCCAGAGAGGTGTGCTTCGACAGGCCCTGAATCGGTCGCGCCGGATCGATCCGGGGCCACGCGAGCAACAGATCCTCGGACTCGAGCTGGAAGCCTGCTTGAGCCTGATCGACGGCGAACGGGGCCGCCGCGAGGCTTTCCGACGGAATGCGGAGGTACGCCGCCGCGGCCGCCACACCGAGTTGCGGATAGACAAAGCCGCGGCGCTCCCAGCGGATGGTCACGCGGCGCAACCTGCCGTCGTGGTCGGTGTTCGCATTGGAGACACCGATCGCGGAGACGGCCTCCGCGAACTTTGTCAGGGGTGGGATGACCTCGTGAGCCTGAGCGTATTCTGCACCGGGTTGCGCTTTTGGGAGCCGACGCTCAAGGGCCTGTTCGGACTGTTCCCGACGGACCGCCGCGTGCATGATCCTCTGCTCGGCGAAACGGCGGTTTCTTTTTCGCTTCGTCGCGGGAACAAGAGTTTGCTCAAGATTCTCGACCGAGAGTTCGCCCCTGCGCCGGAACTCGGTGGCCAGCTCCGAGACGACAAGTTCCTTGAGTCCGAGAGTGAACTCCTGGACCTGGGCGGCATAGACGGCGGTGAGCTTCGCCTGCGTCACGATCTCATCGGCCTCAAGCGTGATGTCACGACGCAGGACGTTCCGGACCGCGCTCCAGCTCCGGCGGCCCGCGGCGCTTTGCCAGAGCTTGCCGAGTCGCGCCTTTTCGGTCGCATGGACCGCGAGCACCGTTGTTGCCCGGCACTGACGCAGGGTCTGCGCCAGCACGTCGTCGTCCGTCCCGCCCTCTTGTGGGTCAATCAGGAGGATATCGAGCACGATCACCCGGGCGCCGAGTTCGTCGATCATGCGAACCGCGTCGGCGATGCGTCGGCGCGGCCAGGGCCAGCGTCCCACGGTGTTGAGCGCGCCGTCGTCGATGTCCAGATGGACGACCTTGTCGCTGCCGGGCGGCGGGTCGATGCGGCCGCTGGTCCAGAGCCAGTCCGCGTTGCTGCCCTCGAGTTTGAGGAGTACGGGCAGGCCGAAGGCGTAGCCCACGACGATGAGCAGCGCGAGCACGACGCCGGCCGCCCAAGACGGCGACCGGGCCGCGAGCAGTCCGTCGCGGAGTGCCTGGAACCGCTGGCTCATCGATCACGGCGTGCGGCGTCGATCCAGGAAGGAGCGCCAGCCAAACCGCGCGGCCAAACAAACACAGGCTTACGGATCCTGGCCCTCGCCGCCGCCACCGCCGCCGGTGACGTTTGTGATCTTCCTGTTGCCGCGCGGTCCGTGGAGTGCCGGGAGGCCAAGCGCCGAGATGGGGCTCTCGGTCAGGTTGCCGGGACCCGACTGGCGCGGATCGCCGGGCTCCGCCGGCGGAAACGAGCCCAGCAGGGGCAGGATGAAGGTCTTGTAGAACGCTTCGACCGCCGGAAGCTGGTAGCGCTGGCTGCTGCCGTCGCCGCCCGAGAGCAGCGCCGAAATCGAGTTCGCATACGCGACTTCGATGGCGTGCAGCCGGTTGCGCTCGCTCGTCTTGATGGCGAACCCGCGCACCGGATCCCAGATGAGCTTGGTGCGCGAGCCGCGCACCGCCATCGTCGCCGTGGGGGTTGCGACGCCGAAGTCGTTGCGCAGTCCGACACGATCGACTTTCACGTCGGCCTTGCCGAACTGCATCTTCAGCCGCGTCTTGAGCGTGTCGCCGTCCTGGAGAATCGTCGGAATCGCGATGCGTGACTGGCGCTCGATCAGGACCGTCGCGTTCTTTCCGATGCGCAGCGCGACGAACGACTTGCGGCCCGTGCGAATGACCGCGCCGGGCTCGAGGACGTCGTTGACCTTGAGCTTGACCCATTTTGTCTTGGGCTTGAGCCGCGCCTGGGCGATCCCCTGGATCTTCATGACGATGGCCTTGAGAACCTTCACCGTGCCCTTCGGCAGTGCTTCGGCCTTGGAGCTGGACTCGGGCGTGGCACCGGGCGAGGTACCGGGCGAGGAACTGGAGGCCGTGTCATCGCCGTCCGTTCCTGTGGTCTTGTCGGTCTTGCCCTTGTCTTGAGCGGTCGCAAGCGACGCCAGCAGGAGCAGCACGCCCAGCGAAGAAGGGCGGAGTGTTTTCAGTCGACTCATCATGCGTCCTCCTCGATCTCGTCGGTTGCGCCGGTCTGCAGATCCTCGGCGCGGCTCAGGAGCGCGATGAGGACCGCGCCGGATACCGCCTGCTCCGGCGACATGTTCGGCAGCCAGCGGCGGTTGTTCAGGTGAATCAGAGCGTAGCGCTCGCGGGGGCCGAACATGCGCATCGTGAGGTTGCCCTTGATGCCGGTTTCCATGCAGACCGCGCGGGCGATCCAGCCGATGCGGGCGGATTCGTTGACGGCGAGCGCCTCGTTGACCCACGCGCGCTTGCGGGCGAGGGCCAGTTCGCTGCGGAAGTCCCCGGCTTTGTGGCCGAAGCTCAGGATGAGCGCGTGCAGCGCGTCGTGGTTGGTGACGATCGGCGCCGCCGCGATGCCGTCCCAGAAGTCCATTTCGGCGAACTCGTCGGTATCGCCGTGGGCGTCGGCGACCGACGACTTGAGCGTGGTGCGCGTGCAGCCGGCGGTGAGCAGGAGGGCCATCAGAAGAGTCACGGCAGGCGCCGCGAGTCCGTTGCTCAGGCCCGGGGCGCGAGAGGCGCTGAATCTAGAATCCATAGCTGAACCCCAGGAAGAAGAAGTGCAGTTCGTTGTCGAACGGGAATGCGTCGCTCGGGATGAAAATGCCGTAGCGGAGGTCGATCGCCGCGTCGTCGGTCAGGTTCCAGTCGATGACGACGTCGATCTCGACGCCGAGGAAGCTCTCGCCGGCAACGCTGGAAACGGTCATCGGCGCGTTCTCGTCCATCTTGAAGAAGAAGAACAGGTCAAGGCCGAAGCGGAAGTCTTCGAAGAGTTCGCCGCGACCGCGCAACGGTGCGAGGCTGGCGCCGAACCGAACGGAGATAAGGTTGGCCAGCTCGGGTGCAAGCGCGAGGCCGGTCGAGGCGAAGCCGAAGTCGTTGAAGCTCTCGTCGTCGGTTCCGCTCAGGTTGCCGCCCGCGGTCTGCGACCCGTGCGAGCGGTCGGAGTCGCCTGATCCGAGCAACAGCTCGAATTCGGCGCGGAAGCCCATGTGCTTGAGGCTCAGGGGCAGGTAGATGACCTGCATGCGGCCGGCCCAGGCAGCGATGTCGTCAAGAGTCTGCGGGAACGCGCCGAGCGTGTCGCTGATCGAGCGGCCGGATTCGTAGATGAACTCGGTGCGGTACAGCCATTCGCCGGTCACGATCTGGCCGGTGCTGCCCACGGCAACGTAGAGCGAGTCGTAGCCGAGGCGAATACCGCCGCCGAGGACCGTGTCGTTTTCGTCTTCCTGGCGAACGACGTACACGTAGGGCGCGTGCCCTTGGATGCCCCGGTACTCGATGGAGAAGGCCCAAAAGACCCGCTCCACGTCGTCGGCGAAATCCGGCCGCGATGCGTCGAAGTCGATCGGCCCGGTGTTCGGGGTCTGCCCGACCATGAAGCCGAATCTCCACTTCTGGAGATCGATACCGCCGCGTGCCGCGTAGAGCTGTTCGCTGAGCACCAGCCCGGAAACCCAGTGGACATGCTGGCGGCCGATCTGGACCCACCAGTTCCAGGGCGTGTCCGTGCCGTCCTCGGCGCGCTGCTCGGTCCGCCAGTCAAACCGGTACCAGTACCGATCGCCGATCGGCTCGGTGAGGTTGTTGTCCTCGCCGTCGAACCCGTCGCCGGTATTGAAGTCGCGGTACCGAAAGCGGAGCCGGCCGAAGAACATGTGGCCGCCCACCTGTACCTGGCCCCAGAGGCGCGAGTCGATCTGGCGCAGGACGCGTGAGCCGCCGTCCTCGTCATCGACGACCAGGCCGCTCACTGTCGTGAACGCGCCGTACATCAGTCGCATGTGCTCGGTGAGCGTCTTGCCCGCCGTCTTCTCGAAGTAGTTTTGACGCACCGCGTCCATGGCCTGCTCGAACTGTTCGAGCCGCCGCGCGTCGTCGTCCTGAGCTTGGACGGCGACGCTAAAAAGGAGCAGGGCTGCTCCAGCCAACCAGGTTTGCATACGCTTCCTCCGCGACGAGCAGTCTAGCGTATCGCGGCTACAAGCCAGCACTTGGATCCCGGGTCCGGGGTCGCGCTGGAGAATCCTCGCGTCAGGCCGCGCGTATTGACCTAGTCGTCCGAGGGCGACAGGCTGCCGGTTTCGAGATCGAGATTGAAGAACTCCGGGAGTCCGCCGTCGAGCACGGCGCGAATGATCGCGTTGTTCGTGCCGTCCAGGTCAATCGAGCCGCCGAGGCCGTCGGTGTTGCCCACGGACAGATCGAAGCCGAGGGAGGCGACGGGGAAGCCGTCGAGGCCGGTGTTGAAGTCGCCGATGTCGGAGAAGTCGAAGTCGAAGGTGCAGTCGCCCGAGCTGAACGAGCCGGCTCCCGAGATCGTGGCGAGACCGTTGTCGCCGATCGCGAAGGAGATCGAACCCGCCGGCGCGATGCCACCTTGCACGGTCGAGCCGGGAATGTTCGGCACATCGAAGTCGAGCTTGAACGTCGTACCGGCCGGCAGCCCGTCGAGAATCGCCTGAAGATCGACATCGCCGCGGCTGATGATGTCCTGGATCACCTGCGCGCTGACCGGAATCGTGGGCTGCCCTGAAGCGTTCTCGAAGCCGAACGAGCCGCTGATATCGACGGTGCCGTCCTGGTCGGCGTCGAGCGAGAAACCGACGGTCCCGTCGATAATCAATCGGAGCAGATCCAGCTCGGGCTGGGGCAGTTCGGCGTCTTCAGCCAACAGGTTTTGCAGCACGTCCAGGATCGCCGCGAAATCCGGCAGATCAGCCGTGACGCAGTTCTCCAAAAGATCCTGCGCCGTCAACGCGGTGGCGCTGTCGCCGCTGCCCTCATCCTGCGAGGGTTCGCGCTTCGATGAGCTACAGCCCACCGCGAGCACCAACGAAAAAACGACGAGACAGGAACGGACGGCGATGTTTCGGAGCATGAGCTGATCTTATCCGCTTTCACCCTCCTGCGGCCCCCTCTGCGCCGATTTTTCACGTTTTAGGGCGGTCAAGCCCGTCGGACGCCATCTCGGAGCCGGGAATCGGGCCCGTCCAACCTTCAATTCACGAAAGACCGCGCAGCGGGTGTTCGGGGTATCGCCGGCCGCTTGCTTCCGATCCGCTTCCGCCACGAAAAACGGGCCGACCCGAAGGCCGACCCGTTGAATAGCGAAACAGGATTCGGTTCTAACCGGGGGCTAGTCCACGTCGACCGCGCCGATTTCGACGCCGCCTGTGCGTTCCTTCTTGTTGTAGTCGTCGTCCGGCTCGTCGTCGGCGTTGCCGGCGCTGAGCAGCGGGGAGCCCGCCTTCGGCGTCGCATCGCGCTTGGTGCCGGTCAGGTTCAGATCGACGAAGAGGCCCGTGAGGGACTCCGCCTGGTGGTTCGCGCGAAAGACAAGCTCGGAGTTGCCGAGGTTGCCGGCGATGAAACTGCCGCTCGTCGAGACCATCACGTTGTTGGCAACGAGGATGTTGACGGTCGAGCTCTCGTTCCAGGCGCGGGTCTGCAGGCAGATGCCGCTGTTGATCATCGTGTTGTTGACGATGGTCATGTTCATCGGCCTCGAACTCTGGTGCGGCTGCACGGCCATGCACCCGTTCTTGCCGTCGATGAGGATGTTGTTGCGGACGATCGCGTCGCTGGCGGCCTGGATGCAGTAGTCGTCCGTGCCGATGCAGATGTTTCTCTCGATGATGTTGCGCTCCGGGTTGCCCCGGGTGCCGTACACGAGGATGCAGGGGTAGTGCGTGTTCTCGATGACGTTGTCCGAGATCACGCAGGCGTACGAGCCTTCCTTGATCTCGATGCCGTCGCCCTGGTCCGAGTTCTTCGTGTCGTGGATGTGGTTGCCGACGACGTAGGTGTGGTGCGTGATGTACTGGGCGTTGTTGGCGCCGAGGTAGAACCCCTCGCCGTGCACAGCCGTATCGTGGATGTGGTTGTCCACGAAATACATGTGGTGCGTGTCGCGCGAGTTCATCGCGACCGCGGTGCCGCCCGTGTCGTGGATGTGGTTGCCCACGACGTAGCCGTGGTGCACGTCGTGCAGGCGCAGGCCGAGACCCGTGCACGTGAACTCCAGGCCGCGGATCGTGAACCACGAACCGCGATCGACATCGATCAGGTTCTGCTTGTTCGTCGCCTGGTGGACGTGGACGGTCTCGCCCTCGGCGGCCTCGATCGTGATGGGGTTCGCCTCGGTGCCGTCGAGGTTGACGCGAAACGAGCTGTTGACCTCGTACCGACCACCGTGGATGCGGATGAGATCGCCGGGCTCGGCGTTCTGGAGCACGGAGCGCAGGTTGGACCCGTTCTCGCGTTCACTCTTGGCGTTGTCGAAAAAGACCTCGATCAGGTTGGTCGATTCGTTGAAGCCGGGATCGAGCGTGGGGCCGTTGCCGTCGTTGATGACGGGCGGCTCCTCGGCGGGAGGGGGTTCCTCCTCGGCCGGGGGCTCTTCGGCGGGGGGGTCTTCAGCAGGCGGCTCTTCCTCGGCCGGAACCTCGGGTTCCTCGGCTGTGTCCGTCGCATCGAGGATGGACATGGGACAGCCGGGAACGAACAGGATGGCGAGACCGAGAGCCAGCACTCGTAGCAGCTTGGCCAGCGACATGGTTACCTCCAGTGTGCTTTCTTGTATTCGGTGCGTCCGCGTGCGGACACACCTCGACTCCGGTCAAGCCCTCCAGCGCGTCTATCGACGTCGGGGGGCGGCGACTGTGAGCCGAAACCTCCATACACCGTCCCGCATCGGGACGAAACAAACCACCATCCCGCATCGGGACGAGACAACCACTGTCCCGCCCCGCATCGGGACGAAACCACAGCGAACGATCACGCGCTGTGTCTACGCGAGTTCGCCCGCGAAACTCATCCTTGAGGCTAACGCGAGGGGGTGACCGTTCCGCTCGCGAGATCGACAACAAAGTCAGATGCTTCGCCGTTGACGGTTACGGTCACTCCGACGCTGTTCGTGCTGTCGAACGTGAACGTGCCGTCGGCCGTGCCGTCTTCGTTGGTCACCTGGCCGCCGAACGGTGCCCCAGGAATCGCGCCGGCTAGGGCGGCGAGAGCCACGGCATCGAGTTCGAACGACGCACCGCAGCTCGTGTTGCCGTCGTTCAAGGCGACCCCCCCGGTCAAGGCGCCTGCGGCGCCGCCCTGGTAGGTGGCGTCGATCTGACCGCTGCGGCTCACCAGGCTGCCGCCCGCGTCGTTGAACTGGATGACCACCTGCGTCCCGTCGGGCGCGCCGCCGAGCAGCGTGGCGAGGTTGCTCAAGTCAGGGGCGAGCTGGCTGAAGTCGAACGGTGCCGTGGGCTGGTCCGCGGCATCCTGAAATCCGATCTGACCGCCGATGTCGGGGGCCATATCGCCGTCCAGGTCGAGTTGCCAAACGATGACCCCGCTGCCCGGGTCGGCGCCATCGACGTTGTAGGCCGGCGCGACCTTCGTACTGCCGGGGTTGAGCAGCGGCTCGAAGGCATCCAGCAGCTCGAGAAGCTGGTTCAGCGACGTCTGGCCGCACGCGTCGAGGATGGCCTGAGCGATTTCGGCGTTGGTCGGTCCGCCCGGGTTGCCGCCGCCTCCGCCACCGCCGCCTCCGCAGGCGAGAAGTCCGGCAGTCAGAAGAACGCAGATGTATCGCATCTCGGTTTGAATCTCCGAACGAAAGGGAAGAGCTCCAAACGAAAGCCTAACCGGGATCTGAAATCTTTCCGATACGAAGCGGCGCGGGAGGGTGGGAGTCGTGAAAAGCCGAGTGGAGCGCGTCGGGGGTGAGCGTGGTCGCGTTGTGCTCGTACAGCTTGACGAGGGCCGCTGCCATGGGGACAGCACCGACTTCGCGGACCGCGAACGCGTCGGCTTCGTATTCGTGTTTGCGGGACAAGAAAGCGAGGAGGGGGCGCAGGGGGAGGAGTAGGAGCGGCGCGACAAAGGCAAACAGCACGAGGCCTGGAGCGGTGCTGTGCGGCACGTTGAGCTCCTCGTGAAACGCCGACCACGAGAGCGAGGCGGCGAGCCCGGCAAGTGACAGCGCGCCGACCGCGGCGCCGACGAGCAGGCCCTTCGCGATGTGGCGCAGCTTGAAGTGGCCCAGTTCGTGGGCGACCACGGCCTCGATCTCGCTCGGCGTCATCAGGTCGATGAGGGTGTCGAACAAAACGACGCGTTTTCTGCGTCCAAAGCCGGAGAAAAACGCGTTGGCCTTGCGGGACCGGCGCGAGCCGTCCATTTCGAACAGCCCGCCGGACTCAAAGCCGGTCCGCCGCAGCAGATCCTCGAGCCGCGCCGCGAGCGAGCGATCGGCGAGGGGCCGAAAACGCCAGAACAAGGGTGCGATCCAGGCGGGCCAGGCCCAGGCGAAGAAAATGGAGACCGCGAGCCAGCCGGCCCAGAGCTGCACCCACCAGCCTCTCGTCGCAAGAAAGAGCGCACCCCACGCGAGCGGCCCGCCGATCGCGAGGCCCAGCGCCGCCTGCTTTGCGAGGTCCAAGACGAACGTGGACAGCGTTGTTCGGTTAAAGCCGAACTTCCGCTCGATGAAGAACGTGCTCCAGATCCGCAGCGGCAAACGGGCGACGTCGGAAGCAGCGAAAGCGACAACGAGGAACAGCGTCCCGCGCGCCATCGTCCCGGTCCCGATCGCGCCGGCAAGCCAGCGCCACCCGCCCCCGAACGTGAATGCCAGAAGCAGCCCGGCATCGACAAGCATGGACACGCGTCCAAGCCGCACTCGCGCGATCGTGTAGTCGGCCGCCTTTTGGTGCGCTGTGAGCGGAATCCGAAACGGCTCCGGCACGGCGCTCCGATGCCGCAGAACGTGCCGCTCCTGACGGATCGAGAGCCACCAGCGTAGAGCGAGGGTGGCCGCGAGGAGAGCGAGGAAGGCCCACCGCATGGGGCAGATAGCGTACGGACGGCGATGCGCTGCGAAAATCCGCTTTGCGGATTTTCGATAGTCCGCGCACGCCGCGCCTGTCGGCGCGTGTCGCGCACCCGAGGCATGAGTGACGGGGGCCGATTCGGCGAAGTCGGCCGGTTCCCGGTGTCTTGGGCCGTTCCGGTGCGGTCGCTTGGTGTTGGACGGCTCGCGGCGTACGGACGCCGGTTCATTTCATGGTCATGGTGGCGCGGCGCGCGCGTCTTAGCGAAAAGACGCGTAGCGGGTTTTCGCAGGTATCGCCGTCCGTCTGCTGACGCCTTAGAGGTCCTTCATGCTCGAGACAACTCGGTCGATCAGGCCGTACTCGACGCATTCTTCGGCGGTCATCCAGTAGTCGCGGCCCAGATCCTTGCGGACGCGCTCGTGATCGACGCCGCACTCGTCCACGTAGACCTGGATGAGGCGGTCGCGCAGCTTCAGGATTTCCTTGGCGCCGATCTCGATGTCGGATGCGGAGCCGCGGTAGCCGCCGGAGGGCTGGTGGATCATGATGCGCGTGTTCGGGGTGACGACGCGGCTTTTCTTGTCGCGCGGCGCCAGCATAAGGATCGTGCCCATCGACGCGCTCATGCCGGTGCAGATGGTCGTGACCGGGGCGGAGATCATGCGGATGGCGTCGAAGATGGCGAAGCCGTCGCTGACCGAGCCGCCCGGGGTGTTGATGAAAAAGCGAATGGGCTTTTTCGGGCCCTCGGCGTCGAGGTAGAGGAGTTGCGAGACGAGCCGCTCCGCCGATTCCGACATGACGGGCTCGGACAGGATCAGGATCCGCTGCTCGAGCAGCTTGTCTTGGAGACGACGCGTGAGTTGGTTGTCCGCTTCCGGCATCGCGTCAGCCTAACACTCACCCGTAACACTCACGCCAAGCGCGAAAGCAGCGCATGGAGCGTCGTTTCGGCCCGCTTGCGCGTGTCCGGGACCGCTTCGCCCTTTTGCATGCGCCCCAGGGCCGGTCCCAGGGCGAGCAGGTCGGTGGTCAGCGGGTCGTCCGCGCCCAACAACAGCCGGAGCAGGTACGCGCCCTTCGGCAACCGCGCCCACTCCGGGCCAGCCCGCCGCGCCGCGACTTTTTCGACGCCGCGCGCCGCCATTTCCGAATCCCAGCCGGGGATGTCGAGGGTCACGGCTTCGGGCCGGACCGAGAAGCGCTTCCCGGGCCGCCGCGGGAACGCGCGCGCCTTCGTCGGCAGCGCGTTGCCGGCCAGGTGCGGCTGCAAGACGGCGAGCAACGCCTCGTCCACGGCCTTGACCAGCAGGAAGTCGGCGAGCCCCTCGTCGGGCGCCTGGTCGCGCATGTCGAGAACCTTCTTGACTTCCGGCGGCTCGTGGGCGGACCGCTTGAACTTGCCGCCGCCCAGCACCGGCTCCGCGCGAAACTCAAACGTCGAGAACCGCAGCGTCCCGTCCCCATCGACCGTCATCTCGAACGGACCCTCGCCGTGCTCGATGTGCTCGAGAATCGCGCGGCGTAGCCGGCGGCGTACATGGCCCGCATCGATTTGGCCGGGGCGTGCGGCCGCGAGTTCGCCCGTGAATTCGAGAAACGGAGCGAACAGTTCGCGTTCGTCGCCTGCAAGGGACGTCAGCCCCAGGACGGCGATGTCTTCGGGTAGCCGGCCCTCGTTTTCAAGCGCCGCAAGGACCCTTACCTGCACTTCCTCGAGCAGGTCGCATTGCAGGCCGACCCGCGCGCGGCTCTTGGGCAGTGTTTCGAGCAGTGCGGACGTGCGCGCCGCCAGCTCAAGTTCTTCGCAGAGCCGCAGCGCGCAACGGCCCTCCGCGGAACGGACCGACGCAAGCTCGGCGACGCTCTCGCCCGCGAACGCCGCGAGCTTGTCGCACTTCAACCCGAAGTCGCCGAGCGAAACAACCCCGGTGCGCTCGGGATCGGCGGACAACCGTTGCCCCATGAGCAGGTCCCGCAGCTTGCGCTTGATATTGAGGAGCCGGTATTCGGCGTTGACGGGCGGAGCCATGGGGCGCCGAAGATACCAGCGGAACGCCCTTGCGACCGTTGGTTCAGCGCCGCTATTCTGATCCGTTGTGACCACGGGAAGACATGCCGGAGCGGCCGCCGACAGGAATCCGATGCCGTCCGGTGTGCGCATGACGGTGGTCGTCCTCGGACTGCTCGCCGCGTACATGGGAGCCGGTTTGCTGGGTGGGGTTCCGCCGGGCCCGTCGTTTCTCCTGCCGGTGCCCCTCACGCTGATCGTGTTTCTGAGAGGCGGCTATCCCCTCGCGCGACATTGGACGCTGGCTCTCGCTTGGGTGGTTCTTCTCGGCACCCTCGCCGCGTTTTTGGCGCGCGCGAACCTTCCGAGCGACGGCTTGGGGTGGCTGCTCGGACGAGTCGTTTTCCTCGCCGCGTCCGCGGCGTTGATCCTCGGACTTCGCACCAGCAGCGCGCGGGCGCATTTCGGTCTCCACTGCGACGCCTGCCGGAGCGATAGTGTGCGCGCCGCGGGTTTTTTGGACAACAAGCTCCGCTGCCGAACGTGCAAGCACGTCTGGAACCACCGCGAGGAAGGCATGGATCTCAATGCGTTCGACTGATCGTTCCGCTGGCCCTCGCCGTTCGCCGCCGTGGCCGGTAGTTGCTGCGGGTGGCGCCCTCGCCGCGGAGTCCGGAATCCTCGCCGGGAACCTATGGAACGGCGCCCCGACAATCTCGGCGTTGTTGACGATCGGCAGTGTGGTCGGGGTCTTCTACCTCTTTCGGGGCCGCACGATTGCACGGCAAGCAGCGCTGGCGTGGGCCTGTGTGGCCGTAGTCTTGGTCTCCCCGGCCCTCCTGGTCAACCACATCATGGGTGGCGTGGACCAGCCTTGGTTTCCTTGGAGCTTGGATGGCGGCCTCGGATTCTTCGTGGTGTCCGCGCCGTGCCTGGGCGTGGCGGCTCTCGGGCTGATGGGGCGCGGTTCGCGCGTGTTTTTCGGCCTGATCTGTCCCGCATGTGGTTCCCGCCGCGTGTCTGGCGTCGATGTGCTGTTTCACCAAGCGCACTGCGGTCGCTGCAAGAGCGTGTGGCAGGTCGGAGCACCGCATCCCGAGTCCGACGTGTTCGAATGAGAGGACCATGCGCACGGCCAAGTCAGCGAGCACGAATGCGGGACGAAGGTTGGCGATGCCGAGCGGCGTTGGCCTCGCCATCGGTGTGCTCGGGCTTTACGTCCTGCTCCACGTCCTCGTCGGGGCGTTCGCTTTCGCGGCCGTATGTGCCGCGTTCCTTCTGTGGCTGACATGCGGCCACCCACTCGCGCGCCGTGTCGCGCTGTTCGCGGCCTGGGGGGCGCTGCTGCTGGGCGCGTGGGCCGTATTCGACGGTGAGGTCGTGCGCGCCCGCCTCGTTCCGGTTTCCGTGGCGGTCGTGGTCGGACTGACCAATTCCACGGCGAGGCGTTTTTTCGACCTGCACTGCTACACCTGTCAGGACAGCCGCGTGCGTCCCCGCGGCGTCTTGTGCCGCCGAATCATTTGCCGCGAATGCGGCCGCGAATGGAAACCGCACGAGGAGCGAAGCGATCTCACCGCCTTCGACTGATCGTCCCGCAGCCGAACACGGGAAGACCGCTCGCCGTCCGCCGGCTCCGGTCATGCTGGCGACCGTTGTACTCGCGGTGCAGGCGGGCCTCTCGGTCTGGGCACTGTTTCATGTCGCCGCATGGGCCGCCGTGATCCTGGGGATGCTGCTTGTCGCCTGTCTCGTCCAGTTTTGGCGCGGGCGCGCGCTGGCCCTCCAGACGGCGTTGTTCCTGCTTCCGGTCGCGGCGGTTGTGTCCGCGTACATTCTCTTCGTCGGTCTTTCGCCGTGGCCCCTCGCGATCTCGGGGCCGTGTCTGGTTCTCGTCGCGACCCTGGTGTTGAGCGGCCCGGCGCGCCGCTACTTCAAGCATGTGTGTCCGGCTTGCGGATCCAACCGCGTCGCCGGAAACGACTTTCTGTTTCGCACCGCCCGCTGCGCCAACTGCGGCGCGACCTGGCCGTCCTGCGGATCCACGGCCGCCCCGTTCTACGACCCCCGCACTCGCAAGGTACCGGACAGCGCCGAGGCTCGATGGGCACCGCGCCCGACGCGGCCGCCGTGGACGGTGGTCGTCGCCGCCGCCCTGCTCGCCGTGCAGTCCGGCGCGTTCCTGTGGCTGCTGTTTGCCGACGCTCCGATCGCGGCCGCACTTCTGGCGATCCTGGCGAGCATTGCCGTCGTCCTGTTTTGCCGGGGACACGCCCTCGTCTTTCAGGCCGCGCACCTCTACTTGCCGTTGAATACCTTCGTTGCGCTCGGGCTAGTCACGACCGGACGCCTGTGGCCGTTGGTCGTCTCGGGAACCTGCCTGTTGCTGACCGCAGCGTTGCTCCTGACGCGTCGCGCGCGCCGCTACTTCGACGTCATCTGCCCGGCGTGCGGCTCCCGCAGCGTGGGCGGGAAGGACTTCTGGTTTCGAGAGGCACGCTGCAACAAGTGCAAGGCCGAATGGCGCGTCGGTAGCAACCGCCATCCCGAAGCATCGGTGTTCTAGTGAACGGGCACGAACACGACACAGCGTACGGACGGCGATTTTCATCCCGGTGCATCGCCGTCCGTGTGCTACCGATCGGAGGTTCTACAGCTCCGCGAGCGACTTGATGATTCGGTCCGGCACGACTTCGGGGGCCCGCGGATCGGATTCGGGGCCTCGCACGTGCTCGTGCGTCAGTGCCGTCAGGAGGCCCGCGCGGTGGCCGCCCACGATGTCGTTCCAGAAGTCGTCGCCGACCATCAGGGTGCGTTCCATCGGGGTGCCCAGTTTTTCGCGGACGACCTCGAACAGTTCGGGATGCGGCTTGGCGAAGCCGCGCATCGCGGACACCTCGACGTGGACGAACAGGTCCGCGAGATTCGCGCGGTCGAGCACCTCAAGGATGGCGTCCGCGAGCGAGAAGTTGGAGAGCACCGCGAGCGGCACGCGTGCGGCGAGTGGTTTCAGCGCCGCCCGCAGGCCGGGCGGCATGGTGCAGAGCGACACGAAGGCGTCGTGCAATGCCCGCATGACCTCATCGACGAGCCCTGTCGGCGGTGTGCCGGCACAGATCCCCTCGACCCACTCGGCCACGGTGACTTCGCGCATCGTCGTCTCCGCACGCTCGGCCCACAGTCGCCGGTGCACCCTGGCTGCGTGCTCGACGAAGTCCGGCTGCGGACCAAGCGCGGCCTGAAACGGCGGGCGCAGGGCCTCGCTCAGCGCGAGCGTCTGCTGGTCGGTCCAGGGCACAAGGGTGTTGCCGAAGTCGAAGATCACGCCATCAAACCGCATCGCGCCAATGCTACCCTCAGGGCGTAGCGGGCCATCCCGGGCGCGCTCCCACACCCCATGAGCATCTATTACCTCGTTGACGGGACGGCGCTTGCCTACCGGTCGCACTTCGCGTTTATCAAGAATCCGTTGCGCACCTCAAAGGGCGAGGAGACGTCGGCCATTTTCGGCTACGTCAACACCCTGCGCATGATCCTGCGCGAGGAGCAGCCCGATCTCATCGCCGTGGCGTTCGACGTCAGCCGCGAGACGTTCCGCTCGGAGATGTACAAGGAGTACAAGGCCACGCGGGCGAAGGCGCCCGAGGAGCTCAAGGCGCAGTTCGCCCCGATCAAGGAGCTGACGATCGCGCTCGGCATCCCGGTGCTCGAAAAACAGGGCTTCGAAGCGGACGACATCATCGGCACGGCGGCGTTGCAGGCGGCGCAGGCGGGCCACGAGGTGCGCATCGTTTCGGGCGACAAGGACATGCTCCAGCTCGTCGACGAAACGATCAAGGTGCTCGACATCGGCAAGCGCGGCGGGCCGGTCACGATCGATGAGGATGGGGTCGTGGAGAAGTTCGGCGTCGCGCCGGACAAGATCGTCGAGATGTTCGCGCTGATGGGCGACGCGTCCGACAACGTGCCGGGCGTCCCGCTCGTCGGTCCCAAGAAAGCCGCGGCGCTGATTCGCGAATTCGGTTCACTCGAGGCCGTCCTCGCCGCCGCTCCGCAGGCCAAGAAGAGCAAGACCAACGACAACCTCGTCGAGTTCGCCGACCAGGCGCGCCTGTCCCGCGACCTCGTCGTCATCAAGACCGATGTCGCCATCGAGACCCCGCTCACTCCGTACGATGCCGAGGCGCGCGACAACGATCGGCTTGCGGAAATGTACGAGCGCTTCGAGTTCCGCGATCTGCTCAAGGAAGTCGCGACCGCGGGGGCCAAGCCGGCGAGCAACGAGGGCTACCAAAAGCTGACGGACGGCGATGCCTTGGCGGCCCTCGTGAAGGACTTGCGCGGGCGCGGGTCTTTTGTGTTCGGGGTCAAGACCGACGACCGCCTTTTGGGCGTCGCGTTGTGCTGGGCGGAGGGCGACGCCGCGTACGTGCCGTGGACCGACGCTTCGAGAAAACTGCTCCAGCCGCTGTTGGAGGACGACAAGGTCACGAAGGGCGGGCAGGATCTCAAGCACCTGAGCCACGTCTTGTCGGCCGAGGGCATCGCCGTCCGTGGGCTACGGTTCGACACGATGCTCGCCTCTTACGTTCTCGACCCCGGTCGCGCAACCCACACGCTCGATGCGATGGCGCTGCACTGGCTGGGCATTCGGATGACGCCGGCGGAGGAACTTGTCGGCAAGGGCAAGGACCGGCGGAGTCTTGCGGACATCGACATCGAGAAGGTGGCACGCTTTGCCGCGGAGGATGCGGACTGCGCGTTTCGTCTTGTCGAGCACTTCCGTCCGCTGCTCAAGGAGCGGGAACTCGAGAAGTTGTTTTTCGAGGTCGAGATGCCACTCGTGCCGGTGTTGGCCGCCATGGAGGACGCGGGGATCGGCGTCGATACCGACTACCTCGCGGGGATCGGGCGCGAGATGGAGGACACGGCGACGAGGCTCGTCGGTGAGATTCACGATCTTGCGGGGGAGGTGTTCAACATCAACTCCGGCAAGCAGCTTGGGCCGATCCTGTTCGAGAAGCTGGCGATCCAGGAGGGCACCGGAAAAAAGCCCAAGAAGACTCCGAAGACCGGTGCGTACGCCACCGACGTGACGTCGTTGGAGTCCTACGCCGCGCATCCGATCGTGGCCAAGATTCGCGAGTACCGCGAAGTCACCAAGCTCAAGTCGACCTGGGTCGATGCGATTCCGAAACTGGTCTCGCCTGCCACCGGGCGGGTTCATTCGACATTCCATCAGGCGGTCGCGGCGACCGGGCGACTGTCGAGTGCCGACCCGAACATGCAAAACATTCCGGTGCGCACCGAGATGGGCCGGCGTATCCGGCAGGCGTTTGTCGCATCACCCGGACACAAACTGCTCGCGGCGGACTACAGCCAGATCGAGCTGCGCCTCATGGCGCACCTGAGCGGCGATCCCGGCATGTGCGAGGTGTACAAGAAGAACGGCGACATCCATGCCGAGACGGCGTCGCGCATGTTCGGCATCCCGATCGACATGGTGTCGCGCGACCAGCGCAGCAGCGCCAAGGCGATCAACTTCGGCATCCTCTACGGCATGGGGCCGCAGCGGCTCGCGCGCGACCTGAAGATTTCGTTTCAGGACGGGCGCGAGTTCTTGGCGGCGTACTTCCGCGAGTTCCCCGGCGTGAAGGAGTTTCAAAACCACGCGGTGAGCGAAACACGCGAGAAGGGCTTTGTCACGACACTGCTCGGCCGGCGTCGCTACATTCCCGAGCTGCGCGGCGGCGGACGCGGCATGCGCGCGCAGGCCGAAAACATGGCCAAGAACACGCCCGTCCAGGGCACCGCCGCCGACATGATCAAGGTGGCGATGATCCGCATCCACAAGCGGCTGTGCGACGGAAGCTACAAGACGCGCATGCTGCTCCAGGTCCACGACGAACTCGTCTTCGAGGTCCCGGAGAGCCCGGAAAACGAACTCGACCGCGTCACGGCGATGGTCAAAAAGGAGATGGCCGGCGCCCTGAAGCTAGAGGTTCCGATCGTCGTGGATGTCGGGGTAGGCGACAACTGGCTCGAGGCGCATTAGGCTTTCACCGCAGAAACGCAGAAGGGCCGCGGCTATGGCGCACGACGGCGCGATGGCGCCGGGCCGCGTTTCCGCGTCCGTGAGTCTGATCTGAGAGAGGGTGATAGCCCACACGACGACCCCGGCCATCAAGGCAAGCAACACCCCAACGACGATGAAGAGCCACCGCCCCTGCGCGCGCCTCCACGCTTCGTCTTCCGGTCTGTCGCTGTCCCTACCGTTCTTTTCTCACTCTCTTTGGGCACGGAGACTACGGCCCCACCTACCCCGCGCATTATCGGCCTAACTCGATGCCGCTTGGCCGCGAGCGGCGGCCCTCATGGTACCGCGCGCGCGTGACGGGTGCCCGCCGCTCGGCCATCGCGTGGTATCCTTCCAGCCATGACGAGCACGCTCGACACCGCGATCGCCAAGCTGGCGGCACTGCCTCCGCAGGAGCAGGAACGCGTTGGCAGGTGGATTCTTGAGCAGCTCCGCGACGAAGAGGCCTGGGCGGAGCGGTTCGGCGCGTCACAGAACGTACTTGGCCGACTTGCAGAGGAAGCTCGGGCGGACCGAACAGCTGGTCGGGTGTCCGAGTTCGACCCCGACAAACTGTGAGGTCGCGTTGCACTCCGCGCTTTTGGGCTGCGTATCACCAACTGCCGCTGCCGGTACGGAACGCAGCCCAGAAGGCCTACCGGCTTTTTCGTGAGGACCGGGAGCACCCGAGCCTGCGCTTCAAGAAGGTCCATGACCGCGATCCCGTGCTCGTCGCCTTAACCCCACGTATTGGCCGACTATTCGTTGTTTCCAGCGATGTTCGCGAGGGAGGTCAGGTCACCGCGAAGTATCTCGATAGCATGCTGCTTTGTCCGAGTGGCCAGTGTCCGGATCGCCCATTCCATTTGTTTGAGCAGAAACCCGTGCGGCCAGTACTTGTGACGCGATGAAGTCAGTTCATGAAGAAGGGTTTTCGCCGCGCCGTCGGTTCGAAAGGCGATAACGGAATCCAGCGATACCCATTTGACACGCTGGCCTCTTGGGGCATCGCGCCAGTTTTTATTCTTGAAGTTGACCGCAATGCCGTCGCCGGTCAGCGACATTCCGATTTCAATGCTGACGGCATCAGTCTCGTAACGAATCGACACGACCGCGTCGCGAGGCTCATCGAGATCGCGAGCCCGCGGCGGACGAGCATTGAAACCGAATTCGACTTCGAGGTAGGCGAACTCCTCGCGGACCCGCAGTTCGAATTCGGAGATGATCGCGGAGTAGTGAGGATCATCCATCGTATTGGTATCCGTAGCCTACTTGACCGGCTCGGTCGCAATACCTGAGAACGCATCTCCGATCGCCTCGCCCGCCAAGCGAATGGCCGACCAGTCCTCCGGACCTGGCCTTCGGCAGTCGGTCGTCGTCATCCCTGAGTCTCGTTGAATCGCAGCAAGTTGCCGAAAGGGTCGGGAACTTCCATCTGCTTCGTTTTCCAGGGTGTAGCAGACACCTCTGGTGTCTCCCATGGGCTGTTCTTGCGGGACAACTCAGCCTGAAGCTGATCCAGGCCGGCCGTCTCCACAAAGACAATTGTGGCCTCCTTGAAACGGCTGTTCTGAGACAAGTGGAGAACGAGACCGTCACGGGACATCTGCATGTACGCCGGGGCTCCGGCTTCGTAGTAGTGCTCCCAGTCGAGATCGAAGCCGAGAAACTCACCGTAGAACCGCTTGGCTGTCTCGACATCCCCCACACGCAGGATAGGAACGCCCTTCATTGTCACCCGTGTCACCGTTCGACCTCGCCGCGCTCCGTCGGCCCAACGCCTAGCCGAACGGCGGTGGTCGAGAGCGCCGCCCGTCTGCATGGGCTTGTTACGCCCCAGGCATCAACCTGACCTCTGCCGCTTCTTCCAATCATCTGTAAGCATTCCTTCAAACAGTCCATCTCGATCGGGCGATTCTGCGTTCGAAGGGGCACCGCCACGAGCCCGCGGACGCGGTCGGTTCTGGCGGTTTCGGAGTTGAGGGGCACGACACGGGGATCCTACACGATCAACTTGACGGCGCGTTCGTGCGACACTGGAGCCGGAACATGCGCGTGGGTTTCAAGAGCATCGCCGTCCTTACGCTTTTTTTGTCATGGGCTCCCGGTGCGCCCCAGGGCAACGCGCCGGTTCCGCTGCGTGACCTGAGGCCGCGGTTCGTGAAGGCGCAGAGTCCGTTGTATCGCAGTCGCTCGCGGAACAAGGCGGGCCTTTGGATCGGCGGCCAGCGGTATCGCGGTCTGATGTTTCACGCGCCTGGCCGCGTCGGGTTCGAGTTGGACAAGGCGTTTCGACGGTTGACGATCGACGTTGCCGTGCCGGACGGGAACGGCGCGGACCCTCATGCTGGAGGCGCCGTCCGGTTCGAGGTGCGCGGGGACGGTCGCGTGCTGGTCGCCACGCCGCCGCTGTTTGCGGGGCAGGCGCCGGTCGCGCTGGACCTGGACGTGTCGGACGTCGTCCTGCTGGAGCTGGTGGCGCACGGCAAGGGCCGGGCGGCTTGGTTGGGCGGACGGTTGCGTGGGCTGCACGGCGCGGATCCCGCGCGCTTTCGGTCGGTGTCGGCGCCGTTCTCGCCGCAGGCCTATCCCGCGTCGTTTCGGCGCAAGGTGAACCGCGCGATCGACGCGGGGGTCCGGTATCTGCTGCACGTGCAGGAGCCGGACGGGTCGTGGAAGAACCATGTTTCGCATCGCGACGGCACGACCGCGCTCGTCGCGCTGGCGTTGTTCAAGGCGGGGGTGCGTCGTACCGAACCGGCCATGGTGCGCGCGCTCGCGTATCTGCGCGGCCGGCCGTTGCGCTCGACGTACGCGGTCGCGGTGCTCCTGATGGCGATCGAGGCGGCGTACTTTCCGAGAGGCGCCACGCCGCGTCGGGCGGTCAAGGTGATTTCGGAAGCCGACCAGGTGTGGCTGCGGCGCGCGTCGGATTGGCTCGCGCAACAACAGGGCGCCGGATTCCCCAAGGGCCAGGGCGCGCTCAATCCCGTGTGGCGGTATCCGCGGGGCGGCTACGACCTGTCGTGCACGCAGTACGCCCTGTTCGGACTGGCTGCGGCGCGGCGCTGTGGCGTTCCGCATTCCGACGTGTGGCTGCCGACGCTGCGCTTCTTGCTCGGCGCGCAGGAAGTCGAGGGGCCCAAGGTCACGGTCTCGCGCTACTTTCGCGCCGGGAAATTCATGCGGCGGCGCACCGAGCGGGCCCTCGCGCGCGGCTTCGGCTACCAGCTCAACACGCCGCCGACGGGCTCGATGACCTCGGCGGGACTGTGTGCCCTGATCCAGTGCCAGGCCGCGCTCGGCTCGCGCACCCGCTTCCGTCCGTTTCGCGAGCGAACGCGGCGGGCCGTCCGCGACGCCCTCGCGTGGCTCGAGGAGTACTACGACCTGACGAAGAATCCGTTTCGCGGCCGCGACTGGTGGACGTACTACCTCTTCAACATCGAGCGCGTCGGCGTTCTGCTCGATCAGCGCTACCTGGGCACGCGCGACTGGTACCGCGAGGGGGCCGAACTCCTGATGGGCATCCAGAGAAAGGGCGGCCGTTTTGGCGCCGCGGAGGTGGACACGGCGTTCGCGCTTCTGTTCCTCAAGCGCGCGACGGTGTCGCCCCTGACCCAGACGCGCCGGTAGCCCGCATTGTTCATGGCCATGCGGGGTAGGAGCGCGCACGAAAAAGGGGCCGTTGGACGGCCCCTGAGAAAAGCAAACGGGTTTGCCCGCGCCGAAGCTCCGTGAGGAGCGAAGGCGGGACGGCGATATCCCCGTTGCCGCTTGGCGAACGGGTTGCGACTAGCTAGCGGTCCTGGTTGAAGAAGAAGCCCAACAGCGCCTCGGCCGGAACCGGGAGGCCGTTGACCGTGGCCGAGACGAAGCCCTCGTTTCCGTCGTTGGCACCGAGGTCGATCACGAAGGCCAGCGTGACGTCGCCGAGGACGACCACGATGTTGATCGTGCCGTCGTCGAAGTCGGCGGTCGCCGGGTCGGACTCCGGAATGGTCACGGTGGTTTTGCAGCCGTCACCCGTGGTCATGAATTCCATGGCCCCGTAGAACGACTCCACGGCGCCTTCCACAAGTGTGAATGTGAGCGGGCCGTTGATGTTCATGCCTGTGACCGGCGGCAGGTTGAGGCCCACGAGCATGCCGCCGGTCAGGTTGAAGGTGAAGGTTCCGGTGCCGAATCCCGTGACGGGGATGAACGCTTCGCCCGACACCATGAGGTTGTCACGGGTCACGACGTAGTCGAACTGGCCGAGCGCGGAGCCCTGCGTGATCATGACGTCGGGATGAATCTTCGGGTTGAGGACGGCGTCGGGGAGTTCGTTCAGCGCGTCCTGCACCGCATCGACGAGGGACGTATGGAGCTGGAAGCAGTCGGCGGCGGCGATGACCTCCGCCTCCGGCGGGAACAAGTCCGAGAAAAAGTCGAAGTCCTGGCCGAGCAGTTGACCATCGATCTGCGCGGTCTGGGCACCGACCGGGATGTTGATCGTGGACGTGAGGGTGTTGCCGAGCGCGGTCAAGGCGAGCTGGAACGACCCGAACATTTCGATTCCGAGAATGCGCGCCTGGGTCCGTGAGCCGGCCTCGAAATCGACGACGAACGGGGTCTCGATGGTCGCTGCGATGACACAGTTGTCGAGGCTGTTGGTCAGGTTGATCGTCCCGGTCAAGGCGAAGACTTCTTCCGCGACCGGGGGCCCCGTGTCTCCGGTCAGCACCGACTGGCCAATGGTTCCCTGGATATCCAAGGTGCCGGACAGCGGGCCGCCGTTCGATGTGACGACTCCTGCGAGCGTGAACGTATCGCCGTCCTCGATTCCGTCGGTGGGATCGGCGCCGAAGGTGACCTTGCCGGTGAACGTCGTGTCGTCGGGGCCGTTGCCCAGCGCGGCAAACGTGGAGGTGACGTCGAACGTGTTCGCCGGGTCGGTGACGTCCGTCGACGGCACAACGGCGACGCCATCGGAGGTGCCTCCCGACGCGACGTCGGCGGCATCGGCGAGGACGATAAAGAGCCTCAGCAGGTCGAGCACGCTGGTTTGCGTGCAGCCCTGCAGGGCCTGTTGGATTTGCTCAAGGGTGGCCGAGCTGCCGGAGGAGCAGCCCACGGCCAAGAGGACGCCGGCGAGCGCCCAGTTTCTCAAGGTCTTCATGACCCAAAGGATACGGCGGCTGGACCCCAGAATTGCCAGCGCGAACCCGGACCCTAGCCGCGGAGGCGCGCGACGGTCGCTTGGTCGAGGCGCGTCACAACCGCGACCAAAAGCTTCAGGGCCGCTTCATAGTCGCGGTGGTCGATCACCGAGCTGTGGCTGTGGATGTAGCGCGACGGAACGCAGATCGCCATCGAGGGGATGCCCTCGCCGCTGATCGCGAAACGGTTCGCGTCCGTGGCGCCGCGGTCCATCGTCGAGAAGTGGTGCGGGATGCCCTCCTCTTCCGCGACATCGGCAACGAAACGGACCAGGCGCGGGTGCGAGACCCAGCGGCCCTCGAGTAACAGCAGCGTGGCGCCGCCGCCGAGGCGCTCCGGGTTGCGATCGGCGCCCGAAAAACCGGGGATGTCCCGTCCGAGCCCGACATCGACGGCGATCGCGATGTCCGGCTTCACCGTCGCGGCACTGGTCGCGGCGCCGCGCAGGCCGATTTCCTCTTGCACCGTGGCGACGCCGAACACCGTGTTCGGGTGCTCCTGTTCGCGCAGTTCTTCCAGAAGTCCGACCGACAGGGCGCACCCGACGCGGTTGTCCCACGCCTTGACCACCTTGAGGTTCTCGTTGGCCAGCGACTCGTACGGCGCGTGGGGCACGAGAAAATCGCCGCGGCGAACACCGGTGGCCTCGACGACGTCGAAGCCCTCCGCGACCCCGAGGTCGATGAAGATGTTGTCCCAGTCGAGAACCTTCTTGCGCTCCTCGTCCTTCAATTCGTGCGGTGGCTTGCTGCCGATCACACCGAGGTACTCGCCCTTGCGCGTCCGCAGCTTCACCCGTTGGCCGAGCATGACGTGGGGCCACCAGCCGCCTAGCGGCCGAACGCGCAGGTAGCCCGCCGGCTCGATGTCGGTCACCATCCAGGCGACCTCGTCCATGTGGCCGGCAACCATGATCCGCGGCGCGTCCGAAGTACCGCGCTTGGTCGCGATGAGCGAGCCCAGGTTGTCCCGCGACACTTCGCAAAACCCCTCGACGCGGCGACGAAGGATTGTGGCGACATCGTCCTCAAGACCGGGCGGGCCGAAAGCTTCGGTCAGTTCCTTCAGGAAGTCGTCGCGGCGGCTCATTCCCGCGAGTCTAGCTTGCGGCTAAAACGAACCGCAAGTGCCCGCAGCCGATATAATCGAGGGACGAACATGGCAGATCGCACGCCCGACTCCTCGCGCCTCCTGATGGGCTTCGGCTTCGACAACGACGAGCACACCCGCATCACGAAGGGTGAGGATTTCATGCTCATGGGGGGCTCAGAGCAGACCCACGGCGGCATGGTCGATGGCGTCCTGCGCTTTCAGGACACGCTGCGCAAGATGGGCACGGATCTTCAGCGTGCCTCGCACGACCAAGTCCTGGAAGCGGCCCACGAAGCGGGCTTGGCTTCGGATTGAGCGCGGCGGGAGCGTACGGACGGCGATTTTTTTGGGGACACGCAGTGTTTTCTGGCCGCCACGGCTGACGCCGTGGCGGATTGTGGTGCGGGAGGGGGTATTCGCTTGGCGGAGGAACCGCTAAGCGATGAATCGGCGCGGAGGGCGGAGGAACCGCCAAGCGATGACCGGCGGGGGGGCGGGTCTCGCGGTTGGCGCTCTCTTACTCGAGGAGTTTTCGGAGACGCTTGAGGGCGCGGTGGACCCGGACCTTGGCGGCGCCCACGCTTGTTCGGAACTCGCGAGCAATGGCCTCGTAAGGCTTTTCATCGATCCAGCGGGCCTGGAGAATCGCGCTCTGGGCCGCCGGGAGCAGCGCCAGGGCGCCGCGAACGGTGTCTCGGGCCACGGTCGCCGGCTCGCCGGGCGGCGGCTCGGCCACGTCCGATTCGAGCGTTACCGGCCGCAACCGCCGCCCCTCGCGCCGCAGGTAGTCCCGCTTCACGTTGAGCGCGATGGCGAAGACCCAGGTCCGAAACGACCGCCCGGAGTCGAAGTCGCGCCGCGCCCGATGGACTTGTACAAACGTCTGCTGCGTCAAGTCCTCGGCATCCGCCGCCACCCAAAGGCCCCGTCCATGGAACTTTCGCAGCAAGACGGCGTATCTAGAGAAGAGTTCCGTGAACGAGGCTTCGTCTCGCAGCGCGGAGTAGCGCGCCATGAGGGTCTCGTCGGAAAACTGCCCCATATAGGAAGCAGACGGACGGCGATGCTCTGAAGCGGGCAGTTCTCGACGCTTGTTCGGCATGCTGACTTATCCGGAGCAATCCCGGGTCCGGTTTTGGGTAGATATACTTCATGGACGCGACGCCGGACGGCGATCCCCTCCTTGACTCGGTCCGGCTGGCGCGGCAAACGGGCCCGGCGTGGCGGATTTGGCTGCGGGAGCGTTCGACGGGGCATCGGCGTCTGCTCGTCGGAGTGTTGTTCCTGCTGCCGGTGGCGCTCAATTTCCTGTTTTTTCGCCGGCAGGACTGGTTTTCCTACCCGGCGCTACGGATGGGCATCGCCGTCCTTGGCTTTTTCATCCTGGCCAGCCTCATTTTGACCGCGACCCTGGTCGCCCCCGGGAGACCGGGCGCCGTTTCGGCGCGAGGGGCCATCCTGTTTACCTCGTTTGCCCTTCCGGTCGGGTTGGCGGCGTTGCCGGCGGCCCGCGACGTGGCCTCGCCTCCGGAGCTATGGAGCGCCGCGTTTTGGGGATCCGCGGGCAAGTGCCTCTTGTGGGGCGGGCTGATGGGCGTGCCGCTCCTGGCACTTTTGGCCGCCGTGGACCGGGCGGCGACGCTGTCGCGCGAGACGGTCCTCCTGGGGATCGCTCTCGCCGGCGTGGCCGGCAATCTGGTGCTCCAAGTCCACTGTCCCGTCGTGGATCCGGGGCACCTGTTTTGGGGTCACGCGCTGCTGCCGGCCGTCCTAGCCGTGGCGACGCTGCCGCTCCTGCTTCGCGGGTGACCGGGTTGGGGCCGAGACCCGAGACCTACACCTTGGCGGTGCAGCCGCGGGTGGTGAGCCACGTGGCTAGCGCCAACTCGACCAGCAAGAGGCCGGCGATGACGGCGGCGGGCATCTCGACCGGGTCGTTGTCGGGCCCGAACCGGATCGAGGGACCGTCGGTGACGCGCAGCTTGGCGTAGGCGAGTATCGCCACGTTGACCTGGGCCTCTTGGCGGAACAGGTAGTCCTCGAGGCGGGCGTCGCTCATGCCCTGGAGCCGGCGCACTTCGTTGATGCGGTGCTCCATGAGGAGCTTGGTGCCCTCGTCCGACGTGGCGGCAGCTTGTTCGGTCAGCCCCTCCAGGCCCTGTTCGAGATTCTGGCGCGTCTCGGCCGCGCGTTCCGCGGTCAGCCGGTCCACGGTCCACGAGCCGATGATGAAGCCGAGGATGCCCAAAAAGATCGCCACGCCGGCGGCGATCTGGGCGCGTCTCACTGTCTGCGGTGTGGAGCGTCCGCCGAAGCTTGCGCGGCAAGCCGCGGCGGTCACCAGCGACAATACGACTGCGAGGACACCGGGCACGGCGATTTTCGTGGCCGCCAGGGCCGCGCCGACGACCGCACCGGTCCCGAGCGCAGCCATGCCGCCAAAGATCATCGCGCGCACCATCCGGTCCGTCGTGACAAACATCGGCGGCGGCGCTTCGGGGTCGAATTGCGGCTCCTCGTCGTAAAAGCCGAGTTCGTCTTCGTCGAGGATCGGCGCCTGATCGTCGTAGAGGCCCGGCTCGACGCCCGCCGGCGCGTCCGGGATGTCGGACGCGTTGCGCGATTCCTCGTTGTCGATGCCGCAGCGCGGGCAGCTCAGGTCACCCGCTCCGTCATCGGAGAGGTAGGAATGGCCGCAGTTGGCGCAGACGCACTTGACCAGCATCGATTCGTCTATCGACCCAATCCGGGTTCCCGGTTTAGCCTCGGTTTTGCCCGATCGACGGCGCCCCAGTGCCCCCGAGCCCCCTGACCCCCCGTTTGGGCTTTGTTCGCCGGGCGGATATCTTGGCTCGCATGGCGGAGAACACGAGAACCGAGCGCGAGGGCGCTGTCGCGACGGTGTTTGTCGCGCGGCCGAGCAAGCTCAACGCGCTCAACGACGCAACCCTGGTCGAGTTGACCGAGGCGTTTTCGGAGCTGGCCGGCGACGAGGATATTCGCTGCGTGATCCTCACCGGCGGCGAGGCGAAGCGGCCGGCGTTTGTCGCGGGCGCCGACATCGCGGAGATGGCGGACCAGGATCCGATGACGGCGAAGGAGCGGTCGCGGCTCGGACAGGGGCTGTGCGACCTGATCGAGGGTCTCGGCAAGCCGGTGATCGCGGCGGTGAACGGCTTTGCGCTCGGCGGCGGGCTCGAACTCGCGCTCGCCTGCCACTTCCGGGTGGCCAGCGCCGATGCCAAGATGGGTCTGCCGGAGACGACCCTCGGCATCATTCCGGGTTTTGGCGGCACACAGCGCTTGCCCCGCGCGATCGGCGTCGGCCGGGCGCTCGAGATGATCACGACCGGCCGCATGATGGACGCCGAGGAAGCGCGGGCGTGCGGCCTCGTCAACCACGTCTTCGCGCCCGACGAGCTGATGGCGAAGACGAACGAGATCGCGGCGACGATCGCGCGCAACGGCCCGATCGCCGTGCGGCTCGCCCTCGAATCCGTGCTGCGCGGCAGTTCGCAGCCGCTGAGCGAGGGACTCGCGCTGGAGTCGAACCTGTTCGGCCTCGTCGCAGCGACCGAGGACATGCACGCGGGGCTCAAGGCGTTCGTCGAGAAGCGCCACGTGGAGTACAAGAACCGCTAGCCGGTTCTTGAGGGGGCCCGGGGGCGTGCAGGCGGAGGCGAGTTGGTCGGAGCTGAACGAGGCGCGGCGGGCAATTCGCGCGCGCTGGGCCACGAACTGGAACCTTCCGGTCGTGCCGCGGTCGATGCGCTACGCGGCGGCGCGAATCCAGTCGGGCTGGCGCGTGCTCGACGTCGGCGCGTCGGACGGGCGCTTTGGCCGGCGGCTCACGGGGGTCGACTACAAGACCCTCGATATCGATCCCCGGGTGGGGGCGGACTATGCGGATTTTGACGCGGTAACGGACGGCGATGCTTTTGACGCTGTGGCGTGCTTCGAGATGATCGAGCACGTCACGTTCGACGAGGCGCGCGCGGTCTTTGCCGGCATCGTCCGCGTGCTCAAGCCGGACGGGCTGCTCTTCATATCGACTCCCAATATTCACCATCCGTGGTCCTACCTGCGCTCGGCGACCCATGAGACCCCGTTTTGCTACGACGAGTTGGGCGGGCTGGCCATATGCGCGGGGCTGACGGTCGATGAAGTCGTGCGCTGCCACAAGGACGCGTGGCTCAAGGGCCTGGCGCGCCGCTTCCTGCAACCGTTGCACCGCGCGTTGGGCATCGACTGGGCCAAGTCGATTCTCATGGTCGCCCGCCGTCCCGCCGAATCGACACGTTCAAAAAAGTAAACGTCCCGTTTCGCGAAAACCTTTTTCGAATTCCTGCTTGAACCGTAGCGCGACCGGCAGGCAGTCTCCATAATGCGCGGCATGGATCTCAACGCGAGGTTCGTCCGCTGGCTCGACGAACAAATCGGTAGCGTGGCCGCTCCGGCGCTGCGCAAACACCTGCAGGACCGGGACTACCGGCTCTACTCCTGTCTCGAGCACGGTGACACCGTCCAGCAGGAGGTCTATCACCCGGAGCGCGGGTTTTACCGCGCGAGGGGACGCAGCACCGCCGAAGCGTTGCTCGGAATCATGCGCCAAATCTGGCTCGTCGATGCCCTGACTGGTGCGCCCGCGCCGGAAGTCGGGCCCGCCGCGGACCGGTGATATAGTCCCCGCTCTATGCGATCCATTGCCGTCCTAGCGGGCGATGGCATCGGCGAGGAGGTCGTCCGCGAGGGCCTCAAGGTCTTGGAGACCGTCGCCGCCGTCACCGGTTTCAAATACACGCTCGAGCACTATCCCTACGGTGCGGAGCACTACCTGAAGACGGGGGAGACCTTCCCCGACAGCGCGCTGCGCGCGATGAAGGATCACGACGCGATCCTGCTCGGCGCCATCGGCGATCCGCGCGTCGAGACCGGCATGCTGGAGCGCGCGATCATCGGCGGCGTCCGGTTCGGCCTCGATCTGTACGTCAACCTGCGGCCGATCAAGCTGTACGCCGAACACCTCTGCCCGCTCAAGGGCGTGACGCCGGCGCAGCTCGATCTGGTCGTCGTGCGCGAGAACACCGAGGGCGCCTATGTCGGCCTCGGCGGGATCATGAAAAAGCAGACGGACAACGAGGTCGCGATCTGCAACATGGTCTGGACGCGCTCCGGAACCGAGCGCGTGATCCGCTACGGGTTCGAGCTGGCGAAAAAGCGCGGCAAGGCCAAGCGCGTCACGCTGGTCGACAAGGCCAACGCCATCCGGCCCATGGATCTCTGGACGCGCGCGTTCGCTGCGGTCGGCGAGGAGTTTCCCGAGATCGAGCGCGACCACGCCTACATCGACGCCGCGTGCATGTGGCTGATCAAGAACTCCGACTGGTTCGACGTCATCGTGACCGACAACCTGTTCGGCGACATCATCACCGACCTCGGCGCGATGCTGCAGGGCGGACTCGGCATCGCCGCGTCCGGGAACATTCACCCCGGGAAGGTGTCGATGTTCGAGCCGATCCACGGCTCTGCGCCGAAGTACAAGGGCAAGAACGCGGCGTGTCCCGTCGCCACCGTGAACGCGGTGCAGTTGATGCTCGAGTACATGGGCGACCCCGAGGGCGCGGGCCTGATCGACAAGGCCATCGCCAGCGCGCTGGGCAAAAAGAAGATCCCCTCCCTGCGCGCGGGCGCGATCCCGACCGACGAGTGCGGCGACATCCTCGTCGAAGAGGTCAAGGCCCAGGCGACCGCGGCCGGCTAGTTCGGGTTGGCTTCGCCCGCGGCCCGCGTGGCCCCCGTGGCGGAGGCCGGGGGTCCGCGTAGAATTGGCCCGTGTTTCTTCCGCTCGGCGACCATCCGAACCCGAAACGCACCCAGTGGGTGACGCGGCTTCTGCTGGTCGGGAACGTCGTCGTTCACCTGTTCTTCGGTATGCCGTTGTCGAAGGAGCGGGTGACGGTGGACGACTACGAGCGCGATGCGCATGTGCGCGAAGCGGTCGTTCAGATCCACAAGGAGACGGGCACGAACATGCCCGTCTCGATGTGGCTGGAACAGTACACGCTGACCCGGTACCACGTTTTCACTTACCACTGGGGCTTCAAGCCCGGTGCGCCGTCGCTGCTTACGCTGCTCGTCTGCATGTTTTTGCACGGCGGCTTCGTGCACCTCTTCGGGAACATGCTGTACCTGTGGATCTACGGCGACAACGTGGAGGAACGGCTCGGACCGCTGCGGTACCTCTTTTTTTATCTGGCCACGGGTGCGGCGGGCACCGCCGGCTTTGCGCTGTTTCACCCCGACAGCATGACGCCGCTGGTCGGCGCCTCGGGCGCGATTTCCGGCGTGCTCGGCATGTACCTGATCTGGTTTCCCAAAAACCTCATCCGGGTCGTCGTCTTCCTGATCTGGCTGCCGTACTTCTTCCTGATCCGCGCCTACTGGGTGATCGGGATGTATTTCGTGTTCGACAACCTGCTGCCGTACCTGGCCGACCGCACCGGTTCGGTGGCGGTGGAGGCGCACATCGCGGGTTTCGGCGCGGGCGCGCTGGTCGCCGTCGCCGCGAAGCTGTTTTTGGGTTGGCGCTCGGCACCCGAACCGAACGTGCCCCCCGGTCCGCAACCGCGGCACTGGCACCCGCGCGCGGGACACCACCGGCACGCCGCAGGCGCGAACTATCCGGGCGCGCCGGCGACGGGCTATCACGATCCCGGCATGGACTTTCGCCGCGCGATCCGCGATCACCGGATGGAAGACGCCGCCCACGCGTTCGCGAGCCTTTTGCGTGCGGGCGGCCTGGCTCCCGAGTCCATCGACGTGTACCGCCTCGGCCGCTGGCTGGCCGACTCGGGCCATGTGTCGGACGCGCGAGCGGTGCTGGCTTATCACCTGAAGCACTACCCGAACGGCGCGGAGGCCGAGGCCGCCGAAAGCACACTACGGGCGTTAGAGGAATAGGGGGGCGGGGGCGCCGCGTGGACGCGACCCGACTCCAGCCCCGAAACGGGGGAAGGCATCATCTGGACGCAGCGACTCGGTGCGGGCGTGCGAGTTCATTCCCGACCCCGACCCCCGAGCCCGAACCCCGTTCACGAGCGACGTTCACGTAGCGCTTGCTGCCTACCGCGACCGCGCGCGTCGAGGTCGAACAGCCGTCGCGCGATCGAGAAGAGCCACAGAGGGCACAGAGGTTCACAGAGGATGAGAGGAAGAGGGTCACCGCGAAGGACGCGGGGGGCACGAAGGAAGGAAGAGGAGGGATGGAAGAAAGGGACGAAATGGATGAGCGGGATCAGCGCCGCGCCCGCGTGCTACTTGAACGTCCTTCGTGCAGGCGGCGACCGGAAATCGCCGTCCGTTTGCTGTCTCAAAGATTGTCTACGAATCTCTTGAGCCGTTGGCAGCCTTCCTCGATGTCCTCGTCGGCGCAGGCGTAGGAGAGGCGGAGGTTCGCGGGAGCGCCGAAGGCTTCGCCGGGGACCGTCGCGACGCGTTCTTTTTCGAGCAGCTCGTCGGCGAACTCGATCGCGGTGCGGCCCCTGAGGCGCGCGGTGATGTCGGGGAAGCAGTAGAACGCGCCGGTCGGCGGGTAGAGGAGAAAGCCGTCGATTTCTTCGAGCAGCCGCGTCATGAGTTGGCGGCGGCGGTCGAAGGCGGCGTGCATCTCGCGGACGGCGTCGAGCGGGCCGTTCAGCGCGGCGACCGTGGCCGCTTGGGCGATCGCGGTCGGGTTCGACGTGGTGTGGGACTGGAAGCGGATCATCGCGCCGATGACCTCCGCGGGGCCGGTTGAAAAGCCTATGCGCCAGCCGGTCATGGCCCAGCTCTTCGACATGCCGCGCACCGTGATGACGCGGTCGGCGAGGTTCGGGCAGGCGACCGCGAAGGGCGTGAACTCGGTGCCGGCGTAGACCAGGTGCTGGTAGATCTCGTCGCTCACCACCGTGATGTTTTTGTGCCGCTCCAGGACTTCGCCGAGGGCGGCGAGTTGCTTGCGCGTGTGCGTGACGCCGGTGGGGTTGCCGGGGCTGACCGAGACGAGAACGCGGGTCTTGTCGGTGATGGCGGCTTCGAGGCGTTCGGGGGTGAGGACGCAGCCGTCGGGGCGGGTGTCGATCATGACGGCGCGCGCGCCCGCGGCGTGGATCATCGACGGATACGAGACCCAGTACGGGGCGGGGAGGATCGCTTCGTCGCCGTCGTCGAGCAGGACCGCGAGGGCGTTGAAGAGCGAGTGTTTGGCGCCGCAGGAGACGAGGACGCGGCCGTGTTCCGTGTCGATGCCGGAGTCGCGGTACGCTGCCGCGGCAGCCTTGCGGATGGCCGGCGTGCCCGCAACCGGCGTGTAGCTGCCCACGCGGCCGTCGAGCGCGCGGCGGGCGGCCTCCTTGATGTGCTCCGGGGTGTCGAAGTCGGGCTCGCCCGCGCCGAACTTTATGACCCGTTCTTCGGCTCGCTCGGTTTCGGTTGTCGCGGCGATGGCCTTCGCTTTCGCGCTGATGGCCAAGGTCACGGACTCTTCCAGGCTTCCCGCGCGGCGGCTGAGCTTTAGCATGTCGCGCCATAGTACGGGTTGGGCGGCTTGGTTTGGAATCCCGGCGGGGTCGGCGGCGTCGAAATGTCGCTTCCCTGATACCCTCGCTGACTCTCATGACATTCGTCCGCAAACTCCTCAAGTGGATCCTGATTCTGGTGGCGATCGTCGCCGTCGCACTTCTGATCGTCATCTGGCCGGTCCTCGGTGTGAACCCGTTCGAGGGCGACGCCGACCACCTGTGGGAGCTGGTGAGCAAGGACGTCCACTTCTTCGTGCGCTGCGCGGGGACCGGGACGCTCAAAACCGATCTCGCCGACGATCTGGCCGGCCGTCCCGGATTCGAGGCGATCGAGGATGCGCGGGTGCGGCTGCTCGAGCTGACCGAGTCGATCGCGAAGCAGGCGCAGATTCCGTTCGACATGGTCGAGGTCGACTTCAACCGCGACTTTCTCGCGAAAGAGTGGGCGTTCGCCGGCACGATCTTCACCGACTACTCCAAGCCGCGCGCCGACAACTTCATCTTCCTGACCCGGATTGCGTATTACGGTCGTTTCATCTCGGCGCTCCAGCGCGGGTTTATCCGCGACAAGCTGCCCCCGGACGTGCGCGACCGCATCTCACCCGAGAAGGGGTACTACGTCCGCGTCCGGTTGACGCCGGAGGAGATGAAGTCGCTCAAGCCGCTGCGCAGCGTGCGCGCCCGCGACGAGCCCGACATCATCTATCTCGGCCGCGTCAAGGACGTGCTGATCATCAGCGACAACGCGGACTGGATGGACCACGCAATCCTGGGCCGCAACCAGACGCTCGCCGCGGACCCGTGGTTCGAGACGGAGTTCGCGCGCAACTCGATCGGCGGCAAGAGCGTCGAGGTGTTCTTGCGGCCCAGTTTTTCGGGCAACATGATGCTGCGCCACGGCGAAGGCCCGGACGCACACGGCCCGCTCGCCGCGCTGGCCAAGGTCCTTCCCGTGAACCTGACCGGCGAGGTCGCGCTGCGCATCGATCCGCAACCGAACGGCATCGGCCTGGAATTCGACAACAACCCGCCTCCGGGGGGCTACCAAAAACTCGATCCCGCGTCGCACGACTACGTCCGCCAGCTTTATGAGGCGGAAAAGGGCGACCTGCGCGCGCACCTCTCCGAAAACGGCATCGCGCGCTTCATCCCGAAGGACGACGTTGTCGCCGCCGCCGTCCTGTGCGCGCAACCCGGCGAGCTCGCGGGCCTGGTGATGTCGATCCTCACGCCCGACGAGCGGCAGCTCCTCGAGGAGCAGGCCAAGAGCAACGGCTATCCGCGCGGCTTCGAGCGCCTGTTCCGCGACGAGTTGATCAAGCGCCTCGGCCGCGAGCACCTGATCATTGTGCACCGCCCGAAGGTTTTCAAGAGCGCCCCGTTCCACCTGTACAGGGAGAACGACGACAACATGCCGGCGGACGCGACGTTTACGCCGGAGCCCCGCCTGCACTACACGCTGGTCAGTCGCGTGCAGGACGGCGTCGCCCCCGACGCCATCCGCCGCACGATGACGAAGTTCCTCTCGGCTCTCGGTTTGAAACCGGGCAATCCGGAAATGGGGGGGGCGGGGGCCACGGATCCGAGTGGCCGTTTCCATCTGGCTCAGCCCTTCGAAGACTTCGGTGAACTCGTCCTCGTCAGGCCGTCGTACGGCGCGATGAGCGGCCAGCAGCCGTACTTCGTCTTCTCGACCCACATCGAGGCGGCGACCGCGGTCTTCGACGCCGCGGAAAACCAAAACCAGCAAAAGATCCGCGAGCCCGCCACCCGCGCCGCGGTCCAAAAGATCCAGCCGACGGGCACCCTGGCGCTGCTGGCCTTCGGCGACGCAATCGCGGACGCGTTGTCGGACCAGGTCCGCATCGAATACGAGCCGGCCCACGACCCCGACGGCGAAGCAACCCGCGCCCGCAAGAAGCTGATCGCAACCGGCATCAAGGAAAACGATCCCGATCTTGACCGGCAAGTCGCCGAGGCGGTGCGCAGCTACATCGAACGCACCTACCCGGACTTCCGCAACCAGTTCCTCGCCGGACTGGCCCCCCTTCGCGCGTTCGATACGATCGCCTTCGGCGCGAACCTCGGGGTTCCGCCGCACATGGGCGTGCGCGGTCGCGGGTTCGCCCAGGTGCGGGCGCGGGATGGTGGGGCCGAGTAGCCCCTGCGAAACCTCGCCATGGGCGATTTTCGCTAGTCCGGCGCGCGCCGCGCCTGCGGCGCTGGGACGCGCCCCCCATGAGGGCAGGGACGGACGGCGATGTTTCTGTGAAGGGGCGCCTCGGCATGAGCCGGGTGCACGAATGTTCCGCCCGCGTTGGTCGCGAGATGCCGGCCGAGTGCACGGATCTTCCGGTCATGCGGGGCGCCGGCGGCGCCGGAATGCATAAGGTTCCGAAAGCGGGGACGGGTGCGGCGTGCGAGTGCACGAATCTTCGGGTGTAGTGAGGCGGCCGCGGTGCCCCGGAGTGCACGAATGTTCCGCTCGCGTGGCACGAGGTGCCGGCCGAGTGCACGAATAGTCCGAAGGCGCGGGGGCGCGTGCGGCGTCCGAGTGCACGAATCTTCCACCCGCGCGGTGCGAGCACGCGAGCCGAGTGCTCGAACGTTCCGACGTGGAGGCCTCACACGGTGCCCGAGTGCACAGTTCTTCCGGCAACGTGGGGACGCAGCGACGCCGTCGTGCCGAAACGCCCAGCGCACGAGCCCCAATCCGCGCGGGAATTGCGAATCCAGAGGCCGCGTGGTAAAAAGCGCGACTCCCTCAGAGAGCCAGAAAAGAAGACAAGAAACACCCAAAGCCGGGGTGGCGGAACTGGCAGACGCGCTAGGTTGAGGGCCTAGTTTCCTTTATTGGAAGTAAGAGTTCGAATCTCTTCCCCGGTACCATAAACCACGGCCAGCCAAGGGGTTATGACGGCACCCTCGGCTGGCCGTCGGTGTGTCCGGAGGCCGGCGCGGCGGGTGATGCGCATCTTGATGCGCTTGTTTCTCGCCTCGTTGCCGGGCCGACGAGCTTGTCCGCGTTCAACGGCGGGCGGAACTGAGCCAGTGGCGCATCCTTCGCGCTCAGCTATCTTCGATGCCCAGTGCCTAAACGAACCACGGAGTTCCAGCGGCTCGTCGCCACGATCGAGACACAGCTATCGCCGGACGCGCGCGTTGTCGAGTCCGAGATGTTGCCTTGCGCGGACACCGAGGACGGCGTCGAGGTGGACGTTGTCATACACGGCGAGCAGGGGCCTCACGACGTTCTGATCTCCGTTGAGGTCGTGGAGGAGAAGAGGCGCGCCACCCGGCCTTGGGTCGATTCGATGATCGGAAAGCACCGCTCCCTTCCGACCGACAGACTCGTGCTGGTCTCCAAGTCAGGGTTCTCAAAGAACGCGCTCAAGAAAGCGCGCGCAAACAACGTCGTGGCTTGGTCCCTTAGCGATGTGACCACGGAAGACTGGGCCAAAGTCGTGACGAACTTCGAGTTCTTTGAGCTCAGGATCCATGTCCAGACCGTGCAGGTAAAGCACGCCGACGACCAGCCGCTTTCTGGCGCAGACATCGCGAGCGCCCTCATCCATGACGCGGACCAAAACCCAATCGGGACAATCGAGATGTTGGTCGAAGCCAACGTGGCGCGGCAAATCGCGGCGGGGCCTCGTACTCGTTCGTCCCGAGAGCTGAGTCGAGGGATGATCAAGTTCAACGACGGCATTCACCTCGTGGATCACAAGTGCGCACCGCGGTATCTACGTTCCCTGGCCTACGAGGCGACGATCACGCCTCAGCTCCTTAATATCGAGCTGGAGCCGGGGCAGTATGGCCCTGGCGTTGACATTGCTCGCGGGTACGTCCAAATCGGAGGGAAGCGTCACATCGCCTGTCTCGTCCGAAGTGCTGCCAACAAGCCTCCTGTTACAGCCGAGGTTGTTGCCGTTCCCGAAGTGATTCCGCCGGAAGAGAAGCTCGACGGCAGCAAGCTTCACTTTGCTGATCTCGCAGTCCTGCCGATGAGGGCGCTCGCGGCCTGGACTGCGCGGATCGGACGTAGAGTTCAGCCGCTATACAGGATGTTCGATTCCGGCCCTGGGCCCCCCCGCTTCCACTTCGGGAATCGAATGGAAGCAGCGCTTCGGGTAGCGGAGCGGTACGCCATTGGGGGCGCCGGCGACGGTGCGGAGGCGTCGGTATCAGCGATCGCGTCTATGAAGCACGAGTGGGCAAGCGCGGCCATGGTGGCGGCACAAGTCGTTGCGTTCGCGAGGGTGCGGAAGTTCAACCAAGCCACTCGTGCGGCGGACATGGCGATGTTCATGTCCATGCCGATGTCTATGTCGGGCAATGCCGGGCTGATCTGGAAGCCTGTCCAGCGCGCGGCCCGGCGTGATCTCGACAAGTTGCTGCTGAAGAGGCTCGGCTCGCGTCGCGGACCCGGGGTCGCCGTTGATCCCTCGGAAGACGGGCCGCTCGGTTCGCTATGGGCACCCGACGATGGTCGCGTAGCGGGTTTTTGGCCGGGGCTGCGCGACACGGATGATCTTGATGGGTCCGAGCCGTCGATCTAGTCTAGAGTCCCGTTACGTTCGGGAGGGTGTCGCGTTGCCGGCATGCCTCTATTTTCTTTTGGCGGTCGCCGGGCCAGAGCATCGTGGTTCTTATTGGTCGAGAGACTCCAAAAGAGGCCGGGGGTGGGCCTCCCTCGACGTGCTCGCGTAGACCGGAGTGGCCGCGACCTCTTCCCGAGGTCGCCGGGCTGCCAAGGCGAGCAGGCGCCCGACAGAACTCGTCGCCGGACCGCGTGACAAAGCGCGGAAGCAAGCGTGGAGGTGTGTGCTTGGTGAGGGCAGGCTCCTATCGGACCGTGATCACGCGCGCGCCCGTCTCCAACTCCACCGCCAGCATGCGGTTCCCGTCGACGACGTGTGCGATGTTGCGCGTCGGATCCACGGCGATGCTCCTCGGCGCCTCGAACGCCGGTCCCATGCCGTGCCCGATTCCCGAGACGATCCGGCTTTCGCCGCTGGTCGGATCGACGGCGATGATGCCGCGCCGCCCTTCGTCCAACACCAGTACGCATCGTCCCGTCGGGTCGTAGGCGGCATCGGTGGGCCGGCTCAGCGATGGGCCGACGACTGGTACGGGGTTTCGCGTTCCGCGAACGAGATCGACGCTCTCGAGCACCGCGTCGGGGCGCGCGACGAAAGCCGTGTCCCCGTCGGGATGGAGGGCCAGACCGCCGGTGTGGCCGAACTCAAACACGCGCGGCCCGGCAGGCGCGGGTACCAGGATCTCGTGCTCGCCCGACTCGAGGTCGATGGAGACGATCGAGCCTGTCGACGCGAACGTGTCCAGGACGATGCCCCGGTTGTTGGTCTCGTCCACGCGGAGTGCCGCCGGCTGGTGCGCGGACCCCCCGTCCAGAACGGTCGCCGAACCGTCTTCCACGTCGACCAGAATGAGCCCGGTACCAGGATTGAGCAGAAGCGCCTGACCGGACTGCTCGTCGCGGTCGATCGCTGGGAAGGTTCCGTCGACGACGCCACGGGGTATCTCGGCCACGATCGTGGGCAGCCCGGTCTCGTAGTCCACCTCGACGACGGTCGAGTTCGACGTGTCCACCACAAGCGACCCGGAATCGACCGCGCCGACGGCCGGAGCGAGCGCTATGACCGGTGCTGCGGACAGGACGGTCTCGACGGAACCGGAAGCGAGATCGACGCGGTGCACGAGCCCGCGTGACGCTTCCGCCACCAGCAGCCGGCCGTCGTGCCAGGACAGAGACGTCGGTTCGAGGACCGCACCCGGATCCAACGTGATCAATCGGCGCGCACCGCTGCGCAGGTCTACTTCGATCAGCATGCTGTGGCCGCCATCCACGACCGCGGAGCCACGGTCCGTCAGAGCGACCAGGCCGCTCTGCGAGAACGCCGCCCCCTTGGTTGCCGGTGAAACGAGGTCGTGGACTCCGTCGTTGGTCACCATCCAGAGTTGGTTTGCGAGCCCGTCGACGACGATGAATCGTCCCGTGCCTCGATCCAGGGCGAAACCGCTCAGGACGCCGACGCCGTTCTGGCTGCACGGCCGGTGCGCCTCCCACAGCGGCTCGCGCACCCCTGATCGAAGATCGACTCGGATCATCGTACGGCCAATGGGAAAGTACGCATGCACGCCGTCGGTCGCGATCCCGGTGATGCGCTGCCCTGCTCCGCGGGTCAAGATGCTGGCGATCATGCGCGCGCCCGTTGCCATGTTCACGGAGACGACGCGACTCTGTTCCGCGTCGAAGACGACTGCGGTTGTCTCGTCCGGCGAAACGGTCAGGAATCGCGGTTCCACGAAATCCACGCCACCGCCTACGCCGGCGCCCGACACTAGGCGGCCGGCACCGCTCTCGATGTCGAAGGTCAGCACGGTATCGGACTTCAAGTCGAGGACGGCGATGCCTCCGGAGAAGGCCGCGGCGTCGGTCGGCGCGACGAGATCCACGACCCCGCGGTAAACGCGGGGACCGGCCTCGGCGATGCGGTCGCCGTCGGGCTCAACGCATTCGATCGCGATGTCGTTGAATCCGGGGTCAAGGGGGACCTCGCACACCCATGTCCGGTAACCATCGCTCGACTGCGCCGGATGTCCGTTGACGAAAACCGCATCGACCGGACCGCCGCTGACCCGCCCGCAGACCATCGTCGCCGCGGCATCGGTTGTGCTCCCGCCGGGCGGAAAGGTCACCCGCAAGGCCGCGGACTGGAAGACCGGCGTCGGCGCCGATCCGGAGACATCGTCGTCCGTTCCCCCTCCGCCGCCACCGCAAGCGGTCCCAACCGACACGATCAGAATCAGCACGACGATGCGCATGGTGCGGTCCCTCCTTGAGAACCTCGAAACCGGGTCGCCACGATAAAGAGAGTGCTGGCGCGCGCAGCGCATTGCAATCTTCTCGACGAGTTAATTTTCTGCGGGAAAATTGACATCATTGTCGCGTGGCCGGGCATACGCTGAGTCCGAGCGAGTTGGCAAGACCGGGCGCTACGACCACGTCCTATCCAAAAACGCAGCCTCGCATCCGCACCTTCCCGCGCACCTGCGTGGCGCTCCCGCTCAGAACCGCATCGCTTCCACGCTCGCCCGAGTCCGCTTGTCGATCATCTTCGCGTAGATCTGGGTCGTCGCCAGCGAGGCGTGCCCGAGCAGCCCTTGCAGGTCCGTGATCGCCGCCCCGCCGCTCAGAAAGTGGCAGGCGAAGCAGTGCCGCAGTACGTGCGGCGTGACGCCTCGGCCTTCGAGCCCGGCGCGACGCACCGCCGACAGGAACCCGGTCCGGATCGTCTTGTACGGCCGCCCAAGTCTGCTCAGGAAGACGTGGTCGGACGGTTGAGCGTTCGGTCGCGCCGCGCGGAGCTGCTTCAGCTCCGCGGCCAGCGCTGGGTTGAGCGGAATCGCGTCCGCGCTCCCCGTTTTGCTGCGGAAGAGCGCGATCGTTCCGGTCGCGAGGCAGACGTCCCGCCACCGCAGCCCCAGCACCTCACCTTTCCGGGCGCCCGTGTAGGCCAACGTCAGAACAACGGACCGGAGGTGTTTGCCGCAGCAGTCGATCAGGCGGGCGACCTCATCCTTGGAGAGAACGACGCGCTTTCTCTTCCGCCGCTTCGGCTTGGGCACCTTCGCCACGACGTTCTCGGCGAGTTGGCCGAGTCGGACGAGGCGGTTGAAGGCGACGCTCAAGAGCTCGCGGTCCCGAGCGACGGTAGACGTCGACGCACGGCCGCCCTTGACGCGGACCGCCTTCGGCGTCTCACCCGGACGGCATGTCGTCCTCCAGACGTTCGTGCAGCGCCAACCGAGGTACTTCTCCACATCGGAGACGGTGACATCGACGACGCGCTTGTGCCCGAGGCCCTGTTTCTTCAGCGGCTTTTTGGAGTACTCGTACAGCTGCATCGTAGATCTCGACTTGCCCTGCCCCTCCATCGCGGCGAGGTGGCCATCGATCGCCTCGAGCACGGTCACGTCGCAGGTCGGCGCCTCGGGCTTCGGCGCGAACGACCCGCGGAGGATCGCTTGCCGGACCTCCTTCAGCAGCTTGTCGCCCTCGGCCTTCGAAGCAACGGATCGTGTGATGACCTTCGGTCGCCCGCTGGCTGTCCGGCCGCCGCTGGGATCAGGGAACCGTGCCAGCCAGCCGCGACCCTGGGGCCGACGGAACACCTGACCGAAGCGTCGTCGGGGCTTTCGTTTCGTCGTACTCATCGGGACACATGGAGCCATTGAGTTTCGGACACATCCACTAGGTTTTCGATGCGCTCCGCACTTTCGCCAGAAGGTCGTCCACATCGACCCGCACGGGCGCCCGTGTGGCCGTTTGTCGCGTCGATTCGAGGTACGCGGCCAAGTCGTCGCGGCCGACCAAGATGCGCCCGCAGCGGGAACCGAGCGCCTGGACGCGGTAGTGGGGGAGTTGGCCGGAGCTGCAGAGGGCGTAGATCGTGCTCCTGCCCACGGGGAAGATCTTGAGGACCTGGGCCACGGTGAGGAGGTCGCCGGGGCGAAGCGGCGCGTCCTCCCTCATCGGGGAAGCTCCACGAAACGGCGTGTCGCGGGCTCGCACACATGCAGGCACCCCCGGGCCCGCGTGATTCCCACATAGAACGCTCGCACGACGGGGTCGCGGTACCGTCCGCCGGCCGACCACGCCTCCTCGGCCATCGGCGAGATATCCGGAAACAGAAAGACATGGTCTGCCTCTCCGCCTTTGCACCCGTGGATCGTGCTCGGGTGAAGGAGCGACGGGGCTACCAGCGCTTCGACCCCGTGCGCTCGAATCAGGGCGGCAGCGTAGTGCCCCGACTCGCGATACTTCGTCGCGAGGCGTCCGCGCCACCACCCAAGGACCGCGGCGTCCGAGCCCTGTGAAGCGAGGCGCGCGATCTCGTTCCGCGCATCGTCCGCGAACCACTTCCGCAGCTGCTCGGGGGGTATGTGGCGGCGTTTGTGCTTGTGTTTTTCGATCTCCGCACGCATGCCACGCCGCAGCAGCCCGGTCGCCCGGAGCGGCCTTGTCCACTCGTGAATCCCGGCGGCGGTCCAGCGCTGGCGCGGATCGAGCAACGCCGCCGCGGCGTCTCCCATTCCGCCACGGAACGGGTTCCACATCGGCTCGTCGAGGCGCCACGGGTTGGAGAACACCGTGGCGCGCTCGCGGAGCGCCTGGCAGAGCGGCTTCGTCATGTAGTTGGCGGAAAACACAAACAGCACGCGCTTCCCCGCGGCGGCGAGCTCCTCGGCCTGATCGATCGCACGCTCGGGGTCGGTCCACGTGGCGTCGCAGCGCACGACCCGCCCCTCGACGATTGGCGATCCGGACCCGGACTCGCGTCGCGGGTCGTACTCGATCGGCCGGTAGTCGGAGAGTTCGTGCGCAAACCGCATCGCGACGCGGTGCACGGCGGCAGGAACACGCCAGCTCTGTGAGAGGATCGCGTGGTCGTCGGCCTGGTCGAACTGCCGGAGGAACTCGGCGGCCGACGCGCCGGCCCACGGGTCGTAGAGCGCCTGCCAGGGATCGCCCACCGCGATCAGCCCCCCGGCGCTGTCGGCCCACGCGAGCACGACCTTCCACATCAGCGGCGAGAGGTCCTGGGCCTCGTCCACGATGATCACCTCGGCGCCGAGGGGCGCGGCCGTATCCGCGTGGATCAGCATGTCCGTGAAGTCGAGGCAGCCGTTGTCGCGCTTGAACGACTCCCAGCGCTGCGCGAAGCGCCGAATCCGCGGCGGCATCCGGTCCGTGGGCACCAGCCGGTGCCGAAGCAGGTCGTATTGCGCAGCGACCTCGTCGCCGGGCTGGTCGCCCTTGTGGGCGGGGGCGATGTCGTCGGGGACGGCGTCCTTGCGGCGTGGCTTCGGCGGCGTCAGAGCGACCGAGCGGTGCTCGTGGTTCCAGTCGGCGACGAGCGGACGGTCGATGACTCGGCGGTCCGCGCAGCCGTTTCGATAGGCGTGGGAATGGACGGTCCGAGCGACCGTGGTCGGGAGGTGTCGCAGCCTCGAGCCGATCTCGCCGGCTGCGGCGCGGGTCAGCGAACAGATCAGGATCGGCGAACTCTCGTTATTGGGGAAGCGCCCCGATGCCTTGACGATCTTCGGGACCCGGTTCGCGAGGTAGTGGCTCTTGCCGGTCCCGGGAGGGCCGAGCAGGATTCGGGTACCGCGAGGGGCTGTCATGACCGCCGCCTCGCTTCGTGGTCTCCGTGGTCCTGGTGGTCCGCGTGGTCCCGGCACTTCGACCTGACGCCGTTTTGCGCAGGGCCGGACCACGGGGACCACGGAGACCACGGCCCTGAAATCCCTATGATTCGGGCGTTTTCGCCCGGCTCCGTGGTCCGCTGACACGGCCCGTGGTCCGCGGGCACAAGGACCACGGGCCCACTGGGCGTGGACCACGAGGACCACGGGCCCCTGTTGGCGCGGCATTGGGGACCACGGGGCCACGTCATCGGCACCACCCGTCCGGTGCCTCGTACGCAGTCACGCGGCGCCGTGTCTCTCGCGATCCGAAGCTCAGCTTGTGGAACGCCCAGCCCTTACGGCCGAGCCAGGCGGCCAGCCCGCCTTGGTCGAGTCGAATCTGGGTGCGCTGCCGCACAGCGTTCAAGAACGGCTCCGATCGCAGGTAGAGCTTGCCGCCGCGTTGGAAGAACGGCTTGCGGCGCTGCTGCGGGATCTCGGCGGCTTCGTCCGGGTCGTCCGCGTCGAGCGGCGGATCAGCCTCGTGCAGCGACTCCAGGAGTTCGTGCAGGGCGTCGTCAACCGTCTCCCCGCCCTCCTCTTCGATCAGATGCAGGATCATCTGCGCGATGGACGGCCACTTCTTCGTCAGCTCCGGCGGAATCACGATCTTTGTGGTCTCTGCCAGTGCTTTGCGGAACGTGGCAAACGTCAGGATCTGGGAGACCGTTCCGAGCTGGACCACCTGACCGTCAGCGAGTTCGGCATCGACGTGTCCGCGAGGGCCGCCGCGTCGCACGAAACGGCGGATCGAGACGATCTTGTGCTTGCAGAACAGGGTCCCGTTGACCGTCGCGAGCCCCTCCTCTTGGGACTCCGGCGTCGCGGTCGCAAATTGGATCGGATCGTCCGGGTCGTATTGCATCACGGATGCCGCGACCTTGCGAACCTCGGATTCCTCGAGCGGCGGATCACACCGGTCTTGGTTGACGGCGACCAGGGCCGCGCCGATCTCCTTCTCGCGCAATCCGCCTCGCCGCATGAAACCGGCGAAGCTAATCAACACCGAGTTGCGCTGCCCGTCCGGAACGGTGTCTTGGCTGCGAGCTTTCGCCGTCTGACTCGCTGATCCGACCGGCAGCGGCTCGACTCCCTCGGCGCATCCCGACGACACGTCGGAAGACGGCGCGGGTGAGAGGGGCGGATCCACGAGAATCTCCGCGGCCTCCGGCCACGCGAACCACTCGTCGTTGTGGAAGATTCGGGACCAGTGGTCGCGATTCTTGTGGTGCCGCCCGGGGAGACGCACGTAGTTGCCGTACGAGCCTGGCGCCCCCTCGGTCGGCCTGACGGCGCGCTGCTTGGGGAAGGCTTCGACCCCGTCGGGCGCCATCCGGGTCACGAAGGCGTAGGCGTCGGCGGCCGGCACCGGCTCGCCGAAGAACAGCCAGACGTGAAGCCCACCTTTGCCATTCGAGTCCTCGACGATGGGGTCGCAGCCGAGCGCCTGCAGGGACGCTACGAGTGACAAGACCGTCTTCCAGTTGGTTGCCCGGCGGTCCTGATCGTCGTGGGCGTCGATGTCCCAGCAGCACCACCGGCAGGTATTCGCGAGGCTCGTTGTGTGGAGACCGATCGTCAGTTCGCCGCGAAAGTGCGCCAGAATGATGTCCGCGGTGAGTTCGCTTTTCTCGGTGTACTGGCCGCCATCTCGCTTGTACCGGCCGTACGCGGACGTACGGTTGGCTAGGTTTCCGAGCACCCATTGGATGAAGCGATCCTCGAGGGGACGCTCGGCGGAGCTCACGACCGGCGCTCCTCGTCGCGGTTCGGTCGCCGCAGCGCCAGCAGGAGATCAGCCTGGTAGAAGCGCCACTGGCCCCCGGGCGTCTTGTAGGCCGGGACCTTGCCAGCGGAGGCCCACCGGGCCAGTGTCGGCGGTGTAACCCGGAGCAGGAGCGCGGCCTCGTCTAGCGTCAGGTAGTTCGTCGTGTGCACACGGGCGTTCTAGGCCCGATCCAACCCACCGTCGCTGCCGTTTGACCTCTTTACCCCGAGTTTGACCTCTTTGTCCCTACCAGAGACCGTCCTGCGCGATCTCGCGCGCCGCATCCTCGCTGCCCAGTCCGCTTGACCGCTCGTGCGCGGCGATCTTTCGGCGCATTCGGTCACAGATGGCATCGATCTCCGTCGCGTCGAAAGCGGCTAACTCTTCGTCCCAGGCGTCGACGACGCGGCGCCGGATGGGGCTTCTCGGCCGGTGTCGTTTCGCTGAAGGGCGCCACTGCTTGAACCCGCCGTACGTCAGCTCTTGCATGCCTGACCCGCGCAGAAGCGCCCAGGTTTTCTTGACGGTGTAAGTGCGCCGCGCAGGGGTCTCCTCACCGGTCTCGGTGTTGGGGGGAGGCGCCGGCTCGCGTGCCTCGCCGACTTGGCCGAGAGCAGCGACGAAGGCCTCCGTCAGGAGCGTCTTCGCGTTCTCGCGGACTTCATCAGGATCGGGCAACTTCGACTCAAAGGCTCGAATCGACTCCTGGATCCACGGGGAGTCAGTCACACTCTTTCGTCGGACGACGTTCGGCATGACCTGCGACTCGGCGAGCTTGCTTGCGGCGAGCTGCGTTTGTTCGTACTCGGCAACGAGACGCTTCGACAGGCCCGACTTGATCGCACCGGTGAGTGGTGAGCGAAGTCCCTCCGTGATCCTGCCGGAGAGCGTGGAGCGTTTGTTCGGGGGCTGGTCGTTTTTGTCGACCATGGTCCCTCCAGTGTCACCCGCGGGTCCGACGACGCAGCGCCTGCCGAATGTGCTTCCGTCCGGTCTCGGTCCTCGGTCCGGTGGAGAGCCCTCCGTGCAGCCGGCACCGCCCGTTCCGCGGTCGGCCGAGTTCGTCGTCCCAGACCGCACGCGCTTGACAGGGTTGTCCCAGCCTTGTCCGTGCGCCGCACCGGGGACGGAGACGGCGCGGCGCTTTCACGCGCATCGCCGTCTCGAGCGCGTCCCCGGGGAGCAGACCGTGGAACGGCTCGTGCTTCACGGCAGCGGCCTCCAGCGGAAGTACCCGTACACCGGGAGGCCGGCGTAGACGGACATCAGTACGCTCTGGGCGGGCAGCCGGTGCCGGAAGTCGATGCGCGCGATCGGTCCGACGTCTTGATTCACTGCGCGCTCCTCTCGGCGGTCTTCCCCGTGAACTTCTCCCAACGGCGCACGGCAACATCGACGTACACCGGGTCGATTTCCAGAGCGAAGCACCGACGCTTGAGCTGCTCGGCAGCGATGATCGTGGTCCCGGACCCCACGAACGGATCGAAGACATCGTCGTCCCGCGCGCCGTGGTTCGCGATCGGGCGGCGCATTGCCGCGACGGGTTTTTGTGTCGAGTGCCCGAGGCCCTTGGCGTCATCGCCGACGTCCCCGGCCAGAGCGAGGTCCCAGACGGTCGACTGCGACGCATCTCCGCGCCACTCTGCCTTGCGGCCCTCGCGCACGGCATACCAGCAGGGCTCGTGCTGCCAGTTGTACGCGCCGCGCGAAAGCGCGAACCTCGTCTTGCGCCAGACGATCTGGGCGCGGATCGCGAAGCCTGCCGCCTGGAGATTGCCTGCGACCTCGCTTGCGTGCAGGGCGCCGTGCCAGACGTATGCGACGTCACCGGGGAAGAGCGTCCACGCCTCGGCCCAGTTGGCGCGGTGGTCGTTCGGCACGCGCCCCATGCGTCCGTCGTTGCGGTTGATGCCCGCCTCGCGACGCCACGTCGGATCGTAGTTTATGCCATACGGCGGGTCCGTCGCCATCAGGAGCGGCACCGTCCCGTCCAGCAGCCGCTCGACGTCTTCCGCGCTCGTGGCGTCGCCGCACAACAGACGATGGTCGCCGAGAAGCCACAAGTCGCCCGGTTGTGTGACCGGCTCCTCCGGCGGCCCGGGTACTTCATCCTCATCGGTGAGTCCGTCGCCGACGATCAGAGGTCGAAGTCCGTCGAACAGATCCTTCAGTGCCTCGGAGTCCGTCTTGATGTCGGCGAGTAGCGCCTCGAGCTTCTCGTCGTCGCGGCCGGCAAGGGCGGCGAGCGGGTCCAGCGAGACGAGCAGCTTGTCGGCCTCCGCCTCGTTGACGTCGAGGACAAGCACCGGAATCTCCTGGTCCGGCAGCGTCTCGGCCCGAAGGTGTCCGTCGATGATCTGGAGGCCGTGATCCGTTTCGCGCGCGATCAGCGCTGCTGCAACACCGACCTCGGCGAGGATGCCGCGCAACGCATCCTGTTGTGCCCGAGGGTGGGTACGCCAGTTCTTCGGGTTGGGCAAAAGGTCTGCCGCCCGGACCCGGCGCAGCTCGATGATGCGGTCACGTACCTGCATATACAGGTATTATGCCCGGAGGGCCGACAGTCGTCGGGGTTATGAGCCTTGCGACACCGACGGCGGCTGGTTCAGGAACTTGTCCAACTTGCTCGGTCCGCGGGGCATCGGGATCGTCTGGACCCGTGTCCGGGCCGACGGGGAGAGTCCGAACTCGCGGCCCAGCCGGGTCAGCTGCTCGGCCAACTGGCCAGCGAGCTTGACCTGTGGGTAGAGCCGGACCCCGCGCGCCTCGCCCCGGTTGTCCTTGACGACGTAGCTGTCCCCGTGCCGATCGAGGAACTCCTCGGCCTGCCGCCAGCGGGACCAGAGCTGGCAATACAAGGCGAGGGCGTGCCAGTCGATCGTGCCGAGAACACCCATCGCCTGCAGCCGGGCCGAGAGATCGTTCCAGGCGCCGCGGGCCTCGTCGTCCAGCCATTCCGGCGGGTCGTCGATACCGGCCTCGGGAACCGGTGTCCGCTCGTCGCGGGCGAGGCTGGCGCGCCACGAGCCGCGAGCGGCCAGGACGGCGTGGGGGAGGGGCGTGGGGCCTCGGGTGCCCATAACGTCCGATTATAGCTCGAACGGGACCATCAGGGGCCTCACGCTCGCGCGCGCGTCATGGGGTCTTCCGCGCGTCATGGGGTCTTGGAAAAACCCGGGAAACCCGTGAGAAAAAAGAGCGCGCCGGGGGCCGGTCTTCAGGCGCCGCCTTGTAGAGATAAGACCCTCCCCCCCCTTCGGTAGCGGTTCGTGGGGCCGCACCGAAGACGCCCGTCAGCGACACGGGAAGTCACCTTCTACATCTTGATGCCGTGACAACCGATAGTGACGCCGTCATGAAGAGGAAACCCATTTCCTTTGCGCCGGACGCACGATCGGATGAGGGGGCGAGCCCGAGCGATATCCCCGTCGCCATTTCGCCTCGCCCGCCTTCCTGTTTCGACGGGTTGGCGGTCATGGGCGGACTCGTGCAGTTGTGCGGGCTTGCGGGAGCCATTTACCTCGCGAGCACTGCGGCATACGTCGTCGCGATCGCAACGCTGCTGGGCGGAGTGCTATGGGGCGCACTGCTCCGGGCCGTGGGGGGACTTGGTCATCTTGCGCACACGGGACTGATCTTGCAGGCTCGCCAAGAGGAGCACCTGCGTGCGCTTCGTCGCAGCCACCCTCTCGCGACGGCGGCTGACTGACCGCACCGCACTTGCTCACGAACAGGTCGAACGCCCTGTTCGCGTCCTCGCCCGTCTCCGCCATCCAGATCTCGTGCAGGTTCGCCTTCACCCTGGATAGACATGGGCAGGCGATTGAGAATGTTGGCTGTCTTGTGCACCCAGCAGCGCCGCTCCATCGTCATCGGGAAGACCTGGCGAAGCGCCTTTGACCTCTAGCGCGGCCTGCAGCATTCTCTGGGCTCCCCAGCGCACAATCTCGTCCAGGCTGCCGCGCACCTCGTGCGGCGCTGCTTCGGCTGCTACGCTCTTTTTCAAGGCGTGTCCTTTCTGCCCACTGGGGGCGTTTCGGTTTTTGATCAACCGGAAGGATGCGCCGCCTTTCTTTCAGGATTCAGAACACGAATTCTGACTCTACCTCGGCAGCAGAAGGGACGGGTGTCTCGTGGCGCGGACTGACGTACGCAAGATCTCTGCGGTTGTTGGAATCACGGCGGGGGTGGTGCTCGCGCTCTGGTTGCTGATTCCCGTCGTGTCGACGGCGATATGCCAGATCATTACCGCGGTGGGAGCTGCTGCAGCCATGGTTGTTGCCGCGGCAACGTCCGGAGTCGTCGCGGGCGTCACAGTGGCGCCAGCCGCTCTCTATGTCGTTGGCGGAATCGTCACGGCGTGGGGTGCGGTTCAGGCCTACTCGGTTGTAGTCAACGTTACGCGAAGCGCGCGGAAAGAGCCGTTTGTCTGGTCGCTACCGCTGCTCGGAATCGTCGCCGGGTTCATGATCGATGTCGCGAAGGACTTCTACCCTGGAGAGCGGTTCGTTAAGGCGCTGTTCTCCGTCCTTACCGGCGTATTCATCCTCGTCGGTGGATATTTGTTCTCACTGCGCGGATTGACTTGGAAGTGCGTCGGCGTCCTGCTGCAGTTCGCGCCGCCGATGATCGTGCTCGCCGTTGTGCTCACCGAAAGTGGAGGTCAAGACTTAGCCGCCGAACTGCGCAACGTGTCGTCGCGGACTTGGTTGGCTGTGGGGGCGGTGTTCTTTGTCGCCGCCTGCACAACTACAATCGCGGCGCGGCATGCGTCGGGGCGACACTCTTAGATGATCGAGTGAGCCCGCGTGTCCGCTCCGCCCGCGCCACGATGTCCCGCACGGTTCCGTGCTTCCACTCGCCCCCGGTGCGCGGGTTGCGGCTGCCCTCCTTGATGAGCCGCGTGCGGATCGCCCTCGCGCCCAGCCCCTCGGTGTGAAGCGCCAGCATCCGGTCAAGGAGTGCTGCTTCATCGGGCACCTCGACAAGCATGCCGTTCTCGAACCGGAAGCCGTACGGCGGCTTGCCGGAAATGCGTTTGCCCTGCCGCCGCAGCCCGGCCAGCGCCCCTTTTGTCCGTTCCGCCGCCTGCTCGCGCTCGAGCTGCGCCAGCGCGCCGAGGATCGTCACCACGAACCGACCCTGGGGGGGCAGCCGGTGTCGAGCTTCTCGTCGATTGAGTGCAGCGCCCAGCCCTGCCGCTCCGACAGGGCCACCAGATCCAACACGTCGCGCGTGGTGCGCGACAACCGGTCCAGCTTGACCGCGACCAGTCCGTTGGTCTCGCGCGCCTTGAGGGCCGACAGGGCGCGCTGAAGGCCCGGCCGGTTCCGGGTGGCCTTGGCCGAGATACCGGCGTCTTCCTCGATCCCGGCAAGCGTGAGGCCGTGCGCCTCGCAGTAGGCCGCGATGCGGTGGCGCTGCGCTGCCAGAGAGACGCCGTGTTCGGCCTGGTCGGCCGTGCTGACCCGGGCATATCCGAGGACGTTGGCCATGGCGTCCATGGACGCTCGGATCGGGCGGGATGCCACCACTGAACGCTGGTAACGACGTAGGCGGCGACGTGGCGAAGAGGATCTTCCTGAGCTTCCGATGCAAGGGCCCTGTGCCGCGCGGGAACCTGACGGCAGGTGGTTTGGACGGTCTCTCCGAGCGGTGGCAGGGCTTCCTGGGAGGCCACGACGGCGTGACCGCGCGGGCGTAGCGGCCCGCGTTCTGTTGGCGATCTGCTCTCCGTGGGAGCGATGATCACCGCCAGATCTAGCCAAGGTCCCTATTCTCGTCCAAGGCCAGTGATGTCGTACCGAGTCGAGCCTTCATTTGTCGCACGTCGGTCGATAGTAGAGAGTGTGTCGTTCCTGCCGGCGCGCGACTCCCCTGTCGCCGACATAGCGTTTGTGGGAGGTGACCTCGGGCGTTGCCTTGGCTGTTTCGGCACCCGCGATGGACGTTCGATTAGACTCGAACACGCGGTGTGAACCGTCGATACATCCTGCATCTGGTATAGGGAACATCAATCTTGGCCAAACGACCGACCCGCGCCGGCTTCGAGCGAACACGCAACGATCATGCCTCCGAGACCGCCGAAGACTACGTCGAAGCCATCGACGACATGATTGCCGCTCGCGGGGAATGCCGGGTCACTCAGCTGGCGGCCCAGTTCGGCGTCAGCCACGTGACGGTCCTCAAGGTCGTGCGCCGCCTCGAGCGGGACGGCTTGGTGACGACTGAGCCGAGGAAACCGATCAAACTAACGCGCAGCGGCAAGCGTTTGGCGAACCGCTGCCGCGAGCGGCACGACATAGTCTATCGTTTCCTGCTGGCCATTGGCGTCAGTGAACGGGTGGCGGCGATCGACTCGGAGGGCATCGAGCACCACGTCAGCCCGGCAACGCTCAAGCGTATGCGCGCCATCGCTGACTCGGCTGGGCACTGAGCTCGGCGGCGGCCCAGTCCCAGAACCACCCACGCGGCCTCCCGCTGTACGACGACAGTCCTTGTTGTGGTTCACGCGCAGGCTTACAGCGCATCGGCACGCTCTCCACGGCCCCTGGTTCCCGGCGGAATGCCGCGCCTCCTGAGAGGCCTGCGGTTGTGAAGTAGTCGACCTCCGTGCGGGTCGCGACGTTGCGTCCGCGGCAAGGACGGCTCGCCGCGCGGTCCCACGAAGCGCGCCACTTTCTTGCGCACGAACGGGCTTGCGTCAGATCGTCACCTCGGGCGGCCGGCTCTGAACCTGCCCTTTTTGGGGCCGGGCCAGCGGCCTTCTACGGCCTTGACAGTCTATGTAGCCGCGGCTACTATTGCCGGCCAGTGAATGTAGTCGCGGCTACATGTGCCGCAATACTATGACCCAGAGGGAGAGACACCATGAAACGAATCGCTATTCTGTTCTCGCTCGCCGTGCTTGCAATGCCGGCGTACGCCACACCGCAATACGCCCGCGCATACGAAACCAGCTGCACCACCTGCCACTCGGTCGCTCCCCAGCTGAACAAGACCGGGTGGGACTTCCGGGCACGCGGCTACCGCATGCCTCCGGCAATCGAGGCGAAGAAGGTCGACACGGCCCCGCTGGCGGTTTGGATCACCGCGCAGAAGGAAGAACAGCGCCGCATCGATATCGAGCTTTACTTGAGCAAGGTGGAGTTGATTAGTGGTGGGCCGATCGGGGACTCCCTGTCCTACTTCATAGAGTGGCGAATCGTCAGCCTTCAGAGCCGCAGCGATGGGACGTTGCGCGACCGCAGCGGCCGCTTCGAGGACGCCTTCCTCACTTGGCAGATCGACGACCGGAGCGCGTTCACCGTCGGTCAGTATCGCGCTCTGAATCAGGTTGACGTCTCACGGAGGCTGTCGTTCAGCACGCCGGCCCTCTTCGGCACCTCCCTGGCGGGGGATCCGTCGAGCAATACGCGTCTCGAGTCGCTGCGATCGTTCTCGCCTGCGGGGCGATCGCCGGGCGTGACCTTCGAGTTTCGATCAATCGAGGGGGAATCGCCCAGCGACGGGCTGTTTCACTTCGTGACCCTAGCGTTTCCCGGTGAGTTTTCCATCCCGCTGACCACCGAAGCTCGTGATGAGGCGAGCTTCGAGTTGGAGGGGTCACCCAAGGGAGTCTTCCTCGAGACGTTCTACCGTAAGGGGTTCAACTCCGTTGGTCTGCACGGTTTCGTCGATGACGACCGCTGGCTCGTGACGGGACTTGGCACAATCACCATCGAGTCTCTCAAGGTCACGGGCGGAATCGGTGTGGACAAGCAAGACAGCGCGGCCACTCGCGCCCGTTACAGCCTGGAGATCGAGTATTTCTTGCCCCGCGTTCACGAGCGGATCCGAGCCGTCGGCGGCTTTCGAGTGGAGCAAGTAACGAATTCCGGCCGTGAACCGGCCTACATCCCGTATCTCGCGATGAGTGGCCCCGACGAGAGCTACTCGCTCTTGCTGACTCTTGAGTACCGATTCCAAGAGGACAACGATAGGTTTGTCGTCAGTGTGTCCATACTGTTCTAGGCGCCATGGACGCCACAGATCGCGCGGCTGGGCCCTCTGCCAATTCAGGGGGGTTGGGCCGGGATCGGATGCCTGTCCTCATGGGGCGCTATGACGCAGGCGGGTGGCGGTCGGCTCGGTCGTGCGATCGCGATGGAGCGCCTACTCCTGCGATGACCACGAGCACGGCGGCAACCGATTGCCTAGAACCCTAGCGCCGAAATCCCGCCTGGGATCGGCGTTTTCGGCGAATCGCTGGATGCGATCCGAGCGGTTCCCATCCGGCCGGGTTTTGCCACAGCCCCGAAGGGCGCTCGGGCTGAATACAACAAAAGAGAACGGACGGCGATGCCATCGGGCGTAGAGAGATCCCTAGCGCCCATTCGCGAAGACGGCGTCGATCTCGGCCCAGAGCTTTCGTCTATCGTCGTCGTCTTGCGCGGATTGCAGGGGCGCGAGATCCGGCTCGGTGCGCCAGCGGCCGAGCCGGCGGCGACGCTCCACGAGCGGCTTGCCCCGGATCACGCCGAGTTCCGCGCGGAGCCACGTCGCAGCCTGCCGCCGCCAGCGCGCGGCGCTCTCTCCGCCGCCGTGGGTCGCGGCCCGGGCGGCCGCGCAGGCGGCGTCGTAGCGGTCCCGCGCGGCGGGTGCCTCGCCGGCCGTGAACGCGAGCGCGTACAGTTGGGCTGCGCGTGGGTGCCGCGCCTGCGCGTGGGCCGCCCAGGCGAACAGCAGCGCCTCGGATCCGTCGGCGGGCTTGGCTTTGTCCCGGCAGACCGCGAGCCATTTCGCTTCCATCTCGAGCATGCGCCTCGCTCTTGCGTCGTCGCGCTGGAGCAGGCGTGTTTGGGGCTCTCGGAGGGCCGCCCGGTGCAAGACGTCCGCCGCGCCGGCGAGGTCTCCGCGCGCGAGGAGCGCGCGTCCCAGTGCGTACTGCGCGTGATCGCCACGCGGACATTGGACGGCCTGGCGATACGCCTCGATTGCGTGGTCGCTCTTGCCGATCCGGCGGTACGCGTCGCCCAGAATCCGATGGGCGTGCGACGACTTCGCGTCGAGCCGGATCGCGGTCACGCAGGCCTCGACGGCCTCCTGCGGACGGTCGCGGCGGAGTAGCAGGCGCGCCAGATTGCGGTGCAGGCTCGATCGCTTTGGAGCAACGTCGATCGCTCTTCGCGCCGCGACCTCGGCCTCTTTCATGAGCCCGGCGCGCTCCAGGGCGTTGGCGAGCGACTGGTGCGCGTTGAAGAGCCCGGGCTTCAGCCGCACGGCCCTCCAACTGTGTTCGATTGCCTCGTCGAACTCGCCGCGCATCTGGAGCGCGATGCTCAAGTTGACCAGTGCCTGGGGAATCACCGGCTCGAGCGCGATGGCGCTGCGCAGCGCGGCGACGGCCTCGTCGATCCGGTTGTGGCGGACCAGCTTCGACCCCAGGTTGTAGTGCCACGTTGGAGCCCAAGGCTCGAGTCGCACAGCCTCCCGGGCCGAGGCGAGCCCGGCCTCGACCCGGCCTCGATGCATGAGGACATTGGACAGAACCTCGTGGGCCAAGGCGGAATCTTTCGCGATCCGGATGGCCTCTCGCGCGGCGGCTTCGGCCTCGTCCAGACGGTCCGTGGTGTGCAGCACGGTCGCGAGATTCCGACGGGCGATCACCAGCGTCGGGTTCAGGCGGATCGCCTCGCGGCAGGCGGTCTCGGCCTCGACGAACCGCTTCAGGTATAGCAAGTGAAACGCGAGGTTGCTATGCACGGCGGCACTGTGCGGATCGAGCTGCAGCGCCTCGCGATCGGCGGCGACGGCCTCGTCGTGGCGGCCCAGGACCGACAGGCTCACGCCGAGATTGCTGCGATACACCAGGTTGTTCGGGGCCATCCGGACCGCGGCGCGGGCGGCGACGAGGGCTTCTTTGAAGCGACCGTTGGTTCGCAGCACGATGCCCAGAAGATTCTGTGCTGCCGCGGACTGCGGGCGCAGGACGCTGGCCGCGGTCGCGAAGCGGAGCGACTCGGCGTGGCGCGGCGGGCGGACCCTCGTCAGGTAGACCGCGGCGTGCGTGTTGATCCAGAAGTCCGCGGGGTGCCGGCGATGGGCCGCGAGAAAGTGCTCTGCGGCCTCGTCCGAGGCGCCTCCGTAGCCCAGCGCGATGCCCAGCAGTGCCAGTGTCTGTACCGGACGGGGCCGCGTGAACGCCTCGGCGGCCAGCGTGCGGAGTCCGTCCAGGTCGTCCCGCTGGAGCGCGAGCCGCAGTTTGTCGCGCCACGGATCCGCGTCGATGTCCCTGGCGACGGCGACCAGCTTGCCCCAGTCCCCGTTCTTGAGGATCTTGCGTCGCCACCAGGCCCACTCGTCGAGACACGCCGCAATCTCGCCGAGGACGTTCGGAAACGCCGCGCGCAGCCCCCGCGCGAGGGTCTCGGCCCCGGCCTGTTCGATGTACAACTCGGCCCCGGCGAACACGGTGCGGTAGCCCCGCTCCACGTCGCGCGGTTCCATGTCGTCCTTTCCCAGCCGGGTCTCTTCCAAAGCGGACAGGAACTCCGACTCCCTCTTGTGCAACTCGGCGGTGCGTTGCACGTCGGCCGCCTCGGCGGAGAGCGTCGCGTGCAGTTGCCGGGCGTTGGCCGCGACGTTGCCGGTGCCGAAAGCCAGGGCGCGCTCGGTCGCCGCGATCGCCTCGGCGAACTTCCCCTGACCACGCAGCTCTTGCGCCTCACGCAGGGCGATCGCCGCGCCGGTTGCGGCTCGCCGCTCACGCTCGCGCGCCTTGCGGGCCAGCCACCCGTAGCTCGTGCCCGCTGTTATCAACGCGAGCAGGATGGACACGGCCACGAGCAGCCCTTGCCGCCGGGCGCGCCGATCCTCTCCGGCTTGTGCGGCTGCCTGTCTTGCAGCCTGGCGATCGCGTTCTGCATCCAGGATCGCGTCATGCGCCCGCTCGTCCACGGCTGCGAGGTGTTGGTGGATTCGCGTCGCGACGGCCTTGGCGTCACGCGGCCGGTCCTTTCTCACGGGACTCAGGCAGGACCGCGCCAGCGCCGCCAGCACGGGTTCTGCGGTGCAGCCGGCGAGCCGGGCGTACGCGTCCTCCAGTCGCGCGTGGGCCGCCTGGAGAATCAGATCCTCGCCGACGTAGGGCGGCAACCCGGTCAGGATCTCGCAGAGAATCGCGCCCAGGGAGAAGACATCCGATCGTTCGTCGAGTCGATCGACCTCGCCGAGCGCCTGCTCCGGCGGCATGTAGGCGGGCGTGCCCATGACCGAGCCGGCGACCGACGCGGAGCCCTCGCCCGACGAGCGCAGGGTCGCGATGTGAGTCCGGTCGGGCGGCGGAGGACGTTCGTCCGCGATGCCGCCGCGCGAGAGCACCTTGGCGAATCCCCAGTCGAGCACTTGCACCTCGCCGAACGCTCCGACCATGACGTTGGACGGCTTGAGATCGCGATGCACAACGCCGCGCGAGTGCGCATAGGCGACCGTCTGGCACACCTGCTCGAAGATCTTGAGCAGGCGGCGCCGTCCATCCGCCGGGTCCGCGCGCTCCCGGAGCAGGGCGGCCAGCGTCTGTCCCTTCACCAGTTTCATGGAGAAGAACGGACGATCGCCCTCGATACCGAGCTCGTAGACCGGCACGATGCCGGGGTGCTGAAGCTGCCCGCCGATCTGTGCCTCCTCGACGAAACGCTGGACGAGATCCGCATTGCGTACATGGCCTTCGCGCAGGAGTTTCACTGCGACATCCCGGCCCAGATCGACGTCGCGACCGCGCATGACCTCCCCGACGCCACCCTCGGCAAGCGGGCCCAGGATTTCATAGCGCCCATGGCGCCTCTCGTCGGCGCGCTCGAGTGCGGGGTCGTCCGGAACGGCGGCGCGAAGTTCGACGCGCGGGGCCCCGCGGCCCTGGTCCGCGAGACGCTCCAGAATGCTGTCGCTCATCGGTCTTCCTCCTTCGCGAGCGCATCGACGTCCGCCCACAACTTGCGCCATCGCTCGCGCTCCGCCTCCGGTAGCTTCGCGAGCGCCTCAGGGGTCCGCACGCTGCCCAAGTCGGGGTCCTTGCGCCACCAGTCGATGCGCTTTCGCCGGGCCGCCAGTGGTCTTGTCGAAAGCGCTCCGAGGCGGGTTCGGAGCCATTCCAGGGCGCGGTTACGCCAGTGCTCGGCCCTGCCTTTTTCGGCGGCGAGCACCGCCGCGCAAGCTGCGTTGAGGTGGTCCAGCTCGCTGGCTTTCAGGCCGCCACCGAAGGCGACTTCGTAAAGGCGCGCCGAGAGCGTCGGGCGCGCCTGGAGTTGCGCTACCCAGGCGAACGCGGCGGCGTCTCTCGGATCCCGAGGGATGGAATCCCCGTCGCGGATTGCCAGCCACTTTGACTCAAGCCTGAACGCGTGCGCGGCGTGCGTGAGGTTGTTCTGGTTGATGATGCTTCCCGGTGCGAGCCGAACCGCTTCGCGAAACGAAGCAAGGGCGCGCTCGATGTCGTCCTTCTTGACGAGTTGGAATCCCAGCTGGGTATGCGCGACTCCGCTTGGGACCAGCCGGATCGCCTCACGAAAGGAACGGATGGCGTCGTCAACCTGCCCCAGACGGCCGAGAGCAAGGCCGAGGTTGTGGTGTCCATCGACGCGTTTCGGCGCGCGTCGAAGGTACTCCCGGTACGCGGCGACCGCGGCTTCGTGGCGCCCTTGATCGCCGAGAACGTTGCCGAGGTCGCGGTGGGTCTGGATCAGCTTGGGGTCAAGGCGGATCGCTTCACGCAGAGCCGGCTCCGCTTCGTCGTACGCCCCCGTCCGCCAAAGGAGCCAGCCGAGTCGCGCGTGCGCCCGCGCGAGCCGCGGATCCAGCGTGATCGCGCGACGACAGGCCTCGATCGCACCCTCCCGGTTGTTCATGCGCATCAGCACGGAAGCCATGTTCATGTAGATCCGCCCCGACTTCGGGGCCAGTCGAACGGCCTCGCGATAGGCAGCCAAGGCGCCGTCCATGTCGTTTTCTTGGGTGGCGAGCAGGTATCCCAGCTGCTCGTAGTCGACCGGGATCGGATCGAGGCGGACCGCGTCCCGGCAGGCCTGAATCGCACGGTCGAATTCGCCGAGGTCCGCGTACGCCTTGACCATGTTGCGGTACGCGGTCGCGTACGTCGGATCGAGCCGCAGGGCGGCCTGGCAGGCCTCGATGGCCTCCCGGGGGCGGTTGAGCCGCTGAAGAATCGCCGCGAGTTTCGCTTGTGGCAGCGCTTGTTCCGGCTTCAGCCGGATCGCGGCCCGTATCGCGGTTGCCGCCTCCTTGTACCGCCTCAGCTTTGCTAGCGTGTGCCCGAGCCTGACATACGCGCTGTAGGCGTACCGCTCCGATGCCGCGGCCTTGCGATACGCCTCGACCGCCTGCTCCAGCGCGCCGAGCTTCTCCAGCGCGCCTCCGAGATTCCGTTGGGCCAGGTCCAGCGCGGGATCGAGCCTAAGGGCCTTGCGACATTCCTCGACGGCTTCGCGCGGGCGATCACGGTCCGTGAGGATCGCGGCCAGGTTCGCCCAGAGCGTGGCGCGGTTGGGCGATAGCCGAAGGGCCTCGCGGATCGCGGCCTCGGCCTTCTCCAGGCGACCGAGGCCGCGCAGCGAGAGGCCGAGTCCCTGATGGGCGCTCGGTAGCCAGGGCTTGCGGCGAATCGCCTCCCGACAGAGCGTGACCGCGCGCTTGAACTCTCCCCGCGGGCGAAGCACCGAGCTCAGGCCGACGAATGCCTCGGCGACGGCCGGCTCCAGTCCGATCGCCGTGCTCCAGGCGCGCCCGGCATCCTTCTCGCGGCCCATCATGGACAGGAATACGCCCAGGTTGTAGTGGAACTTCGAACGCCCCGGGGCGCGGCGGATCGCCTCGCGGATCGCGGCCAGCGCCTTCTTTGGGTGTCCCTGTTCCATGAGGACGGCTGCCAAGCCGCCGTGGGCGTCCGGATCCTGCGGATCGACGTGAACCGCTTCGCGAGAGACGGCTTCGGCCTCGACATACTGCCGCTTCAGGCGCAGCACGTCCGCCAGGTTGAGGCGCGGTGTCACCTCCTGGGGGGCCAACCGAATCGCCTTCCGGCAGGCGTTTTCGGCCGCGTCGAGATGCCCCGCTTCCAGCAGGTGATATCCGAGGTTGTTTTGCGCGACGAGGTTGTCGGGATCAAGGCCAATGGCTTCGCGATCGGCCAGTACCGCCTCGTCGAAACGCGCCACCATGCTGAGCGCGGCACCCAGACCGACGTGCAGCGTCGCGCTGGTCGGGGTCCCTCGAATCGCGTCGCGAAGGCGCGTGATCGCTTCCCCGTGCCGGCCCAGTTCCCCCAAGGCTTCGGACAGACGTTGGACGGCGACCACGGACTCCGGCCGGAGCGCCAGCGCCGCCGTGCTGAAGCGGACCGCCTCTGCGGGCCCCGGACGCTGCTGAAGCATCAAGAAGCCTGCGAGATGGAAATTCACCCAGAAATCGGCGGGATGCGAGTGGCGAACGGTCCGGTACAACGCAACGGCGGCCTCCGGGTCTCCCCCTTGTCCCAGGGCAACGCCGAGCATGTCGAGCGTGCGTAACGGGAGTCCCTGCCGGGCCGCTTCGGACGCGAGGTGGCGAAGTCCGTCCATGTCTTCGCTCACGGACGCTCTCCGGAGCCCGTTGCGCCACGGGTCGGGATCCAGGGCGCGCGCGACCGCGATCAACGGCTTCCATTCCGTGTCGCTCAGTCGTCGCTTGGTGCGGCGGAGCCAGGCCCACTCATCGAGCGCCGCTGCCACGTCGAGGACGGCAGCGGGAAAACGTGCCCGGATACCGTCCGCACACCCCGAATCACTGAGCTCAAGTCCGCGCGTTCGGAAGGCGGCGGCGTAGGCGCGGTCCGTGGCGCGGTTGTTCATGTCGTCGCCACGGGCCAGCCGGATCTCTTCGAGGTCGCGGATGAATGCCGCTGCCTCCGCGGCGCGCCGCTGGGCCTGTTCGTGCGCTTTCCGGCCGGTCTCGGTGCTTCGGACAAGATCGGCGGTGCGCTGTCGCAGCTCGTTGTCCGCTTCGGTCGTGGCGATGCCGTGCGCCCTGCGTGCGGAGGCGAGCGCCTCGTCCCACTTGTGCTGGCCGCGCAGGAACGCCGCCTGTTCCATCGCGGCATCGACTCGCGACCGAGCGGCTGCAACTCGCCGGTCCCGGTCCGCTTCACTCCACAGGAACGCGCCGCCCCCGCACGCCGTCGCCAGCAGGATCGCCGCCGTGACCAGTCGCGTGCGGCGCCGCTTGCGCCGCGCCCACGCCGCGTTCCGGCGCTGTGCTTTGACCTCGGCTTGCTGCTTGATCGCTTCGAGGTCGGCACCGCGCGCGCGCTCGTCCGCTGCCGCCAGATGCGTTTCGATCGCCTCCGCCACGACCCCCGCCTGCTCCGGTCGCGACCCGCGCAGCGGTTCGAGGCAGCGTTTCGCGAGCTCGACGAGCCCGGCGTGGGCGCCGCACGACTCAAGGCGCGCGTGGGCGTCCTCCAGCCGCGCCTGGGACGCAAGCATGAGCAAATCCTTCGGGTTGCCGGTGTACGGCGGTTGACCGGTCAGGATCTCGCAGAGGATGGCGCCGAGCGAGAACACGTCGGACTGCCGGTCGAGCTCATCGACGTGGCCGAGCGCCTGCTCCGGCGGCATGTAGGCGGGCGTGCCCATGACCGAGCCGGCCAGCGACCGCGACCCCTCCGTGTCGGAGCGAACCGTGGCGATGACGGTGCGCTCGGCCAAACGCGCGGCCGGGTGATCCTCCCGGCCAAGCACCTTGCCGAACCCCCAGTCCACGACCTGCACTTCGCCGAAGGCGCCGATCATGACGTTGCTCGGTTTCAGATCCCGGTGAATCACGCCGCGTGCCTGCGCGTAGGAGATCGTGTGGCAGATCTGTTCGAACATCTCGATGAAGCGGCGGCCGTCGTCGGACGGATTCTCGCGTTCTTTCAGGAGCGCTGCGAGCGTTCGTCCCTTGATCAACTTCATCGTGAAGTACGGACGGCCGTCCCCGTTCAGGCCGAGGCCATATACCGGCACGATGCCCGGGTGCTGTAGTTGGGCGCCGATCTGCGCCTCCTCGACGAAACGCGCGAGCACCTCCGGCTTGTTCCCGTGCTCGGCCCGCAGCAGCTTCAGGGCGACGTCGCGACCGAGATCCTTGTCGCGCGCCTTGTGGACGATGCCGACGCCCCCGCGGGCGATCTCGCCCACGATGTGATACCGGTTGTCGTCCTTGGCTTCGTCCCCGTTCGGCAGCGGTCCGGCCATGCGCAGGAGCGGTGATGCGTCGTGCGGGAGGTCGTGCAGGAGCACCCGCGCCTTGCGTCCGGCCGTACGCTCGATGCGTTCGAGCACGCTCTCGCCCGGATCGGATTCAAAGCCCGCGAACATCGCCCGATCAAGATCGTCCATGTCCCTCTTCGGGCGGGCACGGGTTTTCGCGGCCGGTCTTCAGGAAAACAGTGAGACCAGGCGGGCGCACTCCCGCTCGATCTCGCCGGGCGGCCCGGGATGGTGCTCGGCGACCACCAACTCGAGCGCGCGCCGAAACTCGGTCCGCGCGAGAGCGTACTCGCGGTGCAGCTTGACGGGATCGGCGTCCCACCGTTCCGCGATCCTGCGAATAGGCAGGCCTTCCTGGATGCGCAGTCGCAAGAGCCGGATGCGACGCTTGGCGCGCTCGTCGCCTGCCCGGAGCCGTTGCACCACCGCGGCCTGCCGCATCAGCGCGCGAGCCCACGCCTCGTCGAAGATCTCGGAAAGCGAGCGTTCCACACTGGGGAGCTCGAAACCGCTCTCGAGCCGCAGTCCGGCGCGCCGACGGTCGTGCTCGATGCGGCGGGCGACGTTGCGCGTGATGCCGTACAGGAACGCCCGGAACGGCCGATCCGGATCGGCACGATCCAGTGCGCCACGGAAGCACTCGACAAAAACGTCCTGGACCGCGTCGTCCAACTCGCGGGTGAGCCCGGAACCACGCCACCGCGCACAGAAGTAGGCGCGGATCACGCTTTCGTACCGGCGCGCGAACTCGGTGCGCTGATCGACTCCGCCTGCGGCGGCGCCACGGATGACGGTCCAGCAGGTCGTTTCCGAGATCGACACGTTCGCTTCGTTATACCCAAATCGACCGGGCGGGCTGTCGCTAACCCGCCCAGCGGCCGTGGGGCGCGACAGCCGTCCTAGGGTCACTCAAGGCTGGACGACGACCGAACGGACGCAATGTCCCGGCTGAACCATGATGAAGCAAACGGACGGCGATGTCCCTCGAAGCCGCCCGAACACTGAAGCAGAGTTCAGACACTCTTGCCGAGACCAGGGCCGCGGCACAACGTGGTTTTCGGGCAGTCTCGAGGATGCGCAGAAGGCGGCGGCCAAGGCCAAGAAACCTCTGCTGGTCTATCTCGACCAGGCTGGGTGACCGTTTTGCCATCAGGTGGAACACGGTGTGTTCCTCAACGCAAAGTTTGCCCAGACGTTCCGAGATCGGTGTTTGATCGTGCGCGTGAACTTCATGCAGCATCGAGCCTTGATTCGTCGTCATCGGATTGACGGTACGCCTGCGTTCTTGGTCTTGGACCACAAGGGCAAGCGCCTGGGATTGGAGTCCGGATCGATGTCCTTGGACGAGATGACCCTCTGGCTCAAGAAGACTCTGGCGGCTTCTGGCGATTGACCCCAGGGACAGGCGGTGATACGCGGGGCGCAGGGACGGCTCGCCGACGCCCTGCGTCTCTATCGCATGCACGAGGAGGCGTGCGCGCGGCTGCGCGACGCCGGCGCGGCCGGCGTCTGTACGGAGCCCGGCCCGGCGAGCCTGCAAGCCAGTCTCTGCGCGCAGGCCGGAATCCTCTTTGCGTTGGGCGACACGGCGGCGGCGCTCCGCCTCTTCGACCGCGCCGCGACGCTGTGCCGGGAAGTCGGCGACCGGCCGGAGTTGGAACGGGTCCAGGCGGGCCGGCGCGCGGTTGCGGAGGGCGATGGCACCACGCCCTGATCCGAGCCGTTCGGGGCCAACCGCTCAGAACCCCATCAGATACCCTCGGAGGCTTGTCCTGTCCCTACCGAAAACTCAAACGCGCTTCGATTTCTCAGTGTGGGCGTCCATTCTATCGCGTCAGCGGAAGGCCCGACGTCGCGGTCTGTGACGGCCGGACTGCTCTGCGGCGCAAGGCACCAGCGCCGGGGCAGACCGGTATCGCGGCAGCCTCGGTTTGAGAGAGGGTGTCGTTGGTTCAGCCGCTCACGCGGCGCGCGTGTATCGGTGGTGCAGGCCGCCGAGGTAAGGAACGGCCGTGACGGCCTTCGTTCCGTCTTCGAGAGGCCGCGGCTCCGGTGCGTTCCCGCCGAGCGACTGGTGGCACCGAGCCGCGTTGTAGTACTCGACGTACTCGCGAAGCACGGACCGCAGGTGCCCTTCGCTGAGCGCGACGATGTGATCGGTGCATTCGCGGCGGATGCTGCCGATCACGCGCTCAACGTATGGGTTCTGCCACGGCGACTGCTTCGCGCGGATGACCTCGCGGATGCCCATCGATGCGACACGGTGCGTGAACTCAAGCCCGTACGTTCCGTCCCGATCGCGGTGTAGGTAGCGCGGCTCCTCGCCGCCAGGAAACGCCTCGGTGATCTGTTGAGCAGTCCACGCTGCGGTCGGATGCCGCGTCACACTGACGTGGACGATGCGCCGTCGATCGTGCGATAGCACGACGAAGACGTACAGCACTCGAAACGTCAGCGTCGGCACGGTGAAGAAGTCACAGGCTGCGCTCACGCGCATGTGGTTGGTGAGAAACGTACGCCAGCTCTGCCGCGCCTGCTCGCGGTCTTTGACTCGGACCATGTAGCGCGCCACGGTCGAGGCGGCGACATCGTGCCCGAGCAGCGCGAGCTCGTCGCGGATGCGCGGCGCGCCCCAGGGCGGGTTGTCCGTCGACATGCGCCGGACCAGGTGGATGAGCTTCTGCTCGATCGGCGGCCGGCCCGGCTTGGATCGCGACTTCCATCGCCAGAAGTACCGAAATCCCTGGCGATGCCAGCGGATGACCGTCTCGAGCTGACCGCGGACGTGAACGACGGCCACGCCCACGTATACCGGCGCGAGGTGGTGCGGTAGAAACGACCCGGCTATTCCTGGGCCCGCAGTCGGATTCGAACCGGTTCGACCTGACCCGTGCGAACCGTGATGGAGTGGCGCTCCGTCTCAATGCCATCACCGCGGATGAGGACCGAGTGAGTTCCTTCCGGCACCCCCTCGAGTGTCCATGTTCCGGACTTCGTTTTGTGGATCCACCCGAGGTGGCCGTCAGGGAGCACGATCACGGAAATCCGATCCGGAACCACCAGATCCGCCGGGTTCTTCTCGATGACGACGGGGAGGCTGGGGAACGCCGCTAACGCGATTGTGTCCATGACTCGTTCTCCGTGCGCGTCGACCAAAATCTCGCGCATGACCGGCCCACCGCTGGCGGGGTTGATGGACACCATGTAACGCCCCGCGCTCAACCACTGGAGTGCGAACGTGCCGTCCCGTTTCGTGAATCCCGATCCGAGCAGTTTTCCGTCCGGCCCGCGCAACATCAGGCGTATCGACGCGCTCGGTGGCTTTCCGTCGACCTCGCAACGGCCGCGAATTGTGCCGGTGCCGTGTGTACGGAGACGGGTCTCGAGTTGGCCGCTACGAGGAATCTCGAACGCGCCGAGTCCGACCCAGAAGACGCCGTTCCAGATCTGCATCGTGCCCGATCCGTTGGGAACGTGCGGAAACTCGAAACGCCCATTCTCGTTCGTCTTCGCCTCCGCGTCGTTGGGGCCCCAACGCACTCGGGCCGACGGAACCGCCGTGCCATCCGGCAATGAGACCGATCCTACGACGCGAATGCCCTCATCGATCTCGAACTCCATGGGCGCGGGCGTCTCCGTCGCCACCTCGAGTGATCTAGACAAACGCGGGAATTCGCGATGCTTCGGAGACCGAATCTCCACTTCGTAGCGGCCCGGGGGCGGAACGGGAATCGTCCAGGGGCCTTCGCCCCGGCGGTGATGCGCCTCGTGGAACTTGCCATCGAGCCTCCCGTCGGCCTTCGTGCTTCGGATCGTGATCAACAGAGGGATTTTCGTCCAGGCGGGAGCGATGCCTTTCAACTTCACCTGCAGCTTCGACGCCGCACCGAGCAGGATCTCCGCCGGGGACTCGAAGCTGCTCTCACCGAGCTGCATCGTGCGGGATTGATACCCCTTCGCGCGAATCGACGCGGTGTACGGGGAGGCAGGGACGTGGTTGAACCGGAACCGGCCCGACTTGTTGCAAATGGCGATGCAGGTTGAGCCTTGCCATCCCTTGGCCATGGCCGCCCCGCCTCGATTCAGGACGACAACGGCAAGGATCGGCTTGCGAGTCTCTTCCGCCAAAACGACTCCCGACCACTCGAGTCCTCTTGTGATCGTCACTTCGATGGTCTTGGGCACGTCGACTTTCAAGCGCACTCGGGAGATGGCGATTGAGTCGTAGTCTCCGACGCCCTTCATCATCAGATCGTGGTTTCCGGTCTTCGCAGCGGCGCTTGAGATCTCAAACCTCCCGTCGCTGGCGGTCACCGCTGTCGTGGTCCGATCTCCGGAAAGAAGCAACACGGCGCCAGGAACGGGTGACCCGTCCTCGTAGCGCAGCGTTCCAGACACGACGATTCTCGATTCGTTCTGCTTGGAGGGCGAGTCGCCCTCGGAAGACTGGTCGGCGGTCTTGCTCGACGATTCGTCGGACTTGTCGTTCGCCGCGTCCGCGTGCGGAGGGTTGGCCTCCTCTTCGCCGCACGCGTCGAGGCGGGATCCTTGTCGTCGATCTCCGTTGTTCGAGTCGTCGGACATCAGCACGAGCAACAAGGAGATGCCACAAAGGGCAGCCAGCAGTAGGACGAGAGTGCGAGAGCGCATCGATCCCTCCTCATCATGTGAGCCGGCTATGCGAGACCGGCTGGTTACGCTTCTACATCGACCCTATGACGCCGCGGGCGCCACTAGTTGTGCAAACCGGGCACGTTGTCTTGAGGGGGTCTGGTTTTCAGTACCAGTTTCTATGTTAGCGGATTCGAGTTCTGAGGGATGGGTTGGACGTGGCGGAGCGTAGCGGAGCCCGTCCTATCCAAAAACTCGGCCGTCCCGAACTCGTTGACCTGTCGGACGTTACGACTCGTACGATAGGCGCATGAGCGTCGACTTCTATCCGCCGCGAGTTCTGCTTGCGACTCTCGCGGGCTGGATGAATCGGCAGCAGCAGGACGTGATCGCGTACCTCGTCGAGGAGAACCGCGTCCTGACGGAGCAGCTGAAGGGCAAGCGGCTCCGACTCAACGACGATCAGCGTCGCCGGCTGGCTGTCCCTTGTCCTACCGAAGACTCAACCGAACGTAGGTATCCATTCTACCGCGTCAACGTTGGAGGCGGGGATGCCGCGCGCGCCACGACGGGCCTGAATCGCGACGTACCGTGATCTGCGGACAGACGGGTCCCGCGGTCGCACCGTCAAGTAGGGGCAACACACAGCCGCTCACGCCGCGCGCGTGTACCGGTGGTGCAGCCCGCCGAGGTAGGGAGTGTGCGTGTTATGCGGCAGGTCCGATGCGCAGGACACCATCAACGTTCGGTCGGAGCGAGGAGACGAACACCGCCTCGAAGTCCACCGCGAGTGCCTGGAATGGATGGACTTCCAACGGCACGCGGACGCCCCACGTTGCCTGGGCTCTACTGGGTCAGGTTCGGCGCTGTTCCGGACGAGCCGCCAGCAGTCATCGAAGCCGAATGCTACGCGCCTGGCCGGTCCCTTCTGTGCCGGACGACGGGTGGTCCTGAGCGGTGGCGCCTGCCGAAGCACTGGCGCGAGGGCGACCGCTGGCAAGCCGTTCACCCGTGGGCTTGAGCCACGGACCCGTGTCCCGCGCTGGGGCACACGCGACAACTAGGCTCACGCCGGTCGCGCTCCCGGTCTATGATGCGAGCTGGCCGGGGGAGAGACGGCGCGCACCACCCTATCCCCTTTTCCCATTACGAATGTGCCGTTCGGCTCTGCCGTTCGGCCTCCTGCGCGTCGCTCCCCGGCCAGCTAGGCGCGCGGGCGCCCAGAGGCGGTCACGCGACCAGCTAAGCGTGCGGGCAGCACCCGGACAAAACCAACACGACGTTTCGGCGGGGAGCCCGCCAGAGATTCCGGACGAATCATCCGGAGCCGCCTGCGGGCGCCGGCTCGAGGCACTGGCTCCGAAGGTACAGGGCGCGCACGCGGCGCCGGAGTTCCGTCGGGCCAAACGGCTTGGCGAGGAAGTCAGAATGCATGGGATGAGCCCCCGGCGGCTCGGGCACCCCGGCCGTGTTGCCCGAGATGTAGAGCACGGGTATCGTCGGGCGACCAGGGGTCACGGCCGCAACGAACTCGTAGCCAGACATCTCGGGCATCGCCACGTCGGAGACGATGAGCGCTACGTCAGGCAAAGAGCGGTAGCTGGCCAGGGCATCGCGGCCATTCTTTGCCTCGACAACGGTTAGGCCTTCCATTTCGAGAGCGGCCCTCACGACGGGACGCACTGCGTCGTCGTCCTCCGCCAACAGGCAGACTCCGTGGAGGCCGCCAACCGGCGCAGCGGAGACGCGGGGCCGGACGGGCTTTCGCTCCGCGGGCGCGTGAACTACCGGCAGGAATATCGAGAAGTGCGCGCCCCGGCCCGGTGCCGAGTTGACGGTGATGTTGCCGCCGCTTTGCCGGATGAATCCGTACACGGTGGCTAGCCCAAGTCCCGTTCCCCCTTGCCGCGTGGTGAAGAACGGTTCGAAAACCATGCTCCGCGTTTCGGCGTCCATGCCGCATCCGTCATCGACCACGTCGAGACGGATGTAGCGGCCCGGCTGCGCGAGGCCCGCGTGGTCGCACTGGTCCGGCAACACGCGGACACGCCGGACCCGGAACCGGAGCGCGCCACCGTCAGGCATGGCGTGGCGGGCGTTCGAGGCGAGGTTCATCAGCGCACGTTCGAAACGTCCGGGGTCGATGGCGACGTAGTCCTCGGCTCCGGTCAACGAGCATTCGATTCGTATGTCGGGTCCGACGACTCCTCGCAGAATCCGCGCCAACTTGCGCACTCCGGCACCGACGCTGCGAACCTCGGGCTGCAATCTCTCGCGGCGACTGACGGCGAGCAGGCTCGTGGTGAGGCTGCGGCCAGTCTCGGCGGCCGCGAGCGCGTCGGCCATGTACGAAGCGCGCTGTTCGACCGGGAGCCGTT
>JAJFFH010000039.1 GCA_021776735.1 Planctomycetota bacterium | reverse complement strand
GGGTATGCCGGCCTCGGTGTGGGGCTCGACGAGCCGGATGAACTCGCCCACCAATCCGTGCAGTGCCGGCCCGTCGAGCCGTTCCGGCCACGGCGGCGGTGCGGAACCCCGTGACGGGCCAGCCTGAGATGTGAGTTCCCCGTGCGTGCGCTGAAACGCCTGATCAACGGTCCGGCGCAGGTAGTCGTCGCGGTTCGCCTTCGAGCGATCTTCCGCATTAGGGAGACACGACCGTCGGGCGACCAAAGCGTCATAAGCGACAAAAGGTGGTTGTCGGGCCTTGAGCAGGGCACAGGCGACCGCGAAGTCGTGGGCCGACTGATCGCCGTTGGGCATCGGCCACTCCCTCCGCATGCGCTCGGGGAGTATTTCCACGGCGAAGGAGGCGCCTCCTGCCTTTGTCGGCTTGTCGCCCCCGGCTGTTGCCTCCTCCACGTAGGGCAACAGGAAGTCGATGTTTGCCGGCACGAGGTTGCGCACCCGCTCCATGGGGGTGACCAGGCGGACTTTCCGCCACATGCGGCGGTCCGCTGTGAGGACCCTCTTGTCAGGTCCGGCCTTGCAATTCCAGCCGCCGGGTACGCGCCAGACGCGTTCGACGCCGTGCGTTGAATCCAGTTTCGTCGTGTGGTTGAACCGCGCGAGGATCTCCGTCTCGAGATAGCGTCGGAACGCGACGCCGAGGGCTTCGAACCGGGTGACGGTGTCGTCATCGCCGCGGGGCCGGACGCGATACTCCTCCGGGAGGAGGACGTGTATGTGAACGCCGTTGCCGGAGTCAACGACGACTTTGGGGACAGGGACGGCCGCCGCGATCTCGAGGGTCCGGGCGTGGCGCTCCTCCCAAGAACCGTCCGGCATGCACTTGTCGTCGAGGTCGACGCCCAGGCAGGTCCGGCTGACGACGTTGCCTTTCGTGCGCCTGCGGCCGCGGAAGGACGCGAGAGCGACATAGGTCGCGACTTCGTTGGCGTGGGCAGCGAAGAATCCGGCCAGCGCGTCCGTGTCGTTGAACCACCGCTGCCGAAACCGGCCGTCCGCCTCGCCCGTCACCGGAGGGGCGTGCGTGGCCGCGATCAGCGAGACGTTCCCGGCGTCGCCGGGCAGGAGGGTGCGGAGGAATGCGGCACGCTCCGTCGCCGGGCAGGTCATAGCCCAGCCCCTGCGGGCCTGAGAGCGTGAAAACGGACTACGACGCCGAGGCGCTGCAGCTCTCGTGTCGCTCGTCGAATCGCTTCGAAGTCGTGATCGCGATAGGCCCGTTCGAGCACGGCGAACCAGACGATGCGCGAGTCTTGGAGATCGGAGAGTCGATTGTGGGTCATCCACTAGTCCAGTGGATGTGACCCTCGTAGTGCGCGTCGGCTAGATTTTCCGCTTGCCGTGGGGTCAATAAAACCGATCACCTGTGATCACTCAGCGGATCACAGGTGATGCATCGAGGATCTCTCGGCGTTTCCGATAGCTCGGTCGTCGGACTCCTTTCGCAGCTCTTCGTCGAACCCCCTGAGCGTGTCCCGGAGTCGCTTCATCTGCTGCTTATAAGGGGAGCGCGACAATGTCTCACGGCGGATTCCAAGCTGCTTGGCCAGCCGCGCGTTGGTCCATGTCGGGTTTTCAACAAGCAGGCCCTTCGCCTGAGCCAAGATCGTGCCCATGTCCTTTCTTCGCGTGGGTTGGCGGGCGGTGTGACGCTTCTGGTCGCGGCGCTCCTGAATCGCGGTCCGCAGTTGCTGAACGTCGGCGCTGGTTCCGCCAAGATCGGCGATCTGCATCAGAAGCCTCGCGTGGTCGCCCGTTGTGGCCGCGGCCTCATGAAGCCGCCGCCGAAGACTGGTGCGGACGACATGGCTCGAAGCGACCACGAGACAGGCGGTGGCCAACGCCGCGAGATCACGCCGTTTGCGCTCGACCGACGTGTCTGCGGCCACATCGAGAAGCCGGTGGCCGTACCAGATTCGCGTTGCGTTGTGTCGGGGCTCCGGTGGGAAATCGAGCAGTTCGCCCTCTTTCATGCCGGCCCACTTCACCTCCCGGAACCACATCGACTCGGGAAACGCGAACGCCTCGAGGGCGGCGTCGAACAGCTGGTCAACAACCGGATCGGACCGCACGAGTCCGAGGATCGATGCCATCCTCGTCCGCTCAACGGCCTCGCTGATCGGTTCGCCGGGATTCGGGACGAGAGAGTCGCGGACCTCGGCGCTGTAGGTCTTGCGAGGATCGCGGCCAGCAACGACGTGATAGGCAGTGAGCCATGCGGCCTCGTCCGGTAGCCCCGGATTCTTCGCCTGAAAGCGCGCGACGATGTCCTTTGCGGTCCTCATGATTACTCACCTAGGAGACTCGCACCCAGCAGGCCGGACACCCGGTCATACGCGCTCTCGGCGTCCGCTGTCAATCCTCCGATGAGGTCGTTCGCCTTGAGGCGCACGCTCCCATCGGCCGCCACTGCGACGACATGAAAGGCACTCAGGCGGCTGAGGGCATCGCCCTCGTGGCGCACGACGAGGCCCTGGTCTCCATCGCGAAGATCGGGAAAGGTCGTTCGCCATAGGACCCCTGCACGCCGCTGTTCGTTCTCTGCAGGGCGACGGACGACGAAGAACTCGTGCCCCGTGACGCTACCTTCGGCGACATCGTATTCGCGAATGCGATGCTCAGTGATGGCTCGCTGTCTGAAGTTTCCGCTCGTAGTCACTCGTGGCTCCTGTTGGTAGGGCTTGTCCACGTGCGAGGGCGCTAGTGGCAGCCGGCGGCCTCGCAGACAAACCAGTCGAGTGTTTCACGAGCGACCGACATGAGGTCGCGCCACCGCCCCTGCCAGGGCGATGGCGCAGTTCCGCGGATGCGGAGAACAACAGGAGCCTTGGTGGCTTGCGGCGAAGAGTAGCCCCCTGCGCCGACAGTCGATCGGCGGCACCGTCAGCAGCAGATAGCCGGTCTTCAATCCCGCTACGGCCGCGGCCCGGTCGTCGAGTTCGTTTGTGACCTCGCGGTCGATGCCTCATTCGCATTCAACCGAGGCCTATCGACTGGCCTCCGCCGCAGCCCGGCCTTGATCTCCGCGCCAAGGTCCCGCCACTCCTCGGGCGAGCAGAACTCCCGGTGCTTGAGAAGGGGAGCGATCACGGGGTCGCCTACGATCTCGTGGATCGCCGTGCGCATTTCGTCCAGATTGCGGACGTGGGCGTGGAGATGCTCGTGGCGTTCGGGTGCCAGCTTGCCGAGCAGTCGCGCCATCAGCTCACACGCCCGAGCCCGTGAACTTGGGTTGGACCTGTCCTGGATCAACTCGCGAAGCGCACGCCGGGTCAAGTCCCACAGGCCGTCGTCATCCACTGCGTGAAGTTCGCGCAGCTCTTTGATCGCAGCCTGGATCTTCTCGCGTCGCTTCCAGCGCGAGGCGTGCGCCGCTAACCCGCTCTTCGTCGCGGCCTGCGAGCCGGCATACTTCGCCGCCTCGATCGCGGACATGCCGGCACAGATGCCTTCGACAAAGAGCCGGTCGCGCTGGGAGAGTCCGGTTAGCGCGGACTTCGACATCACCAGCCCTCGCGGTAGTGGCGCAGGTTTCGAAGAGCGCGCTGTCGGCCGAGAGTCGTCTTCGGCCCGGTGGACCGTCCGCCGTGGGCATCGCAGCGGCCGTTGCGGGGGGCGTCGCGCTCCTCGTCCCAGGCAGCACGTTCTTGGCAGGGCTTTCCCCATCTCGTGAGCGCTCCACACCGAGGTCGCTTGCCGAGCGGCGTGATCCGGCGACGCTTGAGACGAAGGACGGACGTCGGCAGCTCAGGCATGACGACCCCACTCCCGCCAGCCCTTGACGGCGAGGCACGCATAGACCGCCATCAGCGCGCCCTGCGCCGGGAGGTCGTGGGTGAAATCGTAAAACGACCACGCGAGATTGGTCGCGATCCAGATCGCGAAGCATGCCCGGCGCCGGTGGACGTTGAGCCACGTTGCGTACAGGGAGGCGGAGGCGACGAGCCAGGTCATGTCCGTTCTGCCTTCTGCCCCGTGAATGTCTCCCACCGCTGGACCGTGACATCGACGTACACCGGATCGAGTTCCATCGCGAAGCACCGCCGCTTGAGCTGCTCGGCCGCGATAACCGTCGTCCCGGAACCCACGAACGGGTCGTAGACGTCATCGCCGGTACCCCCGTGGTTGGCGATGGGCCGACGCATGCACTCGACGGGCTTCTGCGTGCCGTGACCTGTCTCGTTCGCGACGTGGGTGATGTCCCAGACCGTGCTCTGGGTTCGGTCCCCGCACCAGCGCGACGTCTGGCCTTTTCGGACGGCGTACCAGCAAGGCTCGTGGCCCCAGTGATAGTGGCCGCGCGAAATCGCGAAGCGTGCCTTGCGCCAGACGATCTGGCTTCGGACCTCGAACTCCGCACTATCGAGGCTCGCCTGCACGGCGCTGGCGTACTTGCCCGCGTGCCAGACGTATGCGACGTCGCCCGGAAACAGTTCCCACGCCGCACTCCAGTCGACCCGGTCGTCGTTCGACACGGCGCCGTCCGCGCCGCCCTTGCGCAGGCCGGCACGCTTGCGCCACTCGGGGTCGTACGAAACGCCGTACGGCGGATCGGTCACCATGAGGAACGGGCGCCGGCCGTCAAGAAGGCGCCCGACATCCTCGGCGCTTGTGGCGTCACCGCACAACAGCCGGTGCTCGCCCAGGAGCCACAGGTCGCCGCGTTGCGTGATCGGCACCTCGGGCGGCGCGGGTACGTCGTCGGGATCGCACAGCCCGTCCGCGAGCGGCGGCTCGGGCAGGAGTCCATCGACCATCGCACGAAGCGCCTCGTCCTCCAGCTGGGCCTGCTCGATCACAACGCGCAGCATGTCGGCATCGAGCTCCGCCATGGCCGCCAGCGGGTCGTGGGTGGCGAGGATCTTCGCCGCCTCCTCGTCATCGACGTCGAGGATCAGCACGGGGATCTCCGCGTCGGGTGCGGTCTCGGCACGCAGGTGTCCATCAATGATGCGCAGGCCGTCGTCGGTCTCGTAGGCCAACACGGCGTCGGCCCAGCCGACCTCGCTCAGGATCGCCTGAAGGGCTTTGCGCTGTGCCGGAGGGTGGCGGCGCCAGTTGCTGGCGTGGGGGCGGAGGTCGCGTGCCGGGACGCGGCGCAGCTCCTTGATGCGGTCCCGGATGGTGCTGGACATTCTTCCATTATCAAGAACGCTCGGACATAAACAGCACTTATACAAACGGTAGCCGCACCGCCGTCGTGGGCACGCGGTGACACCGTTCCATAGCGAACTGTCGGCCCTCTCGACGGTAATGCACCTTCATGGAGCCGATCATCGACCACTATTGCTCGCTCGCCGATGCGGTGCGCAGGATCGCTAGCATCGTATCGACGGCACTCCTCGGACACGCTGGCGAGCCGCGCAACCGGGTAGCGCGCATCCTCCTCGCGCGAGCGTCGCGGACGCTACACAGCCTCGAGTTGGCTTGGCGTGCGGGCAACTACGAGGATTGCTGGGTGCTCTTCCGAGCCCTCCTGGAGCGGTTTTTTACGTTGGAGGAACTTCACCACACGGACGAGTTCGAGGAGTTTGAGGCATGGTCGTTCGTTCAACGGTTTGAGGCGCGCAACCGCCTGATGAGTGACCCGGAGATGCGCGCGAAGCGCCCGTCTGAGGAACACCGCGTTGCGCCCGACGAGAGGACCCACTACTCCGAGCTCAAGGCCCGCGCCGTCGTGTGGAGACGCCCGAATCCCGAGAAGGTGGCGAGGCGGTTGGGAATGCCATTCTTGTACAAGTACGGCTACGACCTTGCGTCAGCGGGACCGGTTCATCCGCTCGCAGATGACGGTGACGAACTTCCGGCTCTCCCGGAGAGTGCGCCGACCCCAACCGAAGACGACTGCGTCGTTCTACGGAACAGCGTACTCGCGCTAACGCTCCTCGTGCAGACAACTCTCAACGCGAGCACGTTGGCATGGAACACGCTCATCTACGACGCAGTTGATGAGATTCGGCGGGCGCTTGAGGCCAAGGACAAACATCGCGTTGCAGCGGTTTTCGGTTCAATCGCGGCAATCGACTCGGCGGAAGGGTTATGCCGCCCGAGAAGCCAAGGCTAGCCGCGACCGTTTTCGGCTCGCACCGCCCGCGCAACGATGTCCCGGACGGTTCCGTGCTTCCACTCGCCGCCAGTGCGCGGGTTTTGGCTGCCCTCTTTGATGAGCCGCGTGCGGATCGCCCTCGCGCCCAGCCCCTCGGCGTGAAGCGCCAGCATCCGGTCAAGGAGTGCTGCTTCATCGGGCACCTCGACCAGCATGCCGTTCTCGAACCGGAAGCCGTACGGCGGCTTGCCGGAGATGCGTTTGCCCTGCCGCCGCAGCTCGGCCAGCGCCAGTTTTGTCCGCTCCGCCGCCTGCTCGCGTTCGAGCTGCGCCAGCGCCCCGAGGATCGTCACCACGAACCGACCCTGGGGACAGCCGGTGTCGAGCTTCTCGTTGATCGAGTGCAACGCCCAGCCCTGCCGCTCCGACAGCGCCACCAGATCCAACACGTCGCGCGTGGTGCGCGACAAACGGTCCAGCTTGACCGCGACCAGTCCGTCGGCTTCGCGCGCCTTGAGGGCCGACAGGGCCCGCTGAAGGCCCGGCCGGTTGCGGGTGGCCTTGGCCGAGATACCGGCGTCTTCCTCGATCCCGGCGAGCGTGAGGCCGTGGGCCTCGCAGTAGGCACCGATGCGGTGGCGCTGCGCTGCCAGAGAAACGCCGTGTTCGGCCTGGTCGGCCGTGCTGACCCGGGCATATCCGAGAACGTGGGGCATGCGTCCATGGACGCTGAAGGTGCGGGCGAGGGCAAGGGCCGTCCTGCAAAAGTGGTACACCGTAGAATTCCTCTAGCGATGCACAGAGCCCTACAAGAACTTGAACGCCTCCACCGAACGATCTCGACGGCTGCGCGCAGTCTGGCGTTCGACATCCAAGACGTGGGGCGCCTCAATGAGATCCACGTCGCGATCCGCCAGCAGCAAGAACTCCTGCGGATCGCCGTTCCGGACCCAACACTCTTTGCCGACGCAGTCCGTCGATTATCAGCGTCAGTTAGAGAGGCATCAGGAGTTCACGCGGACTGGCGGAAGATGTGCAAGAGCGCGTTGATCGAGGGATTCGGGCCAGCTCAGATTGCGGCCCATGTGCTGAAGGCGAAGGAACTGGTCTTGGGCGGCTACTCGTACTTGGCCGACGTACGGGCCGCGATTGCGCCGAGTCTCGTCAACCGCCTTGTTTCCGCAGTGGGGTCGGTCGCTGAGCGGCATGTCGAACTACACAACTACATCGCGGAGCAGCAGGCCCTTCTCCGAGGTCCGCCGGCGCTCGCGCACATTCCGTCGTACGAGCTTTTTCGTTCTGGCCAGTCGCTACGAGTTGTCCAAGGCGTCGTTTCCGGCGAGCCGGAGGACCCTGACGAGGCCGAGGCCGAGGCCGACGCGATTGCCGAAGACATGGCGGGGGTCGCTGCGGCTGATGTCGATTCGCTGCTGCATTCCCGTTGTCCGGACTTTGTGGGAATGTGGGAGGGGGCCCGAAAAGCGATTCGGAGCGCGAATCCGGACAGAGTTCGACACTTCGCGGTTTCCGTACGTGAGCTCTTCTCGAACCTGCTCCACAGGGTGGCTGCAGACGATGTCGTCCGCGGTTTTCATGGGGATCGGGCGGACATGTATCACAACGGGCGACCGACGCGACGTGCGCGCATTCTCTTCATTTGGCGCGAGCTGGCTCAGCCGAACATGGCGGAGTTTGTGAACGCTGATGCGAAGGCTCTCCTCGAACTGTTCGATGTTCTCAGTAGCGCCACCCATGTGCCGGCGGCGAGTTTCTCGCCGCTCCAGCTAGACGTTCTTCTGAATCGTGCTACGGGTGCGCTTTGGTCGATCCTTGCGGCGTCGCAGATTGACTAGATGCTCGGGCCGGTGCATGGCAGCTTCCCGAGCGCCTGCTCGCTAGGCAGCACGGTTGTACGGGCCGCCAGGAGTTGCCAGCAGTTGCCTGTTTTGCCTGAAAAGTTGCCTGTTTCACCCCCAGAATTGCCTGAACAGGCAACTCGAATTGCCTGTTTGGGGTCCAAAATTGCCTCAACAGGCAACTTTTGGCAACCGATTGCCTAGAACCCTATCGCCGAAATCCCGCCTAGTGTCGGCGTTTTAGGCGAATCACTGGATGCGATCCGAGCGGTTCCCACCCGGACCCCGCTTGCATATTAGTTGGACAACCCGTGCTCGCTCTTCCAGGTTTCGGCACGGTCCGTGGTTTGTCCGTATCTCTGCGTGCTAGCCGAACCGAATCACTGCTGTGGTCAGCTGCTGGACAAGGAGGTCGTCCCGAATGGCGAGACCAAGGGCCTCTTCGATCTCAAGTCGAACCTGCCTACCGATCTGATCGAGCGCTGGCATCGCGGGCACCGTGGAGTCGCCGTCCAGCGCGTTGCTCACACCCGCCCTTGTAGCCTGTCGGTAGTACCGCATGGCGTTGCGCACAGCGAGCAACTGCCCCTTTGTAAGCTTCGCCGTGCGGTTCGCGGGAATCACGCCGTTCAAGGATTGGGCCAAGTGGAGAAACGCGACATCGTCGGTCCTGCGGACGCCGGACCGCAACGGCCCGCCCGTGGCGTGAGTAGCAGATTCCAGGAGTCCGATCTGCGAGGACGAGCTGGCATAGCTGAGAAAAAAGTTGACGACGAGAATCACGGCGTTGAGTACAAGGATTACGCGATTCATTGCTTGGCAGTCTCCATCGGGTATTCCGATAGTAGGAATCGGGGGTTCTGGGGTTGACGTGGTGACACGGTTGCGCTTAGTCTGGCCTACGCGGAGAAGAACATGAAAAACAGGAAGAGGCGTCTTGGCCCGACGCCCCTGATTCTAGCGGCATTGTCCTTGGCCGTTGCCGCGGCGAGCTTGTCGGAGTCGGTCTCCGGCGAGGACGAGCCGTCGCGCACCAAATGGCGCATTTTCGTAACCGGCGACACCAAGGGCTACCTGCGTCCGTGCGGTTGTGCGGCCGGCCTGAAGGGCGGCTACCCGCGCCGTGCGACGTATCTGGCAGGCATTCGCCGCGACGGCGACCTGCTCGTCGATCTCGGCAACATCGTCGAGGGAACCCGTCCCCAGGATCGCGTTCGGCTCCGCTACGTCCTCAAGGGCCTGAAGCTGCTGGGCTACGACGCGATGGTCCCGGGCCAGGGCGAACTCGCCTACGGCGAGGACTTCGAGAAGCTGGTCCGGTCCACAGGACCGCGCACGATTTGCGCCAATCTGTTCTTCAAGAACGGAAATCGGCCGTTCCCGCGATGGCACATCCACAAGACCCCCAGCGGTGAAGGTGTCGCCGTCGTCGGTCTGACGAGCCCGTACCAGAAGATTCCGGGCCGCTACCGCATCACGAAGCCAACGGACGCACTCCGTGACGCGATCAAGGTTCTGAAACGAAAGGGCCTGACCAAGATCGTGGTCGCGGGCTACCTGAAGGGCAAGCCCGCGCTCGATCTCGCGAAAGATTTCCCGGATGTCGTGCTCGTAGCAGGCGGATTCGTCCCGCGCGGAACGAAAGAGCCGCTGCGCCGCGGCGGAGCACCCGTCGTCTTGGCCGGTGAGCGCGGCCAGTACGTCGGATCGGCCGAACTCCGTGGCTCCAGCGTCACCGGCGGCGGGCAGACATGGCTCGGCGAGGACGTTCCCGACGACAAGACACTGGCCAGGCTGGTCCAAGACCACGACGACGAAGTCTCGTCGATGGGCAGCGCCTACAAGGCCGGCCAGCTCTTGGCATTCCGCAAAAAGGGCTGGGTGGGCTCGGAGTCCTGCCGAGCCTGCCACAAGACCGAATACGAATCGTGGGCAGAATCAAAGCACGCCCACGCGATGCAGGCCCTGAAGGCCAAGAAACAGGACCGCAACCCGAACTGCCTGGAGTGTCATTATCAGGACGTTCCAGAGCAGGACGGGCACCGGTTGCGCGAAGTCCGCGGAGTCGGATGCGAGTCCTGCCACGGCGGTGGCGAAGATCATGTTCAGGCCCGTCGCGAGAAACGGCAGTCGCCGCCGATGCCTGCGCCGGTTTCTTGCGCTGGCTGTCATGACAAACAGAACTCTCCCGGTTTTGAGAGAACCTCCTACTGGGATCGGATGCGTCACGGAAAGGACTAGGAATGTTGCGACTAATTGCACGCGCCTGTTTGGCCTTGCTCGTCGTTTGCCGTGTGGATGCCGAGGCTCAGACGGCGACCCGCTGCGGCGGAAAAGAATCAGTCGGCATCCCGGCGCGGAGCATAGGTACCTGCAAGAATTGCAAGCCGCTTCCGCCGAGTAAGAAGAAGGGGCCCAAGCCTGAGTGCAGCGGGTGCATATCTGACAATACTCGCGCTCCCATTCAGGATCATGGTCCGCTCGTAGACTACAGCCACAACCAACCCGCTCCAGGCGGGGACGGCGGTTTAGGGCCTCACAGCGGCGAATTTAAGGGCGCAGTGTTCCTGGGCACGTCTGCCCCTTGGTCGTGGGGCCGGGTCTGGGTACGGGGGGATCCTCGCAGAAATCCCTGTGAGCCAGCTTCGAACTGGTGTCCGGCACCCGGTCCGCTTGCGGGCGGTGGTGGCGGACCCCGTGACGCTCAGTCCGATGTCCAGGTGTGGGCTCTTCAGTACTTCTCGCAGGACACGCCCAGCCGGATGACAGGGAACTGGTGGTTTCCGTTCGACATCTTTGTCGTGCCCCAGCCGAACGGTGACCTTCACTATTTCGGGCCGGGCATCCCGGGCGACGTCTACCAGTGGGACCCGGTCGGGCAGGTCTTCGTTAGCCCCCCGGGCGCGTTCGACAAGATGGTCAAGAACGGAAACGGAACTTGGACCAGGACAACGAAGTACGGCGAGGTGTGGCAGTTCAACGGGGCCGGAAATCTCAGTTCCGTGAGTACGCGATACGGGCTCGGCGTGACGATCAACCGTAACCCACAGCAGGCGATCACATCGATCGTCGATTATGCCGGACGCTCCACCACAATCGCATACGATGCGCAGGGACGGGCGACTTCGATCACGGATTGGGGCGGGCGAAGCACTACGCTTACATACACAGCACAGGGATACCTGGCATCGATCACATGGCCGGCGACGACGTTCTACGACCATGCCGCCGCTGCGGTCGTCACGCGGGGGAAAACGCAGACATTCACATATGTGACCGGAACCGGAACGGCGAACGACGGTAACCTGTCGACCTGGAAGGACGATCGAGGAAGCACGACCCATTCGTTGTCCTACGACACGCAGGATCGGCTCACGTCGGGAACGCGGTATGGGCAGGCGTGGACGCACACGTTCATGCCGTCTGGCTCAACCAAGGTTGTAGATCCCGACGGCGTGACGACGGTCTATAGCTTCGGTCCTGCTGGAGCCATCGTTCGCAAAGAGGTCTTCACAAGAACGGGACTTGGACTGCCCCCTCTTCGGCCGAACGAGCCGAACTCCTACGTTTGGCAGTTCGAGCGCAACGCGACATGCGGATGCGCTCTGGTCACGAAGATCATCTATCCAAGCGGGTCCAGCATTGCGTTCGCCTATGATCAGTGGGGCAACATGACCAGTCGGACGGTACACCCGCCGACCGGCAGTTCTGAGCCGCCGCTAAAGGAAACGTGGACCTACTCGTCTTTCGCTCAGTTTTGTCGCGCACTCACGTATGTCTCCGAACTCGGAAACGAAGCGGGCGCAACGGCCGCAGATCACACGACCACCTGGACGTACGATGCGTCGGGAAGCCTGACCCAAGTCCAGTATCCGAAGGCAACGGTGAACGGGACGCCCACGCATGTCCAGGAGTCATACACCAGGAACAGTCGTGGCCAACGCGTCACATACACGGCGCCCGGTGGCTCCGTGGTTCGTTTCGAGTACGACCCGGTTACGTTCCTCCAGACGAAGGTCATCGAAGATCCAGATGGGTTGGCGATCACCGGCCAGTATGCCTACGACGTGCACGACAGGCTCGTCACTGTGACGGACCCGCGGGGCAACTCGACGGCTCTGACGTGGAACGCGCTCGATCAGTTCACGGAGCGGCAAATCCCCGACAACGGATCGACGGTCCAGTATCTCTACGACAACAACGACCATGTTTACCGTGAGGACGTGGAGAACAAGGATGCTACCGGAGCTGTGGATGCGGCCAACCCTTGGTTTTCGACGACGTTCATCGTGGACCAGAGTGATCGGCTGACTTCGCTCAAGCGGGAAATCGATGCCTCCTCGACAGCAACGACTGCGTATGAGTACAGTGCCGGTGGGAGGTTGACACGTGTAACGGACCCGAATGGCAACAAGACCGAGTACGAGCACGACGAACGTGGTTTGGTTTTTAAGGAGATTCGGGGCGCGGGCACGCCGGAGGCCGGAGTCACCCAGTACGAGTACGACGTGAACGGCACGGTATCGAGGGTGACCGACGAGCGCGGCAATGACACTCGCGTGTTCCTCGACTACGCTCTTCGACACGTACGCACAGTGTTCCCCAACCAGTCGGAGACCCGCAGGACGTGGGACACGGGCGGGCAGATCACGGCGGTCGAGCAGCTTGACGTCAACGGCGTGGCCGTCGCCCGCACGACGATCGTCATCGATCCGTATGGGCTGATCGTTGCGATCGAGCGCCATCTGCTCGACGCGAGCGGGAACACGACCAGCAAGTCGTTGACGAGCTTCGCGTTCGACGCGGCGCTGCGTCGGAAGTCGCGCACGTCGCCGACGGGAGCGGTCGCCACCTACACATACGACGCCCTCGACCGTTTGGTCGCGGCGGAGGATGCCGCGACGAACCGAATCGAGTTCACCTACGACTTTAGCGGCAACGTGACGGTGACGAAGCGCCGCGACTGGAACCACGGCACGGCTGCCTACGACGATCTCGTCCACGAGGTGACGTACGACGACCTGAACCGGCCCACCCAGATCAAACGTCGCGACCCCGGAAGCACATTGGCGTCCACATCGAGCCGGGAGTACGACGGACGCAGCCTCCAGACGAGGGTCATCGATCCGATGGGCAATACGGAACGCCGGACGTGGGACGGGCGCGGCGGGCTCTTGACCGTCGTGCGCGACCTTCGTGCCGGGGGCACCGGTGCCGGCTCAGTCACGGGCACCGTGGGAACGACGTACGCGTACGACGCGACCGGGCGTCTCGTTTCGATCAAAGATGGCAAGAATCAGGCGACGTCGTACGAGTGGGACGCGCGAGCCCGGCTCACGAAGGAGACGGACTCGGCGGGCAACGCAACGGCGTACGCGTACGACGCCGGCGGCAACACGACGACCATCACGCAGCCGACGGGAACGGTCGTCAGCAACGTGTTCGATGCGATGAACCGATTGACATCCCAGACGGCGACGCTCGGCGGCAGCGCCACCGGTGATACGAGCGTCGACGTGGCGTACGATGCGCTCGGACGCATCGTGACGATCACCGACGACGATTCGACTGTGGAGCGCACCTTTGACTCCTTGACCCGTCTGCTCAGCGAGAGCCAGGGGCCCAATCCCATGGGCACCAACGGAAAGACGTTCCAGTTCGCGTACAACGCCGACGATCGGGTCACGCGGATCACGTACCCGGACGGCACGGTTGAGGACCGGAACCGCGACGTGCGAGGCCGCCTTTCGTCCATTGCGATTCAGGGGGGGCCCACGCTGGCGACCTACCAATACGCCGGTCTGCGTGCGCCGCAGGTCACGCTCACGAACAGCGTCGTCCGCACGCAGACGTACGATGCCCTCCAGCGCGTCACGCATGTCGAGTACACGCGAAACACAACTTCGCTGCGCAAGTTCCAGTACGTGTTCGATCTCGCGGGCAACCGGTTGCTGGAGAAGCGCCATCACGCCGGCGGAACGGGAGACAACTACACGCTCGACAGTCTCTACCGCACCGTGTTGATCAAGGCGGGCGTCGCGGATCCGGTGCTGGAGCACCAGACGCCGGGCTCGCAGACCGTGACGACGACGACCGCGCCGACGTACGATTTGGCCGGGAGCCGCACGCAGGTCGCGGTGACTAGCGGCGGAACGACTACCACTGCAAGCTACTCTGTCGATTCGCTCAACTTCTACACGGCCGTCGGCGGAACAACCCACGCGCGCGACGCGAACGGCAACCTCACGGACGACGGCGTTAACCTGTACGAATGGGACTACCGGAACCGGCTCGTGCGGATTCGGAAGAAATCGGACTCGTCGGTCGTCGCAACCTACGAGTACGACGCCATCGGCCGCCGTAAGGGAAAGAGCACGTCGGCGGGATCGACGACCGTGTATTGGGTCGGCTTCCAGGTCTCAATGGCCTATGACTCCTTCGGCGTCGTGTTTCGGCGCCACTACGGCGACTTTCGCGGCGTGGTCTCCTCCGCGCAGCGCGACATCGGCGATGTCGATGGGGACGGCAACACTGCCGAGCTAGTCTTCCTGACACCGCTGTACGACGGTGCGTTTGACTGCGTCGGGATCGTCGGACCCGCTGGCACGGTCGTCGAACAGTATGTGCACTCTTACGAGGGAGCCCGGACGATTCTGGACGGCGCCGGAGTGCCCCGCGCGGCCAGTGCGGTCGGCTGGGATCAGGGATACGGCGGCATGGAGTACGACGCGGAGTCGGGCCTGTGGTACGGCGTGCATCGCTACTACTCCCCCGTGACCGGACGCTTCCTGTCCCAGGATCCGGCGGGCCGCTGGCACGACCCCTCGGCCGTCGGCAACTCGTTCGCCTATGTGGGCGACAGCTACCGCAACGCGTGGGATCCGCTCTCGCTACGCAAGAAGAAAGGCACCTGCTGCGGCAAGAAGATCGCCGTGATCCTGTGGGAGAAGAAGATGTTCCCGGGCATTCGGAACTTGGCGGTCGCCGCGGTTCGAAGCCAGGCGAGGGACGTCTTGGAGAAAGCGGATGCCTGGGGCTCGAAGACGCGCACTTGGCTTCAGCGAAAGATCTACTACAATGTTGTGAGCTTCGGGATCGGGAGCAAGGCCGATCTGAAGAAGGCCAAGGACTTCTTCAAGAAGAATGGCAACAACCCCTGCATCAAAGCGGTCGTGCTCCTTGCACACGGTGCCTCACACAATGGCAAATGGACGGGCAAGCACATCTGGAGTTTTGGGAAATCGTTCAGTCTTTCCCACTTCTTCGGCGAGCTGACGTACGGCTTGGATTGTGTGATCAGCGGCGCGTGTGGCGGTCGCGCTGACAATGCGATCTGGGATGCGCTCCACGATGACGGCGTCAACCACTCCAGTTACAAGACGGTCTGGTACGTGGTGAAGATGCCGTGGTGGTCCGGGCCTTCGGCCAACACCCTGATGCATGAAGCTGCGGATGACATTTCGCGAGTCCATGGACCCCTGCGATGAGAACAACGGCGCGCGCGGTGCTCTGGATCGTCGGCCTGGCCGGTTGTTCCGACGCGGTCGAGGAGTTTCCGGCTCCGCGACGCATATGGGTCGGGTCGAAGCCGCGCGTGTTCCCCGAGTTGGCCGACTACGAGGAGCCCGACGTTCGAACGTCGCCGGGCGCGGCGTCAGAGACGTTCGTAGAGAACTGGGGTGCCAAACAGGTGGACCCCGACACGTTCGAGGTCTACTTCCGTCGGGCTTTGTACGGAGGGTGCGCCAGTGGCTACGTCATTTCGAAGCGTCGTGTATACACGGCGACGGGCAGGACCGTGAAAGGTAGCGGCGGAACCTGGACGGAGTACCGATTGATGGCCGGTGCTACAAAATAGTCTGATTGCTGGCTAGAGCAAGCGACGGCTTGCGCGAGTTCTACGCTCTCGCGTCGATGGAATCGAAGTCGTCCGGCAAATCCTCCGGCCGCGTTAGCTGGCGACGTTGTCCCTACCGAAGACCCAACCGCGCCTTGGTTCTGAGTGTAGCTGTCAATTCTATCGCGTCGACGTTGTCGGCGGGGATGCTGTCGGTCGTGCAGGACGGACTCCAAAGCGCGAAGCGACGGCCTCGAGGCAGACCGCTGCTCGGTCGTGTTCGATCGGAGGCGTCGTCAACTCAGCCGCTCACGCGGCGCGCGTGTATCGGTGGTGCAGTCCGCCGAGGTACGGCACGGCTGCAACGGCGCCCGGTCCGTCCTCGACGACCCGAGGCTCCGGCGCGTTCCCGCCGAGGGACTGGTGGCACCGGGCCGTGTTGAAGTACTCAACGTACTCGCGGAGCACCGACCGCAGATGCCGTTTCGCCGAGCGCGACGACGTGATCGGTGCACTCGCGGCGGATGCTGCCTGCCTATCACGCGCTCGGCGTACGGGTTCTGCCAGGGCGACTGCTTCGTGTTCAAGACCTCGCGAATGCCCATCGACTCGATCCGCCGCCGAAACTCGATTCCGTACGTTCCGTCCCGATCGCGGTGTAGGTAGCGCGGCTCCTCGCCGCCGGGAACGCTGCCTCCAGTTCAGGCGCGTCGTCGCCGCCTTCTCCGATAGAGCAAGAGGAGTGGCCCGATGATCGGGATGCTGGCGCAGCCAATCGCGAGGAGGTACGAGGTCGGGCCGAGCGGCGTGTGGGCCATGCCGCTCGCAAGGAAAAAGTCGGGCAGTTCGAAGTCCTCGGCCGTGATCTCAGCACCGAAGCGTGCGCTGATCACTTCGATCACGACCTCTTTTGGTTGTTCATAGATTCGAACGACGCGGGCTCGGAGCGGGTAAACGATCGATCCGCGACGCTCTAACCTCTCCCAGCGGTAGGTATGCGTTGGTAAGTAGTGCACGTCGTTGATCGTCACGTCTTCGGTGCTCTCGGCGCTCCAGCCCTCGGGGCGGGCGACGTACTCAATGGCCTGGAGTGGGAAGTACTCGTCTTCCTCCGAGAGCCAGAAGATGTCAGGCGACGCGGTCGGAAGAAGCAGCTTCACGCACGGACGTCCCCCGATGTTCTCTCGTCCAACGATTCTTGCTCGGCCTTTCCGGAGGTATGCGCTGAGCGATCCGTTGCGCCAGTGAAGGCCGATCTCGGGCCGATGGTCCGGCCCTGTGCTGTCGTAGCGCTCGCCTTCCCAGATCGACTTCACCGGTGCCGTTTGTCGCTCGAGCCAGAAACAGACCTTCCCATCCTCGTAGTGGAGCAGCTCCCGCTCGATCACGGCGCCGGTCAGCCAAGCGAGAAGGCCCCCGACGGCCCTTGCCCGCCTAGGGCCGCGATAGAGACTCCGGCCCGCGCACCAGGCGAAGAAGTGCGGGCCGTTGCGGACGCCGTCGTCCCACCGCGAGTACACCATGGCGTAGGCAGTAGTGGCCTTCTCTCGTGTCTGGAGTACGGCGAAGATCTCATTGAACGACGGTTCGGCCCAAGTCGGCGAACCGAGCAGGAGAAGGCAGCCGAGGATGCGCATCCACCTTACGACGACTCCACGCCCGCGAATCCTCCCACGGTCAGTCGGTTTGCTGGAGGCGGCAGAGCGTGGCGGGCCGCCTTCAGCGGTCGCTGTCCTCGAGCTTCGGGCGCTTCGCGTTGCGACGCAGCACGTTGAGCTGCTGTCGGAGCAGGACGTTCTGGAGCGCGAGGCGCGTGCGGTCTAGGGAGAGGGCGCGGACCAGGGCGAGCGGGTGCCGGACGAAGCTCATCGCCGGACGATGCGTGCCCGAACCGATTGCCGCAAGGGTCAAGACGGCATGGAGTCGAACTCGCGTGACAAGCGGAGAATCCGGGCGTGGATCTAGCTCTCGGTCGGGACAGGGTGGCAATCGTCGCCGGGGCAATCAGATCGGCCTGAGCCGAAGCGGTTCTTGAGCGCACCCATGAGCGCCGCGTAGATCGGATTGCAAAACTCGGCGACGCCCCCCTTTCCGCCCGACCAGCTTGAGGACCAGTCGATGCTCGCAGTGCCTTCAACGTCTTCGGGGCGTACGCGCACGACGCCGACATAGTCCACCGCGTCCGCGACCGGCGTACCCGGCGCGTCGTCGATGCTGTAGCGCAGCGTCATGCTCGCGTCGTCGAGATCGAGGAGCGTCTCGCGGAACACCCCGTTGAGCAATCGCACGGCGCCGGCCTCGTGCGGCCCACGGTCCCCGACGTTCTCGGAGGTTTCGATGACGCCCTCGGCCCAGCCGAAGTCGTGAAAGTTGCGGAGCGTCGCCCACACATCGTCGGCGCTCGCGTTTACCTTGCAAGAGTGCTGGCAGGGCATCGCGGCATCCTAGCAGAGTCTGTATGCGCTCCGGTGGCGCCCGTTTCAAGGCCGGCCTCTCATCCGCGGCAAGCTACGTCGCACGCGAGTCAGCCTCTCACGCGGCGCGCGTGTACCGGTGGCGGAGCCCGCCGAGATACGATTGCGCCATGACGGCGGCCGGCCCGTCTTCCACAGGCCGCGGCTCCGGCGCGTTCCCGCCAAGCGCCTGATGGCACCGGGCCGTGTTGTAGTACTCGGCGTACTCGCGTAAGACGGATCGCAGGTGGCCTTCGCCGAGTGCGACGATGTGGTCCGTGCACTCGCGCCGGATGCTGCCGATCACGCGCTCGACGTACGGGTTCTGCCAGACTGCTTCGCGCTGACGACCTCGCGAATGCCCAGCGATTGGACCCGCTCGCGGAACTCGATGCCGTAGGTGCCGTCCCGATCGCGATGCAGGTAGCGTGGCTCCTCGCCGCCGGGAAACGCCTCGGTCATCTGCTGCACCGTCCATGCCGCCGTCGGATGTCGCGTCACGTTGACGTGGGCGATGCGTCGGTGGTCGCGCGAGAGCGCGACGAGACGCAGGGTGGCCGGCTCCGTGCTATCGTCGGAACGCTATGCGTCGCAACGCGATCGTGTTCATGTGCGTGTTGCTGCTCGTGGCCCTGTATCTACTCGTGGCCGGTGATGACCGCGGGCGTTCGAGGCAGCGAGGCGATTCTCGCGCGGTCAGGCGTGGGGCCAGCGAAGTCGTTGCTCCGAAACAAGACACGCCCGTCACGACGACCTCCGATTCAGTTCCAGACGCGCCGCGAACCGCGTGGGGGCGAGTCGTGGATCGTGAGGGGAGAGCCGTCGCCGGCGCCCTGGTGCGGGTGTCGCTCATATCGCCGGCGCGCCGCAAGTACTTCGGTCCCGAGCTCGGGGAGGTGACATCGGCCACGGACGGTGGGTTCACGTTGGCCGGTCCACCGCCGGAGAACCACGTCGAGCTCACCTTCACCGCGTCCAAGGCCGGCTATGTCCCGACCCGCGCCATCGGCGGTCGCTCGCCGCACATCCTGATCCTCGAGCGGGGGAGGACCGTGCGTGGACGTGTGGTCGACTCGACGACTGACAAGCCGATCGCGGATGCGGAGGTCGTACTCATGCAGGCGGGCCCGGAAAACGCACTGGACGCGACCAGTGAGGTGTCGACCCGTGCCGATGTGTCGGGGAGGTTTGAGTTCGCGGGGGCGTTGCGCGCAGGGGTACGGAACGCACATCTGGCCGCGCGCAAGCGAGGGTATGCGGTCGTTCAGGAGCGGATCGATCTCGGCGCCGACGACCACGAAATCCGGCTCGGAAGGGGGACCGAGATCAGGTTCGCGCTGGCGGAGGCGGGCGATCCTCGCCGGCGCCTGGGAGGCGCGGTCGTCGAGTTGGAGTGGGCGAGCGCACGGCGAGAGCGAGTCGCGACGAGCGACCCGGACGGGGTCGTGGTGATCCCGCACTACGCGCGGACTCAGCACGGCGGCATACTTCGCGTGACGCTGGCTGACGGGCGCGTCTTCCACGTATCGCTCCTCTATGCTCCCTCAGGGACTCCGGTGCTCTCCGTTCCGGCGAGGGTTCGCGTGTGGGGGCGGGTGTCCGCGCGCGACGGGGGCGACGTCGCCGGCTCGATCGTCCGGCTCCTCGGACATACCCCGTTCGCGTCCTCGTGCGGGCCGGTCCGGGTAGGAGTAGGAGGTACCTACGAATTCGCCCAGGTGCCGAGGCGGTTCTTCGCCAAGTATGAGGAGGCGACCGACGCCCGGCCGGAGCCGCCGGCACCGTCGCTCTATCCGAGGCGTCCCAACGCGAAATATGGATTCTCGTGGGGGTACTCCGCCGAGATTCCATGGCTCGTCGAGGTTCATCCGCCCGCCCCGTACGCCATCGCTCTGGTCCGCGTTCGCGGGTTCCAGACCGGCATCGACGTCGGCGTGGAGCCCATTGTGCTGGAACGTGCGGTGACGCTGACCGATGCCGAACCGGACGAGGTCGCGCGTTTGCTCGCCGAGTCGGGTGCCGTTCCTGCGGTGTCCGAATGGGCCGGCGATCCGGCGCAGCATCGCCGCACGCTGGGCGACTACTACACTCCCTACCGGCGCCTCAGAACGCGCCGCGGCACGTTCGGCCCGAAGGGAACATTCGTCATTCCCGGGATCGCGCCGGGCGAGTATGCGCTTCTCGCGGTTACGCACGACGGGACGATCCTGGGATACGGAGGGCGTGTAGGCTGTCGGGGAACAGCGGGACGCTTCGCGCGATTTCACTTGGGTCCGCCTGGGCGGCTAGCGCCGCCTATCGAGGAACTCGGCCATCTAGAAATCGTCGAGCTGTCCGCCGTCGCGGTTCGTGCGATAGGGCTAAGAGCGCCGACCTCTACTGCCTCGCGCGGACCAGTCGTGCCGGACGAGGCTCATCGCCGGACGGACGCGTGCCCGAACCGATTGACGCAAGCGGCGAGGCGGCGTAGAGTCGAAATTCGCGTGTTAGGCGGAGAATCGGGACGTGGATCTAGTTTTCGGTAGGGACAGGTCGTTTCGCACGCGCGGGACGGTATCGACGGCCTGTGCCCGCGACATGCGCGCATGGTAGCGGATGGGCCCGGTCAGGCGCGTTCCACAAATGCGAGCAGGGCGGCGATGTCCGCCGCGGAGAGTTTCTTTACATCGACTTTGCGCGAACCGCGGCCGAGGACGGCGACGATCTTGCGGGCGAAGGTGTCGCGGTTCTTGCTCCTCGCACCCCAGTCCCGATCCATCCAGAACCACGCGTGGCGGCGACCGGCCCCGTACTGCTCGAAGTGCACCGACTCACGCGGGTCGCCTTGCGGCTCCCCGGCCAGGAGCGCGAGCGGCGTGCGCATGGGGCCCCGCGCGACTTCGGTGTGTACCTCGAGGGCCGCTTCGACGAGCCGCGTGTTGCCGCCCGCGAGTTGATACGTCTTGTGGATGTCGACGAGCAGCCCC
>JAJFFH010000038.1 GCA_021776735.1 Planctomycetota bacterium | reverse complement strand
ACGTCGGATTCATGGCGTGGATCGCGGTGACACCGGTCTTGCTCGGTTCGATGGCTGCGTTGGTACCGGCGCTGCTGTCGATCGCGGGCGTCATCGTGCGGACCGCGCTCGAGGATCGGACGCTGCGGGCCGAACTCCCCGATTACGCCGAGTACGCTGAGCGCGTGCGCTACCGGTTGATCCCGGGGCTTTGGTAGCGGCGAAAGTGGCACCCCGGGCAGGACTCGAACCCGCGTCCTATCCGAGAAACTCGGCCGCCCCGACTTCGTTGACCCGTCCCATGTTACGGCTCGTGCGATAGGCCCATGAGCGCCGACCTCTACTCGCTGCGTGTCGTCCTGACGACGTTGGCGGGCTGGATGAACAGGCAGCAACAGGACGTGATCGCCTACGTCGTCGAGGAGAGAGCCGCGTAGCGATGAGCGCTGAGTTTTCGACAAGACGGGGCGCTGAAGCCGGCGCGGTCGCCCCAACGCCATGTGCCCGGACCTTCGCATCGGCATGGATTTGTCGGGGCCGCCTTTCCGCGTGATGGCGGCGCGCCGGCTCTAGTCCAGCGCACCCGACACGACGAAGACTCGCCCCGACCGCCGGCCGTTGACGTTGGACCATGCCGACGTGATCAGGAAGTCCGGGGCGCCGTCGCCGTTGACGTCGCCGAGGCCGGTCGCGTCGAAGCCGAAGGCGTCACCCTTCGCGCGGCAGGTGTACGTCTTGAGCGTCTTTCCGCTCTTTCCCGAGAGGAGGTACGCCTTGCCGCCGCTCGGCGCGTCTTCCGCGTTCTGCCATGCGCCCACGATCAGGTCGGCGCACCCGTCTCCGTCGCAATCCCCCGCCTCGGCCTTGCCCATGCCGAAGCCCTCCTTGGCCGTGCCGGTGTGCGTGCGCACGACTTTGCCGGTCTTGCTGGAGACGAGGTAGACCCGGCCATTCGACCCGTTGTTCTTCCAGTCGGAGACATGCACTTCGGGCGCGCCGTCGCCATCGCAGTCCCCGGGGATGGAGACGAACATCTCGCCGAGCGCACCTCCGGTCGCGTCGGCATCGAGTGTGAACGCGCGGGTGCGCCCGCGATAGATGTACGCCCGCCCCTTGCCCGTCGGCCCAGCCTTGGGCGCTCCGACCACGATCAGGCCCGCGCGAAGCGCCGCCGCGCGTCCGAACTGGTCGCCCGCGGTTTCCCCGTCAAGGGTGCCCGCCGCTTCCTTTCCCTTGAAGAGGTATACCCGCCCCGTGCCGCCTCTGTGTCCCGGCGCCCCGACGAGAATCAGTCCGCTGTCGCTACCGACCTCGATCCCGAACTGGTCGCCGCGGTTTTCACCCTGCATTCGGTGCAAGCACGGCGCCGGTCTTTCCGGATAGCACGTAGACGCGTCCCGGGCCGTACCCGGTCGCCGGCGCACCCGCCAGGATGTCTGCGTGCCCGTCGCCGTTGACGTCGCCGGCGCCGTCCACCGCGTAGCCGAGCTGCTCGCCCGCGGTGCCCACCTTCTCGATCAACTTGCGCCCACTCTTGCCGGAGTACACGTAGATCTTGCCGTGCGGCACGCCCCTGACGCGCACGTACGGCGCGCCCACCACGACGTCGTTCACGCCATCGCGGTCGACGTCGCCCGCGTTGCCGGCGACCCAGCCGAATTGCGCGCCAGGATGCTCGCCCATCCACGCGTGCAACACCTTCGTGCCATCGCGGAACGGCTCGAGTTCCGCGACCAGTCGCTTCCAAAGCGCCTCGAAGCGTGGGTCTTTGCGCAGCGACGCCAAGTTCCGGTCCCTGCGCGCGCCTGCGATGTCGCGGTAGCCCGCGTGCCATGCCTTCGCGAGCCACGCGATCGCCTCTTCGCGGCGCCCCTGCAACGCGTGCACGCACGCGATGCTGTAGTTTGCGTGGTGGGCAACCGGCGGAAATGTCGATGCCTTCAGGAGGACCTTCAACGCCTCGTGGTAGCGCTTCGCGCCTTGCAACGAGTACCCGAGGTAGTACCACGCGTGCGCGTTGTTGGGATGTGCCTCGGTGAGCGCGCGATACACTTTCGCGGCCTGCTTGAACTTGCCCTTCTGGAGCAGCGCCATCCCCTCCCGCGACTGCCCCGCCACGGGAAGCACGAGCATCAACACCACGACCGACCGCATGCGATGCATTGTACCCCGATCTGACTCCGGTCCGGAGCACGACCATGCCGAGCGCGCACCAGGATCCCGGGAACGAACGGATCACGAACGTGCTTCGTCGCCATTCGATTCGATTCGTTGCCGGGAACGGCTGGGCGGGATTCCGAAGCACTACGAGAGGGCCGCGTAGCAACGAACGGCTGAGTTTTCGGGCGGGACGATGCCTCCGTGACGTTGTCGGGGTTGCTCGCCAGCGAGACTAGCGCCTTGATCGCGTCGGGAAGCGCCGTGTAGCGCATGGTCGAGATGATCGTGTTCTTCGCCATGCGCACCACAGAGCGCGTCGGCGCGGCAGCCCGAATCCGGAAATTTGACGTTACATTCGGGATCGTGGTTGCGAGTACCCTCTAGATGACGGACATGACGTTGTGGAACGAGTGGTGCGAGCGTCGCGACGGAGCCGCGTTCGAGCGACTCGTGGCCGCCTATGCGACGTTCGCGTACGACTTCGCGCGCAGGGTCACGGGGCAGCCGGCGGACGCCGAGGATCTGATGCAGGATGCGTTCCTCGAACTGGCGAAGGCGCCCCCGGACCGGCCTCGCGCGATTGGGCTGCGTGCGTATCTCGGGCGCAGTATCGTGCTGGGCGCGAAGACGCTGAACCGCCTCACGAGCGCGCGGCGCCGACGCGACCGTCGCGCCGCGCGTCCCGAGGCCACGATGCAAAGTCCGGACGTGCGCGCCGACGCGGAGGCCGCGCTCGCGATGCTCGACGAGACGCAGCGGGCTGCCGCGACGCTGCGTTTTCTGCACGGATGTTCCTACGCGGAGATCGCCGCCACGCTCGGGCTGTCGGAGGCGGCGGCACGGATGCGGGTGCACCGGGCGCTGGCCGAGCTGCGCAAGAGACTGGGTCCGCGGACGGAGGCGCGCCTCGCCGCGCTCGCTCCGTTCGTGCCGGGCAGAGGTGTCGAAGCGTCGATCGCGAAGGCGGCGCTGCTCGTGGGAGGGGTGATCGGCATGAAGAAACTGGTGGTTGCGCTCGTGATTCTTCTCTGCCTTGCCGGCACTACCCTGATCGTGCAGAGCGACGGGGATCGTGCGCCCCAGAGAGCCGAGACCCGGGCCGGCGCCGACCCGTACGGCGCCGCGGTTGTGGAGAGTTCCCACGCTGAGGCGGGGGAGGTTGTCGCGGGGAATCCGGATGGCCCCGGCTTGGACCGCGCTCCAGGCGCGGAAGGCGGAGAGAAGACGGAGGTCGAGAGTGATCCGGCGATCGTCGAAGGCCGGATCCTCGGGCCGGACGGCACCCCCGTCCCCGACATGGAACTCCACCTTCGGGAGATCGGGTTCATGCGCATGGCGCTCCTTGGCGGAACCCCCGCGAAGCCGCCGATCATCCGAACCGACGCCAAAGGCCGATTCCGGTTCGTCCATGCGCCGCTGCGCGACCTGCAGAAGCGGCCGCTCGGGATCGGCAACAAACGGACGTGGATCTCCCTCCACACGCTGGCGCCGCGCGACAAGGAGAAGACCGATGTCGACCTGGTGCTGGTCGCGGGCCTCCCGCTCGAGGGAATCGTCCACGCCGGCGGACGACCGATTGCCGATCAGCAGGTGCAGCTCCAGCGTCGTGGCGTCTATGAGCGGGGTCCCGTGCAGGGGCGCGAGGGCTGGACGTTCACCGACGTCGACGGGCGCTTCCGTTTCGAGCATCTCCCGCCGGGCCAGTATGCGCTGACCGTCCGGGCGAAGGGACTCGAGGTGTGGGCGGGGACGGTCGAGGTGGCCAAGGACGCTGCGCCGACGGAGATCGTGCTGAAGGAAGCGCGCGAACTCGTCGTGCGATTCGAGAACCTCCCCGACGAATGGAAGAACGCTTCGGTCTACCTTCACCTCCACGATGCCGACTACTCGTTCGTGCAGACGCACCAGCCGAATCTCGTCGACGGCGTGGCGCGCGTACCGGCGCCACCTTCCGGCAAGTACAGCATCCGCAACCTCACGACGCCCGGTCACCCCCTGCCCGCCATGGAGACGAAGTTCGAGGTCACGGATGCGCGCGTCGACCCGATCGTCTTCAAACTGGATCGCGGCGCCGGGATCAGCGGTGCCGTTTCGAAGAGCGACGGATCGCCCTTCGTCGGTACCGTGCAGCTCGAGAAGGGCGAGACTTCCGTCCGGACCGATGCGCGCGGACGTTATCGGTTCGCGAGCGCACAACCCGGGCCCAACCGGCTCCGGATCAGTCTCGGGAGCACGATCCTCGTCGTTGGCGAGATCGACGTGCCGGCCTCGGGCGAGGCTCGCCTCGACATCCGCCTGGCCGGCGGGGCGCGCATTCGCGGCAAGGCATCGAGCGACGTGAAGCAGGACTTCTACCGGGTGGAGCTGCTCCGCGACGGTGTCGTGCTCGGCAAGGGCCTCTGTTACGACGGGACATTCCGGTTCGATCACCTCGCCGCCGGCGCGTACACGATTCGCGTGCGGGCGAACGAGGCGGCGTCCGGCTCGGTGGAGGTCACGCTCGCGCAGGACGAGACGCGGACACTCGAGGAGATCCGCCTCCAGGGCTACCCGCGCGTGCCGGTGAAAGTCACGGTTCCCGATGGCGTCAAGATGCCACCGTACTTCTACATAAGCACCGTCCTCAAGGGCAAAGCGAAGCCGCTGCTGGTCGTGATCTCCGGGACGGGCGATGGGCACTTCTCCGGCCTGCCGCCGGGCTCCTACACCATCCACGTCAGCCAGAAGGGGTACCAGGCCCGGACCATTCCGGTCACTGTGAAGTCGGGCAAGAACGAGACGGTCCCGATCGCGCTGGAGCGCTGATGGCAACGCGTCGCAGTCTCCTGACCCCGTCCTATCCGAAAACTCAGCCGTCCCGAACTCGTTGACCTGCCCGACGTTGCGGCTCGTACGATGGGAGCATGGCCGTCGATCTCTACCCGCTGCGTGTCCTCCTGACGTTGGCGGGCTGGGTGAACCAGTAACAACAGGGCGTGATCGCCGATCTCGTCGAGGAGAACCGCGTCCTGAAGGAGAACTCAAGGGCAAGCGGCTCCGGCTCGGTAACGAACCCTCGTTTTCCGGGGCGAGTCCCGGCATGACCGAGAGAGGACCCGCCATCGAAACCGCGCGCGACCACGTCGCTCCCTCGTCCTCGCTGAGCCGGCATGGGTCGACATGCCCGCACTGACGTTGGAGTCTGGCGGGGCGGACATCGCCGTCCGTTCCTCACGCCTGCCGGCCTCGCCCGGCCTGGGCTAGACTTTCGGCCATGGCCCAGAAAACGATCCCGATCGAGTTCCCGAATGCGCAGGGCGACGTGCTCGCCGCGCGCCTGGAATTGCCGGACGGTCCGCCGGACGCGCACGCACTGTTCGCGCACTGCTTCACCTGCTCGAAGGACATCGCCGCCGCGGGGCGCATCAGCCGCGCCTTGCGCGCGCGCGGCATCGCCGTCCTGCGCTTCGATTTCACCGGGCTCGGCGGCAGCGAGGGCGACTTCGCGAACACGAACTTCTCGTCGAACGTGCAGGACCTCGTCGCGGCAGCCGACTACCTGCGCACGCATCATGCGGCGCCGCAACTCCTGGTCGGGCACAGCCTCGGCGGCGCGGCCGTGCTGGCCGGTGCGCGCCACGTTCCGGAGACCCGCGCCGTCGCGACCATCGCCGCGCCCAGCGATCCGGCGCACGTCCGCCGCCTGCTCGCCGGCGATGCCGGGCGCATCGAACGCGAAGGCGTTGCCGACGTCGCGCTCGGCGGCCGGACGTTCACGATCAAGAAACAATTCCTCGACGATCTCGAGGGACACGATCTCGGCGCGGGACTGGACGCCGCGCTGCTCGTGTTCCATTCGCCGGCCGACGAGCTGGTCGAGCTGGCCCACGCGCAGCGGCTCTTCGACGCCGCGCCGCAGCCGAAGAACTTCATCGCCCTCGACGGCGCGGACCATCTGCTCACGAACCCCGCGGACTCCGAGTACGTCGCGGAGACGCTCGCGACTTGGGCGGGCCGCTACCTCGGACGCTCCGCGCGCGCGGCCGAAGCGCCGTTGGAGCCGGGCACGGCGACGGTGGTGGAGACGGGCGATGGGACGTTCACGCAGAGGATTCGCGTCGGGCGCCACACGTTGATCGCGGACGAACCGCGCGACGTCGGCGGCGACGACCGCGGCCCGACGCCCTACGACTACCTGCTCGCCGGGCTGGGCGCCTGCACGTCGATGACGCTGCGCATGTACGCGCGGCACAAGAAGCTCCCCGTTGAAAGCATCGCCGTCTCGATGCGACACTCGAAGATTCATGCGCAGGACTGCGCGGACTGCGAGACGACGGAGGGCAAGGTCGACCTGATCCAGCGTCACGTCGCCATCGCGGGTGACCTCGACGACGCGCAGCGCGCGCGCATGCTCGAGATCGCGGAGCGGTGCCCGGTGCACCGGACGCTGCACGGCGAGGTCAAGATCACGACCGAGGCCGCGCCGGAGTGAAGCCGCCGGGCAGGGCCTGTCCCTACCGAAGACCCGAACGGGCCGGGCGGCGAGAGGCGTCCACCGAGGAGCGTCTCCCTCTCCCGGTTTCCGCTGAGAGCGGCGTCAACGACCGCTGTGCCCTTTGTCATGCCTCGAATGATGCTCTCGCGACGCGAGGAGTATCCACTCGACCAGAATCAGGTGTGGGACCCAGCAGAGCCACGCAATGGCGATGTAGGCGGCTTCGAACTCAAGTCCGGCCATCTGTGCAAGCGGCAGGTAGAACCGCAAGGTGACGGCGGCGTAGGTGAGAGCGAAGTTGCGGATCATCCAGCGCCGGTGCTCCTCCACCCGCCCGCCCTTGATGCTGGTGAATGCGAAAACGGCGCTCAACAGCCAGAGCGTTCCCAACCCCGCGAACCCGACGCCCGCGGGTAGGCCGCCGTCGGCGCGAACGGCCATGAAGATCCCGGCAACAGCGCTGCCAGCTACCGAAACGAGATAGATGCGGCCCATCCCGCGGTGAAGTTGGAGCCGACGAGCCCGCAGGCGCTTGTTGAATTGCCAGGGGCCGAGCAGGAGCGCCAGCCCACCACCGACGAAATGCACGTTGGCCCAACCTCGGTAGCCGTCGAACTTACTCAGAGAATCGCTGCTCAGCAGACCGGCAGCGACGGCCAAGCCGTAGGCGCCCACCGCAAGGGCGAAGAACGTCATCAATCGCCATGCCCACTTTGCGGGATTCATTTCAGCGTTTCCCCTTCGACGTCCCCGAACAGGTGCCGTGGACATCGATACTCTACGTGTCCCTCCCGAAAACCCATCCGCCCTCCGAGGCCGGCCATTCCAGGGCGAGCAGGTAACGAACGAAGCTCATCACTGGACGATGCGGGCGCGAGCCGATTGACGTAAGCGGCGAGGCGGCGTCGTGCGTTGGGCGGAGAATCGGGGCGTGGATGTAGGGACAGGTTCGTTTCGCACGCGCGGGACGGTATCGACGGCCTGTGCCCGCGACATGCGCGCATGGTAGCGGATGGGCCCTGTCAGGCGCGTTCCACAAATGCGAGCAGGGCGGCGATGCCCGCCGCGGAGAGTTTTCTTACATCGACCTTGTGCGAACCGCGGCCGAGCACGGCGACGATCTTGCGGGCGAAGGTGTCGCGGTTCTTGCTCCTCGCACCCCAGTCCCGATCCATCCAGAACCACGCGTGGCGGCGCCCGGCCCCGTACTGTTCGAAGTGCACCGACTCGCGCGGGTCGCCCTGCGGCTCCCCGGCCAGGAGCGCGAGCGGCGTGCGCATGGGGCCCCGCGCGACTTCGGTGTGTACCTCGAGGGCCGCTTCGACGAGCCGCGTGTTGCCGCCCGCGAGTTGATACGTCTTGTGGATGTCGACGAGCAGCCCC